>CANGME010000005.1 GCA_947455145.1 Comamonadaceae bacterium
AAGTTAAAGCGCGTGCCACGCACACCAGCGGCGTGCAGGGCTTGCAGCTCGGCGTCGGTCACATCGTGTCCAACTGTTGCTACGCCGCGCGCCTTTCCGCCGGAGTTGACCAGCGCATCGACCAGCGCACGGTTGTCCGTGCCGTGGCAGGTGGCTTGCACGATCACGTTTTTATCGAAACCCAAGTGGTCACGCAGGGCGAAGAGCTGCTCTTTGGAGGCATCACAAGGGGTGTACTTGCGCTCGGGCGCGTAGGGGAAGATATCGCTCGGGCCGAACACATGGCAATGCGCATCGACTGCGCCTGCGGGTAGTTTGAATTGGGGCTTGGAGGGGCCGTTGTACCAGTCGAGCCAGCCGGGGGTTTTGGTGAATGTCATCGTTTTTCCTTTTTGCTTTTCAATCAGTCGGGTTTGATATTGGCTTCGCGCACCAGCTTTTCATAGCGTTGGCGCTCGGTGCGAATCAGGGTGGCAAACATGTCTGCGCTGCCGGGAATCACTTCACCGCCGACCGCCGTCATGCGATCACGAACCTCTTTGGTTTGCAGGGCTTTTTGAATTTCTTCGTGCAGCTTGGTCACGATAGTTTTTGGTGTGGCGGCGGGGGCGACGAAGCCGTACCAGACCGAGGCCTCAAAGCCGGGAAAGCCGGACTCGGCAATGGTGGGCACGTCAGGGTAAATGGCCGAGCGATTGGGGCTGAGCACGGCCAGCACTTTGAGCTTGCCGCTTTTCACATGGGCTTGCACTTCCAGCGCGTTGACCGCCACCAGCGGCACTTGCCCGCCGATCACGTCGGTGATGGCCTGCGAGCCGCCCCGATAAGGGATGTGCTGCAAGTTGATACCTGCAGCACGCTCAAAAAACTCCACCGCCATGTGGGGTGTGGATCCGTTGCCAGGGCTGCCAAACGCAATGCTGGCAGGCTTGGCCTTGGCCGCAGCAATCAAGCTAGCCATGTTGGTAAAGGGCGCATTGGCATTGGCGGCAATCACCACTGGCACGCGCCCGACCAGGGACACAGCCACCAAGTCGCGCTCGGCGTCAAACGGGGCGGGTTGGTACAGCGCCATATTGGCGGCCAAGGCATTGGCGGCCAGCATCAGCGTGTAGCCGTCGGGGGCAGCGTCAATCACGGACTTGACGGCAATATTAGTGCCTGCACCCGGTTTGTTTTCTACGACAAAGGCTTGGCCCAGGCTGGTCGACAGCGCCTGGCCCACGGTGCGCGCCACGATGTCCACCGCACCACCTGCGCTGTACCCCACCACGATCTTGACGGGTTTGGTTGGGTAGGTTTGCGCGGTGACTTGCATTGGGCTGACGACGGCGGCGACCGCCAAAGAGCAGGCCAAAGCTACTTTGCGCGAGGTTCTAAAAATAGAGGGTTTCATGATGATGGGCTTGGTTAGGGTTGGGCGGTGCCGCGCAAGCCTGATTTGTGAATGATGGATTGCAAGAGGCCGCTGGTTTTGGCTTCTTGTGCGAACTGCTTAAGGTAAGGCAAACCTGCCTCGCGACCTTTGGGCACCGCCACGGCCAAGTGCTCCAGGCCCCAGCGCCCATCCAGAATTTTGAATCCGGGCAGACCATCCCACATTTCAAACAAGATGGCCTTGTTGGTGGCGAAGGCGTCAAGCTGGCCTTTTTTCAACATCTCAGCGGCCACTTGCAGCGAGGGCACGGGAACCACTTTCGCTTGCTTGTATTCGCGTGTCAAAGTGCCCTGCGAGGTGCTGCCCTGCGCCACGCCAATGCGCATACCCGTGCGATCAGCATCAGCCGCGCTTTGCATCGCGCTGCCGGGGGGCACTAGATAACCCAACTCCAGGTCAATCAAGGCGGCCGTGAAATCCACGATTTTGGCGCGCGCGGGGCTGGCGTTAGTGAAGGTGAAGTCCACTGCACCCACCTTGAGCGCATCCACCACTTCGGCCACGCGCTGGTACTGCACCGGCTGAAACGGCACGCCGAGTTGGCGGGCCAATTCACGGCCTAAATCCAAGGCCACACCGACCTTCTCACCCGTCTTCGCATCCGTCACCATGGAGGTGGGGCTGCCGAGGTACACGCCCACGCGCAGTGCACCGGTGGGGGCCAGCGCCAAGCGAACTTGCGGGTCGATGGCGGCTGACTGTGCGGGCGTAGGTGCGGCGCAGCCAGCCAGCACTGCTAGGGCCAGAAGTGCCGAGCTGAGGGTGAGGCGACGGAGTTGGTTCATGGTGCTACCGAATCAGTCGATGTACTTCAAACCCAACTTAGCCAACGGCTCGCGGAAGTTGTACATGTCCAGGCCCAGCACGCCCGAGGCAAGCTTGGCGCGCTTGGCTCCCTCATTGGCTTCGCGTTCAGCAGCAGCATTGGCCACCGCCTTAGCATCAGCAGCGTTGACCACCACCACGCCATCATCATCCGCCACGATGGCGTCGCCCGGGTTGACGATCATGCCTGCGCACACCACGGGAATGTTGACCGAGCCCAGCGTGGCCTTGATAGTGCCTTTGGCGCTGATGGCACGGCTCCAAACCGGAAAGTCCATGGCCTTGAGCTCCGCGATGTCGCGGCAGCCACCGTCGATGATGAGGCCGCGCGCGCCGCGTGCCTTGAAGCTGGTGGCAAGCAGGTCGCCGAAGAAGCCGTCAGTGTTCGGGGATGAGAGCGCCGCCACGACGATGTCGCCGGGCTGGATCTGCTCAGCCACCACGTGCAGCATCCAGTTGTCGCCCGGGTGCAGCAGCACGGTGACGGCGGTGCCAGAGATCTTTGCGCCCGGGTAGATGGGGCGCATGTGGGACTGCATCAGGCCGATGCGGCCCTGTGCTTCGTGCACGGTGGCCACGCCGTATTGGCTTAATTGCGCGGTGGCTGCGGCATCGGCGCGAACTATGTTGCGCTTGACGATGCCAAGGGGTGCGTTGACGCTCATGGTGTTTTCCTTTTTCAGTTCTGCGGGGGGTGTTCGTCTTGACTCAAAGACCCTTGGCCTTCAGTGCCGCGTCCAGTCGCGAGAACACGCGGCGCGCGTTGCCTTCATAGACCTTGTGGCGATCGTCGCCCACCACGATGGTGGACGATTCAATGTAGCGCTTGGTGTCGTCGTAGTAATAGCCTGTCTCGGGGTCGATGCCGCGCACCGCGCCGATCATCTCGCTGGCAAACAAGATGTTGTCCACCGGGATCACCTTGGTCAACAAGTCAATGCCGGGCTGGTGGTACACGCAGGTATCAAAGAAGACGTTGTTCAACAAATGGTCTTTGAGCAAGGGCTTTTTCATCTCTTGCGCCAGACCACGGAAACGACCCCAGTGGTAGGGCACCGCGCCGCCGCCGTGGGGAATGATGAACTTGAGCGTGGGGAAGTCTTTGAACAAATCGCCCTGGATCAACTGCATGAAGGCCGTGGTGTCGGCGTTCAAATAGTGCGCGCCGGTGGTGTGGAAACAGGCGTTGCAGCTCGTTGAAACGTGGATCATGGCGGGGATGTCGTACTCCACCATTTTTTCGTAGATGGGGTACCACTGTTTGTCGGTCAACGCGGGCGATGTCCAGTGGCCACCGCTCGGGTCGGGGTTGAGGTTGATGCCGACGTTGCCGTATTCCTTCACGCACTTTTCCAGCTCGGGGATGCAGGTGGCGGGGTCCACACCGGGGGACTGCGGCAGCATGGCGGCGGGGATGAAATGGTCAGGGAACAACTGGCTCACGCGGTAGCACAGCTCATTGCAAATGGCGGCCCAGGTGCTGGAGACGTTGAAGTCACCAATGTGGTGCGCCATGAAGCTGGCGCGCGGGCTGAAGATGGTGAGGTCGCTTCCGCGCTCTTTCATCAGGCGCAACTGGTTGGCTTCAATCGACTCACGCAACTCGTCATCGCTGATTTTCAGGTCGGCCACTTTGGGCTTCATGGCCGGGTCTTTGATGCCAGCGATTTGCTGGTTGCGCCAGGCCTCCAGCGCCGGGGGGGCGGTGGTGTAGTGGCCATGGCAGTCGATGATGATGGGGGGCTTCTTCATGCAAGTTTCTCCAATGATTTGTAAGGCTATTCGATCAGGGTTTCAGGGGTTCAGGGTTCGGGCAAGTTCAGGCCGGCTCCATGCCGTGACGGCGTTTGAGGGGCTCCGCTTGCGGCTCGTTCATGGCGGCCAGCATGGCACGCACGGCGTCGGGCTGTTGGCTGGTGACGCACACGCCTGCGGAAAAAGTGGTCATGATCTGGATGGCGGGCGGCAACGGCCCCACCACGGTAATGCCCGCCAGCGGCAAGAGTTCGCTCAGTTGCTGAAAACCCAATTCCACCTCGCCCTTGGCCACGAGCGAGCCCACAGGCACACCGGGTGGCGCTGTGACGAGGCGCGCCTTGATCTGATCCGCAATGCCCCAGCGCTCAAACAACTTGGCCAGCGCCACGCCGCTGGGGCCGGTGGAGTAGCTCAGGCTGCGTGCAGCCATCACGGCTTGGCGCACCGCGTCCTCACTTGAGATGTCGGGCTGCGGGGCTCCCTCGCGCACCGCCACGGCCACGCCTGAGCGCACCATGTCCACACGGCTACCGGGCAACACCTGGCCGCTGGCAATAAGCTTGTCAATGGCGTCAGCCGAGAGAAAAACGGCGTCAAACAGCTCGCCTGCTTGCACACGCTTGGCGGCATCTACCCCGCCCACAGCCTCAACGTCCACCGTCACCCCGGCGCTGCGCTGGTAGGCCGCAGCCAAGTCGTTGAGCAACAGGCGCGTTGCCATGGACGAAATGCCTTTGAGGGTGGTGGTCATGGTATGCGGTGGATTGGGTTTTGATTCAGGCTGCAATTGTCAACCGAAGTGCGACGCTTGGGCCAAAAAATAGGCCACTAGCTGATATACAAAATTGTTATAGTTAAACTTAAGCTATACCAATTAAAACAAAACCAACACCCCCTCAACTCCCACGTCACTTCCACATAAAGCCCCCATGGATCTGAAACAAATCGAATCGTTTGTGCGCGTGGCCGAGCTGGGCAGTTTCACCCGCGCCGCCACAGCGTTGGGCATGGCCCAGCCCTTGCTGAGCCGCCATGTGCGCCAGCTGGAGGTGGAGTTGCACCAGACCTTTTTACTGCGCAATGGCCGTGGCGTGTCACTCACCGAAGCCGGACAAGTGCTGCTGGAACATGGGCGCGGCATCCTGCACCAAGTCGCCCTGGCCCGCGAAGAACTGGGCTCGGTGCGCGGTGCGCTGGCCGGCCATGTGTCGATTGGCCTGCCCCCCAGCCTGAGCAAACTGATCGCCGTGCCGCTGACCAAGGCCTTTCGCGCCAGTCTGCCGCAAGCCCAACTCACGCTGACCGAGGGCTTCTCGGTGCCCATGGTCGAAGGCCTGCGCGCCGGCCGCATGGACATCGCCCTGCTCTACAACCCAGCACCTGCGCCTGATCTAGAGATCAGCGTGCTGCATGAAGAGGCACTGGTGTTGATATCGGCCAAGGGCACGCCAGCCACACCAAAGAAAAGCATCACGCTGGCTGCGGTGGCCGCCCTGCCCCTGATCGTGCCCAGCCGCCCCAACGCCTTTCGCATCCTGATCGACTCCGAGATGATGCGCATCGGCTGCAAGCCCATCATCACGCTAGAAATTGACGGCCTCAACGCCATCCTCGATCTGGTGAAAGAAGGCATGGGTCACGCGGTGCTGCCCGCCTACACCCTGCGCAACTTTGCCTCGCCCCACCCTTTTGCCACGCGGCAAATCGTCACGCCCCAACTGCTTAGTCAACTCACATTGGTGGGCTCGGCGCGTCGGCCTACGACGGAGACGCATCAGGAGGCTATTCGGATTGTTCGGAAGGTGGTTTTGAGGGCAATTCAGAATTGAAGAGCAGCCATTTCTTTCCATGACTGCCACCACAACCTTCAAAGCGTCGCAAGTGCGTCCAATTGGCTGGCCGTGCCGCCCTTGGCTTGGCGCACCATCAGCACTTGCCGATCAAAGTCAACATCTTTGATGCGCAGCCGTAGGCCCTCCATCAAACGCATACCAGTGCCGTACAGCAACCTGGCAAGCAAGCCCACCTCACCATCCAACTGGCCCAACAAAGCGGTCACTTCAACCTTGGACAACACCGATGGAATACGACGGGGGCGATTGGGTCGCTGCACCTCATCCAGCCAGGGCAGTTGAATGCCCAGCACTTCTCGGTACAAAAACAGCAAGGCACTGAGCGCCTGATTGTGGGTGGACACGGAAACCCGGCGCTCATTGGCGAGTATGGTCAAAAACTGTGTCACCTCAGCGGCACCCATGTCGCGCGGATGGCGCATTTGACCGCCCCTACCGCACCAGCGCACAAAAAATTTCACCCAGTACACGTAAGCCTACTCGGTCTTGAGGCTATAGTGTTTGTAGCACAGCACTTCGCAAAGCTGCTCCAGCAAACGCTTCGATTGGGGGGTATAGATGACAGGGTTCATGGGATCACCAGTAACTGTATTTACGTACAGTATTCGGTATGAGAACGCTGTTGTCAAGCGGTATACAGCCCAGTCTGTCGTTTGGTCTTGGGCTAGTCTGCTGGGCTTATTTGGTCGGATACACTGGGTTTCCAGGTTTGTCCGACGAGCTACATCACGTTATGCCTACTAATACGCGAACTTCCTCGCTCTCGCTGCATAGGAAAACAAAAATGCTTCTTACACGACAACTCTCGTCGCTTAGGCCAGCTTTAATTTCGGTCTGCGGATTCATGATTTACGGATGTGCATCCACTGGCATCCAAACTTCTACCGGCGAGCAGGCAACGAACGTAATTGCAGTTTTTGAACGTGGCGAAGCACGTCTAAATTGTGAAGTCTCGTGCTCGGGCGGATGGGGTTCAGCCAGAAGACAAGCAAAAAAGCTATATGAGCAAGGTTTATGGAGTGATCTTGCCATTGAAGTCGCAAGAGTAGGATTTAAGGCCGAACTAACATATTTCTATTTGGGGCGTGCCGCAGAAGAACTTGGTCATACCGATGCGGCTCGGACATACTACAAATTGGGATTGGCAAGCTCTTATAAGTGCGCAGGTATTTTCAATAATTGTGATGGTCTTGTTTTCCCAAATGAAATATTGGCTGCCATTAATCGCTTACCAGCCCCGGCCAAAACGGAAAAACCCGTTGTGGCAAGTGCGCCAAATCTGATAGTTCCAGCAGAAAATACACCCATCGTAAAAAAGGCACATGAGGAATCGCCACCTGCGCAGGCACCATCACCAGTACAGGTACCAGCAGCAAAAGTCGAACCTCCCCAAGTTGATTTGCGCTTTACCATCAAAGTCAGTTATGACGAATTCAAGAAACTAACCAAATACGAAGGCTCAAATGTTGCCACCGGAGCAGACGTAGTTTTCCTGCGCGCATGGAAGCCTGACAAATCGCCAATGGTTATTCAAATTTATGTCATGGATTACTACCACGATGAATGGCGCTTTTACCATTCAGCATGGGACTCTGACGGAATAAAGCTTGATACAACCCAGATTTCACGTGATGTCGGCACTTGTAGCAGGTACTCAGGATGTTCCCACTACGAACATTTGGGACTTAATGTTACGCGGGAATATCTTGAAAAGCACCGCCGGACTGGAGTTCGTTTCCAGCTAAGTGGGAAGGCTGGAGAAGAGGTTTTCTCCATTCCTGCGGCACATATTGATGCCTTCTTAGAAGTCGCGAAGTAACGTGATGGGTTTGGTTTCCATGAATACGTTCACGCCGCACTTCTGCAAAGGTTATATTCCAGTCGCATTTGTACTCAGCGCCCCTGGAAATGACGAGGTAAATGCAGGTCGCCCAGCGGCAGGGGCGACCGGAGAAAATCTAGAAGGCGCACTGTCTTATCTGAATACGTGCGCACCTAATCTATTTTCATCGACTCATCGTTACGACTACAGAATTACAAACGCATTTTCTCAGCCTTTGGCAAAGAATATCGCAACTGGTCGAACCGAGGCATCCCGCACAGAAATACTCAGAGAAGAAAATACGAAAAGATTATTGAGCGACATCGGGGATTGCACCCACATCATTCTTTGTGGAGAAAAGGCAGGCTATTTATCTTCCGCATTGGAACACAAACAATTCTCCGTTATTTGTACGTCCCATATCGGCAACAAAGGGCTAAATGGAAAATTCAAGCTATCGATTGATTGGAAGAGGAAACTCCCAGTTGATCGACGGCAAGAACGCATACGTCTTTGGGCGAATAAGGTGCTATATGGCTTCGGTCAGAGTTGTACGTAATGTGCCTGGCTTCGTCTGCTGGCATAACCCGGCAGTCCACACGGACGCTGCGCGATAATGCCGCGCAGCGCCGGTGACTTCTACGTTAGGGCTTTATGACTCTGCACGCTTCCGACCAAGAAGAAATAAAGCCTCAGTGGAAAGCTCGGCTTCAAGATCTGCTGAGCCCCGCCACAAGAGGAAAACGCAAACTTCTTCTCATAGTAAGCACTACTTCTTTATTGTTTGTTGTTCTCGGGTTATTCCCCACAAAAATAGAAACCCTCGGCATCACATTCGAGAGCAAAGATAAAGTGCAAATGGTTCTCTTGATAAGCGCAATAAATATATACGCACTAGTTGGTTTCTTTCTCTACGCTTGGGGTGACTTCCATCTAGTCAAACGGAGTCTTGCGGCATCAACAACTGGGTACCTTGACGCATTTATGAAGGGAAAAGCAACGCGCATAGAATCTCTGAACTTTTACTTACGCATTCTTTTCGATTTCGGCTTACCTTTGGGTTATGGCGGCTACGCGATATTCAGGTTGTACCAAATATTCAAAGTCACTCCACTATGAATCTAAAAAGCAAATCGGCCCGCCATCCCCATGTAACAAGCCCTAACCCGCCGGTCGAGAGGGACCGCCTGCCAGCTGCGCTGGCAGGTTCCCTCCGCGGCTTCACCGCTCCGGCGGCCCCTCACCTAGCACGTTAGGCCCCGCAAATCAGATTTTCGGCTCCGCAACCAAAGCCTTAGTGAGAACATTGCCTTCAACTGTCCAATCCGCCTATGAATAAATATATTTTTCTGGTGATCATTTTAACTCTTGGCGCATGCTCAAAACCAATTGAGACCATATTGCCAACGTCGATAGACAAGATGGACAGCATCAGTCAACAGGTTGCGAAACTGTCGCCTGAGGAGAGAGAACTGTTTCAGGGTTACCTACGCGACCACGATTCGATCCCTCCTGGACTGACAATCGGCAGAGCTATAGATGAAGAACGAATCCTCCTGAAAAAGAAGGATGAAGAATTAAAGGCGCTTCAGGAAAAAATAAGATCATTAAAAGAAGATTGGCGCTTTGAAATAAAGGTAGACAAATTCACCGATAGAAAAATGGCGTTTGCGGCGATTTCAGCGTTCGACCAAGGCGAACAAGGCTTTATCAACGTCGCTTGTTTTCCCAGCGGGATTGAAGTAAAGGTGAGTACAGGTAAGTACATTGGTGATTCACGAATACTTAAAGACAACGTTAAATATAGAGTCGATGACGGTGCCGCCGTTACGACAAAGATGAGTCCAACTTCAAAGGAATTCGTGTACGAAAACGACGCGAAGTCCAAGTTCTTAAAGGCATTGATGTCCGGGAAGAAAATCATAGTTGAACTTACTAGCTACAATTTCGAAACATCATCAGCCAGCTTCTCACTAAATGGAGCACAACCAGCAATCGAGAAGGTACTAGCTCTTTGCGAAGGAAAAAGGTAGTTCCGGCCCAGTACGCGGCACAGGCAAGTCAAGAAACAGATTCGCCAAAATTAAGCCAGCGTGGCCTCACCCTTCGTTGCACCGGACTTACCCCGGGGTACCGGGTCAAGCCGGTGAACTCAAACGTTAACCGTCACAAAACCTCTAGGTGTACTATCTGCCCATGATTGATTGGTCTTCCTGTTCGGTCGTTGAACGAGACCCCGCTAGAGTTAGTGGGGCATGGCTTTTTCGTGGAACGCGGATACCAGTCGCAGCCCTGTTTGAAAACCTCGAGGACGATGCGTCGGTTCATGAGTTTGTCGATTGGTTTCCGGGTGTGACGATAGCGCAAGCCCGTGTTGTACTTGACTACGCAGCTCGTAGTGCAATGGCGACGGCATAAATGCGGGTCTTGTTCGATCAAGGTACGCCTGCACCTTTACGCCAGCTACTATCGGGGCATGAGGTTGAAACGGCATATGAGCGGGGATGGTCGAGTTTGCAAAACGGTCAACTGATTGTGGCCGCTGAAGCCGCCGGATTCACCATCTTTGTGACAACAGACCGAAACCTGAAATATCAGCAAAATCTTGCTTCGCGCCAAATGGCCATTGTTGTTTTGCTGACCACCAGCTGGCCGCGCATCAAAGCGGCATCTGCACCAGTCGTGAACGCCGTCACTGAATCACTGCCCGGTGACTATGTCGAGGTGGCTGTCCCATGATGGTTAACTGGTCATCCCAACGGATGGCTACTGCCACCCGCTGAATTTCGACGTTAACGCGCAGAACAGCGACCGTGGTAATCTACGTCCCATGAACCAAATTTCTGTTGCCGATATTTTGGAACTGCCCGTGCAGGAGCGCATTCAGCTCGTTGAAGTGATTTGGGAAAGCATTGCCGCCTTCCCACAAGCCATTGAGGTTTCACCTGAGCTAAAGACCGAACTCGAGGCCCGTTTAGCCGACTTTGAGAGGAACCCAGAAGCCGGTTATTCCTGGGATCAAGTAAAGGCACATTTAAGAAGCGGGTCGTGGCGTACCGCTTGAAATTTTCCGGTCGAGCCGTTCGCGAAATTGGTGAAGCGTTGGATTGGTATCGAGGAACAAAGTAAAGGGCTGGGTTCTGAATTTGAGCTGGCTTTTGAACTTCAACTTAAGCGCCTTGAGCAAGTTCCGCTTTTGTACGCGGAAATTGTCCCAGGCGTACGCCGCACGCTCTTGCCTCGGTTCCCGTATGGCGTTTTTTACACGGTAAAGAATGATTTGGTTCACGTTCTGGCCGTCATTCACAATGCACGCAATCCACGGCGTTGGCCACATGAACGTGCCCGTTAACTGGTCTTTCCACCGGACGCTTTGCGTCAGTGAATTTCAACGTTAAATTTCAGCGTGTTGGGTGTCGAAATTGCGATAGCTCGCGATTGCAAGGCAATGTTTTCGTATATACAATAACCTAATGCGCGTCTCCTACGATCCATCCAAACGTGAAAAGGCGTTGGCAGATCGAGGATTGGATTTTAAAGATGCGGTTGTCGTGTTCGATGGCCTGACAGTCGAGGTTGAAGATACGCGCAAGGATTATGGTGAAAAGCGGATCATTTGTTACGGCTTACTGGCCGGACGCATGGTGGTTGTCGGCTACACCCCGCGTGGCACGGTGCGCCACATTTTTAGTATGCGAAAGGCAAATGATCGTGAACAAACACGCCTCGCCCCGTACTTTGGGCTCTGATCTTGCGCGTGTAGATGCGCATGTTGTAAAGCCTGCGGAATACAAAGAACTGCCAGAACTCACCGATGACCTGCTTAGCCGTGCCGTGGTTAAAAAAGGTGGCCGCCCCAAGTCTGCAAGTCCCAGGCAACTTATTTCCTTGCGTTTGCCGGTAGATGTTGTTTCTAAGTGGCGTGCCACCGGACCTGGCTGGCAAACTCGCATGGCAGAGCGTCTTGCTCGGGCGCATGTAGTGCGGGCAAGTAGTGAAATTTAACAATTTGCTCGTCACGGACACGCAGCCAAAGCTTTCCGCTTCGCGGCCAATGCTGCGCGCCGGACAGCGCCAACGTTGGGCCTCGGTTTTCGCTGCTTTTGTGCATTTACAATACGTACGAAATAACGTACCATTCAGTTCTAACACGTAAGGAAACAAAATGCATGCACTTACCGCTAGCGAAGCTCGCGCTAATCTTTACCGAATCATTGATGAGACTGCGGAGTCTCATGAACCCATCATCATTTCAGGCAAGCGAACAAGTGCTGTTTTGCTGTCGGTTGAAGACTGGAGTGCAATACAAGAAACTTTGTACCTGCTTGCGGTGCCAGGTATGCGCGAATCCATCAAAGCCGGTATGGCTGAACCGCTAGCAAAGAGTGTGAAGGCACTCAAGTGGTGAGTTGGGAAATCGTTTTTGCCAAGCAGGCGCTCAAAGATGCCAAAAAGCTTGCCGCCAGCGGGCTCAAGCCGAAAGCGCAAGAACTGCTTGCGATTCTCGCGACCAATCCGCTACAAAATCCGCCACCCTATGAGAAGTTGGTCGGAGACTTGGCCGGTGCTTACTCGCGACGCATCAACATTCAGCACCGCATTGTGTATGAGGTATTCACCAAGGAAGGTGTCGTTCGTGTCTTGCGATTGTGGACCCACTATGAGTGAATGGGCTCACGGGTCGGCCTACTCTGACTGAAGTTGAAGTTGACCCCATTTCACGGACACCTTATTGTTCAACAAGAAGGTGTCCGAATTGTCCAAACTGAGAGGGCGCATATTATTTTTAACTTGGTGGTTTGACTCTCGATTGGTGTATGCACCAATCTGGTACCACTTTTTTAGCGACCACTGCCTATCAGTAAAGGACTAGTTTTCAGACTCAATCGAATTATTTTGCTGCAATGCAACAAAAAAGCTTGCATTTGTACGGGTTATCCCTATAATTCGTTTTATGCTGCACTGCAACATAGAATTTAAAGCAAGTTCTGATGGCGTAGCGCACTAACTCATTAACTTAAACCTCAAGGACATCATCATGAACATCAACGCTGAACAATTCATCGCATCAAACAAAGAAAACCTGCAAGCCCTCGAAGGCGCAGCCACTCAAGCTTTCTCTGGCGTAGAGAAGCTGGTTGAGCTGAACATGGCAGCCTCCAAGGCCGCTTTGGGCGAGTCGTTCTCTCACCTGCAAGCTGCTTTTGGTGCCAAGACACCCCAGGAATTTATGGCACTGCAGTCGGCCTTTTTCAAGCCCGTGGCTGAGAAATCTTCCGCTTACTTCCAACATGTTCAAACCATTGCGACCGACAGCGGCGCTGGTTTCACCAAAACCGTTGAAGCCAAAATCGCTGAAGCGAAAACCGCATTTGACACCGCTGTGGAAAACATGGAAAAGAACGCTCCTACCGGTACAGAAACCGCAGTGGCCGCTTTCCGCAGCGCGCTGACCGCTGGTCAAAAAGCTGTTGATTCGGCTCAAGCTTCTGCCAAGAAGGCTGTGGAAGCTGCTCAGACCAACTTCGCCGCTGCATCAAAGCAAGCTGTTGACGCTGCCAAGAAGGCCGCTAAAGTTGCTTAAATTTGAACCAAGCGTTCAACTGCCCTAACGTGAAAGTTAGGGCAGATAGACAAACGGCACCTTAGGGTGCCGTTTGTCTATCTGCTTCTATCTGCTCCATTGCTTGATGATCTCCTGATGGTCACTCGCGGTTCTGCTGGATGGAATTAAAATTCACATCTTTCGTCTCCCACTCACCTCCCCCCATGTCTGAGCCCATTAATACACCAGCCCCCATCCCCGCACAAGACGAAAACCAGTTGATCGCCGAACGGCGCGAAAAACTGAAGATCATTCGCCAGCAGCAAGCCCAGGGCAAGGGCGTGGCGTTTCCTAATGACTTTAAACCGGCTGACCGCGCCGCTGCGCTGTTTGCAGCCCACGCCGGACAAACACCCGAGGGCCTGGTCGAGCAAGGCAGCACAGCCAGCGTGGCGGGCCGCATGATGCTCAAGCGCGTGATGGGCAAGGCCAGTTTTTGCACGCTGCAAGACAGCACCGGGCGCATCCAGATTTACGTCAAGGGTGAAGAGGTGGGTGAAGATATCTATGAGCAGTTCAAACACTGGGATTTGGGCGACATCGTGGCCGCAGAGGGTCGCATCTTCAAGACCAAGACGGGCGAGTTGTCCATCCACGCCACCAGCGTGCGCCTGCTGACCAAGAGTCTGCGCCCCATGCCGGACAAGTTCCACGGCATGGCAGACCAAGAAGTGAAGTACCGCCAGCGCTATGTGGATTTGATGACGGACGAGACCACCCGCCAGCGCTTCATCCAGCGCAGCAAGGCCGTGACATCGATCCGCGAGTTCATGGTCAAGCACGACTTTTTGGAAGTCGAAACACCCATGCTGCACCCCATCCCCGGCGGGGCCAATGCCAAGCCCTTCACCACGCACCACAATGCGCTAGACCAAGAAATGTTCCTGCGCATTGCGCCTGAGCTGTACTTGAAGCGACTGCTGGTGGGCGGCTTTGAGCGCGTGTTTGAGATCAACCGCAACTTCCGCAACGAAGGCATCTCGGTGCGCCACAACCCCGAGTTCACCATGATGGAGTTCTACGCGGCTTATTGGGACTACCAAGACTTGATGACCTTCACCGAAGGCCTGATACGCCACGCCGCGCTGCAAACCGCAGGCACCACCGCTTTGAACTACGGCGGCAAGCCGGTTGATCTGTCGCAGCCTTTTGAGCGCCTGACCATCCGCGAAGCCATCCTCAAGCACACCGAAGCCGCCTCCAACGTGGACGACCGCGATTGGCTCATCAACGCCCTGCGCAAGCTGGGCCTGACCGAAGCCAAGAAGCAGCTCTCCACCCGCAGCCTGGCCACGCTGCAAGTGATGTACTTTGAAGAGACGGTAGAAGAAAAGCTTTGGCAACCCACCTTTATCTGCGAGCACCCGGTGGAGATATCGCCCCTGGCGCGTGCCAGCGACAAGCACCCGGAGGTGACTGAGCGTTTTGAGCTGTACATCACCGGGCGCGAATTCGGCAACGGCTTCTCAGAGTTGAACGACGCCGAAGAGCAAGCCGCGCGCTTTCATGGTCAGGTTGCAGCTAAGGACGATGGCGACGACGAAGCCATGTTCTTTGACCACGACTTCGTGCGTGCGCTGGAGTACGGCATGCCCCCAGCAGGCGGCTGCGGCATCGGCATTGACCGCCTGATGATGCTGCTGACCGACAGCCCGAGCATCCGCGACATCATCCTGTTCCCGGCCTTGCGCCGCGAACATTAAGCGCCATTCAATTTTGCTGAAATACCTGCAAGGCTATCCCAGCGAAACCTTAGCAAAGGTGCAGCAGCTCGTTGAAGAGCAGCGACTCGGTGAGTTGCTGCTCAAGAAGTACAAAACGACGCACAGCATTCAATCGGACACCGCCTTGTTCGACTACGTGCAGGCCCTCAAAAGCGAGCACCTGCGCAGCGCCGACCCGCTGAGCAAGGTCTGCTTTGACAGCAAGCTGCACGTCATTGCGCACGCCCTGGGCACGCACACCACGGTCTCACGCGTGCAGGGCAACAAGCTCAAAGCCAAGCGGGAGATTCGCGTGGCCACGCTGTTCAGAGACACGCCACCTGAGTTCCTGAAAATGATCGCCGTGCACGAGCTGGCCCACATCAAAGAGAAGGCGCACGACAAAGCCTTTTACAAACTCTGCACCTACATGGAGCCCGACTACCACCAGTTTGAGTTTGATTTGCGTCTGTACCTGACGCATCTGGACTCTGGCGAGAAACTGGTGTGGGGGCAGGCCACAATGTAGGCAAGATGATGTCCCCCCACCACGCACCCAAAACTGCACGCACTCTGCTTTGGCTGCTGCAACTGGCTGTGTCGTGTTGGGTCATCAGCGCGACGGCCAGTGCCGCATTCGCCGCCGACACACTTGCAGCCAACACCCACACCGAGCCGCTACGAGTAGGCTCCAAGCGCTTTACCGAGTCCTACATCCTGGCGCAGGTGATCGCACAGCAGGCCACCCTGCACTCGGTGCAAGCCCCCAAAGTGTTGCAAGGCCTGGGCAACACAGCCATTGTTTATGAGGCGCTGCGCTCAGGTTCCATTGACGTGTACCCCGAGTACGCGGGCACGATCAGCCTGGAGATTCTCAAAAATCCCAAGCCCATGAACTTGGACGAGATGCGCCGTGCGCTAGTGCCTCTGGGATTAGGCGTGGGCGTACCGCTGGGCTTTAACAACGGCTACGCGCTGGCCATGACGGATGCACGCGCCCAGCAACTCAGCGTGCGCACGCTGAGCGATCTAGCGCGCCAGCCCGCACTCAAGCTGGGACTGTCCAATGAATTTTTGGGTCGCAGTGATGGTTGGCCCGGTCTTGCCAAGAATTACGCACTGCCACAATCGCCCATAGGTCTGGATCACGGCTTGGCCTATGACGCCATCAAGGCGCAGCAGATCGACGTCATCGACATCTACAGCACTGACGCCAAGATTGCCCATCTGGGCCTGCGGGTGCTGAAGGATGACCGCAACTACTTCCCCCGCTATGACGCACTACTGCTGTACCGGCTGGACTTGCCCACGCGCATGCCCGCTGCTTGGGCGGCGCTGCAAAAATTGGAAGGCCGCGTTGACGAGCACACCATGATTGCGATGAACGCGCGCGCCGAGCTACAGGGCGTGGCGTTTGACGTGATTGGCCGGGACTTCCTGGCGGGCCGAGCCCCTGCGAGCTCCGATCCAAAGATCACCCCCAACACCCC
This sequence comes from Comamonadaceae bacterium, assembly GCA_947455145.1. Taxonomy (GTDB): domain Bacteria; phylum Pseudomonadota; class Gammaproteobacteria; order Burkholderiales; family Burkholderiaceae_C; genus CANCDA01. The sequence goes on from CANGME010000005.1 coordinate 16,495, forward strand.
CTCCAAACCCGACCCCGAGCGGCGCGGCTTTTGGGCCAAGCTCTTTGGCTCTGATCTTGCGCGATTAACAGGCCAGCATTTGGCACTGGTACTGGCCTCGGTGTCGTTTGCGGCCCTGCTGGCTATTCCGCTGGCGGTGTGGGCTTTTCCACACCCCCGCCTGCGCGCCACGGTGCTGGGCGTGGCGGGCCTGATGCAGACCGTGCCCTCGCTGGCTCTGCTGGCGGCTTTGATTGCGTTGCTGGGTTCGATTGGCACCTTGCCCGCCCTGCTGGCACTCACGCTCTATGCCCTGCTGCCCATCATGCGCAACACAAGCACAGGCCTGGCCGAAGTGCCCCAAGGCCTTCGCGTGGCCTCGATGGCCCTGGGCATGACGAACATGCAACGCCTGCGCTATATCGAGCTGCCACTGGCCCTGCCCACCATCCTGGCAGGCGTGCGCACGGCCACCTCCATCGCTATCGGCACCGCCACCATTGCGGCCTTTATCGGTGCGGGTGGTTTTGGCGAGCGCATCGTCACCGGCTTGGCCTTGAACGACAGCGACTTGCTGCTGGCCGGGGCCGTGCCCGCCGCCGTGTTAGCCCTGCTGAGCGAGGTTTTATTTGAGGCAATAACACGCAGCATGGGAATAAAGCGCTAACCTTTTACGTTCACGCAATTGGATCGATAAGTTTTTCACAAATGGAGTGCATCATGAATATCAAGAAATTTGCGTTTTCAATACTGGTTCCCGCTGTCCTAGTGGCCTGTGCCGCCACCGGTGATCAAATGGCCCCGGCCAAAATGATGAGTGGCATGCTGACCGGCAGCAATGGCATGACGCTCTACACCTTTGACCGCGACGCGGCGGGCAGCGGCAAGAGTGTTTGCAACGGCCCTTGCGCCACCAACTGGCCCCCGCTGATGGCCATGGAAGGACAAACCGCCAGTGGTGACTACAGCATGATTACACGTGACGATGGCAAAAAACAGTGGGCACTTAAGGGCAAGCCACTGTATTTCTGGGCCAAAGATGCGAAACCCGGCGACAAAACCGGCGATGGTTTTAACGGTGTCTGGCACATCGTCAAATAAATCTGCATTGGCCTGCGTTGGACAGCCACGCCATCCTCGTCGTCTTGCCGCGCCTGCGCCGTTACGCACGGGCGCTGGTGGGTGAGCGGGCGGCGTCCGATGACTTGGTTCAAGACACGCTGGAGCGTGCTTGGTCACGTGCGGGCCAATGGCAAGCGGGCAGTGACTTGCGCGCTTGGCTGTTCAGCATCATGCACAACCTGCACATTGATCATCTCCGGCGGCCTGGCTTAAACGAGCGCACCCTCGATGACAGCGACCTGGAGTTGCCCACACGCTCCACTCAATCGGATCGTTTGGACGTTATGGATTTGCAAACCGCTTTGACCCGCTTGCCCCACGAGCAGCGTCAGGTACTGCTGCTTATTGCATTGGAAGAAATGAGCTACGAAGAAGTGTCCCAAACCCTGGGTATCCCCATCGGAACGGTGATGTCGCGACTGTCACGCGGGCGTGAACGTCTGCGCCTGTTGCTGGACGGTCAGGCTGCGCCAGCCTCCAATCTGCGGGTGGTCAAATGAGCACTCCCACCGTCATCGAAACCGATCTGCATGCCTACTTGGACGACCAATTGCCCGATGCACGGCGTACTGACATTGAGGCCTATTTAGCTGCCCACCCCCACGAGGCCGCACGCCTTCGCGATTATCAAAAACAAGAGCGCGCACTGCGCGAGTTGTTCAATCCGGTTATGACAGAACCCCCGCCCGAGGCCTTGCGCCAGCGGGCCATGAAGCCGCCACATCCAGAGCAAGCACATCCAGCCGCCCTGTCGCGTTGGTCCTTGCAACGCATCGCTGCGGGCATCTTTCTGACTGTGGTCAGTGGTGCAGCCGGTTGGTTGGCGCATGGCCAATATCAATCCAGTGATCGTCTGGCGGTTCTGACCCCGCTACCCCACCATGCCGCTGTGGCTCACGCCGTATTCAGTGCTGACGTGAAGCGCCCCGTAGAGATCAGCGCCGAACACGAAGACCAACTTGTCACCTGGCTCAGCAAACGCATGGGCAGCCCCATGCGCCCACCCAAGCTCGGACCGCTCGGCTATGAACTGGTGGGGGGACGTTTGCTGCCCGGCGACAACGGGCCGGTGGCGCAGTTCATGTACCAAGATGCGAATGGCCAGCGGCTCACGCTTTACGTCAGCGCCGAGATCAAAGCCAATCAGGACACGGCCTTTCGCTACACCCAAGAGGGTCAGGTCAACGTGTTTTACTGGGTGGACGGCAAGTGGGGTTACGCGATTTCGGCCAACACCCCTAAGAGTGCCCTGTCTCTTGTAGCCACCTCGGTCTATGACCAATTGGAACGCAAGCACTAAAACGCCTCAGGGCTGTGGATTTCTGTCCTTGACTGGCTAGGCGTTACTTAGCGCTGCGGCCACTGCGCAACTGCTCACGCTGCTTCGGTGTCAGCACATTTCGAGCGAATTTTCAAACATCCGTTTTCGCTGCGCTGACATCACGTCAAATGCCATGCGCACGGCCTGCTCGTTAAAACGATGTCCAGAGATAGAGGTACGTCGTGTTGTTATCGCTTGCATTGCGTGTACCGTCGTATTTAGTACTGGACCCAAGGTAACGGGTGAAATAGTTGTACTGGAGTCCAACGCGCAGATTGGGTATCGGTGTCCAGAACAACTCGGGGGTCCACATCTCGGTATCGGGCAAATTGAAGTTGCCGCCATAGGCCGTTGCGTCTTTACTGCCAGTCACGCTGGTGTAGGCCAAGCCTCCTCCATATTTCTCGCGATAGACATAGCTCCCTTTCATCTTGAAGCTGTTCATGGTCGCTGGCCCGCCATAAAGTAGCCCGGTTTCGTCGTTGATTTTTTCCTGCACGGTGCGCATATGCGCCGTGAAGGTGTGGGGCGCAAGCAAATACTGGTACTGCGCATCGAAGCCGATGTCCCGATACCCCGTACTTCCGATGGTGTAGTCCGGGTTATTGGATCCGTCGAATGGATATGTTTTGGCATCCATGCCAAACGCACCCACCATTACATTGTGTTCACCCCAGTCTTTGGTGTAGGCCAAGCGCCAATAGAGGCTTGATCCGTTCAAATGGGTCAAGGGGTGGTCGGCATCACCCGGCTTGCTGCCCATGCTCAAAAACGACCAAAGTCCTTTGGCAGTTTGATACGAGGTTAGCTCCGCATAGATGGTGTTGTTCCAGTAAACATAGCCCCCAATGCCAGCCACCTGCTGGGCCAGAGCCCCCTCAAGCATGGTGGAGGCGGGCACGCCACCAAAAGCACCCTGGGTTGTGCTGACGTAGGGATAGCCCCAGGCGGGCGTGCTGTTCCAGACGTCTTGCACGGTCGGGTTGTTATGCAGGGTCAGGCCATAGATCCAGTCGTTCTTGCCGTCACCCTTTCGATCAGCGTAGCGAAGGTCGAAGTTATCGGTCGCGAAATGGCCTTGCCAGTTCCCTGCGGCATCCTGGTGGTCGTAGTTCGAATAGGTGAACTGCGCAAAGCCGCCAATGTTGTTGGTCGCCTTGCCCGCCACGAAAATGCTTCCGAAGTCAAGAATGGCTTGGCTATCCATCGGCGACAGACTGCCGCCAGCACCATCACTGTTGTTTTGGGTCTTGGTTGCGCTTGCAACCAGCATGGCAGCGAGCGGATTGCCGCGCTCGCCTATCGTGTAGCCCGTGAGCTTGAACATGCGCCCAAATGGGGTCAGCTCAGGAAACTGCCCGCCCGCATGGCAAGCTGCGCAGCTTTGCCCCGTCTGGCGCGCAAATGAGGGAACCGCACTGGCTGAGCTACTAAAAACCAGTCCGGCCAACGCCACGACACCCGACAGCCCTACCGAAACCCACCGCCCCGTGGCTTGCCTTAAAGCCTTGGTCAAGAAATTCCCCGGGTTGAATGAAGTAGTCATGTTTTTCCAATCGAAAAATTAACCCAGAGGGAATCAAGGCATGTCGTTCATCATGATCGCCAACTCAGTCCACTGTTTGATGCAGATCAAAGGCTGGAGCATTGCCGCCTTAATCAGCCTCTGCACAGGGAACGCGGCTAGACTGGTGGCGAGAAATCGAACGAAAGCTGGCCTATGCGACTCTTGTTGGTGGAAGATGACACGATGATTGGTGAATCGGTGTTGGACCTGCTGCGGGCCGAGCACTATGCTGTCGACTGGGTCAAAGATGGCGAGATGGCCGACACCGCATTGCAAACCCAAACCTACGATCTGGTCCTGCTGGACCTTGGCTTGCCCCGCCGGGACGGCTTGAGCGTGTTGCGAACATTGCGCCAACGCAAGGTGCGCATACCCGTGCTGATTACCACCGCGCGCGACGCTATTCAGCAGCGAATCGAAGGGTTAGATGCGGGCGCAGACGACTATGTGCTTAAACCCTACGACCTGGACGAACTGTTGGCCCGCATCCGCGCCCTGCTTCGCCGGGCCAGCGGACGGGCCGAGCCGGTTTATGAACACAAAGGGGTGTGCATCAACCCAGTGACGCGGGAGGTTACGGTTCAGGGCGAACCCGTGGTGCTCTCGGCACGGGAGTGGGCGGTGCTTGAACCTCTGATCGCCCGCCCGGGCATGGTGCTGTCACGCCCACAGATCGAAGAAAAACTTTACAGCTGGAAAGACGAAATCAGCAGCAATGCGGTCGAGGTTTACATTCATGGTTTGCGAAAGAAATTGGGGGTGGATGTGATTCAGAACGTTCGGGGTGTCGGCTACATGGTGCCCAAGGTTTGACCATGCGTTTGAGGAAGCCACACTCCCTGCGCACACGGCTGCTTTGGTTCCTGCTGGCGGCCATCCTTCTGACGGCGGTGGCGCAAGCCCTGGTTGCCTACCGCACAGCCCGCGCCGAAGCGGATGACATTTTCGATTACCACATGCAGCAAATGGCTGCATCACTGCGCTCCGGACTTTCAGCCAACGGCGCCATCGCTGGGGGTGAACCGGAGACAGAGGACGAGGGCGTTGACTTTCTGGTGCAGATTTGGACGGCTGACGGCGTGCGGGTATTCCAGTCGGCAAACGCTGTGCTGCCCGATCGCGCAGAACTTGGGTTTTCCAATATCCAGGCCAACGGCACCACCTATCGGGTGTTCTCCATGCAGTCACGCGCGCAGATCATTCAGGTGGCACAGGACATGGCTGTACGCAAGGCGATGGCAAGCACCCTGGCATTGCGGACGGTGGTGCCAATCGCCGTCATGGCACCCTTGCTCATGCTCATCGTCGGGTGGCTGGTCAGCGCTTCGCTGGCACCGGTCACCCGTGTCCAGCGACAGGTGGCGGCGCGTCAGGCGGATGACTTGACGGAAGTCAGCGACGCAGGCTTACCCACCGAAATCCAGCCGCTGGTGAGCGAGTTGAATCTGTTGTTTGGCCGGGTGCGTCAGGCTTTTGATGCGCAACAGAGTTTTGTGGCGGACGCCGCGCATGAGTTGCGTTCACCGCTCGCCGCACTGAAATTACAGGTAGTGGGCTTGCAACGCGCTACAAACGACGCAACGCGGGAGGTAGCGATTGGCCGCTTGACTGCTGGCATTGACCGCGCAACGCGCTTGGTCGAGCAACTCCTGGTCTTGGCGCGCCAACAAGCGAGTCAGGCGACGGGTACGCCGCCAGCGCCGGTATCCCTAGCCGACTTGGCCCGGCTTGAAGTGGTAGAGATGGCACCAATCGCTCAGGCTTCACACATAGATTTGGGGCTGAGCCATGCGGACAAGGGCGAGATCGCAGGGAACGCAGACGCACTGCGGATATTGATCCGAAATTTGCTGGACAACGCCGTCAAATACACCCCCACCGGAGGGCGAGTTGACGTGGAGGTACGGCGGGTCGCAGATCAGCAGGTGCTTTGCGTTGACGACAGCGGACCGGGCATCCCCGAGCAGGATCGCCAGCGCGTGCTGGACCGCTTCTATCGCGTCGCGGGTACAGAAACCACTGGCAGCGGCCTGGGCTTGGCCATCGTCAAATCCATTAGCGAATTGCACGGTGCCACGCTTTCTTTGGGCCAGGCACCTGGGCTCGGTGGCCTGCGGATCGAGGTACGATTTCCGGTAGGTCGCTGAAACGCCAAAACCGGCGGGCCTTAAGCACCGCCTAAGTTTGCATCTCCACAATTTGTTCATCAGCAAGTGTGAACATCTTCAAGGAGTAGCTATGAACACCCGTGTATTGACCCCCTCCCGCCTGGTCCTCGCCTTGGTCACCGCAGGCGTTCTTGGCGGTGCCGGTGCAGCCTTCGTCACGGCATCACATGTGCGTGCCGAGGTCGCCGGTACGGCGGCACCTGCCGTCATGTCGGCAACAACGATCAGCGCGCCCGACTTTTCACAGATCGCCGAGCGTTATGGCCCCGCAGTCGTCAACATCAGTGTCAGTGGAATGAAACAGGTCTCAAATGAAGAGGATCAGAGCCCAACCGCCCAAAGCCGGGGCGTTCCGGGCATGGACCCAAGTGACCCGTTTTTTGAATTCTTCAGGCGTTTCCAAGGCCCTAACGGCGGGTCTCCGGGTCAACATGAGGCCCCCATGCGCGGACAGGGCTCTGGTTTCATTGTCAGTGCCGACGGCATCATCCTGACCAACGCCCATGTCGTGCGCGATGCGAAAGACGTGACGGTCAAGCTGACGGACCGCCGCGAGTTTCAGGCCAAGGTGCTGGGCTCAGACCCCAAGACGGATGTCGCCGTTCTCAAGATTGAGGCCAAGAACCTGCCGACGGTGCCAATGGGAAGTGTGAGTGATCTGAAGGTCGGCCAATGGGTACTGGCCATTGGCTCGCCCTTTGGTTTTGAGAGCAGCGTTTCCGCAGGCGTGGTGAGCGCCAAGGGCCGCTCTTTGCCCGACGACAGCTTCGTTCCTTTCATCCAGACCGATGTGGCCGTGAATCCCGGCAACTCAGGCGGGCCGCTCTTCAATGCAAGAGGCGAGGTCATTGGGATCAACTCACAGATTTACAGTCGCACCGGTGGTTACCAAGGTTTGTCGTTCGCGATTCCTATCGACCTGGTGAGCAGGGTCAAGGATCAGATCCTGGCCTCCGGTCATGCCAGCCATGCCCGGCTTGGCATCGCCATTCAAGAGGTGAACCAGACACTGGCTGACTCTTTCAAACTGGACAAACCCGAGGGCGCGTTGGTGTCCAACGTCGATCCCAATGGGCCAGCGGAAAAAGCCGGGCTGAAAACCGGTGACATCATCCGCAAAGTCAACGGGAAAGCCATCGTTGGCGCGGGTGATCTGCCTGCTGTCATTGGTCAGGCACTGCCCGGGGACAAAGTTTCTCTGCAGATATGGCGGCAAGGAAAACAGGAAGAGTTGACCGCTAAGCTCGGCGATGCCAATGACAAGTCGGCCCGTGTTGCCAAGGCTGACACCGACGCGAGCAAGGGCAAACTCGGGCTAGCACTGCGACCCCTGCAACCCCAAGAAAAGCGTGAAGCAGGGGTAGAAGGTGGTCTGCTGATCGAGCAAGCCACCGGCCCTTCGGCGATGGCGGGCGTGCAACCTGGCGACGTTCTTCTGTCCGTCAACGGCACACCGATCACGACCATCGAGCAGGTGCGGGAGCTTGTGGCGAAGTCAGATAAATCGATTGCGCTGCTGATTCAGCGGGATGGGGCCAAGATATTCATTCCGGTGCGGGCAGGTTGATCAATAACGCGCTTATGGGGTGTCGTTCACCATCGGCGCAGCAATCACCACCAGGCTGATCGCGGTGTAGGCGATCATTAAAGTGGTCAGGGGCAACGTGCCCAGTGCGGTGCGGCGGGTGGGTAGGCCCCAGCTCAGGGCAACGCGGTGGGCTTGCCAGATGGAGAGCACGTGGCCCATCACGATGGCGGTGACGGCGACCAGCCAGGTGAGCTTGGCGTCCACCACGCTGATGTCGGGGTAGAACTTGGCAGTGCCAAATACATCCCATTGGCGACCGAGCGGATCGGACAATAGCGCGATGATGGTTTGGCCCTGAATCAGCAGGTTGGAGAAGTTATGGGCGATGAGGTAGGCGGCGGCGATGGGGATGAGAGTGGGGGCCATTTGGTGGGCGATTTGTAGGCCTGAGACTGCGCGTGATGTGGTGCTTGCGCTAAGCTGGCAGGTGAGCAGGTAGGCGAGTAAAAAAGTCAGCCACACCGAGAGCAGGCCCAGCATGCCCGCAACGTAGCCGTTGATGTCCAGCCACTGCGGAACCCACGTTTTCAACAACCCATCAAACACAAGCCAGGCGGAGCCGCCATGCAGGCCGTCAAAGAGGACGGTGGCGAGCATGGCGAGGACGACAGCGATGTGGCCTGCTGTGGGTGTGGCCTCGGGCGCCACGGGGATGGGCTTGAAGGTGCGCGCCAGATTGGAAAAGTACACGGCGAAGAGGTCGGCATGGGCTTGCCAGACTTCGCGCCCAAAGCAGGCCATGCCGACCCAATTGATGAGCGTCCAACCGAGGAGCACGCAGCCCAGTTTGAAGGGTGAGGTGGCCAGGGGGTAGATGACCTCTAGGGCGCACCAGATGAGCAAGAGCAAGGCGGCGGGCCATAGGCCTAGGCGGGTGGGCCAGGGCCAGCCCAGGGCGAGTCCCCTCTTGATGCCGAGTTTTTTGATGGCCGTGTCTAGCAGCACGAAGCTACTTCTCCATGGGTCTAGCACTGGCCAGATGTTGCCTAAGGCTATGACCACGAATGACAGGCCGATCCAGCCGATGATCCAGATCATGGTGGGGGCTAGGTTCATGAGGGGATCGTGGGTGCCCCAGAGTGCCGATACCAAAGTCAAGGCGAATAGCAGGAGTGAGAACACCTTGATCAACCAGGCCAATGGATGCAAAGAGGCAGGCTTCGACGGGCTCAGCCCGAACGGGGTTGGCTCGGTCGACGAGATGGAAGTAGCTTGTAGAACTGCACCACTACCAGGCCGCCGCACGAAAACAAGCGCCACCACAAAGGTCAACAGCACCATGGCGCAAGCGCCCACGATCACGTAGGCCAGGGGTACGGGGAGGTCGTAGCGTTCTTCAAAGCCGTGGGCTTGCGCATTAAACGCAGCGACCCACGCGAACAGTAGAGACAGTGCTGACTTCAACGCGGCAGCACTTCCAGAATAGCCAGGGGTGGGGCGTGATGACCTGCATTGCCGCTGCTTTTGTCATGCTCGCCATGCCATTCCAGGCGAAAGCGGCCTGTGGCGAATGCTTCAAATTCAATCTCTTTGGTCTGCCCCGCTTGAAGGGGTGCAATGAGGCGGTAAGCGTGCAGGTGAAGTGTGCCCGCCGTGTTGCTACTGATGCGCCAGCGCAGCTTGTCGCCTTTACGGGTTTTGATCAGCCGCAACTCTTTAGGCAAGGTGCCATCGACGATAGGCAGGGTCAACGCGACTTCCACTTTCTCTGGTGTCTGAGCCAGCGCAAATGGAGGAGCACCAAGCAGAAATAAACCCATGCACCCGAGCAGTGCCGACTTAGCCAAACTCGGATGCATCACTTGAACTCAGCGGCTTACTTGACCGCGGCCTTCCAGTCCGCAATGTTTCGTGCAGGACCGGTCAACTCGAGAATGTGCATGCCGGTGTTGGCACGGTCCACGATGTAGATGTAGCCGCGCTCGTCCACCTCGACGTTGTTGGTCTGGATCACGCGCTTCTCAGACGCGGCAGTGAAGGGCAGCTTGCCGCGCTGAGTGAGAGGGGTTTCAAGTACCACGGTGTCTTTGGTCATGCCGGGGATGTAATAGGCCACCTCTTTGGGGCTGAGCGGATCACGCACATCCAGCGCGCGCACACCGGCGTTGAAGTACGAAAAGAACATGATTTTCTTATGAAAGACCGGCGCAGTGCTTTCGTTGGAAGAGTGGGAGCCAAAGCGACCACCGCGTGAGCAGAAATTACCGCTCTTCTCAGGCACCGTCCAGTTGGACACACCAAAGGGCTTGCTCTCGGTGGTGACATCAATAAACCAAACCATTTGGCGGCCTTCAAGGCATTCTTTTTGAATCGACTCGTCAGTCACCACGATGAAGTCTCGCTTTTTGCCCAGCAAGTTTTTCTCAAACTCTTTGATCTCCATGTCGAACAAGGGGAACACCGTGTGGGCGCCGTGCATGGGTGGCAAGTCGATGCGCGAGACCTGTGGAGACAGCAGGTTTTCTGGAGTTGGGTCTTTGGCACCGTTCAGCAGTTTTTCGCGGTCCACGATTTGCAATGCACCATCTAGGTTCGTGCCGTAGCCAAAGTACACGCGGTTGCCCTTGGGGCCGCCAGAGATAGCGCCGTGCAGTTGCATGGGCACGGCACCGCCTGCACCGGGTTGCTGACCGACCAGGCCAAAGTCACGGATAAAAACTGGCTTGCTTGGATCAGACAAATCGTAAATCTGGGTCATGCGGTTGGTGCGCCACTGTGGGTTGCCCGAGACCAGGTAGGCAATGCCGGTGTCGCACTCCCAGTAGTTTTTGTGCGTGCCTTTCAGGCCTTTGCCAATGGTGGTTAGCAAGGTCGGCTTGGCGGGCTCAGACACGTCCCACACCTCATGGGCTTGGTTGCCAAACACGCGCAGCATGTAGAACTTGCTCTTATCGGCCTTAGGTAGCGTAGCGCCACTGCACACGCGCACCATCTGAGCACCGCCCTGCTCCGCCTTGCCTTCTTCACCGGGGATGTGAGCCAGGGTTTTGGGCTGCTTGGGGTTGGTCACGTCGATGATGGACGTACCGTTGTGCTCCATTTGACCCGTCAGAGGGTTGAGCTTGTTGTCACCATGGTGGCCAATGTAGGCGATCCAGCGGTCGCCTTGCTTTTGGATGGTGGGCTGGTAGGCGGTGCGCGCCTGCAAGTCGTGGTAACCCACGAGCTTCATGTTGAGTGACTCGGGCTTGGTAGTTTCTTGCGCTGCAACGGTCACCGCGAAAGCGGCCGCAGACAGCAGGGAGAGTTGAAGAGAAAGTCGTTTCAAGTCAAAGCGGATCATGGTGTTGCCCCAAAAAAATTCAGGTAAAGAAAAGCAGACCGGTGCATTGTGAATGCACTCACGGGAATCTTTACCTAGGGTTTTCCAGCGCGCGGGGCAGAGCACGGAGATATCGAGCAAGGTCGCCGCCCTGTCGGGCTTGTGCCCTTACGCTTTGATCAAGTCTGTCAGTTTGGCCACATCGGGCATGGCAGGCAGGTTGAGAACGCCGTCCACAAATTGACTTAATCGGACTTGAGGCAGACGCGTGATGAGCTCGGCTTCAGCTCTAGCCACGTGATCCTCTAAGGTAAAGGGTCTGGCAATACTGCCTTTGGGCGAGACGACAAATGCATTAAATTGGCGGCCATCTTTGAGCAGCACAAGCACTTTGGCACTCACCGACTCTTCAGAGCTCGTGCGCTCTACCTCTGCATCTAGCGCGCAATGGACCTGTTGCGTGAGGTGCATGACTTTTGGGTCTTCCAAACCTCGCACAAAATCGTCAATGCTGAATGAAAAAGTAACGTCACCAGGTTGACGCAACAAACTCAAGGCGACTGCAAACGGGGCGCTCATTTGAGCGGCTTGCAAATCACTGGGTTGATTGCTTGTTAATCGCCCTTGAATGACTTTGGGTATGCCGAGGACTACCGATTCAATTTCGGAAGGTTCAAAAATATTTTGATTACGAATTTCTGTGCTCGCCTCAATCGCCGAGAGTACGCGTGCGCTGCAGGCGTGGGGTTTCACCGCCACCTCCGCAATTCGAAATGAATGGCCTAAATCTTTTTCAAGGAACGAGAAGTCGACGGCATCCGCATAAGCCCTGGCAAAACCGTCCTTGCCTTCGAAGATATCGTGCGGCCCGGTAAAGCCTGCTTCCACCAACAACGCCGCCTTAACACCAGAGCTGGCCGCCTGCGCCGCATGTAGGCGCTTGACCGTAGAGCCAGAGTGATAAAACTGGGTTAGGCCACCTGCAAAAGAGGCGGCAAGGCCCAGGCTTGCAGCTATTGACTTTGCGCCTCTTGATCCTGGAAAGAGTAGCTTTGCGGCGGTCACCGCTGCACCAAAAACACCCATGGTTGAGGTGCTTTGGAAGCCTCGGCGAAAGTGGCTGGGTTGAATACAGAGCGCCAAACGGATCATCGCCTCATACCCTGCGGCCACGGCAGCCAAAACCTCTGCGCCGGGCAGGTGTCGGGCTTGGCCAATCGCCAAGCCTGTTGAAAACATGATGCACCCCGGGTGCAACATGGCACCAACATGAACATCGTCCGCATCCAAACTACCGGCATACAACGTATTTAAAAACGTGGTGCTAACTGGGTCTAATTGATCACCAGAAAATAACACGGGGCTCAAGCCATGGCCCGCAGTCAGCTTGGTGTACTGGCGGCCCCATTCACTCCACTCCATACGCTCGCCCATGGAGGCAACACGAAAATAATCCAATGCAAAATGAACCAAGCAATTTTGAATTGGCAAAGGAAGAGCGGCGTAGCGTAAGTTGGCTGAAAATTCAGAAATTAACTGGGTTGGCTGAGTCATGTTTTTATTTTCTTAATGCAAACAAGGGCGCTAAATCTTGCAGGCGCTCAATGGCATAAGCCTGTGTCAGCCAGCTTTGACATTGCGCCTCGTTCAATATGTTCTCGCTAAGCGCCAAGAAACGCGCGGCAACCTCATCCGTGCTCATGGGGTTTTGCGGGCAGCCCTTGGGGCTCTCTACAAAATGAGCCTTGGTGCTACCGTCAAGTAAATGCACGGTGACTCGGCCAGAGACGGATTCACTGGTGGTGCGCGCCTCCACCTCCGCATCAACCACGCAGAGCGTGCGTCCACACAAATCCCAAACTGTTTGATCATTCAGAGCCGCTTCATAATCGTCCACCGACAGCGCCAGTGGGCCCGGTTTGGTTGGGCCCATGATAAAAGCCATCGCCACGGCAAATGGGGTACTCAATTGCGCCTGCTGAATATCAATCGGCTTATTGGATGCCAATTTACTCATCATGGCACCGTGCACACCAATGGTGATGGACTGAATTTGATCGGCCTTGATTCCCGATTTGGATAAGCCATTAGCAGCCTCTATCGCCGCTTGCATGCGCACACTACCGACATGAGGCTTTAACGAAACCCATTCCGTCGGAAAAGCCAAATGCAAATCAGCGACACAGACTTCGGGATCAAATCGATCAGAGAATGCGCGCGCAAAACCTTGCGTGCCTTCAATCGCATCATGCGGCCCCGTGTGGCCCGCATGCGCCAACAGCGCGGCCTCCACGCCATTGGCCGCAGCCTTACCCGCATGAAAGCGCTTGATATCAGATCCAGAGACAAAAAATTGCGAAATGCCGCAGGAAAATGTGGCCGCAATACCCAACGCATTGCGACACCCTTCGGGAGATAACTTCAGCAAGCGTGCGCACGCTGCTGCCGCGCCAAAGACACCACAGGTGGGTGTGCCCTGAAAGCCGCGTAAAGAATGCTCGGGTTGTATGGACATCCCGATACGAATGGCCGTCTCATAGCCCGCCAAGACGGCGGTTAATAACTCTTCGCCGGTGCATTTCACTATCTCTGCCATGGCCAAGGCGGCAGGCCAAATCACAACCCCAGGGTGGATGATGGCCGCCACGTGCGAATCATCCCAATCTAAGCTGCCTGCCGCAACGCCATTGATAAAGGCCGCGCGCGCAACATCGACTTGCGTGTTGGCATATAAAACACTGGCATTTTGCGCCGAGGTGTGTGAACGATAAAGCTCAGTTACCGCATTCGTCCATGGTCGATTTTGCCCCGCTAAAGCTGCGCGAAAATAATCGATCATTAATACTGGCATCAAGCTCTTGACCTTAGGACTCGCTTCAGACCACTGCAGCGTGGCGACGAATTCCCCTAGTTTGCGAGTAACAGGGATGGCGTGTGAAGTTGCTTGATTCATATGGAACTAATATTTTTAGTTATTTTTTATATTGCCAGCTTTAATAGCCCTACCCCATTTGTCAAAATCCACTTGTAGGTAAGCCGCTAGATCAGCGGGGCTACCACCACCAACCTCAATACTTTCCTCCGAAAAACGTTTTCGTAATTCAGGGGACTTCAATGCTTTATTCACTTCGAGATTCAAACGGCTCACTATGTCGGGCGGCATATTAGCCGGACCAAAAAGGCCCCACCATTGGTTGGACTCGAACCCCGGGATCCCAGACTCAGCCAAGGTGGGCAGATCAGGTGCGATGTGGAGCCGCTTGGTACTGGTAACGCCCAATGCCTTTAACTTCCCAGATTTGACCATGGGGGCAACACTGGCGTAGGCCGCAAACAACAGAGACACTTGCCCACCCGCCACATCAACCATGGCGGGTGCAGCCCCCTTGTACGGCACGTGCAAGAAATCAACGCCTGCCGCTTGTTTATAAAGCTCGCCCGTCAGGTGGCTGAGGGTGCCACTGCCATTCGATGCAAAACTATAAAACCCTGGTTTTTCTTTAGCGGCATTGAGCAGATCCGCCGGAGTTTTAAACGGTAATGCTGGGTTCACCACCAACACATTGGGGGAGTAGCCAATGAATCCAATGGGTGTCAAACTTTTAAAAGGATCAAAGCCCAACTTGGCGTTCAAGTGAGGGTTGATCGACATGGAACTGCTGGAGGTTAATAGCAAGGTATAACCATCGGGTGTGGCACGTGCCACAAATTGCGCACCGATAGCACCGCCAGCACCAGGTTTGTTATCGACAACAAATGTGCTTTTAAACCCATCTGTTAATTGCTGCGTCACCAAGCGCACCACCACATCCGCCGCACCACCAGGGGGGAATGGGGTTACTATTTGAACGGGTCGATTGGGATAATTTTGCGCCTGCGTTAAGCTTGAAAAAACGAGGGCGCAAAAAAGCAAATAGGGTTTACTTTTAAGAAGTATTTGCATTGGTTTTTAAATTGTTCTCTCGGTTAGAAAATTCAACCGAATGTGACCCAGTATCGCGCCTTTGATCACCCACCGGGCCACGTAGAAACCCTGACATTTTTATCATTCTGAGAGCACGCAAAAAACCTTCCCGTTTCAGGGCTGTCTTGCTCATTTTCAACCTAGGGTTTTCCCATGGCCCATCTTGGCCATCAAAAACCTGACTTTTCCGCAATAAGCATTGCAGGTGCAAATTGAAGCACCACGCACGAACCGTTTGACACGGTATTTTTGAAAGATATCTGTGCTCCGATCACTTCGGCCCTCATTTGCATGTTTCGCAAGCCATGCCCCTGGTGCGTCACCACATCTGAATCAAAGCCAATCCCATCGGCGCTGATTTCTATCAACACACGAGTTATTCAGACCATCCTTAAGATACAGTGACAATACTATCGCCAGATTAAGAACTGGTTCCTAACCCCAGTGAACAGACTTCTCTTGTTGCTAAAAGCTGGTTTGCCGACAACACCCGAGAATGATTTCAACCATGGAACCAAAGGCTTCAACCCTTGTTCAAGTCGTAGTCGTCGAGGACGATGACAAAAGCCGTGACAGCTTGTGTGCGGCCGTTAAAGCAACGCCGGGTTTTACGCTGGCGGGAGCATTTGACCGTTCGCGCCCGGCCATCGATTGGCTGGCCACCCACCGCGCCGATATGTTGTTGACCGACTTAGGCTTGCCCGACGGTAGTGGAATCGACGTGATCAGAGCTTGCGCTGCGCGTTGGCCGGACTGCGACATCATGGTCATCTCGATCTTCGGCGATGAACAAAACGTGCTGTCCTCCATTCAGGCTGGTGCTACAGGGTATTTCCTAAAAAGCCACGACCAAATCGATGTGCCAGGTGCCATGCGCGACCTGCTCAATGGCGGCTCGCCCATGAGTCCGATGATTGCGCGCAAGGTGCTGGAACGCTTGCGTCAACGCGAAGCACCCGCGCCAGAGAATACGCATACGGGATCGGCATTGACCAAGCGGGAAAGCGAGACGCTCGATTTGATCGCGCGTGGCTATTCTTATCAGGAAGTGGGGAACTTGCTGACCGTTTCGCTCTCGACGGTGCAGTCCCACATCCGCAGCATCTACCGCAAACTGCAAGTCAATTCTCGCAGTGAAGCGGTATTCGAAGCGCACAAGTTGGGTTTGCTACAAAACGGGCTCATGGCGCGATGAAGTCTGTGCGCATGATCCATCAGGCTTGGTTCTGCGCGTTGCTCTTTTTGGGTTCATCCATTGCTCTTGCCTCAACTGCACTGGATCACGCCTCAGTCAAGCTTAAATTGGCGGGCGCTGCCACGCCGATCCATGTCGCGGCTGTAGCCCTGCCCTATCACTGGGATCGTCTGCATGGTGAAGTCGATGGTCAGGCGCATTTTTCTTTTGCATTTTCTTCGAGCAAACCTACAGCGCCACAAGCGATTTTCATTCCCCGTATCGGCAATACATTCAACATCACACTGAATGGCGTCGTCATCGGGAAGATGGGTGAAGCGGGTAACAAATTTGAGGATTTCTCTAAGCAGCCGCATTTTTTTGCCATCCCCAGCGGCCTCTTGCAGGAGCACAACAAGCTCGACGTCACCATTGACGTGCAGGCCGGACGCAAAGGCGGCTTGAGTGCCATCATGCTCGGTGACTCTGACGAGGTAAACGCGGCTTACCTGTCGCGCTACCGCTGGCAAGTCACAGGGGCGTTGGTGGTTGCCGTGGTCAGTGCGGTATTGGGGTGGATGGCCTTGATTCTGTGGATTCGTCAGCGTGAGCGAATGTATTTGTTTTATGCCCTGAGCGAACTGCTATGGGTGGTGCACGTCAGCGACACCTTTATTGATTACTCACCCTTGCCCTGGCCCTGGTGGGGGGTGCTTTATTTCACCGCCTATGCGGTTTCGGCGGTGTTGGCATTCAAATTCGCCTTGTTGGTTATGGGTCTGCACAAGGGAGTGCTGAAGGTCGCCTCGGACTGGAACCTCCTTCTCATCACACCGGTCGCACTGATTGGACTTTTTGCTGGCCTGCCATGGCTGGAACAGGTCTTGAAAATTGTCACCGACACCATCTGCCTTGGCATCATCGTGACGGTTGTTCGGCAAGGCATTCGCAGCCAAGATTTGGGCCAACGCGTGTTGGCTTTGGGCATGCTGGTGATTTTTTTTGCGGGTATCCGGGACGATGTTGTTCTTGTCCTGTTGCCGTACACCGGCTTACTCCCGGGCTATGAAAATTACTTTGAAATGGTGCCCTGGACACGCTACGCGTGGTGCATTTTTGGCATATCCATGGCGTGGATCATCGCCGAACGTTTGCGCAAATCTGCACAAGACATTGAAGGCATGAATCAGATGCTTTTGGAGCGACTGGCCGAGCGCGAGGCAGAGTTGAACATGGTCTTCGAGCTACAGAAGAAATCCGGCTGGCAACAAGCGACGATGGAGGAAAGGCAACGACTTACACGCGACATGCACGACGGACTAGGCAGTCAGCTATTGGCCGCATTGCACCTGGCGCAAGACCCTGGCGTGACGCGTGATGCGCTAGCGCAGCAGTTGCGTGAAACGATGGATCACCTGAAGTTGACCGTCGATGCAATGCAAGACACCGAGGGTGACGTTGCATCGCTGCTCGGCGCCTTGCGCTACCGACTTGGCCCGCGCCTGGCAGCAGCCGGAGTGCAATTGGCATGGTCGGTTGAAACGCTACCGTCGATCACCGGCTGGACGCTACACCAATCACGCGACCTGCAAATGATCTTGTTCGAGGCGTTCTCAAATCTGATCGCACACGCCAATGCCACACAAGCAGTCTTACATGCCCTGCCGCATGCCGGTGGACGGCATATTCTGATCATGTTGAAAGACAACGGTCATGGCTTTGACGCTCTAACAGCAGGTGCAGCAGGTGTGCGCCGAGGCCGCGGCACGAGCAACATGCATACACGCGCGGCCAGGATCAACGCGCAACTTCAAATCGAAAGCACCTCCAAGGGCACGGTGACTACATTGACGCTGCCGCTTGACGAGGCCGTTGCGTCACATTGACTACCAAGCTTCACAGGGCGTGTCAACGCGTGCGGGTTCAGGGCAACATGAAGTTCACACAATAAACACTCCGCGATTGACTTATTTGGGTAGGCATCTCACATGTTTATGTTAGTTACAGCATCAGCGAAGAAGTTGAGAATCAACTTGTGGAATGCAAAAACCTAAGGAACCTATGACATTTAAACACCGAAAATTTACTTCGCCTGCGGTCATTTCGCTACTCTTTACAACCCTTGTGACATCGGGTTGCGGGGGGGGCGACAACAGCGCATCATCGTCAAACATCAGTACAGCAGCACCCGTAAGCGCTAGTTGCAACAGCACCACTTACCTGGACTCGCTGGGCTACCAGTCACTCCTAACGAAATACAAAGGTGATGTGCAGTGTCTAAGTCAGATTCAAAACGCTGAGTCCTCTCGCCAATCAGCCATCGCAAACTGCTCGGCTGGTAACCTGGCGGCAGCTACAACGATTTATAGCCAATACAAAACACTTGTCAGTTACGTCAAATCAGTTGGATGCGGTTGATCAGACACCGGGCTTTAATTTGGTAAGTGTTGTATGAATTCGCTATTTTCAACCTTTTTCATCCTGCTTGTAACAGGTGGTTTTGCTGCTGCACAATCAGACAGTGCAGGTACTAGTACGTCGTTCAATCAAGCTGCTGGTATCTGCCTATCGTCAGCCAAATCAATACCCAAAACCCTTAATAGTGTGGTCGACACACGATGTTCTCTTGTGGCGTTCGAGGTTTGCATGAACAAGGCAAAGGGTGTCATTTCGCAATCTCAAGATGCTAAGAGACAATGTGCAATGGTGAAGGAGATCGGTGGCGCTAATGCCTGCTTGCAACCCTGCTTAGACGCATTGGCCTTGCCGGTGGGCGGAAAAGGTGTTGTCGGAAGGTACACCGGACTTACTGACGCAGCTGTTGCTTGTTACAACATGAATATCAAGGCCATTGACGGAAAAGATGAGGCCAAGGACGACTGTAAGGTAAATCAGGCACTTGCATGCCTACAAAATGGAAGTGCCTTACCAAGCGTCAACGCTGCGATTCTGGTCGATCGAAAGAAAGCTTGTGAAAACTATGCTGCTAGTTTTCCTAAAAATTCTTGTGGACCGACTTGTATGAGCAACGGTCGATTGCGCATAGATTACGAAGAACAGAAAAAACATGACGTTCTCGGAGTGGATGTGTTGCCCGTCAAATGAGGCGTAGTAGCGCAGAAGTTTTGAGGTCTTAGATCAAAGTGCCACAGAATTCGAGTATTTTCAAGATGAAACAGACCATTCTCCTATTAACCTTATTGATTCAGGTTCTGTTTTTATCGACTGCAGATGCTCAAAGTTCGGCACCCGAATTTATGGCTGCTGGACCTACTAAGACAGTTGCGTGCGAACGTGCCCAGGCGAGAGCTAGAAAAGATGGTCAAGATGCGGGAGAGTGTAATTGCGAGGAGAATGGGCAAGCATGGACTTGTAGGTCCTCCTCGACCAATGGTCTCGTCAATCCGACTGCAAAACCAGTCGAAATGGCGAAGCAGGAGAGTCAAGAGAAACGCGATTCGGATATATCGGTAATCACCACAAGCAGCTCTATAAGCCAAGAAGACGCCTGCTCGAAAGCCAAGTTGATGGCCGGTGAAAGTGTGATTTTGAAGAGCTGCGATTGCAGCAAAAGTCGCGGAAAAGCGAATATTTGCACCCTTCAAGTTGCTAGTAAGAAGGTAGAGGGGTCTGCTTTCGGTAAAGCCCAAAAACTCCTTAGGGAAGCAAGAAAATGCCAACCTGACGCTAACAACGATTGCCGATTAAAGCAATCTACCAATCCTGGAGGTATTCGAGGTTAACAAAACCAGCTCATATGACCAAAATGAGGGCAACTTGGGTACACAATTGGTGGCTTAAGTGGTCCCAGAGTCAGGAGTAAGTGTTCAACGCCTAATAGTGGCTCGACTTATCTGATCAGATTCGCCGCAAAGCAACATTTGGCCGTTGCTGCATAAGCGCTACACCTGTGGCTGCGGTAGGTGTGGGGTATTTCGATTGGTCACTGCTCGGTTGCTCTGATATCCACACCTTAACGCTAGACAAGTACTGCTTGTACCCTTGCCTTTTGCGATGCACACCACCGTGGGCGCATGCATGCTGCTCACCTTGGGTGTGTCGCCTTCAACCATCTTTCCGGGTTGAAGTCTGTCTACACTTTATATCTTTAACGGGGGCTGATTTCGTCGGAAAAACCATTGATCGCTAAAGTAAATGCTGATGGCATTCTAAGAATGACAAAACTGGTGCGAAAGCAAATGGCGATTTTTAAGAGTAGCAACTTCAAGAGTCAGATGACCAAACAGGTTCCCAATCTAATTGACCAGACCTGCCGTTAATTTCTGCATTAACTGACGTCATTACAGCAAACATCGTTAGCGACTAAATGAACTACACGCATCTACCACATCACTTAAAGTTATGAAGCATGGCGCATACGCTAACGGATTCACTTTAGTGGAGTGTCTAGTCGCACTTTCTATTGTCGCGATTGCACTTGCCGCCGGTTCACGCACTTCTGCCGCGCTGATCAGGAATGCCGAATACCAAACACTCGGGGTGCTCGCATCGTTATGCGCTGAGAACACGCTGGTTAGAGTTCGACTATCCAACTATCTACCCGATATAGGGGACTATACGACTGACTGTACGCAAGCTAGTGACATATTAAGCGTTAAATTGAAAGTTACTGCAACACCAAACCCGCTTTTTCGGCGCGTTGAGGCGGAGGTATCTAAGAACGGCATGATAGTTCTATCAAGATCTACCGTAGTCGGAAAATACTAGGCGCCAAACCAACAAAATTTGCAGTGGAGACAACGCAAGCCTGAATTCGCCAAAGCATAGGACAAAGATAATATTGGCACAGAAGGAACGGATACCTTAACCAACATAGAGCGAATCCAGTTCTCCGACAAGATGATTGCCATCGACATAAGCGGTAATGCTGGTCAGGTTTATCGTATCTATCAGGCTGCACTCAACAGAAAGCCAGATAGCGGTGGTCTTGGGGATTGGATTTACGGTATGGATCGTGGCATGTCACTAACTGATGTTGCCTCAGGATTCATGAGTTCACCTGAATTCAAGGCGATGTATGGAACCAATCCGACCAACACGGACTTGGTGACTAAGTTCTATCAGAATGTTCTCCACCGAGCGCCAGAGCAAGCCGGATTCGACTACTGGATGAACCAACTCAATTCCAAATTACAGACGACGACCCAAGTTCTAGGTGGGTTCAGTGAAAGTCCTGAGAATCAAGCTCAACTAATTGGGGTGATCCAAAACGGCTTTGAGTACACACCACATGCTTAGAGTTTTAAATGGCAGACTTCTCATATCATTCTGAATCGTACGAAATGGTAGATGCGCCTAAACTATTTCCAAGAGCACAACCATCCGAAGCCGCGTACAGAGCACATCTTGAAAATCAAAAAAAATCAACCGCAGCATTGGCAACTGCTAATCAAATTTTTGGTGCTGATTCTCTGCACTGTGCTTCTAACTGCCCATAGCTGGTTGCAGATGTAGCCCGCGTTACTTCAAATCCCCCGCCAGCGAAGCCAGAGTGTCCGCAGCAATCTCCACATGCGCCGGATAGTTCGTGTGGTCACAACCCAGCTTGACCGCCGCGCCCGCCTTCACCGCCGCGCACATGGCCGGAGTCAACTCGAAGCGAACAAAGTGCACGGCTGAGGTCTTCACCTCGTTCTCGCGGTCCATGTCTTCGTCGGCAATGGCATAGACGCGGGCATAGCCTTCTGCCTCGACAAACAAGCGGTCTTCCACGCCGATCAGGCGGGCCAGCTCGCGCTTGCGCTCGTGGATGTCGGGGTATTCGATCAGCATGGTGGCCTTCCAGTTGCTGCCGTCCGGCACCAGGGGTGCGTAGGACTCGATCTCTTGGTCGATGCCTTCTTCTTCAAAGATTTTTTCAACGCGCAGCATCTCTTGAATCTGATAACGCATGGTCAGCTCAGACTCAAACTGCAGGTTGATGTGCTCACCCAGATGCACACTGCGCAGCTTGCGGTGGGCCATGATTTCGGGCAAATGGGTCTTGCGGTATTTGCTGTAGGCCTCCAGCGTCATGAGGCTGTCGCGGGTGATTTTTCCGGTGGTTTTCATACTGTTTATTCCAGGCCGTAGGCCTTGCGCACAAGCGTGAGCGGGTGGTTGAGTTCGGGTGCGCCCAGGCCATTGACTTCGAAGCCTTGCGCGATGTGGTGGCCGCCCAGCGGACAGTCGGAGCTGATGTAGTCGGGCTTGGTGCCGTCTTTCATCGTGGCCATGGCTTTGAACACGGGCTTGCCGATCTTCATGGCCACTTCGTGCGTGGCCTTCTTCACGCCAAAGGTGCCCGCGTGGCCCGAGCAGCGCTCGATGGTGTTGATGGTGGTCTCAGGAATCATCTTGAGCATCTCTTCGGTCTTCTTGCCGATGTTTTGCACCCGGCCATGGCAGGGGATTTGGTAGCTCACGTTGCCCAGGGACACGGGGAATTCGGTCTTGATCAGGCCATCGCGCTTACGGGCCATGAGGTATTCAAACGGGTCCCACATGGCGGCTTTAACAAGCTGCACATCAGCCTCATCCGGGTACATCAGCGGGATCTCTTGCTTGAACATCAGCGAGCAACTTGGCACGGCTGCAAGGATGGCAAAGCCGTCTTTGGCGTACTTGGCCAGCACGGGAATGTTGGCTTCTTTGGCTGTGTTGACTGAGTCCAAATCACCCAGCTCCAGCTTGGGCATGCCGCAGCAGGACTCCTTCTCGACCAACACATAGGGGATGTCGTTGTGGTCTAGGATTTTGAGCAGGTCGTGTCCGATGCCGGGCTCGTTGTAATTGATGTAGCAAGTGGAGTAGATGGCCACCTTCCCGGGCGTCTTAACGCCGTCCACCACGGCAGTGGCTTTGGCCTCGGGGGCGCTGGAGCGAAACTTTCTTGTTGCAAGCGCGGGCAGCCAAGCGTTTTGATCCACGTCCAACACAGCCTCCATCGCTTTGCGCGCCACCTTGGTGGTGTTGACCGCGTTGACCACCTGCACCACGATGGGAATGCCCGCCAACTGGCCGTGCACATCGGTGGAAGCCAGTAGCTTTTCAGACGTTTTAACTTCGCCTTTTTGAAACTTGATGGCCTTGGCGCGCAGCATGGTGTGGGGGAAGTCCACGTTCCACTCGTGCGGCGGGGTGTAGGGGCACTTGGTCATGTAGCACAGGTCGCACATGTAGCACTGGTCCACCACTTTCCAGTAGTCTTGCTTCTTGACACCATCGACCTCCATGGTCGGGCTCTCGTCCACTAGGTCAAACAACGTGGGGAAAGAGCCGCACAGGCTAACGCAGCGGCGGCAGCCGTGGCAGATGTCAAAGATGCGTTCCAACTCTTTGAAGGTGGATTCCTCGTTGTAGTAGTCGGGGCCCTTCCAGTCAATAGGGTGACGGGTGGGGGCCTCCAGGTTTCCTTCTTTTGCCATGGTGTCCTCTTTGATGCGGTTAAGGTGAAGGCGGTGATTGAAGTCACTGCCCTCAACCTAACCCTCTCCCAGCGGGAGAGGGAAGGAGCCGATTAATCGACCAGTTCGGTCAGGGCTTTGGCGTAGCGGTTGGCGTGTGAGCGCTCGGCCTTGGCCAGGGTCTCAAACCAGTTCGCAATTTCTTCAAAGCCTTCCGAGCGGGCGGTCTTGGCCATGCCGGGGTACATGTCGGTGTACTCGTGCGTCTCACCGGCCACGGCCGATTTGAGGTTGTCACGGGTTGGGCCGATGGGCATGCCGGTGGCTGGGTCGCCGGATTGCTCCAGAAACTCCAGGTGGCCGTGGGCGTGGCCGGTTTCGCCTTCGGCGGTTGAGCGGAACAGCGCTGCCACGTCGTTCTGGCCTTCAATGTCGGCCTTGTTCGCGAAATACAGGTAACGACGGTTGGCCTGGGATTCGCCTGCGAAGGCGTCTTTCAGGCATTGCTCCGTCTGGGAGCCTTTGAGTGCTGCCATGGAAATCTCCTTGATGGGTTAAAAATCAAACACGTGTGCCCAGAGCAGTTTTGCCCAGGTACCCCATAAGGGTAGCCCAAATCGGCCTGTGCTTTCATTGGCTGCTTCAATGTTGCGCATTGACATTGGCTATCAGCGCGCATTAGAGTGAACACAATCACTGCGATCTGTAGCGACAGTTTTGAAAGACAGCCATGACCAGCCCCAGCACACCCTTTGCGTCCACCCCAACCAAGGGCTACGAATTCACACAGGGCACGGGCTACACGCTGCCCGAATACCCCTTCAAAACCCCCGCAGAAATTGCTTCTGGCACGGTGCACCGTCACCCCATCGTCATTGTCGGCGCGGGCTTGAGCGGCTTGACGCTGGCCTGCGCGCTGGCGCGGCTGGGCGTGGCGGCTGTGGTGCTGGACGAGGACAACACGGTAGGCGTCAAAGGCGCATCGTCGCGCGGCATTTGCTACACCCAGAAGTCATTGGAAATCTTTCAACGCCTGGGTATTTACGAGCGCATGGCCGCCAAGGGCGTGCAGTGGAGTGTGGGCCGCACGTTTGCGGGTGAGCAAGAGGTGTACTCGTTTGACCTGCGCAAGCAAAATAACTTCGGCCAATCCATCCAGCCGCCCTTCATCAACCTGCAACAGTTCTACCTGGAAAGTTTTTTGGTGGATCGGGTGAACGAGCTGGGCCTGACCGACTTGCGCTGGCAATCACGCGTGGTGGCCTTTGCCCAGCATGAGGGCTATGCCACTTTGAGCGTGGACACACCCGCAGGCCGCTATCAAATCGAAGCCGAGCATGTGATTGACGCCAGCGGCTCGCACACGCCCTTTCACGCCTGGTGCGCCGCCAGCATGACCTCGCACCGGGGCGATGACCTGTGGTGCATTGCCGATGTGCGCTTTAAAACCTCACCCCCCGCCGAGCGCCTGACCTGGATCGAAGCCCCCTTCAATGAAAACCGCGCCGTCTGGCAGCACCTGATGGCCGATGATGTTTGGCGCATTGACTACCAGATGGCCCCCAACGCCGACCTAGCCCACGTCAGCAGCCAAGCCCAGGTGACCGAGCGCCTGCACCAGCAATTCGGCCCGGACGTGGAATTTGAGGTCATCTGGGTCGGCCCCTACACCTACCGTAGCCAATGCCTGGACCACCTGCGCATCGGCAGCGTGTTTTTCATGGGCGACACGGCCAAAGTTGTCAGCCCCTTTGGCGCACGCGGCGGCAACACCGGCGTGGCCGATGCCGACAACCTGGCTTGGAAGCTCGCCGCCGTGCTGCAAGGCCGCGCACCGCCCAGCCTGCTAGACAGCTACAACGAGGAGCGCATTGAAGCCGCCGAGCAAAACGTGCGCGTAACCAACCGCACCACCCGCTTCCTTAGACCTGCCGATGGCGTGGAGCGCCTGTTTCGCGCAGCGGCCATCAGCCTGGCCAAGCAACACACGTTTGCGCGCCAGTTCATCAACTCCGGCCGCATGGCCATCGCCAACCCCTACACCCACTCCAGCGTGTGTGAGCGCTCAGGAGGTCTGTCGGTAGCCAACGTGCGCCTGAACTGGGCAGACGGCAGCCCCGGCTCAGTCAACGACCTGCTGGAGTGGGCCGGTGGCGACCTGCTGGTGCTGGTCTTTGACGACATCAGCGACGCCACCTGTGAGCGCCTGCGCCAGCTGAGCAGCCACGCCCCAGTGCGCTGCGTGCAAGTGGTAGGCCCGCACGCACAACACTTGGCGCGCGAGCATGTGCGCGACCTGCACGGCCACCTGCAAGGCGCCTGCCACGTCTTCGGCCACGCCTGGGCACTGATCAGGCCCGACGCTTACCTGGCTGCCACGGGTGAAAGCGTGGATGCGGGGTTGATTCAGGCGGTTGAACATGCCTTGAGCATTAAACATGGAGAAGCCGCATGAAAACCACCTTGCAAGCACTGGACGTTGACACCTTTTACGAACAACTGCTGGACAGCCATGTGGGCCTGACGCACGAGCAGTCCGAGCTGCTCAACGCCCGTCTGATCCTCTTGCTGGCGAATCAGATTGGGGATGCCAAGGTGCTGGGGGAGTGTGTGGCGGCGGCGAGGGATTGCCCGCAATAGCCCCCGGTAAAATTGAAGGATGACCGACACCCTCCTCCAACCCGGCCTCAACAGCCTCTCCAAATCCTTTGAACCCGCCGCCCTGGAAGCCCATTGGGGCCCTGAATGGGAGCGGCGCGGCTATGCCACGGCGGGTTACCGTGGCACGGGCGTGGCCCAAGCCGATGCGCCCGCCTTTGCCATCCAGCTGCCGCCGCCAAATGTGACGGGCACGCTGCACATGGGCCATGCTTTTAACCAGACCATCATGGACGCGCTCACCCGCTACCACCGCATGGCGGGGGCCAACACCGTGTGGGTGCCGGGCACCGACCACGCAGGCATTGCCACGCAGATCGTAGTGGAGCGCCAGTTGAAAGACCAAGGCATCAGCCGCCATGACATGGGCACCAGCCCCGCCGAGGCGCGCAAGAACTTCGTGGCCAAAGTGTGGGAGTGGAAAGAAAAAAGCGGCAACACCATCACCACGCAAATGCGGCGCATGGGCGACAGCGTGGACTGGAGCCGCGAGTACTTCACCATGGACCCCAAACTGTCCAAAACGGTGACCGAGACCTTCGTACAGCTCTATGAACAGGGCCTGATTTACCGGGGCAAGCGTCTGGTGAACTGGGACCCGGTGCTGCAAAGCGCGGTGTCCGACCTGGAGGTGGAGAGCGCCGAAGAAGATGGCTCCATGTGGCACATCCGTTATCCGCTTGCCGATGGCTCAGGCTCATTGACTGTCGCCACCACCCGCCCCGAGACCATGCTGGGCGACGTGGCCGTGATGGTGCACCCGGAGGACGAACGCTACGCGCATCTGATTGGCCAGCAGGTCACGCTGCCTTTGTGCAGCCGCACCATCCCCGTGATTGCCGATGACTACGTGGACAAAGCCTTCGGCACCGGCGTGGTAAAGGTCACGCCCGCGCATGATGCGAACGACTACGCTGTTGGCCAGCGTCACAAGCTGCCGATGATCTGCGTGCTGACGCTGGACGCCAAGATCAACGACGAAGCACCATTGGCCTATCGCGGCCTTGATCGATTTGCAGCCCGCAAGCAAATCGTCAAAGACCTTGAGGCGCTGGGCCTGATGGTGGAGATCAAAAAGCACAAGCTCATGGTGCCGCGCTGCACCCGCACCGGGCAAATCATCGAGCCCATGCTGACCGACCAATGGTTTGTGGCGATGAACAAGGTGAGTGACAAAGACCCGACGGGAAAGAGCATTGCCCAGAAGGCAATCGACGCCGTGGACAGCGGCGAGGTCAAGTTCGTGCCTGAGAACTGGGTAAACACCTACAACCAGTGGATGAACAACATCCAGGACTGGTGCATCAGCCGCCAGCTCTGGTGGGGTCACCAGATTCCGGCCTGGTACGACGAAGACGGCAAGGTCTATGTGGCGCGCAATGAGGCGGAGGCGCAAGCGCAAGCCCCCGGCAAAACGCTCAAGCGCGATGAAGACGTGCTCGACACCTGGTACTCATCTGCACTCGTGCCTTTCAGCACCATGGGTTGGCCTGAAAACACTCAAGACTTCGACCTCTACCTGCCCAGCAGCGTCTTGGTCACCGGCTACGACATCATCTTCTTCTGGGTCGCCCGCATGATCATGATGACGACGCACTTCACGGGAAAAGTGCCGTTCAAGCACGTCTATATCCACGGTCTGGTGCGTGACGCGCAGGGCCAAAAAATGAGCAAGTCTGAGGGCAATGTGCTTGACCCGGTGGACTTGATCGACGGCATTGCATTACCCGAGCTGCTGGACAAGCGCGCCACCGGCCTGCGCAGGCCAGAGACCGCGCCGCAGGTGCGCAAGAACACGCAGAAAGAGTTCCCTGAAGGCATCCCCGCCTTTGGCGCTGACGCCCTGCGTTTTACCTTTGCCTCCCTCGCCACACTGGGGCGCAACATCAACTTTGACAGCAAGCGCTGCGAGGGCTACCGCAACTTCTGCAACAAGCTGTGGAACGCCACCCGCTTTGTGCTGATGAACTGCGAAGGCCAAGACTGCGGTCTGAAGGAACACACCAAAGCAGAATGCCAACCCGGTGGCCCGGCCCACGGCTACCTGAGCTTTAGCCCCTCTGACCGCTGGATCACCTCGCTACTGCAAAAAGTCGAAGCCGAAGTTGCTCAAGGCTTTGCCGACTACCGCCTGGACAACGTCGCCAACACGATTTACGACTTTGTCTGGAACGAATTTTGCGACTGGTACTTAGAGATTGCCAAGGTGCAAATCAACACCGGCAACGATGCGCAAAAGCGCGCCACACGCCGCACCCTGATCCGCTTGCTGGAAACCATTCTGCGACTGGCCCACCCGCTGATTCCTTTCATCACCGAAGAGCTATGGCAAAAGGTAGCAGTGGTGGCGGGCCGCAGCGGCGAATCGGTCAGCATCGCCGCCTACCCGGTCGCCCAGCTCGATCGCATTGACGATCAGGCTGTGGCCTATGTGGCACAACTCAAGCGTCTAGTGGACGCCTGCCGCAACTTGCGCGGCGAGATGAGCGTGCCGCCCTCGACCCGCCTGCCCTTGTTCGCCGTGGCCAGTGATGCGAGCGAGTCCGACTTTCTGCGGCAAGCTGCGCCGGTCTTACAGGCGCTGGCCAAGCTGAGTGAAGTGCGCGTGTTTGATGACGAAGCCAGTTGGGCCGCAGCAGCACAGGCATCCCCCGTGGCCGTGGTGGGCGAGGCCCGCATTTGCCTGCACATGGAGGTCGATGTAGAGGCTGAAAAACTACGGCTGGGCAAAGAAGTAGCGCGCCTGGAGGGCGAGATCGCCAAGACCCAAGTCAAGCTCAGCAATGAAGTGTTTGTGTCACGCGCTCCGCCTGCCATCATTGAGCAAGAGAAAAAGCGTATGGCTGATTTCACAGCCACTTTAGGCAAGGTCAAAGACCAGCTGGTGCGCTTGGGCTAAACCGCAAGCCAAACATCAGCAGTTTTAAAGAGAATTCACCACGATTTCCCCTGTGGTGAGTCTTAGTGCACGTTTTTTGCGCGAACTGTCAAACTGTCAATCAGCGACGACGCATGACGTGGATGTAGTCCGCCCCTTCCGTGCTTTGTTCCAGCAATTCATTGCCGGTTTGCTTGGCAAAGGCTACAAAGTCGCGCACGGAGCCCGCATCGGTCGCCACCACCCGCAGCGTTTGGCCGCTGAGCATTTCGGCCAAAGCTTTTTTCGCCTTCAAAATCGGCAGCGGGCAGTTCAGGCCGCGGGTGTCGAGTTCTTTATCGATGTTCATTGGAATTCCAGCTTTCTTCAGTTCAGGATATTTTAGTTCTGTCGCAGACTTAGCTAAGCACCGGGTCCGATACCTTGCCCCACTCCACAAACTCAGGCTCATGCCCGCGTGAGCGCAGCCAGTCCGCCACCGCAAAGCCTGTGCCGCTAGGCCAGCACTTCAGCGCCGCCGGTGCAACCAAGCGGTAGTCCACCAGCTCGGGCGA
The DNA here is from genome assembly GCA_947455145.1 of Comamonadaceae bacterium. Taxonomy (GTDB): domain Bacteria; phylum Pseudomonadota; class Gammaproteobacteria; order Burkholderiales; family Burkholderiaceae_C; genus CANCDA01. The sequence continues at coordinate 46,136 of CANGME010000005.1, forward strand.
CAGACTCACCGTGCCCTCGCACACCGCGTGGTAAGCGATGATGACCTGGTTCATGCGCTGAAAGTCGTACACACCGATCAGGTTCAGGGCTTGCACTTTCAAGCTGGTTTCCTCACCAATCTCCCGGGTGATGCCGTCTTGCGGCGTTTCGCCTGCTTCCATGAATCCGGTGATCAACGCGTACTTTTTCTCAGGCCATGCGGCGTTGCGTGCCAGCAAGATTTGCCCCTGGTACTCAATCACCGCTGCCAGAACCGGCGTCGGGTTGTTCCAGTGGGTGTAGTCACAGGCAGGGCAGCACAAGCGGTCTTTGTCGCCACCGTCTTCTTGCTTGGTCAGCAGCATCAGGGGCTCGGCACATTGGGGGCAAAAGCGAAAGGCTTGCATCTTGGTTTTCTCAAATGTTGTTCAAGCTGGGAAGACGCCTGTGGACAGGTAGCGGTCACCCCGGTCGCACACCACAAAAACGATGGTGGCATTGGACTCGCGCTTGGCAATCTCCAGCGCCACCCAGCAGGCCCCGGCTGCGGAGATGCCCGCAAAAATCCCCTCTTCACGCGCCATTTTCCGGCACATTTCCTCAGCGTCTGATTGGCTCACATACACCAGCTCATCCACCATTGAAGCGTCGTAAATTTTAGGCAAATACTCTTGTGGCCACTTGCGAATGCCCGGTATGCGCGAGCCCTCTTGCGGCTGCGCACCAATGATTTTGATGTTGGAGTTTTTGGATTTTAGAAACCGTGACACGCCCGTGATGGTGCCCGTCGTGCCCATGGCGCTCACAAAATGCGTGATGCGCCCACCGGTCTGAGCCCAGATCTCCGGCCCGGTCGTCTCGAAGTGGATACGCGGGTTGTCTTCATTGGCAAACTGGTCCAGCACCCGCCCCTTGCCAGCCTTCTCCATCTGCTCGGCCAAGTCACGCGCGTACTCCATGCCACCCGATTTAGGGGTGAGGATGAGCTCGGCCCCAAAGGCTTTCATGGTCTGCGCCCGCTCAATGGACAAGTCCTCCGGCATGATGAGCACCATGCGGTAGCCCTTGATGGCCGCTGCCATAGCCAACGCGATGCCGGTGTTGCCGGATGTGGCCTCAATCAGTGTGTCACCGGGCTTGATGTCACCGCGCTCTTCCGCGCGTTTGATCATGGACACCGCAGGCCGGTCTTTGACCGAACCGGCAGGGTTATTGCCTTCTAATTTGCCCAAAACAACATTGCCGCGCGACGTGTTGTCGGCAGCGCCAATGCGTTGCAGGGCGACCAGAGGGGTGTTGCCAATGGCATCTTCAATAGTTGGATATTTCATCCCCATACTGTGCCATAATTCGGGGCTTCGCTTCTTCCTGCCCGGGTGGTGAAATTGGTAGACGCAGGGGACTCAAAATCCCCCGCCGCAAGGCGTGCCGGTTCGATTCCGGCCCCGGGCACCATCTGATGATTTCAGACGGTATCAGAACACCGCATAACTCGCATGTCTTCTAGGCATCGCGGGTTTTTTGTTGTCTCATACGGGTTCACTGGCTAACATGACATACCGCCAAAAGGCAGCATTTATGGTGATGAGTGATCAATAGAGCCGCAAAGTGAGCCACTATTTCCCCTCGGTCCTGGTTTTATGAGTCATTGCAAGAAGGCAAGAGTCCGAGCCAAGTTTAAATCACGCTCTCGGCATTTGCGCGGGAGAGTTCGCAGCGGTTACGCCCACTGCGCTTTGCCAAATACATCGCCTGGTCAGCATGTGTCAGTAGTGTCTGAGGGTCCAAACCATTTGCTGGAAATACGGCCAAACCGAGACTTCCCGAGACTTCGACCACAGGTGATTGGACGGAAGTGCCCAATTTACAAGGTGCAGCGACAGTCCGCATGATCTTGTTCGCCAGTGCCTGCAACTCCTGACCGACCTCCACCGCGTCGAATAATATGACGAACTCGTCTCCCCCCACCCTGCAAACGGTGTCGACTACACGCAAGGATTTTTTCAATCGACTTGCAACCTCTTTGAGCAATAAATCGCCAGCATCATGTCCGTAGTTGTCATTGATTTCTTTAAAGTGATCGAGATCCAAAAAGCCTACTACAAAGGTACCTCCGTGTCTTTCATGTTGAGTACACAGCATTTTCAAGCGGTCATGCAAAAGGACCCTGTTTGGTAGCCCGGTAAGGGGGTCGTGCTCGGCGAAATAACTGCGTTCTTCCAAGCGTTTTTTCTCGGTCACGTCCTGCAACACAGCCAGACTCATCGCAGGATGACCTGTGCTTTCATATTCCCATATGGCTGACAAAATTACGTCGCAGATACTGCCATTGCGCTTAATCATCTGGCATTCAATGTTGTCGCATCGACCATCACGTAATGCAGTAGGGATGACCACATCTCGGAAATGTATGGCTGAAGCATGGGTCATGAAATCGGTCACGTATCGACCCAGTACATCGCGCACAGAGTAGTCCAAGGTGTCCAGCCAAAGTTTGCTTACCTGCACGATGCGGCCTTCGGCATCGATTGAATGCAGCATTGCAGGCGTCTGAAGGTACATATCTTTTGCTCGCTTTTCGCTCACTGCCAGGACTTTCAATGCCTGACGCTGCCCCTCCGACGCGACGGCCAAGAACAATCCGGGTAAAAGAGTTGCCAACACTGAGAGGTAGAACGAGGTATTCCCCCACCAGCTGGACGTCGGGGGGGCAGCAACACGCCGTAACGGATGAGCGCTGCCATGCAGGCTGCAATGATAAAGTTCGCGGCCAATGCGGCCACCAGGCCGGTACGTGTTGCCATCCATACCATTGGAGCCACCATTACGACGAAAGGTCGGGGCAAACTGGTGCCCGACCACAAGGTCACGGCTAGGCAACAGAGCAACATGAACAAGGCCTGCGGTTCAGACACTTGCGCCAAAGCCAATCTCGGCCGCTTGGTATAGACCGCCAAGGCTAATGGCAACGCGGCCACCGTACCAATAGTGGTTCCGGTAAACCAATTCAGCATCATCAAGTGCCAATCGCCATTGAAGGTAGCCCCCCAAACCCATCCGCCCAATGGGGCCAGTACGGCAGCGGGCATCAGTGCGCCACGCAACAGCGCGATCGCCTGCACTGTCACATTTTCCCCAGCATTCGCCAATGCCACGATACGACTGAGCATGATGGTGGAAAGCAGCATCTCGATCAAATGCACTGGTACGTCCAGGCTGGCAACCATCAGAGAGTAAAGCGAGCTGCTTAAACTTAATAACTGAGTTTCACTTGCCTGAGTTTCACTTGCCCACACATAAACCATTTTTGCAGTACAAAGAGACGCTAACAATGCAACCAGCATCACAGGCCACTGTTTGCGATTCAGGCGCAACAAGGCTACCGCGCCTACCGGATTGGCCAGCCAGATGACGACTTGCCCCGGCCGCGCATCGGATACCCCAAGCGACAGCAGGCCTGCCAATCCGCAGATCACGGACCATAGCGCTATCCATTGCACACTGCGCTTACTTGCAGGAGGTGATCCGGAATGCATAGATTCAAAGTCCGTCCGCGCCCATGTCCGAATTGCGTTTCCTTCGCAAGCGCCACGTCGCCGCACTAACTAGTGCCAACACAAAGAGTGCCATTGCCAGTTTGCGTACCTTGCTCAGCTGCGGGTCCTCATAGGCCAAAGTCTCGGCATCTATCCAGCGGAGAAGCAGGGCATGCCGGGTAGAGGGAGTGATTTCTTTGAGGCCAGTATTCAAGGCGCTACCCAGTGCCTTCAGCTCCTTTCGGTATGCAAAGCTCAGCTCGTACTCAAAAGGCAGCGTCTCTATCACCTGCACACCGCGTATGCCACTGTGGCGGGTGGCATCACTCACACTGGCCACATCGGCTACCACACCATCAACGTCACCCCTCATAAGACCCCGGAGCGCGCTTACATCGTCAGGCACTGGTACCCAACGGACATGCGGGTAGTTGGCGCGTACAAAACTTTCAACCGCATAACCTTGACCCACGGCCACCGAGCGGCCAGCAAGGTCTTTCATGAACAACGGTGATGTTCCAGATTTGACGACCAGCACCGCTGGCACTTTGACGTAAGGTTCCGTGAAAGCGAGAAACTCGGCCCGCTCTTGCGTAGGTCGCAAGGATGAAATAAGGTCCACTTCCCCACGGCGCGTAGCTTGCAAAATGTTTGCCAGGCTGTCCGGGGCCAGCATTTGCACGTCGACACCAAGCCGGGGCTTCAGTATTTCCAGAACATCGATAGACAATCCCTGTACCTGTCCGGTCGAACTCACACTGACAAAGGGCGCATAGTCTTTCTCTGGCGCAAAGCGGATGACTTGCGCGACCACCGTCGAACCATGAAGCAGAGACACGCAAACACAGACCAGGCCAAGCGTTTTGCGCCGACTGAGGTTTGTGGATTTCGCCATAAACTGTCTTCCTCTCGTAATGTCAACACTAGAGCATTGTCAGAGTCGTTGAAGCCAGTATAAAAGCGGTTTTGCAGTGCGTCTAGACCCTGCTGGCAGTGTGAGGCATTAGCCATTACATATATAGTGACATTTCAAGTGGCCTGCTAATGAAAGGTAATTCATGGATGTCTTCAGTTTCCTCAATCTCATGGTTGAGAAAAATGCCTCCGACTCATTCTTTAGCGTGGGCGCGCCGGTGAATGTCAAGATCGAAGGTGTAACCCATCCGCTCAAGATGCCTGCGCTGGTGCCGGGAGAGGTGAAACACATGGCCTACGCGGTCATGAACGAGAGACAAATTTCCGAATTCGAGGCCCGCATGGAGCTCAATATGTCAATCTCAGCGGCAGGCTTGGGGCGATTTCGGGTGAATGTGTTTATGCAGCGCGGTGAAACCGGCATGGTGGTGCGTTTCATCAAGTCCAAAATACCACCACTGGCTGAGCTGGGGCTTCCCTCCATTCTCGAAACATTGGTGATGCTCAAACGCGGTCTGGTTTTGGTGACCGGCGCCACCGGGTCAGGCAAGTCCACCACACTGGCAGCCATGCTGAATTACCGCAATTTGAATGCGACGGGCCATATCCTGACCATTGAAGATCCAATCGAATTCATCCACGACCACAAACACTCCATCGTGGACCAGCGCGAGGTAGGGATAGACACCCTATCTTACGAAAATGCATTGAAAAACGCCATGCGTGAAGCCCCCGACGTGATCATGATTGGGGAGATTCGCGACCGCAATACCATGCAACAGGCCATTGCGTATGCGGAAACTGGCCACCTTTGCCTGTCCACACTGCACGCCAACAATGCCAATCAGGCGATAGAACGCATCGTGAATTTTTTCCCCGACGATGTACACCACCAATTGCTACTAGACCTAAGTATCAATCTGGCCGGGGTGGTGTCGCAGCGCCTAATACCCGGCTTGAAAGAAAAGCTGGTGCCAGCGGTGGAGGTGATGGTGCAGTCCCCCTACATTAGTGACCTGATTGCCAAAGGTGAAATTATGGCCATCAAGGATGCAATGGCGCATAGCACGGATGCAGGAATGTGCACCTTCGATCAGGCGCTCTACACCTTGTACGCCAGTGGGCGTATTTCCCGAGAGGAAGCTTTGCACAATGCCGATTCGCGAACTGACCTCGCTTTGCGCATTCGCCTAGCCGAAGGTGTGAGTGCATCCGAAACCGGTGACCTGACGATCGATACGCGCCCACCCTTTGGCATGTCGAAGCACTAGTATTTCGTTGTGCTCATAGACCACCGGCCGCTACCGCCATTTTTTAAAAAGCTGACGCGCAATACACGCATGCTACGCCGGATGCAGAGGTAATTGCGGTGGATGGTTCCGTCCACCGTGGGCAGTTGCTGGCCTTTGACGGGGTGACTTCGACGGTACGCTTTCAAGCGTCACGAGTCATGCGCAACTGTCTTGGGCCCATGCCCGATGAGAAAAGACAGGTGCTTGAATTTTCTATCCAAAAAATTCTCGAACGGCCTCTGCGCATTCAAGCGCGTGCGTCAGGTGGATCATGTGAAACTCGCTGTCAACGTAGCGAATGTCCACCTGATTCAGATGCTGACGAAACAGGTTGACCTGCGCGTCATCCGTGATTTGTCCATTTTTAGGGAACAGCGCCAAGGTCGGGCATTTGATTTTTGACAGGTAGTCCACCGCACTGGCAGAGCTGACCAACTCCGCGTAGCGAACCAGAACCTCGGGCACGCCTTTGGCGAATTCTTGGACATACCAGTCAATCAGGGCGGGGTCGCAGTCCGGTGGGAATCTTGTCAACACGCTGGTCTCTCGCACCCATTTTTCAATCCCCATCGCCCGCATCGCCTCTAGCCTGGACGCATACCCAAGCGCGTAGCGGGACTTCATGGTTTCGTTGATGAAGGCGGGGGTCGCAACCAAGGCCAAGGCACTCACCTTAGCGGGATGCAGGGCCGCCAAGAGGATGCCCAAGATGCCGCCCATGGATTCACCGCAGAAGTACACCGGCTGATCGGTCAGGCTGTCGATCAAACCGACCAAGTCTTCGACGCATGCAGCCAACGAGATTTGGCTGTTCACATCGGTCACTGCGTCGGATCGGCCCACACCGCGCATGTCAGGCCGGATCACTTTGAAGTGGGTCGCTAAGGTGGGAATCCAACGGTACCAAAAATCACCGCTACGCCCGTTGCCGTGCTGGAGTATCAGGTACGGGCGATCACGCCAGGGGTCAGTGAAATCGTCAACTTGGTAGTGAATGCGCAATCCCTGCGACGTAGAAAAATAGGACATCTCAATCCACCGTGACCTTGGCTTTTTGGGCCACTGCGGCCCATTTTATTTTTTCTGCTTGGAAGAAATCAAAGAACGCTTTGGGGCTGCTACCGACAGGGATGGCCCCGTCACCACTCAAGCGGGTCAAGACCTCTGGCACCTGGAGCGCTTTGACAACCGAGTCCGCCAGCAATGCGACGACGGTGTCCGTTGTTTTAGCTGGCGCAAACAGCCCATACCAACCATCAACCTCGTAGCTCGGAAACCCCGACTCGGCCACCGTGGGGACGGCTGGCAGGGCCTTGGACCGGTGGGCACTGGTCACCGCCAAGACTTTGATTCTGTTCGCCCGAATCATCGGTGCTGCCGCGAGCAGGTTATTGAGCATGGCGTGCACTTGGCCTGCGGCAAGGTCATTGTTGGCAGGCGCCGCGCCTTTGTAAGGCACGTGCATTAAATCCATGCCCGTCAAAGTGTTGAGCAGCTCCATGCCCAGGTGCGGCCCGCTGCCCGTGCCGGATGAGGCGTAGCTCAATGATTTCGGATGTGCCTTGACGTAGGCGATGAACTCCTGAAACGTGTTGACTGGCAAGCTCGCAGGCACGGTGAAGAGATAGGGGTACTTTGCAATCAACGAAACGCTGGTGAAATCTGAATCCGTGTTGTAGGGTAATTTTTTATAGATGGCCGGTGCAATCGCGTGGGAGGCAATGGTGAGCAGCAGGCTGTGCCCATCGGGTTCTGCCTTGGCAATCGCATCCGCGCCAATGACGCCGTTGGCCCCGGGTTTGTTGTCCACAATCACGGCTTGGCCAAGCAAGGCGCTCAGGCGTTGGCCGATGGCTCTGGCCAGAACATCCGTGCCTCCGCCTGCGGGAAAAGGCACAACAATTTTGATCGGTTTGGATAGAAAGTTGGCACTTAGAGACAGGCTTGGCGTCAGTGCGCAGAACCCTGCAGCAGCAATCAGTTGGCGTCTTAGCATGGTGGCATTAACCGATCAAAAATTTCACAGAAGTCCGCTCGAACTCTCAATCAAAATTCAGCAACACCTTCATGGCTTGTGAGCGATCAGCCGCCAGCGTAAAAGCGCGGGCCGAATCCCGGTAAGACAGTGAGGCCGAGATCAGGGGCTTGACATCAACCAGCCCCTTATTGAGCAACTCAACGGCGATGGCAAATTCTTCATGGAAGCGAAAGGCACCCCGCAGGTCGAACTCCTTGGCCACAATCGTGTTGATGGGCAAAGTCATCTCACCGCCCAGCCCCAGTTGCACGATGATGCCGCGCGGGCGCAGCGCGTCAAAAGCGCCGCGTAAGGCGCGCTCATTGCCACTGGCTTCAAACAACACGTCAAACTGGCCTTTGTCTGCGGTGAAGCGGGCCAAACCATCGGGCTGCTCCGCCACGTTGACCACCTCATCCGCGCCCACTTTGAGCGCCTTGCCTAGCGTGAAAGATCCGACATCGGTGACCACAATATGGGCCGCACCGGCGCGGCGTGCCGCGATGATCACCAGCGCCCCTATCGGCCCGCAGCCGGTGACCAGCACCTTCTTGCCCAGCAGTGAGCCCGCGCGCTGCACCGCGTGCAAGGCCACGGCCAAGGGCTCGGCCATCGCGCCTTCACTGTCGCTCACGCTGGCGGCCAAACGGTGCGCTTGGTGGGTCTCCACCACGATCTCTTGGCGAAAGGCCCCTTGCACGTGCGGCGTGCGCATGGCGCTGCCGTAATAGCGCATGTCCAGGCAATGGTTTTGCAGGCCTAGCTGGCAATAGCGACACGCGCCACAGGGCCAGCTCGGGCTGATGGCAATGCGTTCACCGGGCGTGAAGCCTTTGACGTCGCCCCCCACAGCCTCAATCACACCGGCCACTTCGTGCCCCAACACCATGGGCTCTTTGACGCGAATAGTGCCAAAACCGCCGTGCTGGTAGTAGTGCAGGTCTGAGCCGCAAATGCCGCCGCAACGCACGCGCACGCGCAATTGGCCCGCGCCCAGCTCGGGGGTGGGGAGATTTTCAACGCGCAGGTCTCCGGCGGCGTGAATGACGAGAGCTTCCATGGTGATCTTTCTGGCTGAATTAGGGACTAGAGATTTAAAGCCGCTATTCTTGCAGCTTATGAAGCGGGGCTGGTTAATTGCGATTGATTAACTGCGTGGAGTCATTCGTACCCAAGGCCGCCCAGACCGCATCCGCCCTGGGCAAGGGGCCTACAGCGCCAAAGCCTTGCACCGCCAATGAGGCGGCCACATTGGCAAAGCGTGCGGCGTCAAAAATGTCAGATCCTGCCGCCACCCGCGCCAGAAAATTGCCGCAAAAACAATCGCCTGCACCGGTGGCGTCCATCAAGGGCACAGAGCGGCCAGGCACTCGAACGCGACGTTGCCCATCACTCACCAGACAACCCTGCGCACCCAGTTTGAGCACCACGCTTTTTGCGCCCTGCTGGTGCGACCAATCCACCACCGCCTCGGGATCGACCGGACCCAACAGGGATTGCATGTCTTCCAGGCTGGGCAAGAAAATATCGCACCAAGCCAGCGCTTGCTCAATGACAGGGCGGGCCAACTCTACCGACCAAAGCTTCAAGCGCACATTGGAGTCCAAAGCCACCAGCGTCTGGCAACGCCGAGCCTCTTTCATCGCAGCCAATACCGTGGCCTGGGCACTGGCAGAGATAGCCAGAGAAATACCTGACACATGAAGAATGCACGCCTGCTGAATAACGTGACGAGGCAACCATACAGACGTCATGGCACTGGCCGCCGACCCAGAACGCAAGTAGCTGAACTGATGGCCTGCGGCGCCGTGGTTCACAAAGTAAATGCCGGTGGGGTGAGTCGGGTCAATATCAACCGCTGAAGCATCAACACCCTCATGCGCCCATAGCGCCAGCAGTTGCTCACCAAACCAATCGTTTCCCACGCGGCTAAGGTAGGCGGTGCGTGCGCCCGCACGCGCAGCGGCAATCACCGCGTTGCTGGTGTCGCCACCATACCCTTGCAAGTAGTTGGGGTTACCCGGCTGGGTCTGGTTGAACTCCAACATGGCTTCGCCCAGGGCAACCAAATCGAAACGTCTTGAATTGCTCAACAAACAGACTCCCATCTGGAAGAAATCAGGAGCAGACTATTCCAGCTTGATCTTGGCCGCTGGAATGATGACTTTCCAACGCGCAATATCACCCACATACAGCTCGGTAAAACCAGCGCGGTTCAGCGGTGTGATCTGCGCACCGGCTTTGGTCAGGCGCTCGCGCATGGCCGGATCGTCCAGCAGTTTGAGGACGCTGGTGCCGATGAAATCAGCTATTTCTTTGGATACGCCAGAAGGCAAAAACACACCCTGCCACAGCGTCATCTCGTAGTCAGCCAGACCGGCCTCTTTCATGGTCGGCAACTCGGCTGCGCCCGCATAGCGCGCAGCACTGGTCACGGCCAGGGCGCGCATACGGCCGCCTTTGTACAGCGGCAAGCCCACTGGCATACCGGCGAAGTAAAAATCAAGCTGCCCACCAATCACATCAGTCGCTGCGAGTGAGCCGCTTTTGTACGGGATGTGCAGCGCCTCTACACCGGCCAGCACCTTGAACAGCTCACCCGCCATGTGGTCAGAGTTGCCGATGCCTGAGGAGCCGAAGTTGAGTTTGTTGGGTTGCGCTTTGGCCAAGGCAATCAAATCAGCCACCGTCTTGGCCGGTGAGCTGGGACTGACCACCAAAATGTGCGGCGTAGCCGCCACGCCTGCTACGGCTAGCAAGTCTTTTTGTCCATTGAAAGGCAGGTTGGGTTTGGCTGCCACGCTGATGGCCAAGCCATTTTGTGCAAACAGCAGGGTGTAGCCATCGGTGGCGCTTTTGGCCACCGCATCGGCCGCGATATTTCCCGCCGCACCGGGCCGGTTGTCCACCACCACGGGCTGCTTCCACAGCTCTGACAAGCCCTGCGCAATCAAGCGCCCGACCAAATCGGTGGAGCTGCCTGGGCCATAGCCGATCACCATCTTGACGGGCTTTTCGGGAAACGTGGCCGCCACACTGGTGCCCAACGCGGTGGCGAACAACAGGGCAGTGCAAAGCAAAGAAGATAGGGGTTTGAATGTGATCATGGCTGTTCTCGGTTTTAAGGATTGAAGGAGCGCGAGACACCGCGCAATTCCATGTTGAAGGTGAAACGATTTTCCGGATGATGCGTCACCGTGACTTCAAAGGGCTCACCCTTGGCGTCGAAGTATCGTCTAATGATGACAAGACAAGGCGAACCCGGTTTCGCGTCGAGTTGATTGGCGTGTTCAGGCAACAATGCAGCGGCTTGAATCTCAATCTCGGCCCGCTCAATACTCACACCGAAGTGACGCTCAATCTGCTCAAACACCATCTCACGTGCATGACCCGGCATCTTGGCCACGCGGGCAAAACGCTGCTGAATGTAGATGTCGGTCCAGGCTGTGGCCAGCTTGGTTTGCTCATCGCGCCGCACTGCGCCGATGTGAAACCATGATGAGCCGATGGGTGCTTTCAAGGTCGCTTGCAGGCTGGCATCACACTCCACCGTGCCTTCGAACTTGTTCTCTCGATAAGTCTTGTGCGAGTAGCGCAGCACGTCCTTTACAGAGTTGAAGTCTTGGCTGTAAACACGAGGCTGCGTACTCGAGATGACCTTGGCCACTGCACCTTGCCTGCGCTCCAAAAAGCCGCGCTCTTGCAATGTTTTTAGCGTGTGGCGCAGTGTGTGGCGACTGGCACCGGTTTGCTCACACAAATCTTTCTCTGAAGGCAGGGTGCTGCCCACCGGCCAGTCACCCTTTTGGATTCGGTTGAGCAAATCCTCGGTCAAGCGGCCATGCAGGGTTTTAGGCTGCACGGCTGCCTTGGGCCGATCAGGAGAGGCCATACATTGTTTTACCGGCCACAGGCATACGCGCGGTCAAGATGTCGCCCGACATGGATTCGGTGATGTAGAGTGTCTTGCCGTCTGGGCCGCCAAAGCACAGGTTGGCCAGGTGGTGGTGGTGCGGGTTCTCGGAGTACACCAAGTGCGTGGCCAGCATATTGCTGTCAAAGCGCCAGATGCCCACGCCGAGGTGGCAGACCAACAAACCGTTCTCAGAATCCATCTCGATGCCGTCTGGCCCGGCTGCACCGCCTGAGAGTTGAATTGCCACGCCAGTCTTGGACACCGAGCCATCGGCCATCAGTGGCAAACGCCAGATTTGCTGTGAGCGGGTGGCCGCCACAAAGCAATGCTTCTCTTGCGTGTTGAGCGTGATGCCATTGGGGCTGGGCACGTTGAGCGCCAAGCGGTCGAGCTGGCCATTGGCACGCAGACGAAACACACGACCTGTGGGGTCGGCAATGCCGGTCTGGCCCTGGTCGGTGAAATACAAGTCGCCGTTAGAGGCGAAGTGCAGGTCGTTCAAGCCCTTGAAGCCTTCGCTGTACATGGTACCCAAGACGGTTGTAATTTTGCCGGTCTTGGTGTCCAGCTCCAGCAGGCCTTGCTTGTAGCAGGTGATGAAAGCTCGACCATCTTTGTGAAACTTCAGGCCATTGGGCCAGCCGTCGTACTGCGTGACCAACTCCCAATCACCCTTGGGGGTGATGCGGAAGATGCGGCCAAACGGAATATCGACAAACCACAAGTTGCCTTCGCGGTCGAAAGAAGGGCCTTCCAAGAAGCACTCGATCTGCGCACCCTGGCGGTTCGGGTCTGACCAGTCGCTGCGCGATTTTTTGCGGAACTTGGCCGGCATTGACATGAATGGCTCAGCTTTGATGAGTTCGAGTTTTTGGAAAGGGTTCCACATGAGAGGCGCACTCCTAGGTTGGGTTTACAAAATGAGTTAAGAACTTATACGAATAAGTCTTCTGATTTCAGCAGGCTGTACTTTACACGACATGCGGTATAAATTCATATGTAACTAAGCCTAGAATGTCATTCAATAGACATTTGATTAAATCTTAAATGAAAATCTTATGTGCATAAGTTAAACCATCAAACGGAAAGCTACAAAATGGAAAAAATCGTCATCATCGGCACTGGCACCATGGCGGCTGGCATAGGGGCCGGGTTTCTGGATGCGGAAATGGAAGTGGTGTTTCTAGGTCGCAGCATCGACAAAGCCCAGGCTTCCCTCACCGCTGCGCACAAGTTGGCACTTGGCTTGGCAGATGGTGCCCCGCGAAAAGCCGTTGCCACCTCCGTGGGCACGATTGACGACTGGAACGACTGGGCTGGCGTGAGCTGGGTGATTGAAACCGTGGCCGAAGACTTTGACCTCAAACGTCAATTGTTCGCCTCGCTCGATGCGCGCGTGCCGCCGCACATCCCCATAGGCAGCAACAGCTCGGGCTTTCCCATCACCAGCATTGCGCAAGGGCTGGCCACGCGTGGGCGCATGTTCAATGCGCACTACTTCATGCCTGCGCACTTGGTGCCTTTGGTTGAAGTGGCGCTGGGCACGGACTCTGACCCCGTGCTGGGTGAATCGGTGTGCGCGCTGTACCGCCGTGCAGCTAAAAAACCGGTGCTGGTGCGCAAAGACATTCCCGGATTTTTAGCCAACCGCATTCAGCACGCATTGATGCGCGAAGCCATGGCCTTGATCGACAGCGGCATCGCCACGCCTGAGGACGTGGACATTGCGGTGCGCTACAGCTTTGGTTTTCGTTACGCGGCAGCGGGCCCAGTGCTGCAAAAAGAAATTTCAGGCTGGGACAGCATGGCGCGCGCAGCGGTTGAGATTTACCCCTCGCTGTCCAACACACATGTGCTGTCCACGTGCGTGAGCGACATCATCGCCGCAGGCAAACCGGGCATGAAAGCCGGTGCCGGCTTTATGGAGTGGCCCGCTGAAAAAGCGGCTGTGGCACGTGCTTCTTACGAGAAACGCCTCAAGGCAGCGTTTGATGTATTGAACATGGACAACTACATGGACGAGAAAAACTGATGCGTCTATCAAGCGCGAAATTCACGCACCGGCCACGCCGTGCTGGCGAACTCGCGCAGACGTGCGGCATCGGGGGCGAAGCCCAGTCCGGGTCGCTCCACTTGGGCGGTGCTGACCGCACCTTGGATGGGCTCCAAGGGCTGCGCACACACATCCGCCGCCAAGTAGCGGTTGGACATGCTGAAACCCCAGGCCACATCACCCAGGGCGAAACCAGCATGCGCCGTGGCGGCGGCAGAGATCGTGGTCTCGGCCACTTTACAGGCCAGGTTGATGCGCAGGCCGTTTTGCAAACACAGGCGACCGGCTTCAACAAAAGCCAGTGGGCCGCCGATCTTGATGAGCTTCAAACTCACGCCCTGAGCCGCTTGCGAGTCACCATGCGCTGTGATGTCGCTGATGTCTTGAATCGATTCATCCGCGCACAAGGCCATACCCGTGTCGCGGTGCAAGGTCGCCATCGCGTCCATCATGCCCACGCGGTAGGGCTGCTCCAGAAACGACAAGCCGCTGGCTGCACCGGCTTGCGCAATGGCGTGGCCCGCTTCAATCGACAAGCCTTGGTTGGCATCGGCCGACACCACATCGCCTTGCAATTCGGCGCAAATGGCGCGCACGCGTCTCACATCGTTGGCGGTGTCGCCGGTGGCAACCTTGATCTTCCAGTGGCGGTAGCCCTGGCTGCGCAGCGCGCGGGCCTCTTCAATTTCACCAGCCAAGTCGCCCGAGGCCAGCATATGCAGCATCTCCAATCTGCGGGCTTGCACCAGAGCTTGGCCGCCCATCAGCAAGCGGTACAAAGGCACGCCTTGGGCTTGCGCAAACAAATCCAGCAGCGCCGTCTCATGCGCCGATTTGGCGGACGGGTTGCCGTACAAAACCTTCTCATAAATGGCGGCAATATCACCGGGCTGCTCAATGCGAACGCCGACCAGCTTGGCGGCCAAGTACTCGGTGCTGGCGGCGATGCTGCCCAGGGTTTCCCCCGTCATCAGCGGCGCGGCGCTGGCCTCGCCCCAGCCTTCTCGGCCCTGTTCGTCCACCAAGCGCAGCAGCAGCGTGTGGGCATGGGTCACGGTTTCGCCCGCCATCTTGATGGGCTTGCTCATGGGCACTTCGAGCGGGTAGAGTTGTGCGCAGGTGATCAACATGATTTTGACTTTTCTTAGGAGACATTGATGATATCGCTACCCAAATTCACATCCCTCACAAGCACTCTCACCACCAGCGTGGGTGCAGCATTGACCGGCTTGGCCCTGATCGCCCCGGCAGGCCACATGGCGCATGCCGCCTACCCGGACAAGCCCGTTCGCATCGTGATCCCCTTTGCCCCGGGTGGGCCGTCTGACGTGTTGGGCCGCGCCATTGCGCAGAAGCTCAACCCGGCTTTAGGTCAACCCGTGATTGCCGAGAACAAGCCCGGCGCGGGCACCAATCTCGCGGCTGACTACGTGGCCAAGGCTGCACCCGATGGCTACACCCTGCTCTTGATGATGGTGGGCACACAGGCCATTAACGAGGCCATGTACACCAAGATGACCTACAACACGGTGCGTGACTTTGCACCCATCACGCTCACTGCCGCCTCGTCTCTGATCTTGGCCGCGCACCCCAGCGTCCCCGCCAAAAATTTGAAGGAACTGGTGGCCTTGTCCAAGGCCAATCCGGGCAAGTTCAACTACGGAACGGCTGGCGCGGGCACGCCGCTGCACCTGGGTGGTTTGCTGTTCAACAATCTATCTGGCACTGACTTTCAACACGTGCCCTACAAAGGCGCTGGGCCTGCCATGAACGACGTTTTGGGTGGTCAGATCCAACTCATCCTCGCGGGCACACCTTCGGTCTTGGCACACATCAAGTCAGGCAAGTTAAACGCCATGGGCGTGACCAGCCTGAAACGATCAGCCAACGCACCTGAGGTGCCCACCATTGCCGAGAGCTACCCCGGCTTTGAGGTCGAACTCGTCTATGCCCTGGTGGCCCCCGCAGGCACACCCAAAGACGTGGTGAGCCGACTCAACCAAGAGGTGACCAAGCTTTTGCAAGACCCCGAGATGCGCGACAAGCTGGCGGGTCAGGGCTTTGAGGTGCGCACCAGCACGCCTGAGCAATTGGGCAACTACATCAAGAGTGAAATCACCAAGTGGGCGCCACTGGTGAAAGAGTCGGGCGTCAAGGCTGAATGAACGCCGCAGTGCTTAACCCTGTACTCCGCTGGAACTCACCCTCTCGTTAAAATTTGACATTGATTTTTTTGGACTCTCCCCATGATTGAACTCTCAGAAAAACGCCTGATCGGCCCCGTGATTCGCCTGCACCCGAACGACAACGTCGTCGTGGCGCGGATCGATGTGCCCCTTGGCATGAGCTTTGAAACCGACGTGGCGGGCGAGCGCATCACCAGCAAAGCGCAGGTGACGGCGGGCTACAAAATCGCCACTAAAAAAATCCTCAAAGGCCAGCCCATCCTCAAGTACAACGTGACCGTTGGCTTTGCGCATGTGGACATCGAACCCGGCACATTGGTGCACAGCCACAACACCGAGTTCAAAGAGTTCGACCGCGACTACGCGCACGCCAGCGAGTTCAAGCCCGTGGTCATGCTGCCCGAGTCCGAGCGCGCCACCTTCCAGGGCTATGTGCGCGCCAATGGCAAAGTGGGCACGCGCAACTTCATCGGCATTTTGTCCACCGTCAACTGCTCAGCCACCGTGGTCAACAAGATCGCCGAGTGGTTCACACCGGAGCGTCTGGCCGAGTTTCCCAACGTCGATGGCGTGGTGGCCTTTAGCCACTCGATTGGCTGCGGTATGGAGATGAGCGGCGAGCCCATGCAGCTCTTGCGCCGTACCATGGCCGGCTACATTCGCCACCCCAACCTAGCCGCCGCCCTGGTGATTGGCCTCGGTTGCGAGCGCAACCAGTTGAAAGGCCTGCTGGAGCAAGAAGAACTCGCCGCCAGCCCGCACCTGCACACCTTCATCATGCAAGAGACCGGCGGCACGCGCGCCACCATTGCCGCAGGCATTGAGGCCGTTAAAGCCCTGCTGCCTGAGGCCAATAACGTGAAGCGCGAAACCGTGTCCGCCAGCCACCTCAGCGTGGGCTTGCAGTGCGGTGGTTCAGACGGCTTCTCGTCCATCACCGCCAACCCGGCACTGGGCGCTGCGGTGGACATCCTGGCGCGCCACGGCGGCACCGGCATCTTGTCGGAAACGCCGGAAATCTATGGCGTCGAGCACACCTTGACGCGCCGCGCCGCCAGCGTTGAGATTGGCAAGAAACTGATCGAGCGCATCCGCTGGTGGAAAGACGAATACTCGGTGGGCCGCGACGTGCAAATCAACGGTCAGGTCAGCCCCGGCAACCAGATCGGTGGCCTGGCCAACATCTTTGAGAAGTCACTGGGCTCGTCCATGAAAGGCGGCACCGGCCCACTGATGGAAGTTTACAAATACGCCGAGCCGGTGACGGCCAAAGGCTTTGTGTTCATGGACACGCCGGGCTTTGACCCCGTATCGGCCACCGGCCAGATCGCAGGCGGCGCGAACCTGATCGCCTTCACCACCGGGCGCGGCTCCATGTTCGGCTCCAAGCCCGCGCCCTGCATCAAGCTGGCCACCAACAGCAAGATGTTCAACAAGCTTGAAGAAGACATGGACATCAACTGCGGCGAGATTTTGGACGGCACCGTGTCCGTGCAAGAGATGGGGCAGAAGATTTTTGAACTCTTCCTGCGCACCGCATCAGGTGAAGCCTCCAAGAGCGAGATGCTGGGGCTGGGCGACTATGAGTTTGTGCCCTGGCAGATCGGGATAATGAGCTGAGCCCTGCTCAGCGTTTGAGCAGCCCTTGAATCTTTTTCAGATTTTTCAAGGTGCTGGACAAATGCTGGTGCAGCGCTTCTGACGCGTCCTGTTGTCGCCCCTGCTCCAACAAATCCAGCACCTGCAAGTGTTGCAGGCAGTGCTGCTTGTAGCGCTTGCGGTCTTGCATGGAACGGTACGAGATCAAGCGACGCACGCGGTTGATGCGCCGGATGGTGTCAATGAAAAAGGGGTTGCCCGAGGCCTCTACCAGCGCTTCATGAAAGCGCACACCGCGCTCATGTAATTGCTCAGCGCTGTCGGTTTCTATGCCCCCATTGAGCAAATGCATTTCAGCCGCGCGGCAGCGCTCTAGCACGTGAGGGTCGAGCCGGTAGCCAGGCTCCAGCAAGGCGGCAGGCTCTAGCGCCAATCGCACGCGGTAAGACTGCAACAAACTGTCCGGTGTGGTCAACATGGACGAGAAGACCCAGCCATAACCCGGTTTTTTGTGCGCCCAGCCCTCTTGGGCAATGCGGCCTAACACCGACTGCAATTGAGTGGCCGTCAGCGCGTAGCGGTTTTTCAGCATGACTTCAGAGCACTCGTCGGGCAACAACCCTTTGAGCAAATCGTCGGCCACTTGGGCGTACACACGCGTGACCACGTCAGACGCATCCAGCGCCAGCACACTACTCGATGGCGCGTCAGGCGCATCAATAGTGCGGGCCAGAAAAAACCCCCGGTTGGGCTCCCGCCTTAGCACCCCTTTTTCATGCAGCAGGGTCAAGGCATCGTTGATGGGCGAACGGGAGACGTGCAAGTGGTCTGCCAACGTCTGGGCGGGCAAGTGGCAACCGACGACCAAGCCCTCAGCGCAAATGAATTCAAGGATTTGAGCGGCGATGGAGTTCGCTGATTTCATAATTGATCGGCAATGGTCTTGTGCAGGATGGCGGGTATGACGCCACCCGCTTGCAGCAAGGCCACATCCAGCAGCGTTTCCACCGCAGCGGTGGCCACCCAGTGCTGAACATCACCATTGGCGCGCAGCACCCGCACGGCCACATCGCAACGCGGCGTCAGGTTCTGCGTATCGGCGTCCACCTCGATCTGGTCGCCCGCTTGCAAGCTCAGCGTTTGTGGGTTCACGCCAGGGGGCAAGCGCAGCGGCAAGATGCCCATGCCAATCAGGTTAGAGCGGTGAATGCGCTCAAAGCTCACGGCCAGCACGGCGCGTATGCCCAGCAGGCGCTGGCCTTTGGCTGCCCAGTCACGCGAGGAACCCGTACCGTAGCGTTCACCCGCCACCAGCACCACCGATTGGCCCGCGTCGCGGTAGCGCTGCGCCACCGCCCAGATCGGCAGCACCTCGCCACTGGGCACGTGCAGGGTATGGGCCAAGGGCGCATCTGCCTGGAGCAGATTGACCAGCGTTTTGTTATGGAAGGCGGCGCGCAGCATCACCTCCCAATTGCCACGGCGAGAGGCAAACACATTGAGGTCATTGCGGTCGTCACCCTGCGCCACCAAAAAATCGGCCACCAAGCTGTCAGGCGGGATGGCGCTGGCGGGTGAGATGTGGTCGGTGGTGATGTCGTCGCCCAGAACCAGCAGAGGGTAGGCGCTGTAGCGGCCCAGCAGACTACCTTGTGTGAGTGCCGCAAAGGGCGGTCTGCGCAAGGTGGTGGATGTGGCCTCCCAAGGGAACAGGGGCGTGTCCGGGGCCTTAAGCGCATGCCACAGCGGGCTGCGGCTGGCCAGCTCAAAGTCGCGGTGGTAGTCAGACGGATCAGCAGCCAGGGCGAGGTGATGGTCAATCTCTTCACGCGTAGGCCAGATGGCTTTGAGCTCAACGGCTTGACCATTGGGGGTGATTTGCACCGGCTCGGTTTGCAGATTGCGCGCGCTGTCTCCGGCCAGCGCAAAGGCCACGACCAGGGGCGGCGACATGATGAAGCTCAGCTCCAAATCCGGGTGCACACGGCCCGGAAAATTACGGTTGCCCGACAAGATCGCCACGGCCTTGGCCTGCCCAGTTAGCTGTGCAGCGCGAATCGCCTCGGTCAACGGCCCAGTGTTGCCGATACAAGTGGTGCAGCCATAGCCCACGATGTCAAAGCCGATGGCCGACAAGTCGTCGATCAAACCGGCTCGCGCCAGGTACGTAGCCGCCGCCGGAGAGCCGGGGGCCAAAGAGGTCTTGACCCACGTCGGCACCTTAAGACCTAATGCCCGCGCCTTGCGCGCGACCAGCCCGGCAGCAATGAGCAAGCGCGGATCTGAGGTATTGGTGCAACTGGTGATGGCGGCTAATGCCACGGGGTGGCGCGGCATGTCGCTCAAAGCGCTTGCGGTGGCCTGGGGTACAAATCCGACTTGCGCCAAGGCCTTGCCCGTCTCAAAGTAGCTAAGCAAGTCCTGCGGGCGGCGCGGCCCGGCCACGTGCATGCCGATGCTGTCCAGATCAATGGCAATGCTGCGGCTGTAAAGGGGCTCGGCCTCGGGGTCAAACCACAGGCCGGTGCGCCGGGTGTAGGCCTCCACCAAGGCGATGGCCGCTTCGCTGCGTCCTGTGGCACGCAGGTAATCGAGCGTGCTGCTGTCCACGGCAAAGTAGCCTGTGGTGGCCCCATATTCAGGCGCCATATTGGCCACCACCGCCCGCTCCCCTGCGGCCAGCGTGGCCACACCCGGGCCATAAAACTCGACAAATTCGCCCGACACGCCAATCTGGCGCAGACGCTGCGTTACCGTCAAGGCTAGGTCGGTGGCGTGCGTGCCTGCTGGCAGCGCGCCGGTGAGCTTGACGCCAATCACGTCGGGAATGCGCAGCATGGTCGGCATGCCAAACATCACGGTTTGCGCCTCTAGCCCACCCACGCCCCAGCCCAGCACGCCGATGCCGTTGATCATGGGGGTGTGGCTGTCAGTGCCAATCATCATGTCGGGCACGGCCCACAGCACGCCGTCTCGCTCAAGCGTGGTGACCACGGTGGCCAGTTGCTCCAGATTGATGGTGTGCATGATGCCGGTGCCGGGCGGGTGTATTCGCACCCCGCTCAACACGCGCGAGGCCCAGCGCAAGAAGCGGTAGCGCTCGGCGTTGCGGCGAATCTCATGCTGCAAATTGAGCGTGGCCGCATCTGATCGACCATAGACCTCCACCGCCAGCGAATGGTCGATGGACACATCCACCGGCACGCAAGGGTTGAGCACTGACGGGTCCACACCGGCCTCATGCAAAGTATTGCGCATGGCGGCAATGTCCACCAGTGCCGGGGTGCTGGTGGTGTCGTGCATCAAGATGCGGCCCGGCTGAAAGGCCAATTCAGACTCGCTGCTGCAGTGTTGCAACCAATCAAAAATGGCCTCAACCGAAGCCTGACGCTCTTGGCCCTGCCCATTGCGCACCACGTTTTCAAGCAACAAGCGCAGCACCACAGGCAGGCGCAGCAGACGCTCGCCAAAAAGGGCGGCCAAATCCACAAAGGCAAAGCTTTGGCCATTGACGACCAACTGGCCAGGGGTGAAGTTGTAGGTGTTTTCCATAGTGGTCATTTTGCATATTGTCGCAATAAAATGCAATTTAGCGTAAACCCTGCAACCCCCATCGCTTGTTTTTTAAGGACCCTTCCCATGCCCACTGCCCGCCGCCACTTTCTTGGTCAGGCCTTCTTCATGACGGCGGCGCTGGCGCTCTCGTCCAGCGCCATGGCGCAAGAATTCCCCAGCAAAACCATCACCATCGTGGTGCCATTTTCTGCCGGAGGTGGCGTGGACACCATCGCGCGCTTGCTAGCAGAGAAGCTGCGCGTGTCGCTCAAGCAAACCATTGTGGTGGACAACAAGGCAGGCGGCAGCGGCATGATCGGTGCGCTGGCCGTGGTGAAGGCCGCGCCTGACGGCTACACACTGCTGTTGGGCTCTGCCGGTGAAACCGCCATCAACCCCTTTGTGTACAAGGCACGCATGCAATACGCGCCCGACAAAGACCTGGCTCCCATCACCCTGGTCACGCGCATCCCCAACGTGCTGGTCACCAGCCCGACACTGCCGGTGAAAAGCGTGGAAGAACTAGTTGCCCACGCCAAAAAGAACCCCGGCAAACTCAGCTACTCCACCAGCGGCGTGGGCAACCCGCAGCACCTCAACGGGGAGCTGCTTGAAGAGTTGGCCAGCATCCACATGGTCCACATCCCCTACAAGGGCGCAGCGGGGCAGCTGATTGACGTAACCTCCGGCACGGTGGACATGACCTTTGTGAGTTACACCGCCGCCAAGGGTTTCATCCAGAGCGGCAAGGTCAAGGCGATTGCCGTCACCTCAGCCAAGCGCGCCAGTTTTGCGCCTGATATTCCCGCCATCGCAGAGTACAAACCCCTGGCCAAATACCAACTTGAAAACTGGTTCGGCCTCTTTGCCCCAGCAGGCACTCCCGAGGCCGTTCAACAAAAGCTCAACGCCGCCGTCACCCAAGCCCTGCGCGACCCCGAACTCGCCAAAAAATTACTCGACCAAGGCGGCGAGCCCGCCCCCATGAGCACCCAGCAATTCCGCGACTTCATCAAGGCCGAGTCGCTGCAGTTTGAGCGCATTGTGAACAGCGCCAAGATCACGGCGGAGTAATTTCACTCAGGTTTGAACCCCGCCCCCTTCAACAGCTCCGCGTTTTCAGCGATATAGCTCTGGGTGTACTTGCGAAACTCATCGCTGGACTCAGTCACGGGCTCAATACCCAGTTGCTCAAAAGCGCCCGACTTGGTGAGCTGACGCACCGCTTCGTTGGCCGCCTTGTTCAGCAACTGCACACGCTCTTGCGGCGTGTCTTTGGCGGCCCAGATGCCGTACCAAGAGGCGGTCACAAATTTCGGAAACCCGCTCTCCACAGCGGTGGGCACTTGGGGCATCACCGCGCTGCGCTGGGCTGATGTCACCATGATGGGCTTGACCTTGCCGCTCTTGGCCATGCCTTGAAGGGAGATGATGGAGTCAATCAAAATTTGAGCGTGCCCCCCCGCGACATCGGTCAGCGCGGGCGACGTGCCTTTGTAAACCGCCGTAGCCAAATTGAGCTGGCCTTGCTTGGCCAACATCAGCGTCCCCAAGTGGCTGGCTGCACCCAGGGCAGGCAAACCCGCCGTCCATTTGTCGGGGTTTTGCCGGGCGGCGTCCATCACTTCTTTCAAGTTGGATGCTGGCAGGCCGGGCGATATCACCATCATCAAAGGGGCTTCACCCACCCGCGCCACATAGGTGAAATCCGTCAAGGGGTCATAGGGCGCGTTGGCCATCACCTGTTTGGCCAGGGCGTGGGTGGAGGCTGAGAACAACAGCGTCAAGCCGTCAGGCGTTGAGGTCTGCACCACCTTGCCTCCGATGGAGCCATTGGCCCCGGGGCGGTTCTCCACCACGATGTTCACATTCAAGTTGGCCTGCATCTGCTTGGCGATCAAGCGCGCGGCGCTGTCAACGCCGCCACCGGGCGCGAACGGCACAATCATTTTGACGTTGCCGTCCGGGAACTTGCTTTGGGCCGAGGCTACAAAGCCAATGAATGCCAAAGCCAGGCACAGTAATTTTTTAATCTTGAACATCGCGCTTGTCTCCTAAAAAATTCATCTTCAAAAACAATCAATCCCTATAAGCTTTGCGCCAAGCGCCGGAGCCACCGCGCAAAATCGCATCCGGCGCAGGGCCGTGCAGCTCGGCATACGACTCAATCGTTTTCGTCATGCGCGGCAGCAGCCATTGGGCCACCGCCTCACTGACCTGTGCCGACTGTAGGCGATCCAGAATGCCACGCACCGCCTTGTCTTGCGACGCGATGGGGCCAGGTGCAAGCAAAAATGCAACCACTTCGGTCTGCCCAAGCCGCTCGCTCTCAGCCCACAAATAGTCAGCAATGTCACGCTCAAAATCTTCCAGCGTGACACTGATGCCACTCATGGAACAAGAGCACCCCAGCGCAATGTGCTGCGCCGACAACCGATGCCACAGACCGGACAAATAGGCCGCTTGTTGCTGGGGCGTGGTCACGTTCATTGAGTCAACCCAAACCCTTGGCGCGCAGCGCTGCGGTTTGCAATGGATTCACTTCACCACTCTCGTCCATCACCACACCGTAGAGTTTTTCAGCGGCGGCAGGGCTGACATAGCCTTCACGCACGTCATGAGCCACCTTCTGCGCATCACGCTGGAGTGGGTTGCCAAAACCGCCGCCACCGCCCGAAAGCATCTTGTAGGCATCGCCGCGCTCCAACCGCACGTTGAAAATTTTCGCATTCGGCAAATCGGTTTTCCACTCGCCTTTGTGGCGAATGGCGATGCCGTTGCCTGCCGCTTCACCGCCCCCTTCCAGCCCCCAAGGCTTGCAGTGCATGCGGTCAATGCGTGTGGTCACCGTGAAGGGTGATAGGGCTTGCACCACCATCTCGGCGCCCAGACCGCCACGGTGCTCACCCGCGCCGGCGCTGTCTTCGCGGATTTTGTAGCTCTCCACCAGAACCGGGTATTTCGCCTCTAGCTGTTCGGTGGGGCTGTTGTGGGTGTCACCGTCGTTAATACACACCGTGACCGACACCCCATCTTCCGATGATTTAGCACCCCAGCCACCGCCCAAGGGGCCAATGCCGACGATGAACAAACGCCCATCCTCCGGTGAGATGCCGTGGATGTTGGGGAACACCAAATCGGCATGGTGGCCCGCAATCGTGCGGTGCGGGATGGCCAGGGCGAGTGCCTTGAAGATGGTGTCGATCACCGTCATCGGGAAGGTCATCCAAACCCGCATCGGGTAAGGGCGCTCCGCGCTGATTACCGTGCCCATGGGCATGATGACTTTGAGCGAACGAAAGCTGCCGTCATTCACCGGGTAGTCAGTGGGCGTGGTCAAGCACTTATAGGCGACCTGGGCGCAAGCTATGCCGGTGGTAAAGCCGGAGTTGTAAAAGCCCTTGACCTGCTTGCTCACGTCCGAGAGATCAATCGCCATCTCGTCGCCCTTGACGGTCACCTTCACGCGAATGGGAATGCGCTTGCCAATCTCCAGACCATCGTCGTCCATGAAGGACTCGGCCTCATAAAACCCATCAGGAATCGACAGCGTGTTTTGACGCGCCACGGCTTCGGATTGGTCCATGATCTGACGAATCGAGGCTTGCACATCGTCATTGCCATAGCGTTGCACCAGCTCCAGAAAGCGGCGCTCACCCGTCGTCACCGCCGTGATTTGCGCCCGCAAGTCGCCCATGGCACGTTCTGGCAAACGCACGTTCATGGCAATGATGTCCAATAAATCTTGGTTGACTTGGCCCGCACGTTGGTACTTCACGATGGGGATTTGAATGCCCTCGGAGAAGATGTCGGTGGTGATTTGCCCCAAGCTGCCGCCCACGTCCAGCCAGTGCGCCATGCAGCAGGTGAAGCCGATGAGTTCTTGTCCTTTGGCCCCCTCATGAAACACGGGCATGGTGAAGGTGAAGTGATTCAAATGGCTGCCGGTGGTGTAGGCATCATTGGTTACCAAAATATCGCCCGGATGGATGTTGTCGTAGCCAAAGTGGCGGATTTTTGACTTGACGGTTTCCGACATGCCACGAATGAACATGGGCAAGCCCAGCCCAATGGAAACCGTATCACCTTCTTTGGTGAACAGACCCACGGTGAAATCCAGCGCCTCATAAATGATGAGGTTGTAGGCCGTACGCATGAGGTTGGTTTTCATCTCCTCCGTCACCGCGAATAAACCGTTGCGGATGATCTCGACGACGACCGGATCAACGGCATTGACTTCAGTGGCAAATTGGGTGCTCATGAGCGATCACTCCCGATGGAAATTTGAAGATTGCCGTAGGCATCCACCTTGACCGTGTCGCCCGGCTGAACCACGGTGGTGGAGGCGTGCTCCTCCACCAAAGCGGGGCCCTGAAACACGTTGCCGTTTTTCAGCAAGTCGCGCTGGTAAACCGGCGTGGGCACGTACTGCCCCGCGCTGCGGAAATAGACCGGCTTGTGCCCACGCAGGGCCTTGGCGTCAGCTTGTTCACTGCCCGCCTCCACGACGTTGCGCGGTGGCTTTTTCATGCGGCCCAGCACGGTGACGCGCAGGCTAACGATGTCTGCGGGCTCCTTCGGTGCGCAAGTGCCATAGCGAACCGCGTGCACTTCATCAAAATGAGTTTTGATGGCAGCGCGATCTTTTTTGACGAAAAAATCATGCGCTAAATCCACCGTCACCGCGTGCTCTTGCCCGATGTAGCGCATATCGGCAGCGCGCTCGAAAACAATCTCCTCTGGGCGAATAGCAGAGGCTTCTATGGCCGCACGGCCCTCGTCTTCCATGCCTTTGTAGATGGCTTCAATGTCGTCAAACGACAGCCCGTTCAAGTGCCGAAAGACAGAGCGAACGTAGTCGTAACGCAAATCGCTGAACAACATGCCGTAGGCCGAGAAATAGCCCGGCGCATAGGGGATCAACACTTTGCGGATGCCCAGCTCGCGCGCAATGGCCGAGGCGTGTAACGGCCCTGCCCCGCCGTACACCACCATGGTGAACTTGCCCGCGTCCAAGCCGCGCTCCGTCGTCACGGCTTTCACCGCCAAGGACATTTGCGTGACGGCAATGCGCAAAATGCCATCAGCAGCTTGAGTCGCATCCAACCCTAACGGCGTGGCGACTTTGTCATTCATGGCCTGTTGGGCGCGCTCAAGGAACAAGGGCATTTCACCGCCCAAGAAGTGCTGCTCATCCAAACGGCCCAGGATCAAATTGGCATCAGTCACCGTGGGTTCGGTCCCGCCACGGCCATAGCACACCGGCCCTGGCATACTGCCCGCCGAACGCGGCCCCACCCGCAGCGAATGGCCCAGTTCCAAGCGCGCAATACTGCCGCCACCCGTACCCACCTCGAAAATATCCATCATCGGGATTTGAATCGGCAGCGCCTTTTCATACCCGCCAATCAAGGCACTGCCCGTGGTGAGGGGACGCCCTTGACTGATCACGCCCGCCTTGGCCGTGGTGCCGCCCATGTCAAACGCAATGGCGTCATGCATCCCCAGTTGGGCACAGATGGCCTGCGCACCAATCACGCCTGCCGCAGGGCCGGACTCCAACATGCGCACGCAATCGCGCCGCGCATGTTCCACCGGGAACAAGCCACCGGTGGACTGCACGGCGTAGAAGTCACCTGCAAAGCCCTTGTCTTCCAGGTGCTGCTCCAGCTCACCCAAGTACGCAGACACGCGTGGCCCCACATACGAGTTGGCTACCGCCGTGGAGACGCGCTCAAATTCACGGTACTCCTGCGACAACTCATGTGACGCGGTCACAAACGCACCGGGGATTTCTTCTTGCAAGATGGCCTTGACCCGCCGCTCGTGGTCTGGGTTGCGGTAAGAGTGCAAGAGCAAGACCGCAACGGCTTCAATGTGTTTGGCCTTCAAGTCCCGCGCCACTTGGCGCACCCGGTCTTCGTCCAAGGCTTTGTGCAAGGAGCCATCGGCCCGCAGGCGCTCCGACACCTCGTAGCGCAATGAGCGCGGCACCAAAGGTTCATGTTTGGAGAAAAACAGGTTGTAGGCATCAGGGCGATTCACGCGGCCAATCTCATAGATGTCGCGAAAGCCCTCCGTGATCAGCAACGCGGTCTTAGCGCCGTTGCGCTCCAGCAGCGTGTTGATGACGATGGTGGAGCCGTGCAAAAACAGGTAGCCATTGGCCAAATCAACGCCTGCACTATCCAACGTGTTCTGAATGCCGTCCACCAACTGGCCGTGGGTGGACAGTGCTTTTCCAAAGGAAATTTTTCCCGTCGTCTCATCAAAGCAGGCCATGTCGGTGAACGTGCCCCCAATGTCCACGGCGATGCGCAAGGCGCCCTGTTGCTTGTGCTGTGCCATCCCTTACCCCTGTATCCCGGCGTCCACCACACGGTTGCGCAGGATGCCCAGCCCCGTGATTTCGATTTCCACCACATCACCGGCTTTCATGTACACCGGCGGCTCGCGCCGATCACCCACACCACCGGGTGTTCCCGTGGCAATCACATCGCCGGGCGACAGCGGCGTGAAGCCAGAGATGTATTCGATGATGACGGGCAGGGTGAAGATCAAATCAGCCAGAGAGGCGTGTTGCATTACTGCGCCGTTAAGCCGCGTCTCCAAAGTGAGGCTATTGACGTCAGAGATTTCTTTGCGGGTCGCCATGAACGGGCCGAATGGCCCAGTCAAGGGAAAATTCTTCCCCGGAATCCATTGATGGGTATGGCGCTGCCAGTCGCGTGCGCTGCCGTCGTTAAAGCAGGCATAACCTGCAATGTGTTCAAACGCCTGAGCCTGCGTGATGTTGCGCCCACCTTTGCCGATGATCACCGCCAACTCGCCTTCAAAGTCAAAGCGCTGGGTTTCCTTGGGGCGCGGCAGTGGCGCGTTGTGCGCCGTCAGGCTGTCAGCAAAGCGCGTGAAGATGGACGGGTACTCGCTGTCGGCGCGCTTGGTTTCTGCGACGTGAGTTTTGTAGTTCAGACCCACGCACAAGATTTTTCCGGGGTTTGGGATCACGGGCAACAAACGGGCTTGGGTGGCCTGCACCTGTCGGCCCTGTTGGCGTGTCACCACGTCCAGCGCATCCAATTGGCCTGCCGCGATCACCGACTTCAAATCAGGGTATTGCGCCATGAAGGCATCTGGCACTTGCAGCCATGTGCTCTCGTTTTCCCAGACGCCATAGCTGGCCTGACCTGCCAATTCAAAGCTCACAAAACTCATAGATTTACCTCTATTTTTTGCACCCCAATGGGGGCGAGTGGATACGTTTGCACAATAGCGGGCAGTTTAGGCAAGGTAAGACCATTCGCATAGCGTCAATTCACAGATTTCAGACATGCCACAATTGGCATATCAAGAGAAACGTCATGCACATCAACGATTTCAAACTGTTTCTGGAGGTGGCCGAACTGGGCAGCTTGACCAAAGTGGCGGCGCAGCGGCACACCGTGCAGTCCCACATCAGCCGACAAATCAGCGCGCTTGAAACCTCCTGCGGTGGCAAACTGTTTCGCCGCACGGGGCGCGGTGTGGCGCTCACCGAATTTGGCCTGCACGTTGAACAGAAGGTGCGCGCTTGGGTCAAAGACAGTGAAGAACTGTTTGCCAACATCCAGCAAACGTCCAGGATCCCGATGGGGGAAGTGAAGCTGGGGATTCTGCCCTCTGCCGCGCACCCTTTGATGACGCAGGTGTTCCAACGCCTGTACACCGATTACCCCAAGATCAAGCTCAATATCCGGGAAGGCCAAGGCAGTGAACTCGATGCCCTGCTGGACACGGCCAGTGTCGATTTGGCCATTCTCTTTCGCTACCAAAAACCCAGCGACTCAGACGAAGCCCTGCTCGCCACGGCCAACACCTATCTGGTTTCGCACCCCGATCTGGCGCTGACGGCGGGCGACACCGTGGACTTCAAGCGTCTGAAAGGTTTGCCCCTGGTGCTGCCCCGGCGGCCTTCTCACTGGCGATCCATCCTGGATGAAACGGCCCGTAGCAAAGGGTTCAATTTATCGGCCGTGGTGGAGGCAGATTCACTGCGCGCGCAAAAGGAAATCATCGCCGCCACCCCCCATTTGTATGCATTGTTGGGCCCATTCTCAGTGGATGAAGAACTGCGCAGCGGCACCCATCAAGCCGCCAAAGTAGTGAATCCGGATTTGAAACGCTACGTCACCTTGGCCAGCCCCAAGCAAGGGCACTTCACGCAGGCCAGCCGCATCGTCGCCCAGCTCATCAAAGAGACGGTTAAAGGGTGGAAGGGAAAGCTGAACGCAGGCTGAGCCTCGCCTGCAATGCTTTCAGGGTCACCACCATCACCCTTAGCGAACCCTGTCCATCCCGCTCTGCTCAATCGCCACACCCGTGCGCTCTGAGGCCAGGAACTGGATTAACTTCCTTGCGGCCTCGGGCTCTTTGGCCCCGGTAACAACCGCCGCAGCAAACACCTGCACAAGCTGCAACTCAGCCGGTAGACGGCCCACAAAATCAATACCCACCTCATTCACCAGCTCACTCACAGGCTGCACAGCCATGTTGGCCTCGCCCGCCGCCACCATCGCCGCTGCCTGCGAGCCACGTGCTTTGACCGAGACGGTGAGCTGGTCTGCAATGCCCATCTTTGGGAACACCTCGGTCGTTAAATAAATGCCGCTGGTGCTACCGGGTACGGCAATGGTTTTTGCGTTCAACAAGGTCTGTTTAAAGGCCGCCACGGTGCGGATGTCGGGCTTGGGCACACCAGTACGCACGCCCGCGCCCAGTGGCACGCGTGCCAGGTCAACGTCAGTGCCTGCCACGATGCGCCCCGCCGCCATCAACTCAGCCAACCCCTCGCGCGACAAAATGACCACATCCGCAGGCACGCCGCGTTGCAGTTGCGCCGCAATCGTCTGCGGCCCGGCTCCCTGCGACGCGCCCGAGCCCGTGTCCACCTTGATCCCGTTCGCCTTTTCAAACTCGGGCAACACTTGCCGGTAGGCGACTGCAAAGCCGCCGGAAATCATCACATTGAGTTGGGCCATGGCCGAGGCAGAGCAAGCGGCAGCCGCTGCGCCTGCAACGACCATGCGGGTGAATTGGCTGTGCAGGTTTAGAAATCGAATGGGGTTCATGGGTGGCTTCTCGATGGATGTTGATATGGGTGAATCGGTAATAAATGCAATTAACGCAAGGCGGTAGTGGGCATAAGGTGGCTCGTGGGATTTGAATTGTGCTTCAGAGCTTGACGTGGATTCAAATTAACCTGATGGACTAAGTCAGACGCCTGCGCGGATGTGCCTTGTCAATATACCGCTCACACTGATTCACTGACGCATGCCAAATATCCCTCATCTTTCTGAAAAGACCGCCCGCATTCCTCACTGGCAGCGGCAACCGGAAAATTTTCGATACGAAACCTCGCCAGGGGTTTTCTGCAGGCTTGGATTAAATTGCGGTTGAATTTCACCTCGACGAATCAACCTAAAAAAACAAACATCTTCCAGAACCAGAACCGATAATTTTCACGTGATGTCAAAAGCGAAAATGCTGCCGATTTGACCATCTAGGTACTCCAAATAAATGGCTCTAAAAAACATTCTTGTTTTTCTTATCCTTCAATGAAGGGACTCCACGCGAAGCGAAGTATTTCCATGCAACTAGCGCTGAGGATGTAGCAAAATTCTGGTTAACGTTGACTGTGTATTTGCCCGATACTGATAGCTTTGACACTGGCACGATACGAGAACTGATGGCTGTAGTCACCACCAACCAAGAGTTGATTGAAGAATTTGAAATGAACACTTCACCTAATTCGATTCGCTTCAATAGGCACGCTTTATGGGTTGACCTGTCTGAATGTCGAACGATGGACGAGCCTTTGACTTGGTTTTCTCGTCTGTTGGCAGCTGCAGCCAATCAACGCGCCCAGCTGGGGATTAGTCAAGATGATTTGCACGGGAATGCTTTGGATCAACACGTCACTGTGTCAGTCTTACTTGCAGATCAAACTGATTTGTCGAAGGGCGACGCGCATCACCACGCCTGAAGTCCAAACCTTTAGCAAGGTTATGTGACCCTAACTCACCCAACATGCGCCCTCACCACCACGTCTATGTCGTCGAGCTATCCAAGGACGTGCTGCGCGTGGCCAAGTTCATGAAGTGCAACCCCGGTTATGTGGACGGCAAGCCCTGTGTCTATGTCGGCATGACGGGTCTGAGCCCCGATCTGCGCTTTGACAAGCACAAGGCTGGCATCCAGGCCAACGCCTACGTACTCAAATACGGCCTGCGGTTGCTGCCAGACCTTTTTGAGGGCTTCAACCCCATGACCTACAAAGACGCGGTAGAGCGCGAGATTGAAATCGGCATCGACCTGCGCTCGGCCGGGTTTGGTGTTTGGCAGGCTTGAGCATGGCTGCACTCACATTAACCCGGGTGAACGCCGATGTGCACAGCGTGCACCTGCCCGATGGATCGCACGTGGGCAACCTCAAGCGCATTGGCGCGGTGTGGAAGTTCAAGGCCATTGGCTATGACGCAGCGGGCAACGTCATCCCCGGTGGTGGTCCATTGACTGACCGGCACAACACGCCGTTTGCAGCGCCTGATGCCGATGTGGTCAGCGCCACGCTGGATTGAACCGGGTTGAGTGAGCATGGGTTAACCTCCCCCCTCACCATTAAGGAAAACCACGATGAAAACACTCAACGTCACGATCAAGCTGGAGATGTCCGTCCCCGACGATTGGGAGCTGTCCCAGACATCCGAAGGCGGGCAAGTGCTGAAGCTGCCCAACGGTCAATTTCTTGACGTCGCCATCGAGCCCCTGTTTGCCAGCGACCCCGAAGAAACCTGGACCAGCACCGAGAGTGATGATGTGCTGAACGACATTCTGGACATGGTGGAGAGCGAGAGCGTGGTTTACGAGTTTGTTACTCACTAGAGGCCTGGCTAGGGCTTGATTGAAGCCACACAGGCTGTGTCGATTGCAATTCAAAAGTGACCCAATGCCCAACCGCCGCATCGCCCTGCTAAGCACCCTGAGCCTGCTGGCGCTGCCCGCGTCACGCTTGAGCGCGGCCACGGCCAAGATCACCCACGCGCCGCAGCCACTCGATGCTTGGCCGCAGGCCTTGCAGGTCCCCGGTGGCATCGCCCGGCTCTCGCTTGGCCCGGCGGCAGTGCGGCCTGTGGCGCACTTGGCTGGCGAGGGTGGCGATGTGCCTTTGTTGGTGCTGGGTGACATGCTGGAGTGGACGGCGCTAGTGGGTATTGCGCTGGCCACCAAGCCGGGGCGGGCGAGCATATCGGTGCAGACCGAGGGCGGTGGGCAGCGGCAGCTGGGCTACACAGTGGCCGCCAAACGCTATGCGGAGCAGCGGCTCAAGGTGGCGCCGGGCACGGTGGATTTGTCGCCACAAGACGCTGCGCGCTATGAGCGCGAGCGGGTGCACTTGGCCACGGTGATGGCCACGTTTACCGAGCCCTTTATCAAGCCTTTACCGAACGCCTCACTCCAGAGCCTGCGCATGGCCGTGCCCACACCGGGGCGGCGTTCCAGCTCGTTTGGGTTGCGGCGCGTGTTCAACGGGCAGGCGCGCAACCCCCACAGCGGCATGGACATTGCGGCGGGTAAAGGCACGCCCGTCATAGCGCCCTTGCCCGGACGGGTGATTGACACGGGCGACTATTTTTTTAACGGCAACACGGTGTGGCTAGACCACGGCGCGGGGCTGCTGAGCATGATGTGCCACCTGAGCGCTGTTGACGTGAAGCCGGGCGATGTGCTGCAAACTGGCGAGCGTCTGGGTGCCGTGGGTGCCACGGGCCGCGTGACCGGCCCGCACCTGCATTGGGGCGTGATGCTGAACCGCACCATGGTGGACCCGGCGCTGTTTTTGAGCGCATAAGCCCACCTAAAAAACATTTTTTACTGAGAATGCACACCATGACCAACTTTTTAAACCGCACCGTTATCGCCGCAACATTGGCGCTAACCATGATCTTCACCGGCTGCTCTCCGCAAGATGCAGCCGACGACAAAACCCCAATGGCCAAGCCAGCGCAGCCCTATGAAGCCGTGGCCGCGCAGGGCACGGGCTTCACCGTAGGCACGATGATGAGCGCCAACGCGGTGTACGTGCTGTTTGACCCGCAATGCCCGCATTGCGGCGCCCTGTGGGAGGCCTCGCAGCCGCTGCAGAGCAAGGTGAAGTTTGTGTGGATGCCGGTGGCTTTCATCAACGCCAAGAGTGGGCCGCAAGGCGGCGCGCTGCTGTCGGCGGCCAACCCGGCAGCGCTGATGACCGAGCATGAGAAGTCCATCTTGGCGGGCAGCGGGGGCATCTCGGCCATTGCCGCTGTGCCGATGGAGATCAACAAAGCCATCAAGAAAAACACCCAGCTCTTCAACAGCCTGGGGGTGGAATCTGTGCCCTACATCGTGAGTAAAAACCAGCGCACCGGTCAGGTGGTGACGAACACTGGTGCTATGAGCACGGCTGCGCTGGCGGAGTTGCTGGGCGTCAACTGATCGCCGTTTTTTGATCAGTTTTTTTTGATCAGCGCTTTTTTTCCACCGGATTGGCGGTGAGCAGATTGGCCGGGTAGGCGCGCATGAACTCGCGCGCCTTCTCGGGGCGCGCGCTGAGCCAGGCGTCAAACGCGCCTTCATTCAACACGACCAACATGCGTTTTTCATTGCCGGGTTGCTGGTAGCGGTGCATCAGCGCGTGGCTGTTAGCGTTGACCGTGAGCAGGGTGTAGCTGACGATGACCTCCCCTTCGGCGTTCGCCCAGCGCTCCCACAGCCCAGCCACACCCATGGGCTTGCCGTCCACCCGGGTGATGCGGGTGGGCACGGCTTTGCCGGTGCGCCAGTCGTCTTCTAAAAACGACATCATCGGCACGATGCAGCGCTGCCCTGCCAGCCAGGCGTCGCGCGTGTTGTTGGAGGTGGTCACCGTTTCTGAGCGGGTGTTGACCATTTTGGTGGAGCGCAGTTTGGCGTCAGACGCGGACTTGACCCAGCGCGGAACAAAGCCCAGTTGCCCCTCCATCAACTCGCGTGCGGGCGGCGCTGCTTCTTTGGGTTCTGTGGGTTCTGTCGTCACTTCGGCTTCAACAAGCGCTTCGGCTTTAAGCGCCACTTGGCGAATGAAAACACCCGGCTTGCGCGGCCACACCTCGCGCCCCACGGGTGAAGTGGGCGCGGCCACATGGAAGGCGTCGGGGTAAAGCGTGTCGAGCGCAAGGCTCTCGTATTGGGTGCTCATGCGGTGATGCTATCGCAGTGCGTCAAACACGCGAATTGCCGCGTAGGCATCGTTGGCCGCGTAGATGAGTTGCGCCTCGGTCAAGCGGGCGTTGGCCCAGTTGCTGGTGGCGGCTTTTTTGGACTTGATGAAGCGCTGGTTAAACAGCACCGCCACCGCGCCTTTGACACCCATGTCTTTGCGGTAGCCGCGCTCACGAAAAATAGTGTTCAGTTCCAGCACGCCCGCAGGCTCCACACCCAGTTTTTGGATGATGCGCTTGCGGTCGTCCCCCAGGCCAAAACCGGCTTTGGTGATGCCTTGCAGGTGCATCAGCTCGCCCGCCACGGCGCTGCAAACCGGGTCATGCAGTTGGAACACCCAGGCCCGATCAGGCGTGGCCAGTTGCAACACGTGCGGACCCTCAGACACTTCGCCGACATGAAACGTGGGTTTGGATTCGGTATCAAAACCCCAGGCCGGGGCGTCCGTCAGGCGGGCCAGGGCCTCGCGCGCTTGCGCCCCGGTGGTGACGAGGGTGATGCGGTCCAGGCCCAGGCGCTCAAAGGGCGGCAGCAGGGCGATGGCGTCTTTGTCGGGGGTGGCGTGGCGGGTGTGGTGATCAGTGTGCATGGGGTCGTATCATCGCCGCTAAATGAATTCCCCCTCTTCCCGCCTGATCCGCTTCAACAAGCCCTATGGCGTGCTGAGCCAATTCACGCCAGAGGGGCGCTGGCGCGGGCTCAAAGACTTCATCGACTTGCCTGGCGTTTACGTGGCGGGGCGGCTGGACGCCGATAGCGAGGGTCTGCTGTTGCTTACCGATGACGGCCCACTGCAAGCCCGCATCGCCGACCCCCGCTTCAAGATGGAGAAAACCTACTGGGTGCAGGTGGAAGGCGTGCCCGATGAGGCGGCGCTGGAGGCCTTGCGCCAGGGCGTTCAGCTCAATGACGGCATGACCCTGCCCGCCCGCGCTAGCCTGATGGAGCTGCCACCACAGGTATGGGAACGTGAGCCACCGATTCGCGTGCGCGTGAACAAGCCCACCGCGTGGCTGGAACTGGTGATCCGCGAAGGCCGCAACCGCCAAGTGCGCCGCATGACCGCCGCCGTGGGCCTGCCCACCCTTCGCCTGATCCGCGCGGCGATTGGCCCCTACACGCTGGAGGGGCTGGCACCGGGAACCTGGCAGGGCTGATTGCGCTCCCAATTGCCAGCGAGTTCGGCGTTCACGTCGGTGGATAATTCGCCGCTATGACTATTTCACTTTTTCCTTTGGGCTGGCAGCACTATCTGCTGGGCGGCGTACTCATTGGCACAGGCACTGCCCTGCTGTATGTGCTGACGGGTCGCATCGGCGGCATGAGCACGGTGTTCTCCAGCACTTGGTCTTTTGTGGTGCAGCGGCCGTTTTTTCAGCAGGCGCGTTTTGTCGGTTCGCGTAGCTGGCGGCTGGTGTACGCGGCGGGCTTGATTCTGGGCGCGTTCGTGTGGTGGCTGGGCTTTGCGGGCGGCAAGCCCGAGACCATAGCGGTGCCGGTATGGCAATTGCTGGTGGGCGGGTTTTTTGTGGGCTACGGCGCACGCTTGGGTAACGGCTGCACGTCAGGCCACGGCATTTGCGGGCTGGGCTCGCTGCAACTGCCCTCCCTTATGGCGGTGCTGACCTTCATGGCCACTGCGTTTTTAACGGCCAATCTGGCGGCAAGGTGGCTGGCATGAACAATATCAACCTCAAACTGGGCCGCGTGTTGGCCACGCTGGCGGCAGGTGCACTGTTTGGCTTTGGCCTGTCGGTGTCCACCATGATCCGGCCCGAAGTGGTGCTGAGCTTTCTGCGTTTTCAAGACTTTGGCCTCATGCTGGTGATGGGCGGCGCGGTGATGGTGGTAGTGATGACTTACAAGCTGGCCCCACGCCTGATGGGCCGCCCTTTGTTTGACGACCACTTTCACGTTCACCCCAGCACCTGGAACCGCGACACCGCCATGGGCGCGGCCCTGTTTGGCGTGGGCTGGGGGCTGTGCGGCGTGTGCCCCGGCCCGGCCATTGCGGGCCTGGGCGCGGGCAACCTGGATTTGCTGTGGGCACTAGCTGGCATTGCGCTGGGTGCTCTGGTGCAAGGGCTGCGCATGAAATCATCAACTTGAAATGAACTGAGCAATAAATTGAACACAAAACCCTACAACATCCTCATCCTCGGCGCGTCTTATGCGTCGCTGCTGGGCATCAAGCTTGTCATGGCGGGTCACAAGGTCACGCTGGTGTGCCTGCCCAATGAGGTGGAGCTGATCAACCGCGACGGCATTCGCGTGCGCCTACCCATCAAAGGGCGCGAGGGCTTGGTGGAGCTGGATTCACGCCAGTACCCCGGTCTACTGTCGGCTGCTGGCCCGGCCGATGTGAACCCGGCCGACTACGACCTGATCGGCCTGGCCATGCAAGAGCCGCAATACCGCTCTCCCGGCGTGCGCGAGCTGCTGCTGGCGGTGGCCCAGTCCAAAGTACCCTGCATGTCCATCATGAACATGCCGCCCCTGCCTTATCTGGCGCGCCTGCCGGGTGTGGCTACCGACGCCTGCCGCAACGCCTTCACCGATGCCACCGTGTGGGACGCATTCGACCCCGCCAGCATGACCCTGTGCAGCCCCGACCCGCAAGCCTTTCGCCCGCCCGAAGAACTCGTCAACGTGCTGCAAGTGCGCCTGCCTACCAACTTCAAGGCGGCACGCTTTGCGTCTGACGCACACACAGCCATGCTGCGTGTCTTGCAGGCCGATGTGGAGGCTGTGCGCTTTGACGACAACGGTAAAAGCATCGAGCTGCCGGTCAAGCTCAAAGTACACGACTCAGTGTTTGTGCCGCTGGCCAAGTGGAGCATGTTGATGGCGGGCAACTACCGTTGCGTCACCGCCCAAGGCATGCGCCCGATCAAAGAGGCCGTGCACGCTGACCTCGAAGCCACGCGCGAGGTTTACAAGTGGGTGGGCGACCTGTGCAAGTCGCTCGGCGCTGCCGAGGCCGACCTGGTGCCGTTTGAGAAATACGCCGCTGCAGCGCAAGGCCTGGCCAGCCCCTCGTCCGCCGCGCGGGCGCTGTTTGGCGGTGCGCACAACATCGAGCGGGTGGACCGCCTAGTGCAGTCCATCGCCGCACAAAAAGGTCTGCGCCACCCGGCCATTGACGAGGTGGTGGCTTTGGTGGATGCGCAGTTGGAGCGCAACCGCCAAGCCAAATGACCCCTAACTGGTTCGACCGTCACATCTTCCCCCGGGCGATGGACATCGCCTGCGGCCTGCCCATGGTGGGCCGCCAGCGCGCACTGGTAGTGCCGCTGGCCCAGGGCCGCGTGCTGGAGGTGGGCATTGGCACGGGGCTCAACATGCCCTACTACGACAAAACGCGGGTGACAAGCATCGTAGGGCTGGATCCGGCCCTGCAACTGCACCCGCTGGCGCGCGAGCGCATGGCGCAGGCCGGGCTGGACGTAGAACTGGTGGGCCTGTCAGCTGAAAAAATACCGCTGCCCGATGTCAGCTTTGACACCGTACTTTGCACCTACACGCTGTGCTCCATCCCCGACCCGCTGGCCGCGCTGAAGGAGATGCGCCGTGTGCTCAAGCCCGGCGGTCGGCTGCTGTACTGCGAGCATGGCCGCGCGCCCGATGCATCGGTGCGGCGCTGGCAGGAGCGCCTGCAACCGCTGTGGGGCCCCATCGCCGGGGGCTGCCACCTGGGGCGCGATATCCCCGCGCTGCTTCAGTCCGCTGGCTTCAAACTGCCCGAGCCGCATGAACGCTACCTGCCCGGCCCCCGGCCCTTTACATTTCACTACTGGGGTGAGGCCTTGCCGGTTTGATATTTTGAACAGGAGTCTTTCGATGATTTGTAAATCGCTTGCCATCATCGCCCTGCTGGGCAGTCTTTCCTTCGGCGCGTCGGCGCAACAAATTGACACCGCGTACATCAACGGCAAGATCGTTACCGCCGATGAACGCGGCACCATCCACCAGGCCTTGGCCGTGGGCGATGGCCGCATAGCGGCACTGGGCAGCTCGGCTGACATCAAACGCCTGGCCGACAAGACCACGCGCGTGGTTGATCTGGGTGGGCGCACCGTGATCCCGGGGTTGATTGACTCGCACATGCACGCGATACGCGCAGCGCTGAGCTACACGACCGAGGTGCATTGGCTCGGCGCTCAGTCGCTGGAAGAAGCGCTGGGCCGCTTGCGCACAGCCGCCAGCAAAGCCAAGCCGGGCGATTGGTTGATCGTGGCGGGGGGCTGGACTGATGAACAGTTCAAGGAACGCCGCCGCCCGACGCAAGCCGAGCTGGTGGCCGCCGCACCCAACAACCCGGTGTACGTGCAGTGGATGTATGGCTGGGCCATGCTCACGCCGCAGGCCTACCAGGCGCTCAACATCCAGGCGGAGAGCGATCTGCCAGGGGGCGGCAAGTTTGTGCGCGATGCGAACGGCCAGCCCACCGGTGCCATCGTGGGTGGCATCGTGCCGCTGTTTGACAAGCTGCCCAAGACGGTGACGTTTGCGCAAAAGGTGGAAGGCACGCGCCAATTCTTTAGCGAGCTCAACCGCCTGGGGCTCACGGGCCTGCTGGATCCGGGTGGCTTCAACATGACGCCCGCCGAATATGCACCGCTGTTTCAGGTGTGGCGCGACAAGGCGCTGACGCTGCGCGTGAACTACAGCTACTTTTCTCAGCAGCGGGGCAAGGAGCTTGAGGAGTTCAAGGAACTGACCCAGCTCTTGCCCATGGGCTTTGGCGACGACATGCTGCGCTTTAACGGCGTTGGCGAGCGCGTGACCTTCGGCATGTACAACAACGACAAGCCCACCGACGCCGACAAAGAGCAGTTTTACCAAGCCGCCAAATGGGCCGCTGAACAGGGCATGACGCTGACGCAGCACTGGCATAGCAATGCCTCGGTTCACCATCTGCTGGATGTGTTCGAGCGCGTCAACCGCGACGTGCCCATCGCCCCGCTGCGCTGGTCCATCGTGCACCTGAACGACGGCACTGAGGCAACCTTTGCCCGCATGAAGGCGCTGGGCGTGGGCTGGGCGCTGCAGGACGCGATGTATTACGACGGCGAACGCGAGCTCAAGCAAAAAGGCGAAGCGGCCTTGAAGCGCATGCCGCCCATGCGCACGGCGCTCAAGGCCGGTGTGGTGATTGGCTCGGGCACGGACGCGCACCGCGTGGCCAACTACAACCCTTTTATTGCCCTGCAATGGATGCTGGATGGCAAGTCCGCTGGTGGCGTGCCCCTGCGCGGCCCGGAAGAAACCCCCACCCGCCTGGAAGCCCTGCGCATGTACACCAGCGGCAGCGCTTGGTTCGCGCATGACGATGCCCGGCGCGGCACGCTGGCCGTGGGCAAGTTGGCTGATCTGGCCGTGTTGACGAAGGACTACCTCACCGTGCCGGTGGACGAAATCCGCAGCATCCACTCACTGCTCACCCTGGTGGGCGGGCGCGCCGTGCATGCGCAAGCGCCCTTTGCGTTGCCTATCCATGGCTCGCCAATGACGGGCAGAGTCAATCAGCGATAGACAGTTCCACTGCCCGCCCCTGCTGCGCGCTAAGCGCCAGCGCCTCCAGCGTGGCGGCAATGTCTAGGCTGGCTTGGGCCGCACGATCCATAGCGGCAAAGTCTTGCTCGGCCACCTTCTGCGCAAACGCCTCTGCCGCAAAACGAAACCCACTGCCCGTGGGCGAGTGAATGACTTCAAACGGAACTGTGTTGGCCGTGCCCCGGCGCACACGTAACTCGCTGGGCAGATAGCCCCAGAGGTGGCCACCGGCTTGGTTGCTGGTGTGGTTGAGGTACTCGGTCTCGATCGTGCCTGCCGTGCCCGCGATGATGGCGTGGCGGTGGTTGGCGGCGTCCATGGCGCAAGAGAGTTGCGCACGTCGGCCATCGGCATAAAACAAGGTGGCCATCAGGCTGATCTCCACACCACTCTCGGCCCACGTCGCATCGGCCTGCACGCGTTGCGGCGCGCAGCCCATCACCAGGCGAATCATGCTCAGGGCGTAGCTGCCTGCGTCCAGCAGCGCACCACCGCCCAGCTCAGGGTTCAGGCGGATGTTGCCCTGCGGGTTGGCCAGGGTAAAGCCGAAGCAAGCCTGCATGGAGCGCACGTTGCCAATCGCTCCGCTATGCAGCAGCGCCAGCATGTCGCCGGTCTGAGGTTGGAAGTAATAGGGGTAGGCCTCTAGCAGCATCACGCCGTGCGCCTTGGCAGCGTCGAACATGGCCTGCGCTTCGCGGCGGTTCAGCGCCAGGGGTTTTTCACACAAGATGTGTTTGCCCCTTTGCGCGGCCTTGATCGCCCACTCGGCATGCAGGCTGTTGGGCAGGGGTAGGTAGATGGCGTCCACCTCCGCGTCATTCAACAAGGCTTCATAACTGCCGTGCGCGCGGCCAATGCCCTGCGCTGCGGCAAAGGCCTGCGCCGTCTCCAGCTTGCGGCTGCCCACGGCAACGATCTTGACCGCCGTGCTGGCCGCCACGTCACGCGTGAACTGCTTGGCAATGTTGGCGCAGCCGAGGATGCCGATGCGCACAGGGGTGTGATGTGAAGTTGTCATATGAAAGAAACCGCGCACACTGTGCGCGGTCAAAGGCTTGCAATGTTCAACTCTCTTCGGTCGCAATGAAGCGATAGGCTGCCGCCCCAATCAACGCGCCCACGATGGGTGCCAGCCAGAACAACCAAAGCTGCGCCACCGCCCAATCCCCCACATACAGCGCCACCCCTGTGCTGCGCGCAGGATTGACCGAAGTGTTGGTCACCGGGATGCTGATGAGGTGGATGAGCGTGAGGCCTAAGCCAATGGCAATCGGCGCAAAGCCTGCGGGTGCGCGCTTGTCAGTGGCGCCCAGAATGATCAGCAGAAAAAACATCGTCATCACCACCTCGGTCACCAGCGCTGCCAACAGCGAGTAGCCACCCGGTGAATGCGCGCCGTAGCCGTTAGAGGCAAAGCCCTTGGACACGTCGAACCCCGGCGCGCCGCTGGCAATCACATACAGCACGCCGCCTGCCGCAATCGCCCCCAACACTTGCGCCGCAATGTAGGGCACAAGCTTGTTGGCCGGAAAGCGCCCACCCGCCCACAGCCCAATCGACACCGCTGGATTCAGGTGACACCCGGAGATGTGCCCAATGGCAAAAGCCATTGTGAGCACCGTCAAACCAAACGCCAGCGAGACGCCGTGCAGGCCGATCCCCACATTCGGAAACGCCGCCGCCAGCACCGCGCTGCCGCAGCCCCCCAGCACGAGCCAAAAAGTTCCCAGAAATTCCGCACCGTATTGCTTCATTTGTGTCTCCTTGTGTGTCATTGGAAAAATAACCGGCTGCAGAAGCTGAGCGCGTCGGCTTCTGAGGTGTCAGTCTAACGTGCGATCAGGCTCAAACCTCGTTGGACAAAGCTACGACAAAGTTGCGACTTGGCATTGCATGCCGACTACATAGAATGAATGCGCGGTCGCCGGAAAGATCCGGGGCCGCCCATCAAATCAACCACAGAGGATAACCATGCTGAAATCTTCACGTCTACTCATTGCAATCACCCTGCTGGCTCTGGGCATCACGCATAGCGCACGTGCCGCAGACAGCGACACCGCTTACATCGTGACCTACTTTGAAACCAGTTTTGCCGACAAGGACAAGGTGCAAGCACTGGCACGCAAACTCAGCGATGCCAGCAGCAAAGAAGATGGCAACCTGCGCTTTGAAGTACTACAGCGGATCGGCCAGCCCGACCAGTTTGCGATTTTGGAAGCATGGAAAGACAAGACCGCCGCCACCGCACATGTTGACGCCGTGCACACCAAGGAATTCCGCGAAAAACTCGGCGCTCTACTGCGCGGCACTTACGATGAACGTCCGCACACCGCGCTCGGCGTCGGTGATGTGAACGTGCCGGTGGCAAAAAGTCGCGCCGGCATCTACGGTGTGACCCACGTCGATATCGTGCCGACGGAAAAGGAGCGCGGTGTCAATCTCGTCAAGGAAATGGCTGGCAACAGCCGCAGCGACGCGGGCAACATCCGATTTGAGGCCCTGACACAAAACAGCCGCCCCAACCATATGACGGTGGTGGAAATATGGAAGAACAAAGCGGCCAGCGACGCCAACGAGGCGGCCCCGCACAAAATCAAATTCCGCCAAACCCTGACCCCCATGAGCGGCAGCCTCTACGACGAGCGCTTCTACCGCCAGATCAACTAACGTAGTGCGCCATTCAGTTTGAAACTCACTCCAACCCCAACAATCGAACCGCATTCCCCTTCAATATCCCCGGTTTCACCTCGTCCTTGAACCCCGCCTCTTCAAAATCTTTCATCCACCGCTCCGGCGTGATGAGGGGGAAGTCGCTGCCGAAGAGGATGCGGTCTTTGAGCAGGGTGTTGGCGTACTGCACCAGTTGTGGTGGGAAGTACTTGGGGCTCCAGCCGCTGAGGTCGATCCAGATGTTGGGTTTGTGCATGGCCAGCGAAATCGCTTCGTCTTGCCAGGGCCAGCTGGGGTGGGCGATGACGATTTGCATGTCGGGGAAGGCGATGGCCACGTCTTCTAGCAGCATGGGGTTGGAGTTTTGCAAGCGCAGGCCGCCGCCGCAGCGCATGCCGCTGCCGATGCCCGAGTGGCCGCTGTGAAAGATGGCGGGCAGCTTGTGTTCGTTGATGACTTCGTAGATGGGCCAGGCCATCTTGTCGGCGGGCTCGAAGCCCTGCACGGTGGGGTGGAACTTGAAGCCTTTCACGCCGTGGCTCTCCACCAAGCGGCGGGCTTCGCGCCCGCCCATCTTGCCCTTGTGCGGGTCGATGGAGCCGAAGGCAATCATGATGTCGCTGTTGGCGGCGGCGGCGTCGGCGATTTCTTCATTGCTGATGCGCATTCGGCCCAGTTGTGATTCGGCATCGACGGTGAAGTTGACGAAGCCGATTTTCTTCTCGCGGTAGAAGTCAATCGTCTCTTGCATCGTTGGGCGGCGGCTGGAGCGGAAGTATTTGTCCGCTGCGCGGTCGTACTCTTCGCCGTAGGCGTCAAAGGGGTTGCGGCACGACACCTCCAGGTGGGTATGGGTGTCGATGGCGATGAGGTTTTTGTGGTCCATGTTGTTCGGTCTTTTTTATCTGGACTCAGCTGCGTTTTTCAAACACACCCAGCTTTTGGTGCAGTGGGGTTTCATCAGCGATGAAGATGAAGGCAGGTGCCTCGTCCGAACTGTTGGTGAGCGTCACCGCGGTGTAGCCAGGGGCGCAGCAGGTGTCGGCCTCCAACAGGGTGAAGCGTTGGTCTTCAACCTGCACCTGCGCGCCGCCCTCGATGATGTGAAACACCATGGCGGGGCTGCGCACGGGGAGCTTGAGCGCTTGGCCGGGGCGCAGCATCAGGGCGTAAAAGCCGAGGATGTTTTCGGCATGGCCACCGGTTTCGGGGTTGCTGTAGGTGAGCTGCACCGCTTCAAGTGACGGCTGATCTGCGGCCAGTGACTCC
Source organism: Comamonadaceae bacterium (assembly GCA_947455145.1). GTDB lineage: Bacteria > Pseudomonadota > Gammaproteobacteria > Burkholderiales > Burkholderiaceae_C > CANCDA01. Next base: position 89,958 of record CANGME010000005.1, read on the forward strand.
AACGCCGCACGCGCATCGGCCCAGGGGTAGCGCAGCATGGGGTAGGCTTTGTTAGAGCGCTCAAACACGGGCGTGGGCACCAGGCCACCCCGTGCATAGGCGCGTTCGCCATGGCCTTCAGTAACCTCTTGGCGGCCACTCTCTACGTGGTAGCTGGTCTCCATGTAGTACACCAACGGCAAGTCCAGCACGTCGAGCCAGATTACCGGCTCATCCCCATCGTGGCCGTGCTCGTGCCACAGGCCGGTCGGGGTCAGAATTAAATCGCCACGCAGCATGGGGCATTTTTCGCCCTCTACCGTGCTCCACGCGCCCGTGCCCTCCACCACCATGCGCACCGCGTTGGGGGTGTGGCGATGCGATGGTGCCCACTCACCGGGCAGCAGCAACTGCATGCCTAAGTACATGGCGGCGCTGGCCTGCATTTTTTCCAGCGTGTGGCCGGGGTTGGCCAACACCAGCACGCGGCGCTCGGCTTTCTCGATGGGGGTCAAGTCCCCCGCCTTCATCAGCAGCGGACGAATGGTGGCATAGGGCCAATGCGTGGCACGTGTCTGGGGGCGCGGCTTGTTCGGTGGCATGACCCCGCGCAGGTTGGGCCACAGCGGCACGAGGTTGTGCGAGGCCAGCTCGGCCACGTAATCGGCGGGGAGGTCTTCAAGGCGGCCAAGTTCGTTCATGGTGAGGGCTTTTTTCGGTAAAAAACGAATGATAGAGGACTAGCTCAGACCGTCAGCATAAAGCCGCCAAAGAACGCGGCCAGCGCATTGGTGTCGCCCAGCGGCAGGATGTGCGCGATGTACTGGTCAGGGCGCACCAGCACCAAGCAGCCTTGTGCGCGGTCGATGTTGCGCAGGGTGTAGATGTTGTCGCTTGCATCATCAATCGCACAGAAGGCTTTTTCATAGTCGCGCACGCCGTAGCGGCCTTTGTGCGGGAACAGCAGCTCAGGCAGCGCAGTGATGGCCAACGCATGGTGGTTTTGCTGGAACACAGCGCGCACATCGAAGACGGCGTCCACGTCCGCGCCTGCCGGGGTGTAGCGCTTGAGCGGGGATTGCGGTGACTCTGCGAGGTAGCTGCACAGCTTGCCAACGGGCGATGTGGGCTCTGCGCGATCACCTTGACCCGCAAACGCCATCAAACGCCAGCGCCCATCCGCTTTCAGCGTCTCGCCCAATTGCATCAGTTTGCCGTCACCCAAACGCAGGACGGGGGTGGAATGAAAGCGTGTGCCGATCACCAGACCCTGAGCCAAGTGCTGATGGGTGGACGGGCCGGTGAGCAATGCAGGCGTGTAGCGCGTGGCCGTGCCCGCCGTGTAGCGGCCATGCTGCACAAAGTAACGCTGCACGTCAGCGGGGTCCATGCCCGTGCCGTCTGCGTCACCCGGCTTCTTCAAGGGGGCGCTGAGCATCTTGGCCCATTCACGGTCGAAGTCGATCAACTCTTTGGCCACGGCTTGGCGTTCTGCCGAGTAAGTGTGCAGCAGGCTGGCCGGGCTGCGCCCTTGCAGCACGGCGGCCAGCTTCCAGCCCAGGTTGAAGGCGTCTTGCATCGACACGTTCATGCCCTGGCCCGCTTTGGGGCTGTGGGTGTGGCAGGCATCGCCCGCGATGAAGATGTGCGGCAGGCGGCTCGTCACCTCCTCCGCTTGCAGGTCATCAAAGCGGTCGGTCAGCCGCTGGCCGATTTCATAGACCGACCACCAGGCCACTTCTTTGATGTCCAGCGTGTAGGGTTTGAAGATGCGCTGGGCGGCGGCAATCAACTGCTCCAGCGTGATGTTGCGGGCCGCCACGCGCTCATTGGGGTTGAGCTTGTCCAGCTCCACATACAAGCGCACCAGATAGCCGCCCTCACGCGGGATGATCAGCACGCTGCCTTCATCGGCAGACTGGATCAGTGATTTGAAACGCACGTCGGGGAAGTCCGTGACCACCAGCACGTCCATCACGCCCCAGGCGTGGTTGGCCGAATCGCCTTTGAGGGACAGGCCCATGGACTGGCGCACGGCGCTGCGCGCACCATCGCAACCCACGACGTAGCGGGCGCGGATGGTCTCGATTTGGCCTTCGTGGCCGGCGTCTTGCCGCTCGAAGCGGGCGGTGACGGGGTGATCCGACACGCCATCTTCTTCTCGCACCAGACCCGCCAGCTTGCGGCTGTAATGCGGCACTAGTCGAGCGGCAGAGCGCTGCATGGTCTCCAGGTAAAAGTCGTGCACGCGCGCTTGGTTCAAGATCACGTGCGGCATGTGGGAGAGACCGTCTTCCACGTCTTGCACGCGCCCGCTGCGCACAATGTGCTGGCGGTTGCCGCCTTGGCTGTCGTCGGGTTTCCAGAAGGTCGTCTCATTCACCCAGTACGACTCTTTCAACACGCGCTCAGCAAAGCCGAAAGCATCAAACATCTCCAGCGTGCGGCAAGCCACACCATCGGCCTGACCCAACTGCAAGGGGCCCGGTTTTTGCTCCACGATCACGGTACGGATGTCAGGAAAAGCCGACAGTTGCGCAGCCAACGTCAACCCGGCCGGGCCGCAGCCGACGATCAAGACATCGGCTTCGGTGGGCAAGACACCTTGCGGGCTCGATGCCGGAACGCTGGGTGCAGCGTCCAAAAGACTGGGGTCGCCGGTACGAAATCCGTTGAGGTGAAATTGCATGTTTGTCTCGCTCAGTGGTTTGAAAAAACAAGACTGTCGCAGGCTTTGACTATGTCGTCAAAGCCTGCAATCGAATATTGTGTATATTGTTTTGATATACAGAGATACACTCCCCCTATGGCAAAGCTTGATCTGGATTGGCTCCACGTTTTCGTTGAAATCTACAAAACCCAAAGTGTCTCGCGCGCAGCGCAAGCGCTGGGCATGGAGCAGGCCAGCGCCAGCTTGGTGTTAACCAAGCTGCGCCGCCATTTTGATGACCCGCTTTTTTGCCGCACCTCTGCGGGCATGGTGCCGACACCGCGCGCGCAGACCATCTACCCCGATGTGCTGGAGGCGCTGGTTCGGCTTGAAAAAGCACGCGGCACCACGGGTGCTTTTTTACCCCAGCAGGCCCAGCGCGATTTTCGAATCTGCATGACCGACATCAGCGAAATTGTGCTGCTGCCACGGCTCATTAACCACCTGCAGACCACAGCGCCAGGCCTCGTTGTGGAGGCCGAGAAAATTTCCCCCGACAGCCGTCGCAGGCTGGAGTCCGGTGACATTGATTTGGCCGTGGGTTTCACGCCCGACTTGGAGGCTGGTTTTTACCAACAAGCCCTGTTTGCGCAAGACTTTGTGTGCCTGGCCTCCAGCGCGCACCCACGCATTGGAGCCAAGCTCACACGCAAGGTCTTCGAGAGCGAAGGGCACATCATGGTCATGTCCTCAGGCACGGGGCACTCTATTGTGGACAAGGTGCTGACCCAGAACAAAGTGGAGCGCCGGATCGTGCTGCGCGTGCCCAGCTTTCTAGGCGTGGCCCGCATCGTGGCTCAGACCGAATTTTTGGTGATCGTGCCGCGTTTGTTGGGCAATACTTTGGCCCAGCAGGAATCGGTACGGGTGCTGGAGCCGCCGCTTCCCTTACCCAATTACAAAGTCAAACAGCATTGGCACGAGCGTTTTAACGCCGATGCGGGCAACCAGTGGCTGCGCAAGACGATGGCGGAGCTGTTCTCTGGCTCGGTTGAGGCCGCTTGATTTATTATTGCCACCTCAGCCACACGTCGTGGCATCAACCGGAGCAATCATCATGTCCAAAGGCGATCAGAAAAGTAACAAGATGGCGAAGAAGCCCAAGAAGGACACTTCGCCCCCCAAAGAGCACACCTCAGACCGCCCCATGTCCCCCATGACAGCGGTTATTCCACGCGGCAAAGACAAAGACAAATTCAAGTAAAGCCCCTTGACCCAGCTGCACACCATGCAAGCCACAGACATCCTGCACTTCTGGTTTAACGAGCTGGACAACAAGGGCCGCTTTGCCAAAGACGCTGCGCTGGACGCCTTGCTGCGTGAGCGCTTCGGCAGCACCTTGCAAGCGGCTATTCGCGGTGAACTGGCGCACTGGCGCGTCACGCCGCAGGGCCGGCTGGCCGAGATCATTGTGTTGGACCAGTTCTCGCGCAATATCTTTCGCGACCAGCCCGCTTCGTTTGAGCAAGACCCGCAAGCACTGGCTCTGGCACAAGCGTTGGTGGCCAGTGGGCAGGCCATCACCCTCGCGCCTGAGCAACGCGCCTTTGCCTACATGCCCTTTATGCACAGCGAGTCCTTATTGATTCATGAACAGGCCGTGTTGCTGTTTTCTGAGGCGGGCCTTGAAGCCAATTTGAACTACGAGCACAAGCACCAAGCCATCATCGCGCGCTTCGACCGCTTCCCGCATCGCAATGTGATTTTGGGGCGCGTGTCCACGCCTGAGGAAGAAGCGTTTTTGCAGCAGCCAGGCTCGTCGTTTTAGCCAAGACCATGCGCCGACTAGCCGTCTTCTTGAGCGTTGCACTGGCTGCTAACGCTTGGGCCATGGGTTTGAACCTGAGCGTTGCACCCGTGGGCTGCAACGCCCTACCCACCTTATCGCCCTCCCCCCCCGCTGCGGCAAAAAATCGCCTGGCCGACAGCCAAGTTGTGCGCGGGCAGCACGACATTCAATGGGCATGGCTGGGCTCACCCACGCTGCGCTACCCTCATGGCGCGTTGGGCTCGTCCACACACGCGGGCAGCCTGCATGTGCTGGTGGCCGGGGCTGGTAGTGGCGGCGATGGTGACCCACGCGAATTAGTGCTGCAGCTGCCGCTTCGCAAGGTGTTTGAAGACCGCATCCCTAGGCTGGTGGACTTGGACGGCGATGGCCGCGACGAGATCATCGTGGTGGAGTCCGACGCGTTACAGGGCTCAGCACTGGTGGTGTTGGGGGTACGACCGTCAAGCAAAGACAAGGCAGCACCACTTGAACTCGTGGAGTTAGCGCGCAGCCCCAGCACCGGCTCCACCTTTCGCTGGCTCAACCCGGTGGGGGTCGCCGACTTTAACGGCGATGGCCATCTGGACGTGGCCAGCGTAACCACCCCCCACATTGGCGGCGTGCTCACTCTGCACCACTACCGCCCGCCGCTGCTGGTGCCTTATGCCAAGGCCATGGACACCTCGAACCACCGCATGGGCGCGCTGGAGCAGTCCCTTGCGGTGATCGTCAGCCCCGCAGGCCAGCGCCCCACCGTGATCGTGCCTGACATGACGCAACGCGCGTTGCACGCTCTACGTTGGGTGGCCCCCGGTCAGTGGGAAGAAATGCAGACGCTCACCCCACTGCCAGATCGCGTCGAGCGCATGACGCCAATCCCCGGCGGGGCTTGTCTGCACTTAGTCAATGGCACGTGGTGGCGTGCCACGCTGATGAACTAAACCGCCCTGCGCCCCAAGGCATGTAACTTGGTGAGCCAAGTGTTGATGTCCTCTTCATCCATCTCATCCACGCGACCAATCAAGGTCTCGTTCACCGGCTTGATGCCAATGAAGCCGAGGATGTTGCGCTCCAAAGACTTAACACTGTGGGCGCGGAAGTAGTACCGGTACACCAAGGCGGGCATGCCCATGGTGACGACCACGCGCGCGCTTCGTCCGGTCAAGGCCTTGTGCACAAAGGGGTTGCCGTCTGCGGACATGAAAGCAAAACCAGGCCGTGCCACCTGCTCCAAAAACCCTTTGAGCAAAGCAGGCATGTCACCCAGCCACAAGGGAAAGAAAAACACGATGTGCTCGGCCCAGGTCAAGTCGTCTTGCACCGTCTTTAAACCAGCGGGCACGGGGCCGTGCTCCCACTCAAACGGGTTGCGCAAAATATCAAATTGCAGCCGGGCCACATCAATGGTGCGCAGCTCAAACCCACCGGCCCGCGCGCCCTCGGCATAGGCGTTGGCCAGCGCGTGGCACAGGTGGGGCTTGGAGGCGTCAGGGTGACCCTGAATCAGCAGGATGTGTGGGGCGTACATGATGACCCTTCCATACAAGGCATGGGGTCATGGTGGCAGCTTGCGGCTTAGCTTGAGTTGCGCTTGATCAAACTTTGGGGGTTTTCCGCTAGGCGCTCACGCCTTGAACGTCCCGCTCAGCAGCTCTGGCAGGCGATCTACGCCCATCTTGAAACCGCAGGCCTGGGCGTGGCCGCCGCCCTTCATGCTCTCGGCAAGGGGGATGCAGTCAAAGCCACTGCGTGAGCGCAAGCCAACCTTCACCACACCGCCTTTGCCTGCCACCCATATCAGGGCGAAGGTGCCACATTGCTTGGCCAGCGTATCGCCGATCAGGCTGTGGAACACGCCCGGTGCATTCACCATCAGGCCGTTCTGGCCATTGAAGCTGATGGGCTGTGCGCCCTCAGCCATATCGGCGCAGAGCTTGCTGAATTTCTCATCCATGGCTTGGCCGCGCGCCATGAACTCGGTGACTTGAGCCGGCGTAAAAGCGGCAATCTCGGCCCAACGGGAGAAGTCCATGGGCTCCATGTCCAGCGCAGCCAGAAAGGCAGGGCTCTCGGGGAATTGCCAAACCCAAATGTCGCGGTCTTCCACAAAGCGCACTAAGTCTGGCACGGCACGGTTCGGTTGAAAAAACTCCCAGGCCAAGCGCGCGCCCGACTTGCTCATGTCAAAGTGCACCACGCCGCAGCGGCATGCAAAGCCAGTGAGCTTTTCAGCCGCGCTCTTGTGGTGGTCAAGCATCACCAGCTTGGCGGCGCGCTCTTCAATGCCACGCAAGATGTCGGCGTCAAACGAGAAGTCGAGGATGTAAACAGCGCGGCCTTCAAGTGCGGGCAAATCCGTGACGGACTTGATGTCGCCGTGATCCAAGCCCAGCATCTCGGCTTTACCTTCATAAAACAGCCAAGCGGCCAGAGCGGCGGCAAAGCCATCGGGGCAATTGCGACCGTGGTACAGGATGAGGGGTTGCGGGTCCTTGCGGTCTGGCGCGAACAGGAGTTGTAGAGGGAGGATGGTTTTCATGGCTATGGCTGTGTTTCGTCGGGCGTTAGGGCGTCGCTGCTGGTGTCTTGGCTCTGGTCTTGGCTCGGATCTTGACGAGTATCGGTATTGGGTGCGCGTGGTGGGCGCGGTATTTTTTTGAACTTGATGAGACGGTTGAGTTCAATCGCGTCTTTTTTCACCTGTCGTTCTGCGTCCAGTTTTTGCCCGGCAGCGAGCCACAGGTCAAATTCTTCTGGCGTTTCCAGGGTGATGGGGCCGAGTTGGCCGGTGCGAAAGTCGTTGATGACCAGCTCGGCCGCTTTTTGCGTGTTGACGCGGCCGCCGCTTTGCAGGGCACCGCGTTTGCGGCCGATTTCTGTGAGCAACTCGTCGTCACTCAAACCCGTCACTTCACTCAACTTGTAGCGTGCTTGCAGTCGGTCAGCGTAAGGGCCTTTGAGGTAATCCAGCAGCTCCAGCGCCACCTCTTCGTCATCAAAGGCATTGCGCCCCACCGCACCGCTGGCGGCCAGGTTGTAGCCGCTCTTGGCCACGATGATGCGCGGCCACAGCATGCCAGGGGTGTCGTACAAATAAAAGTCGTCAGCCAAGCTGATGCGCTGCTCGGCTTTAGTCACCCCGGCCTCGTCAGCGGCCTTGGCAGCGCGCTTGCGCACCAGGCTATTGATAAGGGTGGACTTGCCAACGTTGGGGATGCCACAAATCAGCACGCGCATGGGCTTGACCATGCCGCCGCGCAGCGGGGCCAGCGCGCGGCACGATGCAATCAGGCGCTGTGCGGCTGCGGTGTCAGAGCTGTCCAGCGCAATGGCTCGCGTGCCGGGTTGGCTGTTGTAGTGCGTCAACCAAGGCGCGGTGCGCAGCGGATCGGCCATGTCTTGTTTGTTGAGCACCTTGAGCGTGGGGCGGCTGGCGGTGAGCTGGGCCAGCATAGGGTTGGCGCTGGAGCCGGGCAAGCGGGCGTCAAGCAGCTCAATCACCACGTCAATCGCCTTGATGCGCTCGGTGATCACCTGCTTGGTCAGGTGCATGTGGCCGGGGAACCATTGGATGGCCATGCTTAGGCGACTCCTGAACCTGAACTTAAACCTAATCGCGCAGGAGAAACGTAGTTCTGCCGGAAGGCCTCAAAAGGCATGGTGTCAGCAGCTTCAATCTCTTTTTGCGCTTGCAGCGACGCTTGGGCCATGGCCTCAAACCGCGCTTGCTCTTCAAGCGACCAAGGCAGGCCCAACAAGGTTTGCTGCGTTTGCAGCGACTGCACGCGCACAAAGCGCACATAGGAGTTGTCATGCGAAGCGGCCATGGCCTCCAGCACGCGGGCCGAGGGGAGCAGGCTAGGTTGCTGCAGCGTGGTCTTCGCCGCGTTAAGCGCAGCGCTGTAATCGCCGCTGCCGTGCGCCGCGTCCAGCGCCTGGGCCATGGGGGCAAAGGCGTGCAGCAGTTCGTCTGCCCACTCGGTCAACAACACCTCTTGCCCAGCGCGGCGCAGGGTCAGACCGGGCTCGCGGCCCCGCGCTGCTGTGCGTTGCTGGTTCTCCGCCATGTCGGCAATTTCTTGCGGGCTGTCGGGCGGGCTGTCGCTGTGCAGGCAATGCAGCAAGAAGACATCGAGCAAGCGCAGCGTTTGCGCGCTGATGCCCACTGGCTCAAACGGGTTCAAGTCCAGCAAGCGCACCTCCACGTACTCCACACCGCGCTCTCGCAGCGCGTGCAAAGGGCGCTCACCGGCATGAATCACGCGCTTGGGGCGGATGGTGCCGTAGAACTCGTTCTCAATCTGGAGCAGGCTAGTGGCCAGTTGCTTGTACTCGCCTTGTGCGTCTTGAATGCCAATGGCCTCGTACGCGGGCCAAGCCCGCGTGAGCGCATCTTGCAATGAAGCGGCGTAGCCCTCCAGGCTGTTGTAGCTCACCGCCAGGGACGCTTGCGCATCACTCTGGTAGCCCAACCGCCCCATGCGCAACGAAGTGCCGTGCGGCATGTAGAGCGTGTTGCCCTTGAGCACCTGCAGCTCATGCGCACGCCCAGCCACAAAGGTGGAGCACACCGCAGGCGAAGCGCCCAGGAGGTAGAGCAAAAGGAAAGCGTGACGGCGAAAGTTGCGGATCAGCCCGAAATACTGCTCGCTACTCACACCCGGAAGCGACCAGTTGTAGTGAATACCCGAGATCGTCTGCATGCGCCGCCCATAGCGGTGGCCCAGGCCCATGCGGTACACCGTCTTGGCGCGCCCAATGTTGGAGCTGCCGTAATAACCCAGCGGAATCGCCTCGTCCACCGGCAACCCGCAAGGCATGCTGGCCGCCCACAGCATCTCGTCCCCCGCATCGCGCAAAGCGCGGTAGGTGAACTGGTGAACCTGAGTGAGCTCGTCCAGACAATCCTGCACGCCCGCGTGCACGCCCGTGATGAGCTCGGGCTGTGATTCGCAAAAGTCGGTGGTGATGTTTGGGTGCGTCAACGCCGAACCCAAGGCCAGCGGATGAGGCGTCAACGCCAGTGCCCCATTGGGTTGCACGCGCAAACTTTCTTTCTCAATGCCCCGGCGGATGCCCAGCAAACGTGCTGGATCGTTCAAAATTTTCATTGGGGCATTATCCGGGATGCGGCCAAAAGACTTCTCATGAAGAAGAATGAGCAAGAAATTTCATACGGCTCTTATTTGGCCAATCGATTTAGTCATTCTCTTATCTCGGCATATTCCGCATCCAATCCGCCGTCTGAAAAAACGAGTCCAGCAAGCGAGCGCGCAAGGTCGCATCCACACCCGTATCACCCATAGCCTGATCCATACAGGCCAGCCACTGATCGCGCTCTTGGATGCCGATATTGAAGGGCATGTGGCGGGCGCGCAGACGGGGGTGACCGAACTGCTCGGTGTAGAGCTGTGGGCCACCGAGCCAGCCCGTCAAGAACATGAAAAGATGCTCGCGTGCACGCGTCAAGTCGGGGCCGTGGGCTGCGCGCAGCACGGCGTAGCTGGACTCCAACTCCATCAGGTCATAAAAGCGCTCTGTCAGGGCCTTGACGCGGTCTTCGCCGCCGATCCACTCAAACGGGGTGTCGAAAAGGGGTTTGTCTTGTATTTGCACTTTTTTCTCACTGCGCCGCACGGCGCAAAGTTTCCACCACCGGGCGCTGCAAAACCTCGCGCAGCCCCCACCAACCTGCGGCCAGCGCCAGCAGGGCTCCGGCGAGCGCACCCGCCAGCGGGACCCACCACGTCACCGTCCATTCAAAGTTGAACACGTAGTGCGCCAGTGCCCAGCCCACGGCCGCTGCGGCGAGTGAAGCCAAGAAGCCCGCCAGCAGCCCGACCCCGGCCAGCTCTGCACGCTGCACTTGGCGCAGCAGGCGCGCACTGGCCCCTACGGCGCGCATGATGGCAAACTCTCTGGCGCGCTCCTCACTGGTGGCGCTCACGGCGGCAAACAGCACGACCAGGCCCGAGGCCAGCGTGAAAACAAAGAGGAACTCCACCACCCGAATCACCTGATCCAACATGCGCTGCACCTGCGCCAGCGTGCGCGCCAAGTCCACCTGTGTGATGTTGGGGAAGCGCCGCACCAGCGCGTTGTCAAACCCCGGCGTATCGGGTGCGCGGAAGGCACTGAGGAAAGTTATGGGCACATCCGGCATTTGGCTCAGCGGGTAAATCACGAAGAAGTTGGCGCGCATAGAGCCCCAGTCCACCTTGCGCAGGGAGGTGATGGTGGACTCGGTAGCCACCCCGGCTACCTCAAAACGCAATCGGTCGCCGAGCTTGAGGCTGAGGGTTTTGGCAATGCCTTCTTCCACACTGATTGCGCCAGGCTCTTCGACCACCCAGCGCCCACCGACAAAGCTATTGTGCGCAGGCGGCGTGGCACTGTGCGAGAGGTTGAACTCGCGATCCACCAGACGCTGGGCGCGCTCGTCTGCGTAATCTTTGGGGCCCACCGCCTTGCCATTCACCGCCACCAAGCGGCCCCGAATCATGGGGTACCAGTCGTAACGACTTACGCCCCCTTCGCGCAGTGCCTGCTGAAACGCCGGGCCTTGTTCGGGCATCACGTTGATGACAAAACGGTTCGGCGCATCGGCTGGGGTGGCCTGACGCCAACTGCTGATGAGGTCGGTGCGCAGCAAGACCAGCAGCACCAGCGCCAGCAGGCCCACGGCCAAGCTGCTGACCTGCACCACGGCATAAACCGGGCGGGCCGAAATCTGCCGTGTGGCCAGCACCAGCCAACGCGGTGCCGTGGCTTCGTTAACGAGCCGCCGCAAGAGCTTGACGGCCAACCAACTGAGCGATGCAAACACGGCCACCGCGCCCGCAAAGCCACCCACCGCAATCAGGCCGAGCTTGAGGTCACTGCTGGCCACCAGTAGCAGGGCCGCAAAGCCCGCCACACCCAGGGCCAGCACACCCATCGAAAGCGGTTTAAGCCCACCCACATCACGCCGCATCACGCGCAGCGGTGGCACCTGCGCCAGTTGCAGCACCGGTGGCAGGCCAAAGGCCAGCAACAGCGTCAGCCCCATGCCAAAACCCAACAACACAGGCCAAGCGCTGGCCGCAGGCAAGGCAGTTTCCACCAAGCCCGACAGCAACACCACAAAGCCCAGGTGCACCGCATAACCCGCCAACACGCCGACCGCGCTGGCCGCCACGCCGATCAAGAAAAACTCAAAGCCATAGCTGCGCGCAATGGTGGCTTGGCTCAAGCCCAGCACCCGCAGCATGGCGCAATCGTCCAGGTGATTCAACGCAAAACCGCGCGCCGCCAAGCCCACCGCCACTGCACTCAGCAGGGCCGAGAGCAGGGCCACGAGGTTGAGGAATTTTTCAGCACGCTCCAGCGTCTGAGCCATCTCTGGGCGGCCACTTTCCAGTGACTCCAGGCGCAGGCCGCGGAGTTGCTTTTGTTCAATAGCTTGCGTTGCCGCTTGGGTGAAAGCGGCCACCGCTTTGTCTGCCCCCGCGACCGCCAAGCGGTAGGTCAAACGACTGGCCGGTTGAATCAGCCGCGTGGCAGCCAAGTCCGCGTCATTGAGCATGACGCGTGGCGAGAAGTTGATGAAGCCCGTGCCCCGGTCGGGCTCGATCACGATCATGCGGCCAATGCGCAGCTGAGCTTCGCCCAGCAGCATCTCGTCGCCCATCTGCAAGCCCAGCGCCTCTAGCAGCGGCGCATCGACCCAAACTTCACCGGGAGCAGGGATGTCACGCGTCTTGGTCTCAGGCGCACCCGCTGCTGCGCTAACGGTGAGCGCGCCCCGCAAAGGGTAGCCCGCCTGCACCGCCTTCAAAGCCACCAACTTGCTCGCCCCGCCCTTGTCATCCGGCGCGCGCGCCATGGTGGGGAAGCTGACCGAACTGGCCACCGCCAACCCCAGCCCCTTGGCGCGTTGTGTGAAGTCAGCCGAGGGCGCGTTGTCGCTGACGATGACTGCGTCTCCACCCAAGAGTTGGCGCGCATCGCGTTGCAAACCGCCTTTGATCCGATCGGCGAAGAAACCTACCGAGGTGAGTGCGGCCACGGCCAGGGCGACTGAGAGCAGCAGCACGCGCAACTCGCCTGAGCGCAGGTCACGCCAGAGGGTTTTCCAGCCGAGTTGCCAGAAGGGGATTTGTTTCATGGGGTTGAGCTTAGCTGGGTTTTTGTTGACTTGTTTTTACGAGGTTTTGTAGGCTGGATTTCGCCTTGGCGGGCGAGGGCAAACAGCCGAGGCAAACAACCGTCACCAACAGCCAATACCTCTCACGCGCCATTCCGCGAAGGCGGGAATGACGCGAGTGGGGTAGTTGGTGTTGTTGGATGTTTTGGTTTTGGTCGTCTTTCCCCCCCACGCCGTGATGAGAAGGCGAGTAGCGCAGGGCCGACGAATTCGGCTCGCCTTCTCTTTGCCTACTTTCTCTTGGCGAAGCAAGAGAAAGTAGGTCGCCCGCCGGGGCGAAACCCGGCCAAACCATCTACCCGAAGCAAACCGAACATGCGCCGCCGACATCCGAGCCGAGCACGTGGCCAGTGCAACTCCTCAATCCGAACGAATATTCCGCGCCCGAATCAACTTCTCCCATTTCACGTCTTCTGCCATCAGCGCAGCGGCGAAAGCTTCGGGACTGTTGCCTATGGGTTCGGCACCCAGCACAAAGAAACGTGCCTTGACTTCGGTGAGCTTCATCGCCTCGATCAACGCCGCATTCATCGTCCGAACCACTTCTTTGGGCGTTGCTGCGGGCATGAAAACGCCAAACCAAGGCACCAGCTCGTAGCCGACCACACCGGCCTCTGCCGCCGTGGAAACCTCAGCCATGGCACTTGAGCGCTTGGCCGTGCTCACCGCCAGCGCCACCAGCTTGCCCGCCTGGACATAGGGCCGCGCCGAGGCCACGCTGTCCCACATCATGTCCACCTGTCCGCCGAGTAAATCAGTCACAGCGGGGCCGCTGCCACGGTAGGGGATATGTTGAATATCGGTGCCGGTCATCGCGGTGAACAGCTCACCGGCCAAGTGAATGGACGTGCCGTTGCCGGCCGAGGCATAGGTCATTTTTCCCGGCTTGGCTTTGGCTTCGGCGATCAGATCACGCAGATTGCGGGCCTTCACTTTGCTGGGGTTGACGACCAGCATATTGGGCACCACGGCCAGTTGCGACACTGGCGCGAAGTCTTTCATCGGGTCGTAGTTCAGCTTGGCGTAGAGATGACGATTGGTCACCATGCCAATGGAGGTAATAACCATGGTGTAGCCGTCTGCCGGTGCTTTGGCAACCAAGTCCACCCCCACATTGCCACCCGCGCCGCTCTTGTTTTCTACCACCACAGGCTGGCCGAATTTGCGTGACAGTTGCTCGCCCAGTGTGCGGGCAATGCTGTCCATGGCACCACCGGGTGGAAAGGGCACGATCCAGCGGATGGGCTTGTCGGGGTAGGCCGCTTGGGCAGACAGACTCAAGGCCGCGCCCAGTAGCAGGGCCGCAAGGGTTTTCAGCGGTCGAATTTTCAGAAGCATTGAAGTGTGCATGTGAGCCTCAAACAATTGAAGAAGGGTGCTGGGCCAGGGGTGTGACCTGAATTTGCATGTAGGGAAACAGTGGCAACTGCGACAGCAACTGATGCAGTTCGTCGTTGGAAGCCACGTCGAACACGCTGTAATTGGCGTACTCGCCGACCACGCGCCACAGATGCGGCCAGCGCCCGTCGCGCTGCAGCGCCTGCGAATAGGCTTTCTCACGGGCCTTGATCTCGTCCGCCTGCGCGGCGGGCAGATCGTGTGGCATCTTCACATCCATTCGAACCAAGTACAGCATGGTTTACTCCTTTTAAGTGGCCAAGTATTGGCCGAAATCAACGTGAACGGCGGTCAAGCCCTGACGTGCACGGTCAAAGCGCTGCAGTTGTGACAGGCTGACCTCGACACCAAATCCGGGGCCGTCGGGCAGTTGCAGCTCGCAGTCTTTGATCGGCATGCGGGCCTCGACGATGTCGTCCACCAGCAACTGCGGGCCAAAGAGCTCGCAGCCATGATGACTCGCACCCAGCGTGGAAAACACATGTGCCGACGCCGCACTGCCGAGCGAGGTTTCCAGCATGGTGCCGCCATACCAGTCGATATCAGCGGCCTCAGCGATAGCCGCCACTTTGCGGGTTTGCAACAAGCCGCCATGCTTGGCCACCTTCAGCGAAAACACATGACAAGCGTTTTGGCGCGCCAGCCCCATCGCGTCCTGGGGTGTGCAGACCGTCTCGTCCGCCATGACCAGGGCGGAGGCCAGTGTCGCCGTCAGATTTTTGAGAGCCTCCACATTCCAGCGTGCCACCGGCTGCTCGATCAGGCTCACGCCGCTCTCTACCAACTGCGGCAGGTAGCGACGGGCGGTATTGCCGTCCCACGCCTGGTTGACGTCCACCGTCAAGCGGGCCTGCCCGGCCAGCGCTCGCGCGATCTGGGACACATGGGCCACATCGGCGGCTGGCTCGCGTGCACCGATCTTGATCTTGAAGATGCGGTGGCGCCGCTCGGCCAACATGCGCTGCGCTTCCTCCACGTCCACAGCCACCTCGCCACTGGCCAGCGTCCACGCCAGTGGCAGGCTGTGGTGCCGCTTGCCGCCCAGCAGTTGCCAGGCTGGCAGGTTATGGGCGCGTGCCACGGCATCAATTACCGCCATCTCTACGGCACTCTTGGCAAACAGATTGCCCTTGCACACCGCGTACATGCGTGCCAACAGGGCTTCAAATCGACCGGCGTCCTGGCCGATCACCGCCGGTGCGAGGTAGCTGTCGATTGCGTGGCGAATGCTCTCTGGTGATTCCTCGTTCCACGACGGCCCGCCAATGGTGGCTGCCTCGCCAAAACCACACACGCCACCGGCCAGCCAGAGTTGGACGATCACAGGGCTTTGCTGGCGAATGGCGCCGAACGACAGTTTGTGCGCACGTATCGTGGGGATGTCCAGGATGCGCGTTTCGATGCGCTCGACGATAAGGGACTCTTGCATCTTGATTTTGTTGGGTAGGTTAGGTGAAAAACGAGAAGCTTAGGCAAATCAAACAAATTAATCTAATGAATGATTTTTTATATATCATTCGATTTATTCGAACGAAAAGATGACTTCCCGTTTCTTATGGAAATTCGCCAACTTCGTTACTTCCTCGACATTGCACAGACTGAGCACCTGACGCAATCAGCCCGCAACCTGTTTGTCACCCAATCCACGCTATCGCACGGTCTGCGGCAATTGGAAGATGAGCTCTGCGTGAAGCTGTTCGACCGGGTGGGTCGTGGCCTGCGGCTCTCACAGGCTGGCGCGGCATTTCAAACCTATGCCGGGCGCGCACTGCAAGAAATCGAAGCAGGGCGCATGGCTTTGACCGAAATGTCCGGTCTGCAATCGGGCACGCTCACGGTGGGCGTGATACCCACCTTTCTCAACACCCTCATTCCCGCAACCGTAGCGGCCTTCAGCGCCGCCTATCCCAAGGTGCGGATTGTCGTGCGGGACCTGCGCGCAGACCCCATCGAAGAATTGCTGATGACCGGGCAGCTCGATGTTGGCATTGCCTTCCATCCGACCGAACGCGCGGAGATCGAGGCTGAACCCCTGTTCGAGGAGCGCATGTTGCTCGTCGTTGGCGTGGGTCACCCACTGATGGGGCGCAGGTCACTCGCCATGAAAGCGCTGGCCAAGGTGCCGTTGGCCTTGCTCACGCGCTCATTCGCGACACGTCGGCTGATCGACGACGCCTTTCACGAAGCCGGTGTGTCGCCCCAGATCCGGGTAGAGATGGAGTCCGTGGAGTCGCTGCTTGCCGTGTGCCGAAGCGGTGTGCTCGCCAGCGTTGTGCCCGAGCGCGCCGCCAAGCAGGCTGAGGACTTACACAGCATCGCCCTGGTGTCGCCGCAACTCGTCCGACGGGCCGGTGTGCTCTGGCGCAAAGACGCCTCGCGCAGCGCGGCGGCGCAGGAGTTCATTGCGCTGCTGCGGCCCGCCGTACGCAACGCCCTTTAAGCCAAGGCTGGATAAGCAGTTGGATAAGCACCGCACAACGGCCCCAGCTGTCAGCTCACACCACCACCGGTTCCGCCTCCAACAAAATCCCAAACCGCTCATACACACTGGTCTGAATCGCCTTGGCCAGCGTCATCATCTCACCACCGGTAGCCCCATCAGAACCCGAGGCAGAAACACCCCGATTCACCAACACCAGCGCCTGCTTCTCGTACACACCCGCCTGCCCGACCGACTTACCCTTCCAACCGCAGGCATCGATCAGCCAACCGGCGGCCAATTTCACGCGGCCGTCGGCCAGTTGGTAGTGCACGATCTTGGGATCGCGCGCGATGATGTCAGCGCACTGCTCGGGGGTGACGGTGGGGTTTTTGAAGAAGCTGCCGGCGTTGCCGATGACCGCTGGGTCGGGCAACTTGGCGCGGCGGATTTGGCAGATCCAGTCAAACATCTGCTGCGCTGTGGGGCTCGTCACCCCGGCCTGGGCCTGTTTTTTCTCAATATCCAGGTAGCCCAGCACCGGCTTCCAGGGCTTGGGCAGGCGAAAGCGCACGTGGGTGATGAGGGCGCGGCCTGCCAGACCCAGTCCTGCGGGGCGGTCAGAAGCCATATCGGCAGGTGCAGAGGCGTGTTTGAACACCGAGTCCCGGTAACCGAAGGCGCACTGCGCCGCATTGAGCGTGAAGGTCTGGCCGGTCTGCAAATCCACGGCGTCCAGCGACTCAAAACGGTCTTGTAACTCCACACCGTAAGCGCCGATGTTTTGCACCGGGGCCGCACCCACCGTGCCGGGAATGAGGGCCAGGTTCTCCAGCCCCGGCAGGCCTTGGGCCAGCGTCCAGGCGACAAAATCATGCCAGTTCTCGCCTGCACCGGCCTCCACCACCCAGGCGCGCGGGGTGTCT
Source organism: Comamonadaceae bacterium (assembly GCA_947455145.1). Classification (GTDB taxonomy): domain Bacteria; phylum Pseudomonadota; class Gammaproteobacteria; order Burkholderiales; family Burkholderiaceae_C; genus CANCDA01. Next base: position 107,346 of record CANGME010000005.1, read on the forward strand.
TCCAGCACGCGCAGGCCTTTGATTTCGACTTTAAGCACAACAACTTTGACGTCCCCCGTGAGCACAATGTTGCTGCCCCCGCCCAGGATGAACTTGGGTGCGGCATTGAGCAGCGGATCGGCCAAGACCTGCAAAACATCACTCGCGCTGGCGATGCGCACCAAGGTGTGCGCCTTGGCCACGATGTGAAAGGTGTTGTAGGGCTGGAGGGGAACGTTTTTCTCGACTAACATCGTCCGATTCTCTCACCCACTCTCTTTCTGGAAATTTGCCATGCCCTCGTTTGACACCGTTTGTGAAGCTGACCTGCCCAAGGTCAAAAATGCGGTGAGCAACACCGCCAAAGAAATCGCCACGCGCTTTGACTTCAAAGGCACGGCGGCCGCCATTGAAATTAAGGAAAAAGAGATCACCCTGATCGGCGACGCCGAATTCCAGCTCGCCCAAGTGGAAGACATCTTGCGCAACAAGCTGACCAAGCAGGAGGTGGACGTGCGCTTTCTGGACAAGGGCGACGTGCAGAAGATCGGCGGCGACAAGGTCAAGCAGGTCATCAAGGTGCGCAATGGCATTGAGACCGAGTTGTCCAAAAAAATCCAGCGTCTCATCAAAGACAGCAAGCTCAAGGTGCAAGCGTCCATCCAAGGTGACGCAGTGCGGGTGAACGGCGCCAAGCGCGACGACCTGCAAGCCGCCATGGCGCTGGTGCGCAAAGACATCACCGATGTGCCTTTGAGCTTCAATAACTTTCGCGATTGATGCAACACACTGCCGCTGCGTTACTTCTGAGTGGCAGTTTGGCCGCGTTGGGCGCTCTGCTCACCCCGGCGGCACATGCTCAGGCCGTCGCGCTTACAGGCATGCTGGGTGACAAGGCCTTGCTGGTGGTGGACGGCGGCGCACCCAAGAGCGTGGCGACTGGGGACACCCACCTCGGCGTGAAGGTCGTTTCCACCCTGGCCAATACGGCCGTGGTGGAAGTGGCGGGCTCACGCCAAACCCTGCGTGTGGGCGATTCACCCATCAGCGTCAAAGGCAAACCGGGCACGAGTGAGAACAGCAAAATCATCTTGCAAGTGGGCAGCAATGGCCACTTTGTGAGCGCCGGTCAGATCAACGGTCGGATGGTTCAGTTCATGGTCGATACCGGAGCCTCGCTGGTTTCTTTAAGCTTGGCGGAAGCGGAGCGCATCGGGCTCAACTACAAGGCGGGTCAGATGATACGCATGAACACTGCCAACGGCGTTTCCCAGGGCTGGCTGACCAAGCTTAGCTCAGTGCGCCTAGGGACTGTGGACATGTACGAGGTGGATGCCGTGGTATCAGCAGGCGGCATGCCTTATGTGCTGCTGGGCAACAGTTTTTTGAATCGCTTTCATATGGTGCGCACCAATGACCAAATGGTGCTGGAAAAGCGTTACTGAGCGAAACCCTCAACCCCCGGCTTTCTTCGCCCCCAGCTTTGCCTCTTTGCCCGCCAGCAGGCGGTCAATATTCAAGCTATGCCGCCACACCAGCAGCACGCCCATCACCGCCACCACCAGCAAACTGGCGCGGCTGGCTTGCCAGGCCACGCCGTCACCCAGCAGGTAAAAAGCGGGCGCAAACACCGCCGCCACGATGGAGGCCAGCGACACGAAGCGAAAGAAGAAGACGATGATGGCAAAGCTCAACACCGTGGCCAAAGCCAGCCAGGGGCTAAAGCCCAACAACACTCCCAGCGCCGTGGCCACGCCCTTGCCGCCCTGAAAGCGAAAGAACACGGGGTAGAGGTGGCCGATGAACGCTGCCAAGCCCACGGTGGCCAGCGTACCCTCCCCCAGCCCGTAGGTCGCGCCGTACGCGGCCACCAAGGCCACTGGCAACCAACCCTTGGCCGCGTCCAGCAGCAAGGTGACGATGGCTGCAGGTTTGGAGCCGGAGCGCAGCACATTGGTGGCGCCTGGGTTCTTAGAGCCAAAGGTGCGCGGGTCGTTCAAGCCCATGGCGCGGCTGACGATGACGCCGAAGGACAGCGAGCCCAGCAGGTAGGCGGCTACTGCGGCAAGGAGGGGATAGAGGTTTTGCACTTGCGACTCCACTTATTGCGCCAAATCCCGGTCTTCCCAGCGGATGGCGTCAATCGCGGCCAGCAGCTCGGGTGACAGGGTGGTGCCCCAGGCGTCCAAGTCTTGATCCAACTGCGCGATAGAGGTCACGCCGATGATGGTGCTGGCCACTTGCCATTTGGTGTAGCAAAAGGCCAAGGCCATTTGCGCCGGAGTGAGCCCGTGTTGACGTGCCAGCGCGTTGTAGCGGCGCGCGCTGGCCAGCGCTTCGGGCCGACCCCAGCGCTGCTTGCGCACGCTCTCGTACTTGGCAATGCGCCCCTCTTGCGGTGCGCCCGGACCGGTAGTGCCGGTGTCGTCGTACTTGCCGGTGAGCAAGCCAAAACCCAGCGGCGAGTAGCCCAGCAAAGACACACCCAGGTGGTGCATGGTTTCATCCAGCCCGTTTTCTAGCGCCCGATTGACCAAGCAATAGGCGTTTTGCACACTGGCAATACGCGGCAAGCCGTGCTGCTCAGCCAGACGCACGAACTCGTGCACGCCGTAAGGGGTTTCGTTGGACAAGCCAATCGCCCGCACCTTGCCCGCCTTCACCAGCCGGGCCATCGCTTCTAGCTGCACCTCGATGGAACTGAGCGCGGGGTTCACCTTGTTCGGGTCAAAGTAAACAGCGCCGAACGAGGGCACATGACGCACCGGCCAGTGGATTTGGTAGAGGTCGATCACATCGGTTTTCAGGCGCTTCAGGCTGTCATTGCAAGCGGCTTCGATGTCTGCCGCCGTTAAATCAATGCTGCCCTCACGCACCCAGGGCATGCCGCGCGCAGGACCGGCCACCTTGGTGGCCAACACCAGCTTTTGGCGCGCACCGGGGGTTTTGGCCAACCAGTTGCCAATGATTTTTTCGGTGTCGTTGAAGGTGTGCGCCATGGTGGGCACGGGGTAGACCTCGGCCGCGTCGATGAAGTTGACGCCGCGCGCCAGGGCGTGGCTCAGGATGGCGTGGGCGTCGGCCTCAGCGACCTGCTCACCAAAGGTCATGGTGCCCAGGCAGATGGGGGTGACGTGCAGATCGCTTTGGCCGAGTTGAATGGTTTTCATGATGGGTTGGGTCAATGGTTTGGAAGGCTTCGACAAGCTCAGCCCGAACGGGGGTTTCTGACGAGCGGGGACTTATGGGATGACGCCAAGTTTACGTGCCCGCTCTTCCTCTTGGAGCCGAAGCACGCGGCGCTGCACTTTGCCGGTGGTGGTCATTGGCAGGGCGTCTATGAATTCGATTTCTTTGGGGTACTCATAGGGCGCGAGCAAGCTGCGCACGTGGGCTTGAAGTTGGGCGGTGATTTCAGCATCAAATGCGGCTGAGGTCCTTTTATTATCTGCACGAGCAGCTACAAAATCAGGAGCAAGTACAACATAGGCCTTGACCACAGCACCGCGCTCGGCATCCGGCTTGGGCACCACCGCCGCGTTGGCCACGGCCGGGTGCTTGACCAGGCAGTTCTCAATCTCGCCCGGCCCGATGCGGTAGCCCGCCGCTTTGAAAACATCGTCGGCCCGGCCCTGATACCAGAGGTAGCCGTCGGCATCACGCACAGCCAAGTCACCCGTGCGGCACCAATCTCCGGTGAACTTGGCTTGGGTGGCGGCATCGTTCTTCCAGTAGCCAAGGAAGAAGATCGGGTCGGGCTGGCCGTGCACGTCAAAGCGGTTCAGCGCCACGTCACCGGGCTCGCCTACCGCGCACTCATGGCCGTTCTCGTCGATGACTTTGACCTGATGGCCGGGATAGCCCTTGCCCATGCTGCCCGCCTTGGGTTGCCAAAAAATGGCGCAGTTGCCGACGATGTAGTTGATCTCAGTCTGGCCAAACATTTCATTCACGATCACGCCAAGTTCACGCTGGCAGTAATCAAACACCGCGTCGCCTACCGCCTCACCCGCGCTCATCAGCGCTTGCAGCTTGAGCGAGAAGTGCGCACGGGGGTGGGGATAGGCCTTCATCATGGCTTTGAGCGCTGTTGGGAACAAGAAGCTATGCGTCACGCCAAACTGCTGCATCAGCTCAAAGGCGACTTGCGGCGTGAAGCGCCCGTTGTAGGCCACGATGGGGCGGCCAAAATAGAGCGTTGGCAAGAGCGCATCCATCAAGCCGCCCGTCCAGGCCCAGTCTGCCGGTGACCAGAGAACGGCTCGCGAATCCGTTCGTCCTGAGCTTGTCGAAGGGCTCGTGCCATCGGGATCAAACCCAAACCAATTCTGGCTGCACACAAACCCACTCAAATTGCCAATCAACGCCCGGTGCGGCAGCAGCGCGCCCTTGGGGTTGCCGGTGGTGCCACTGGTGTAGATGAGGATGGCGGGGTCTTCGGCGCGGGTGTTGACCAGCGTGAAATCGGCGGATTGCTGGGCGAGCAAGGCGGTGTAGTCCAGCGCCCCATCTTTAGCTACAGCACCCGCAGCGGCGCTCTCCTGCGCTCCCACCCCCAGCACATCCCGCAGGGCCGGGCAATCCGCACGCAGCGCCAGCAAGCCTGCCGTCGAAGCCTCGTCGCCAATCGCCACCACGGCATCACTGTCTTGCAATCGATAGGCCAGCGCCTCAGGCCCAAACAGCACCGACAGCGGCATGGCCACCGCGCCCATTTGCAGCACGGCTATGTAGGCCACCGCCGTCTCAAAACGCTGCGGCATGACAATGGCCACCCGGTCACCGCGAGCCACGCCCAAAGCGCGCAAGACCTGTGAGAGCCGGTTGGCTTGCTGCTGCAACTCAGAATAAGTATGAACAGTGGCTACAGCCCCCGCAGAACTGGCGTTAACAGCTACTCTTTTTGCAGCATCTTGCGCGCGTGCCCAGCGGCCACAACAGACCTCGGCCATGTTGAGGTGCTCAGGAACGAGCCAACGAAACTCGTTGTGGAGTGGGTCGTAATGATCGACTTGATCCTGCGGCAAGCCAGGGAATGGATGACTGACGTTCACATCACGGGTGTTCAAAATAGGCCTCCGATTGAGGCCCCAAATGTACCAAGCCCGACTAGCGTGCGCCCGCCTTTTGCAACATCCGCACCATCTCGGTATAGCCCCGCGCCTGGGCCAATTGCAGTGGGGTCGCGCCGTTGCGGTCTTTTAACTGCGGGTTGGCCCCAGCCGCGAGCAGCGCGCGCAAGGTCTCTTGGTGGCGCGGCCCGCCGTTACCCAGCACGATAGATTCAATCACCGCCGTCCAGTGCAGGTTGTTGACGTGGTCTAGCGGCGCCTTGGCGGCAATCAGCTGTTTGACCACGCCGTCATGCCCCAAGTGCGCCGCTGCAATCAGGGCCGTGCCGTCATAGATGCTGGTGGTCAGCCGCGCGCTGGCACCGAGCGAGAGCAAAACGCGCAGGGTCTCCTCATCGTCAGCCACAGCGGCAATGGTGACGGCGTCGTAGCGGTCGTTCTCCAACAGCTCCAAATTTGCACCCGCCTTGGCCAGCGCACGCAAGGCTGCGCGCTGGCGCGCAAAGGCGGCAACATGCACGGGCGTACGCCCATAGGCATCACGGGCATCGAGGTTCACCGGGGGACTTGTGCGGGCACTCAGCAGCTTGTCGATCACAGCCACATCCCCGCTGTGTGCGGCAGCGTGCAGGCCGGTGTAGCGCGCCACCTCGGCCGCGCTGGGCGCGACTTGGGCTCGTACTGGGGCGCAGGCCATCCACCCAAGCGAAACAAGCATGCTGGCCACCAACGCATGCAAATAGAAAGACTTCATGGTTCGCTCCTTAGTGTGAATGCCTGAGTCACCCGGCCTGACCTTACTTCAGCAGCTCTTTGACCTTGTCAATAGCCGCCACAGCGCACTGCTCGTCCAGATGCCCCCCAGGAGCACCGCCGACACCGACGGCACCGATCACCTCATTACCCACTTTGATCGGCACCCCGCCGCCGAGCAGCAAGAAGCCGGGGATATGGGCCACATTGGCCGCAGCAGGGTTCTTTTGCGCACCCTCCATCATGGCCAGCGTCGTATTCTTGGCCGATGCCGAGGTATAAGCTTTTTGCTGACTGGCCGCCAGTGTGTGAGGGCCAGCGTTGTCCGCACGCTGAACCGCGCGAACCGAACCGGCCCGGTCAACCACCGTGGCCGTCACGGCATAGCCGTTGGCGGTACAGGTCGCCACCGAGGCAGCAGCAATTTGATTGGCCAAATCGAGGGACATGTTTTTTTCTGCACGAACGGCCTGAGCACTGGCGATACCTGCGGCCGCACAAAGTACAAGCGCAGACATATGGTTGATTTTGAGCATGTTTTCTCCTGAAATTTCAATAGGGTCACGGTTCAATCAACCGCCATCCCACTGTAAATTTCTCTGTCGCCATTGCCTATTCGTACGGCTACGGTGCGGGCTCCGTAGAACTACGCGCTAAGGTCACCGTCCACCAACGCGGCGTAGGCCCGAATGAGTTGAGCCAGGGACACGACTTCAAGCTTGTCAAACAAGTTTGCCCGATGGGTCTCTACGGTGCGCGGCGACAGCCCCAGCGCACGGCCCATTTCTTTGTTGGTCAAGCCGCCCACGATCAAGCCCAAAACTTCCCGCTCGCGCTCGGTCAGCTGAGCGTAGCGCGCACGGGTGATCGCGTCCGTTTGCGTGCGGGCGCGTGACTTGATGTGCTGGCGAACCGCATTTTGCAGGGCCTCCAGCAACAGCTCGTCATTCACCGGTTTTTCCAGAAACTCCGCTGCACCCGACTTGAACGCACGTCGGCACATGCTGACCGTGCCGTGCCCAGTCAGCATGATCACAGGTTGATCCACGCCTTCGGCAATCAACGTGTCCAGCACGGTCAACCCGCTGATACCGGGCATGCGCACGTCCAGCACGATGGCGCCAATCGCATGCCGGTCGAAGCTCGTCAAAAACGCATGTGGATCGCTCCAACTTTGGACGCGCAGCCCCACGGTGCCGATCAACAAGGACAGCGCATCACGAACCGCCTCGTCATCGTCAATCAGATGAATCAGCGGCGACTGGGGAGTGTCTTGTGCGCTCATGGCCTTCATGCCAAGGGTAGATTCAGACAGAACTCGGCACCCCGGGGGGCGCGGTTGGTCGCCACCAAAGTACCACCCATCCCGGCCACCAGAGATTCACTCAAGCTGAGCCCAAGCCCCAGCCCACCAGGTCGGGTGGTGAAAAAGGGTTCAAAAATGCGTGTGATCACATCAACCGCGATTCCCGGACCTGTGTCACACACACTCAGTTGCCCACTCCCCCCCGAAGTACTCAAAACCAGCACAAGGCTGCGCTCCCCGGCTGGAACCTGGTCCAGCGCTTGCAGCGCATTCATCAGCAGGTTGTGGATGATTTGTTCCAGTGCCACCGGTTCGGCACGCACCTGAAAAGGTGCGCCAGCCAGTTGAATAATGGGCTCAATAGATCGACGCTGCATTTCAGGCTCCAGCAAATGCAGCGCTTGTCTCGTCAGCACTTGCAGATCCACGGCCTGAATTTTGGCCTGCTCGTCAGGTTGCTCCACCACATGGCGCAAGCGGTTCACCACGTCTGAGGCGCGCTGGGCTTGACCCACAGCGCCCTGAATGGCCGCTTGCGCCAGATGCAGGTCAGGCGGATCTTCGTTCAGTAAACGATTGGCGGCCTGGGCGTTAGCCAACATGGCCGTCAAGGGTTGATTCAGCTCATGGGCCATGCCGGCGGCCAGTTCACCCAGTGTATTGAGGCGAGCCACCTGTCCGAACCGCAACAGCTCTTCAGCCCGGCGGCGGTCTGTCGCTTGACGCAACCCAACCCGAACGACCTGCAATAGGGCCGCCACCAGCAGCGTCCAGAGGAGCATCATGACCCACGGAAGTTCATCCCAGCCCACGCGCCGCTGGGCCACCACGTCAAAGGGCTGGCTGTCAGTGGCCAGCACCTTGTGGAAATCGAATTGCCGCACACCCGGACTGGCCCGCTGAAATTGAACGCCGCCCGGCTGCAACTCAAACGCCTGCCCCCCATAGTCAAGCGCCATCCGCACCGGACTGGTCGCAGGCTGTGCCGGCCACTCCTGCCAGGGCACCATGCTGTGAATGTCGATCAGGACGGCATAGCTCGTCGGCTCGGCTCCCATCACAACCCAGTAACGACCTTTTGAGAAATCAGCCTCAGCCAAAGCAGCACGCTTGAATCGCCGGGACTCGGTCTCAGCCGCCTGGAGCGAAGCCGTGGGCCAATGTGCATCTCGGCTGCGGCGCAGGATGGAGATGATCTGGGGATACACCGACGACAGCCGCTGTTCAGGCTCCGCCTGGGTGTCTGCTGAGCGCAAAAGAGTGAGGGTGGACAATACCGCATCATGCTGAACAGCCCGCTGGCTTAACAGGCGGTGCGCAATGCGGGCGTCCGTTTCAAAGGCCTCCCGAATCGTTGTCAGTTCAGACTGGGTAATCAAAACCACACCCACACACGAGACCAGCAACCAGCTACCCAGCCAGGGTGCGTATCGTTTGAGAGGGTTGGCGCGGTAAAGCATGACCGCATTTTGCACGTCATCCAGTCCATCAAAAATCCCTATGATTCCCTGATGTACCCAATCAAAAGAACTGCCACCAACGAATTCATCCCCCTGCGCCATCTGCACTACCACGTGCACTGCTGGGGCACGCCCTCTTCCACACCCGCCTCCACGCTGCCACCTCTGGTGCTGCTGCACGGCTGGATGGACGTGGGTGCGTCCTACCAGTTCGTGGTGGACGCGCTGAGCGAGGCCTTCATTCAAAGCAGACAGATCATCGCCCCCGACTGGCGCGGCTTTGGCCTTACCAAGACCGTGGCGCAAGACAGCTTTTGGTTCCCCGACTATTTGGCCGACTTGGACTGTCTGCTCGACCACTACGCACCCGGCCAGCCCGTGGACTTGGTCGGTCACAGCATGGGCGGCAACGTCGCCATGATTTACGCCGGCGTGCGCCCCGAGCGCGTGCGCCGCCTCATCAATCTGGAGGGCTTTGGCATGCCCGCGACTAAGCCGGAACAAGCAGCAGGGCGCTACGCCCAATGGCTGGACGAGCTCAAGAGCCTGCACCGGGGCGCGATCGCCCTCAAGCCCTACAGCGACGCAGCAGGCGTGGCCCAACGCCTGATGAAAAACAACCCACGCTTGAGCGCTGACAAAGCCGCGTGGCTGGCCCCGCACTGGGCACAACCCAACGCGCAAGGCCAGTGGCAAATTTTGGGCGATGCGGCGCATAAGATCGTCAACGCCAACCTGTACCAAGTGCCCGAGCTGCTGGCCATTTACCAACGCATCACAGCGCCAACGCTGGTGGTAGAGGCCAGCATCAACCAGATGGCGCAGTGGTGGCAAGAGCGCTATTCCATTGCCGAGTTTCATGAGCGACTCAAGCATGTACCCCAGATGAGCCAAGCCCTGGTCGCCGACGCGGGCCACATGCTGCACCACGACCAGCCGCAGCAGGTGGCGGCGTTGATTGAGGGGTTTGTGTCATCCAGCTTCTGATATTTTCAAGTCAATTAATTGGAGTTACAATAAACTGATGCTCACCATCATTGAAACACCCATTTTTCAACGCATGGTGGATGGAATATGGAGCCAATCGGAGCGCGAGGCTTTCGTGGTCTACATCAGCGAGAACCCCACTGTTGGCGATGTCATACCGGGTGCGGACAGTCTGCGCAAAGTGCGTTGGAAGCGTGAGGGAATGGGTAAAAGCGGTGGTGCACGGGTGATTTACTACACCCGGCTTGCCCATGGCGAGGTGGTGTTGCTTGCGATCTACGCCAAGGCCAAGTTTGACAACATGCCTGTTGAAGTTTTGAAATCATGGAAGGAGGCGTTTGATGCCTAAAGCAAAAATGGACGATGAAATGCAAGCCTTTGCCGCCGATGTGCTGGCCTCTATCGGGCAGGCCAAGCGAGGTGAGACTGCCAGAGCCCACAAGCCCGCAGATATTGCTGTGTATAAAGCGCGTGGTCGCCCTGTGGGAACCGTCAAAGGCGACTCCAAACAAGCGGTCACTGTGCGCTACAGCCCCGACGTGCTTGCTGCCTTCCGTGCCACTGGCGCAGGTTGGCAGGCCAGGATGAATGACGCCCTAAAAGAGTGGCTGCAAACGCATTCGGTTGCTTGAGCCAAGCTGCCCCGCTACAGCCTCAAAGACCTTGCTTGGGCGTTTGGATTCCACTATGCGACGATCAGTCGGTTTGTGAAGGCGCAAGAATTGACTGCTGCTGATTTGGCGAGGAGGAAATGATGAAATTGTGGGCTATTCCTGACCCCTTTCTTTGCGCAGTGCCGACAGTGGTGACTTCATGGCCGCTACTTTGCAGCCGGGTGAGCGCCGCTTGCCCAGTGCAGACGAGTTGCAGTTGATGAGCCAACTGGTTGCGCAGCTTAAAGAGGGGGATGCCCCCACCCCACACTGCAAGGCGACAGCCTGCAAAACCTGCAAGACTGGGCCACGCAGGGCCAGGTGACTATTCAGAGCGCAGTGAGCACGGCCAGTGGTGTCCCAAGCGCTAGTGCTGTCACAAGTGGCTCCACCCTGACCGAGACCGCCACCACCCAAACGCGCCTGAACCAAGTCTTCATGGTCGGCCCGCAAGACCGCTACCTGAGCTTCACCCTGATCAACCTGGCGCTAGACGATGCAGCCAACGACTTTGATTCAGGCGGCTTCAAGGATGGACTGGATTTGCGCCTTCGCGGGAATGACGCGTAACGAGACAGGCGCGGGCTGATTCGAGTTCCCATGAGAAAATAAGCGATTACTTTCAGGAACTCGAATCATGGACGCAGAACGCATCAACCTCATCGGCACCCGGCTCAACGACTTGAGCCTGCGCACGGCCGAGTTACGGGGGTATCTTTGACTACGATGCCAAAGCCGAACGACTGAGGACGGTCAACGCCTCGCTGGAAGACCCCACCGTGTGGAACGACCCCAAGCGCGCCCAGGAGCTGGGCAAAGAGAAGAAAACGCTGGACGGCGTGGTGGTTTCGCTGGACGGGCTCACCAGTGAGCTGGCCGACAACCTTGAGTTGTTCGAGATGTCCAAAGAAGAGGGCGACGAGGCCGGTCTGGAATCGATTGAGGCCGAGGGGGCCAAGCTGGCTGCCATCGTGGAGCAGCTCGAATTCCGCCGCATGTTCAACAACCCGGCCGACCCGCTGCCCGCCTTCCTGGACATCCAGGCCGGGGCCGGGGGCACCGAGGCCTGCGACTGGGCCAGCATGCTGCTGCGCCAGTACCTCAAATACGCGGAGCGCAAGGGCTTCAAAGCCACGATTGAAGACGAAACGCCGGGCGACACCGCAGGCATCAAAGGGGCGACCATCAAGATCGAGGGCGACTACGCCTTTGGCCTGCTGCGCACCGAAACCGGTGTACACCGCTTGGTGCGCAAGAGCCCGTTTGACTCATCCGGCGGTCGCCACACCAGCTTTGCCAGCGTGTTTGTGTACCCGGAGGTGGATGACTCGATAGAGATCGACATCAACCCCTCTGACGTGCGCGTGGACACCTTTCGCGCCAGCGGCGCGGGCGGCCAGCACATCAACAAGACCGACTCGGCCGTGCGCCTGACGCACATCCCCACCGGCATCGTGGTGCAGTGCCAAGACGGGCGCAGCCAGCACAGCAACCGCGATGTGGCGTGGAAGCGCCTGCGCAGCCGCATGTACGACTTCGAGATGAAAAAACGCATGGTCGAGCAGCAAAAGCTAGAAGACACCAAGACGGACGTAGGCTGGGGCCACCAAATTCGCTCCTACGTGCTGGACCAAAGCCGCATCAAGGATTTGCGCACCAACTACGAAACGTCGGCCACTCAGAAAGTGCTGGATGGCGATTTGGATCAGTTCATTGAGGCTTCGTTGAAGCAAGGGGTTTAAGCATGTTGCAACTTCGTGAGGCCGATGGCCCCGCCATGATCATCCGCCGCGCCGACTACAGCGCGCCCGCGTTCTGGATCGACACCGTCGATCTGACCTTTGACCTGGACCCGGCCAAGACACGCGTGCTCAACAAAATGACACTGCGCCGCAACCCCGACGTGGCCGCGCAAGCGCTGCGCCTGGACGGTGATGAGATCAACCTGGCGCGGGTGCTGGTCAACGGCCAAGGCACCTCGTTCAAGATGGATGGCAACCAGCTCGTGCTGGAAAACCTGCCTGCGGGCCACGAGCCCTTTGCGTTGGAGATTTTTACCACCTGCGCGCCGGTGAAAAACACCAAGCTCATGGGCTTGTACGTCAGCAACGAGTCCTTCTTCACCCAGTGCGAGGCCGAAGGCTTTCGCCGTATCACCTACTACCTGGACCGCCCCGATGTGATGGCCAGCTTTACGGTGACGCTGCGCGCCGACAAGTCCCCCTACCCGGTGCTGCTGTCCAACGGCAACCTGGTGGACAGCGGCGCGCTGGAAGACGGCCCCAATGGTGCTAGACACTTTGCCAAGTGGGTGGATCCGCACAAAAAGCCCTGCTACCTGTTCGCCCTGGTGGCGGGCAAGCTCGTGGCCCGCGAGCAGTGCATCACCACCCGCTCCGGCACCGATCACCTTCTGCAGGTGTACGTGCGCCCCGGCGACCTGGACAAGACGGAACACGCCATGAACTCGCTGATGGCCAGCGTGGCCTGGGACGAGGCGCGCTTTGGTTTGCCGCTCGATCTGGAGCGGTTCATGATCGTGGCCACCAGCGACTTCAACATGGGCGCGATGGAGAACAAGGGCCTGAACATCTTCAACACCAAGTACGTTCTGGCCAGCCAGGCCACGGCCACGGACGCAGATTTCTCCAACATCGAGAGCGTGGTGGGCCACGAGTACTTCCACAACTGGACGGGCAACCGCGTCACTTGCCGCGACTGGTTCCAGCTCAGCCTGAAAGAAGGCCTGACGGTGTTTCGCGACCAGGAGTTCAGCCAAGACATGGCGGGCGAGGCCTCCGCCCGCGCCGTCAAGCGCATTGAAGATGTGCGCGTGCTGCGCACCGCACAATTCCCCGAAGACGCAGGCCCCATGGCCCACCCAGTGCGGCCGGACCAGTACCAGGAGATCAACAACTTCTACACCGTCACCATTTACGAAAAAGGGGCGGAAGTCGTTCGCATGATGCAGACCCTGGCCGCCACGCCCAGCGAGGGTATCTCGGGCCGGGCTGGTTTTGCCAAAGGTATGACGCTGTACTTTGCGCGCCATGATGGCCAAGCCGTCACCTGTGACGATTTTGCGCAAGCCATTGCCGACGCTAACCCCGCCTCTGATCTGGCGCGCCTGCTACCGCAGTTCAAGCATTGGTACAGCCAATCGGGCACGCCACGGGTACGTGCCCAGGGTGTGTATGACGCGAGTGCGCGCAGCTACACCCTCAACTTGGAGCAAAGCTGCGCGCCCACCCCGGGCCAGAGCGAGAAACAGCCCTTTGTGATCCCCGTGGCGCTGGCCTTGTTGAGCGCCGATGGCAGCGAGATCAGCGGTACGCAACGCACCCACGTCCTGACGCAAACCAGCGAGACCGTGGTCTTCACAGAACTCGACGCTGAACCCGTGCCGTCCCTGTTGCGCGGCTTTTCTGCGCCCGTGGTACTGGACTGCGATTACTGCGACACCCAGTTGCTCACCCTGCTGGCCCATGACAACGACCCCTTCAACCGCTGGGAGGCGGGGCAACGCTTGGCGCTCAAACTCGCACTCCAGTTCATCCAAGGTCATGCCCACCCCGCCGAATCCAAAGTACTGGACGCGGCCTACATCGACGCCATGCGCAGCGTCTTGCGTCACCCTACGCTGGATGCGGCCTTCAAGGAACTGGTGCTGACCCTGCCCGCCGAAACCTACATCGCAGAGCAACTGGCCGTGGTGGATCCGCAGCGCATCCATGCCGTGCGCGAAGCCATGCGCGAGCAACTCGCGCATGAGCTACAAGCCGACTGGCAATGGGTTTATGAGGTGTACGCCAACAACGCAGGCTACCGGCCTGACGCCGTCTCGTCGGGCCGACGTGCCCTCACCGGCTTGGCCCTCACCATGTTGTGCCTTGCAGCGCGCCAGACCCACGATGTCATCTGGCCCGGCAAGGCCTACCAGCGCTTCAAAGACGCAGGGAATATGACCGACCGCTTCAACGCCCTGCACGCGCTGGTGAGCAGCGGCCATGAACTCGCGGCGCAAGCGCTCACACGCTTCCACGCCATGTTCAAAGACGAAGCCTTGGTGCTGGACAAATGGTTTGCCCTGCAAGCCGGGGCCTGCGACCGGGGTGGTCAAGTGCTGCCTGCTGTGCGCCAGCTCATGACCCACGCCGACTTCACCGTGCGCAACCCGAACCGCGCGCGCAGCTTGATCTTCAGCTACTGCAGTGCTAACCCGGGGGCCTTTCACCGGGCGGATGCCGCAGGCTATGTGTTCTGGCGCGAGCGAGTCATCGAGTTGGACAGCATCAACCCCCAAGTCGCCGCACGTTTGGCGCGCGGACTGGACCGCTGGAAGAAACTCGCAGAGCCCTACCGCAGCGCCGCCCGAGAAGCCCTGACCCGCGTCGCCGCCAAGACCGACTTAAGCAACGATGTACGCGAAGTTGTCACCCACGCACTTGCTGAATAATCAAGGAATCCTATGACTTCAAAAATCTCCCTCACCCGCTACCTTGTCGAACAACAGCGTGCCGAAGGCCACATCCCCTCCGAGCTGCGCCTGCTGCTTGAAGTGGTCGCCCGCGCTTGCAAGAGCATCAGCCAGGCTGTCAACAAGGGCGCGCTAGGCGGCGTGCTGGGTACGGCAGGCAGCGAAAACGTGCAAGGCGAGGTTCAAAAGAAGCTCGACATCATTGCCAATGAAGTGTTGATTGAAGCCAACGAATGGGGTGGCCACTTGGCGGCCATGGCGTCTGAGGAAATGGACGAAATTCTGCCCATTCCCAACCGTTACCCGGCAGGCGAATACCTGCTGCTGTTTGACCCGCTGGACGGCTCCTCCAACATCGACGTCAATGTCAGCATCGGCACTATTTTTAGCGTGCTGAAAAAACAAAACGACGACCCAACCAAAATCGATCCCGTCTCCACCAAAGATTTTCTGCAACCGGGTCGCCAGCAAGTGGCCGCAGGCTACTGCGTCTATGGCCCGCAGACAACGCTGGTGCTCACCGTGGGCGACGGCGTGGCCATGTTCACGCTGGACCGCGAGCAAGGCTCCTTCGTGCTGACGCAAGAGAACGTGACCATCCCCGCCGACACGCAAGAATTTGCCATCAACATGAGCAATATGCGCCACTGGGATGAGCCGGTGAAACGCTACATCGACGAATGCCTGGAAGGTGCGCAAGGCCCACGCGGCAAAAACTTCAACATGCGCTGGATCGCCAGCATGGTGGCCGACGTGCACCGCATCCTCACCCGCGGCGGCGTCTTCCTCTACCCCTGGGACAAACGCGAGCCCAACAAACCCGGCAAGCTGCGCCTGATGTACGAAGCCAACCCCATGAGCTGGTTGATCGAGCAAGCCGGTGGTGCGGCCACCAACGGCACACAGCGCATCATGGACATTGCGCCCACTCAACTGCACCAACGCGTGAGCGTCATCCTTGGCTCCAAAAACGAAGTTGAGCGGGTTACCGCCTATCACGCCAAGGTATAATTCAAGGCTTAGCCGGTGTAGCTCAGTCGGTAGAGCAGCTCATTCGTAATGAGAAGGTCGGGTGTTCGATTCATCTCTCCGGCACCACATAAAAGGGGTTAGGCTTTCGGGTCTATCCCCTTCTTCACGCATTAAGTGTGCGGAAATACCCCTAAGTTTTCACCATAACCAGAAGCAGAACGGCTATTCAGCATTGGTCAAATTCTGTTTTCGGTACAAATATCCTGCCCGAATCCGGACTGTCATACAGTATTAACTCCGTCCATTGAATGGCGAGTATTTGAACTATTTCTATAGTTGCTCAACACTACTAAGATAGAAGATTGACATTCGTAACGAGAAATCAAGCTCATTGCCCAACATGGAAATCAACTCCACCATAGTCACCACGCCTGTTCGTTCCGCCGCTACCGTGGTGATGCTGCGCGATGCCCCTCAGGGGCTGGAGGTTTTTCTCATCAAGCGACACGGACTGTCTGACGTACTGGGTGGGGCCTATGTGTTTCCGGGTGGCAAGGTGGACCCATTGGACGCTGCAGCTGACACCCTGGCGCTCTTAGACCAACCCGCGCAAGCCCTACACGCCCGCCTGGGTGAGCCTGACCTGGACGCGCCCACCGCCGCCAGCATGTTCGTAGCCGCACTGCGTGAATCGTTTGAAGAGTCGGGCGTGTTGTTTGCGCAAAGCGCCACTGCCGACCAAGTGGCACAGGCCCGAGCCTTACTGGCAGAAGGTCTGAATTTCCCCACCGTTCTCGCACGTCTGAACCTGCGGCTGCAAACGCACAGCGTCGCGCCTTGGGTGCGCTGGATCACGCCTTTCATGCCCTCAGTCAGCAGCAAACGCTTTGACACCCGCTTCTTCATCACTGTCGTGCCGCCCGATCAGGTGGCGAGCCACGACAATCATGAGGCCACAGCCAGCGTTTGGCTCTCGCCCCGCGCGGCCTTGGAGCAGTACCGCGACGCCCATATTGAGCTGGCGCCACCGCAAATCATGAGCCTGGCTCATCTTTCACGCCACGCAACGGTGGCCAGTGCATTAAGTGAGGCCGCAGGCCGTTTGCCCCCCGTGGTGCAACCTGAGCCCTTTGACCAAGACGGTGTGCGCGTGCTGTGCTATCCGGGGGATGAGCGCCACTCGGTGCGCGCGCGCGCGCTGCCAGGTCCTTCGCGCCTGCATTACCGCAATAAGCGGTTTGAGCCAATCAGCGGGTTTGAGTCGCTATTCGAGTAACCGTTTGCTGATTGCTTTGCGCCTTATCAAATAGGGTCCAGACTCAAGTTATCACGCAGCCATGCCGATACCAGCGGTATGACTACCTCACCGATCATCCTGGACATTGAGGCCTCCGGCTTTGGCCGCGGCGGCTACCCGATTGAAGTGGGCTACTCTCTGCCTGATGGGCAAACCTGGTGTTCGCTCGTGCGACCCGAGCCCGATTGGACGCACTGGGATAGAGGCGCCGAAGCGGTACACCATATTTCACAAGATTTACTGGTCAGCCGGGGGCGTTTTGTGAGAGATGTTGCAAACCAACTCAACCATAACTTATCCGGTCAAATAGCCTACTCCGACGGATGGGGGCATGACTATAGTTGGCTCAGCCTACTGTTTGATGCGGCCAACATGATGCCGACTTTCAAGCTGGACAACTTGCGCACTTTATTGAATGATGAAGAGGCAGACCTCTGGCACATCGTCAAAACCCAGGTGGCTCAAGACCGAGGCCCTCAGCGCCACCGCGCCAGCGCTGATGCCCGTTTGCTGCAACTCACATGGCAACGTTTGAAAGAAGGCACTAAAAAACCTGCTGCCAGTCATAAAGAAAAAATCAAGCTATCGATCGTTTCAAACGAATTTCTTCCAATCGAAAACCATTCACATCCACCGTTCGGGCCGATGGCAGTTCACGCTTGAAGCCCGCCAGCTCATGAAAGCGCAAGGCGCGCTCATTACCCAAAGGCAGCCAAAGCGTGACCTGGGTGCAGCCCTCCTCTTGTAAGCCCTCACGGGCGGCATCCCACAGGGCCAGGCCTGCGCCTGAATTCCAGTACGTGGGCTCTACCATGATCGACCAAATCTCGCCCACCACGGGTTTGGTGCCGGGGTCGCGTGAACGGTCAAAACCAACAAAGCCGATGATGGTATCCCCCTCCACAGCCACCAGCACCTGCGGCTCAGCGTATTCAATCGCATCGCGCCAAAAGGCCAAGCCTTCGATTAAAGACTGCGGTTTGAAGGCATCGGCGGGCAGCAAGGCTTCGTAAATTTCATCACTGACACGAGCATGGATGTCCGTGATTCGCTTGGCGTCTTTGGCTGTGGCGGGTCGTATCGTGTAGCTGCTCATGGGCTGTTTTTCAAAATGCTTAAGTGGTTGAAAGGGCTCGCACTTTAGCAGGTAAAAACGGCACAGAGCGCAAGCGCGCGCCCATGGCGTCAAAGACCGCGTTGGAGATAGCGGCTGGCACCACAGTAGGTGCCATTTCACCCGCGCCCCAAGACGGCATGTCGGGCCGGTTGATCAGGTTGACGTGGATGCGGGGCACCTCGGGGAAACGCAAGATAGGATAGCTGGCCCAATCCAGGCTGGTGACGTGAGTGCGATCAAACTGCAGCTCTTCGATCAGCGTGCGGCTGATGGTTTGCACAATACCGCCTTCGATCTGGTTGATGGCACCATCCGGGTTGATGACCTGGCCGCAGTCATGGCTGCACCAGATGTCAGTGACGCGAATATGGCCGGATTTTTTGTTGACTTCAACCTCGGCCACCAGGGCCACAAAGGTGCGGTCGTTGTCGTACTTCACAAAAGCCACACCTCGGCCCTTGGCAGTGTCACCACTCGATTTGGCGGCGGGTGACGGGCGGCTCTGCCATTTGGAGAGTTTGGCCACGTCTTCCAGCACCGCCTTGGCACGCGGCTCCTTCAGGTAAGTGACACGCCAAGCCAATGGATCAGCCCCAGCGGCGGCGGCCATCTCGTCAAAAAAGGCTTCGTTGGCAAAGGTGTTTTGCATGCGCCCCGGCGTGCGCAGGTGCGAAGTGCGAAAGGCTTTATCAGCCAAGCGGTGCACCTCGGTCTTGATGTTGGGAAACTGGTAGAGCACATCGGCATTTTTTTGGATATTGCCGGTGTAGTAGCCTGTGCGTTTGACGCCTGAGAGCACGGCCGCCAACAGCGGAAATTCGTCCAGCGTGCCGTTGGCTTGGGCGATGAAAAACTCCGAGCGCCAGGCCACGGGCAGGCCTTGGGCGTCTAGCCCACCTTCCATGTCCACCAGGGTAGGCGGGCTTTTGGGATCCCAGCCGTGCTCGTCGGCGCGCATCCACTGCACGCGCACCGGCACACCAGCCAGTTGCGAGACCAAGGCCGCGTCGCCCGAGCAGTCTTCATGGCCGTTGCGGCCATAGCAGCCCGCGCCGTCCAGGTAAACCATGCGGATGTTGGCCTTGGCTACCCCCAGCACGCTGGACAACTCGCTTTGCAGCGAGTGCGTGGCTTGCGAGGCCGACCACACGGTGCAGCGCCCATCTTTGAAGTCTGCCACCGCACAGGCCGGGCCCATGGAGCCGTGGGTGTGGGGCGCAAAGTCGTAAGTGGCTTTGAGTTTTTTGGCTGACGTGCCTAGGGCGGCCACGGCATCGCCGTTTTGGATCACTGGCTCGTTTTTGCCCACGGGCAAAGTGCGCCAGTAGTCGTACAGCTTGGCCTGCTCTGGCAGGGTGTTGGGCACAGTCCACTGCGCTTTGAGCTGGCGTGCGGCTTTGACGACGGCCCACTCGGACTTGGCCACCACGGCCACAAAGTCTTGCTTGCGCACGACCTTCACACCTGCGATGCCCGCTACCGAAGACTCGTCCAGGCTCAGCAGCGTGGCCCCCAAGCCCGGTGGGCGCACCACGCGGGCATGCCACATGCCGGGCAGCTTGAAGTCATGGATGTAGGTGAACTGGCCCGTCACCTTGGCGGGAATGTCCACACGCGGCACGGACTGGCCGATCACCTTGTGGGTGGACGGGGCTTTGAGTGCCACCTTGGGGTCGAGCTTGACGTTGAGCGGCTTGCCATCCACCAGCGCGGCGTAGCTGATTTTTTTATCGCCTGCCGACACGACACCGCCCGACACGCTAAGTTGCGTTACATCCGCACCCAAGCGCGTGGCCGCAGTCGCCAGCAAAGCTTGACGCGCACTGGCCGCCGCACGGCGCAGCGTGCCGCCACCGTTAGAGATGGTCAGACTGCCTGCGGTCTGACCCTGATCGAGCGTGAGCAGGGTGTCACCCATCACCATGTCGATCTGCTTGAAATCGACGTCCAGCTCTTCGGCCACCAATTGCGCCAACGCGGTGCGAACGCCCGTGCCCAGATCAACCTTGCCGCTGTACACGGTGACGCGGCCATCCGCGCCTATGCCCAGCCAAGCATCCACTTCTGCGGCCACCATGCTTTTGGCGGATGCCGCCTGCGCACCGGCCAAGCCCGTAGCGCCCATGAGAGAAAAAGAAACCACCAGCCCGCTGCCGGTTTTGAGGAAATCGCGACGTTGCATGATCAGGCTCCTTTCACGGTGGTTGTTGCGGCTGCCGCACGTTGCACCGCCTTGATGATGCGCGTGTGCGTGCCGCAACGGCACAGGTTGTTGGCCAAGGCTTGTTGAATTTGAGCCTCACTCGGGCGCGGAGTTTTGCCCAAAAACGCCACCGTAGTCATCACCATGCCGTTGATGCAGTAGCCACACTGTGCGGCCTGCTCGTCAATGAACGCTTTTTGCACCGGGTGCGGTTTGTCAATCGTGCCCAAGCCTTCAAGTGTGACCACTTTGCCCGCCTTGACGCTGGCCACAGGCGTGATGCAACTGCGTACCGCCTCGCCGTTGACCAGTACCGTGCATGCACCGCACTGGCCCAAGCCACAGCCGTATTTAGGGCCTTGCAGGCCCAAGTCATCGCGCAAGGCATAGAGCAAGGGCGTGTCGCTGTCCACGTTCACCGTGCGGGGCTTGCCGTTCACATTCAGTTGATAAGTTGTCATGGTGTTTTCAGTTAATAGTGTGAGAAAGTTATTCCACTTTCACGTCGGCGTCTTTGACCAGCTTGACCCAAAACTTGGCGTCTTCTGTCAGGAAAGCGGCGAACTGCTCTGGCGATGCCGAGAGCGACACCTCCGTACCCTCGCGCGCTAGCGCGGCCTTCACTTGCGGCTGTTGCATGGCGTTGGTGGTTGCGTCAAAAATTTTCTTGATGATGGCGGGTGGCGTGCCCGTGGGCACAAAGAAGCCATACCAAAACTCAATCGCGTAATTGGGCAGGCCCGCCTCGGCCATGCCGGGCAAATCAGGCACCAGTGCCGAGCTTTCGCGCTTGCTCACCGCCAAGCCTTTTAAGCGCCCGGCTTTCACCATGGGCAGCACCGAAGGCGGCGTGCCAAAAGTCAGCTGAGTGTCGCCTGCCACCACCGATTGAATGGCCGGGCCACCCCCACGAAACGGGATGTGCACCATTTGAATCCCCGCCACTTGGCTGAACAGCGCTGCGCCTAAATGGGGAGCCGATCCATTGCCGGAGGTGGCGTAGTTGAGCGAGCCCGGCGCTTTTTTTGACCGCGCGATCAAATCGGCCACCGAGTTGATGCCGCTGCCTGGGTGCGCCGCGATGACCAACGGTGAACTGGTAACTTTAGTGATGGGCGCGAAGTCGCGCGGTGAATAGTTCAGCTTGGGGTTAAGCGCCGGGTTCACCGATATGCTGCTCGGGCTGGCAATGAGAATCGTGTAGCCGTCCGCTGCGGACTTGGCCGCCGCTTCAGCGGCAATGCTGGAGCCTGCGCCCGCACGGTTCTCGATCACGATGGGCTGACCCAGTGCGCGACCTAAAACATCGCCCACGGTGCGCGCCACATAGTCGGCCGCACCACCGGGTGCAAAGCCGACCAACATTCGGATCGGCTTGGTGGGGTAGGCCGCTGGTTGGGCCTGGGCGACAAAACTAAGACCGCTCAACACCAGTGCCGACAAACACGATAAGGTTTTCATTCAAGCCCCCATCAAAACAATTTTTCCCAAGTGCTGATTGCTCTCCATCATGGCCTTAGCGTGCGCCAGATCATCAAACGCAAACGTTTTATCAACCACAGGCTTGATGCGGCCATTGGCCAGCAGCGGCAGGATGTGGCTCTTGAAGCCGGGCACGCCGGAAGATTTTTGATCTGCATTGCGCAGCTTGTTGGACACGCCAAAGAGCGTCAAGCGCTTGGCGTGCAGCAGCTCAATGTCCATCGCGCCTTGCAGCACACCGTCCACATAACCCACCGTGGCCAGCCGCCCCTCAAACGCCATGCTGCGCACGCACTCGGCAAAGACTGAGCCGCCCACTGTGTTGATGACCAGATCAACACCCTTGTCCTCGGTGGTCTGCATCACCGCGTCATGAAAATCAGCAACCCGTGTGCACAGGCCCACGTCCAGCCCCATGGTGTCAAGCCGCGCCAGCTTGGCCGCAGAGCCCGAGGTGCCAATCACCTTAGCCCCCAGCGCCTTGGCCATCAACATGGAGGCCACGCCCACGCCCGACGACACGCCCGCCACCAGCATCCATTCGTCGGCCTTCAGGCGGCCCTGCATGACCAGCATGTCGTACACCACCAAGAAGGTCAGGGGAATGCTAGCGGCAATTTCCCAAGATAAGTTGTCGGGCACAGCCATCACTTCACGCCCGTCGATCAAGGCGTACTCAGCAAACGCGCCAGGGCAGCGGCCCATCACGCGGTCACCCACTTTGAAGCCGGTGATCTCCGCGCCAAAGCTCACCACCTCGCCAGCGGCCTCCATGCCAATCGGCTTGGCCGCCGCGCCACTGCCGTGCAGGCCGTGTCCCGCAATCAGTTCGCCCCGGTTCAGACCCGCAGCGCGAACGCGAACCAGCACTTGGCGTGGGCCGGGTGTGGGTTGTGCAATGTCGCGCAGCTCCAGGGTGGAGTGATGGTCGTCCATCTTTAGCCAATACGATTTCATGGTGCTTCCTTGTGTGATGTTTTGGTTTGATTGTGTTGCCTTGGACACTTGGGGTCAAAGTTTTGTACGCCCAGGCACTTGGGGTGAGTAGCTACGCGAATGTCCTCCGCCCTGCGGGCTCCCCCTTGATTTCGCTGCGCCACTCACCCCAAGCGCCAGGGCGGCGATCATGGTGGGTGTGCCAAAAGACTGGATTCCCGCCTTCGCGGAAATGACGAAGGGTGCTGGCAGGATCAGGCCGGTGGCGCGCTCTGCGCAGCGACATCAAGGAGGAGCCCGAAGGGCGGGGGACAGTCGCGGAGCAGAGTGCGCCGCCGACCTGATCCCGCGAAGACGTGGCGCGTAACGACCGATCCCGCGAAGAAGCCGCGAGAAAAAGAATGAACGAGGATGTGCTGGCTATCATGGGAAAAAACGTCAACAGACTCAGCGCCCAGTAAACACCGGCTTGCGCTTCTCCATAAAGGCTTTGCGGCCTTCAGCGTAGTCGGCACTTTCAAAACAGCCCTTGATGAGCTGCTGGCACAAGCCCATGTCCAGCTCGGGCGAAGGCTTCAGAATTTCAGCCGTGATCATCTTGCCTGCATGCACTGTGAGTGGGGCATTGGCGGCCAGGGCAGAGGTGTACTCGGCCAGCAAATCGGCCAAGTCATCGGGTGCGCAAACGCGCGACACCAAACCCAAAGATTTGGCCTCGTTGCCATCAATCTTGCGTGCGGTAAAAAACAAATCTTTCGCCGCACCCATGCCGACCAAATCCACCAAATTCTTCATGGCCGAATAGCGGTAGCCCAGGCCCAGGCGCGCCGCAGGAATGGAGAAAACCGCGTTGTCGGTCGCAATGCGCATATCGCAGCTGATGGCCACGTTCACCCCGCCACCGATGCAAAAACCACGAATGCAGGCTAGTGTGGGCTTCTTGCAGTTGTAGATCGCCATGAGCGCGTTTTCGGCCATGGCTTCGTACCGGGTCACGGCGGCTTCGGCGGCGCGTTGGTCTTCAAACTGCGAAATGTCAGCGCCCGAGACAAAGGCTTTTTCACCCGCGCCTGAGAACACCACCAAGCGAATGGCTGCGTCGTTTTCAGCTTGCGTTAACAAAGCGGGCACAGCCTCCCACATGTCCACCGACAGGGCGTTGTGACGCGCCACATTGTTGAAGCGGATGTGCAGTGTGCTGCCATCGGCCCAGGTTTGCACGCGCTCGGTGGGGGATGAATAAACGGTTTCAGACATCAAAAAACTCCGGTGGATTTCATACGTGCCAAGTCCTCGGCGGACAGGCCCAGTTCGGTCAAAATTTCTTCGCTGTGCTCACCCCGGCGCGGCGCGGCGCGGGCGATGGTGCTGGGCGTGCGCTCTAGCTGCACCGGCTGGCCCACCAGACGCTGTGGCCCTTGGTGCTTGGACACCACGTTGTGCACCATGCCCAGGTGCTGCACCTGCGGCTCGGCAAACACCTCGCTCATGTTGTTGATAAGGCCGCAGGCCACGCCTCCCGCGTTGAGTTTCTCGATCCAGTAGCTGCGGTCTTGCGCGGCCAAGCGCCGGTTGATCTCGGCGTTGAGCGTGTCACGGTTGACGGATCGGCCCTGCTTGTCGTGGTAGCGCGTGTCGCTCACCCACTCAGGCGCACCCAAAATGTCGCAAAAGCGCTCCCAAATTTTGGAGCCGAACACGGCAATGTTCATGTAGCCATCACGCGCTTTGTACACGCCGGTCGGGATGCTGGTGGGGTGAAAGTTACCGGCTTGCGTGGCCACGTCGCCGTCGAGCAACCAGCGCGAGGTTTGGAAGTCCATCATGTACACCATGGATTCGAGCAGCGAGGTGTGCAGCCACTGGCCTTTGCCCGAGGCCTCACGCTCCAAGAGCGCCACCAAAACACCCTGCGCGGCAAAAATGCCCGCACACAAATCCGCAATCGGAATGCCCACGCGCATCGGGCCCTGCTCGGCCATGCCGGTGACCGACATCAGCCCGCCCATGCCCTGCGCAATTTGGTCAAAGCCGGGGCGCTGGGCCAAGGGGCCGGTCTGGCCAAAGCCGGAGATGCTGGCATAGACCAAGCCGGGGTGGTCTTTGCTGAGCGTTTCGTAATCAATGCCCAAGCGAAACTTCACATCGGGCCGAAAATTTTCCACCACCACATCCGCGCCCGCAATCAGGCGCTTGAGCACGGCAATGCCCTCGGGCTCTTTAAGGTTGAGCGTGATGGAGCGTTTGTTGCGGTGGGTGTACTGGTAGTCTGAGCCGTCTTGCCCGCCCAGCGTGTCGTCACCGCGCATGTGCTCGGGCATTTGCACCTGGATCACATCGGCACCCCAGTCGGCCAGTTGGCGGCAGGCGGTGGGGCCCGCGCGCACTTGGGTCAGGTCAATCACACGAAAGCGCGACAGCGCCGAAGAAGCAGCCATGTGGGGCATAACGATAAGGTCCTATAACGGTGGGGCAAACATATCCGTGGAGCGCCGCTCATCATAAAGGGGGTTTAAAGAGCATTTGTTCCGGGACTTGTGAGATCGTCTGCTAGTATTTAAGCTTCACCTTCAGTGAGTGGCCATGCAGCAAGAAAATTCTCTTCATATCCTCTCGAAAATGATTGAGGATTTGCGGGACTACCAAACAGACCTCAAAGCTCAAAATACGGGCTTGATCTACAGCCGAATAGCCGCAGAAAGCGCCTTGGATCGGTTTGAATCGCTTTTCTCCAATGTTCCTCTTCCCCTGATGGTTGTGGACGAGACTGGCATGGTGATCCAAAGTAATGCGATGGCCTTGAGACTGTTTCGACCGACTGAGGAAGACCCTGCGCTTAATTTTTTGTTACCCCTGGTCAAATCTAGCCAGACCAAGATCATTGAAATGGCCCTTGCAATTGCGCAGCGAGATGGGCGCAGCCTAAGCAACGAGGTAATTTTCACCAGAGGCACACACGGCGGATTCACGGGTGATCTCCACATCGCGCGCATTCACTATGGACAAAATGACCAGGCTCACTTCATCTGCGCCATCATTGACCAGAGCCCCTTGCTGGCTGAGAAGCTTGCTCTAAACGAGCGTCGGCGGGCACTTCAGGCCAGTGCAGCCGCGTTACAGCAGCGCAATGAAGAGTTGCGATTGAGCGAAAATCGTCTTGCCACCATCATCAACTCTTCTCTTGACGCCATCATTTGTGTAGACAACGATTTGCTGATCCGAGTGTTCAATCCGGCCGCGGCTATTTTGTTTCAATGCCCAGCCGAACAGGCCTTGGACACTCCTTTGGTTCGATTTTTTCCAGACATTCTAAAAGCCATGACCAATATGCAAGTGGCCAAGCATGCCATGCTGGGCGAAGTTGTAGGGGAAACAGTGGCGGGGAAAACACTGACACTAGAAGCCAGCATCACTAGAGAGCACCACTCCCAGGGCAGCATCACCACTGTTTTTGCGCGCGATCTCACAGCAAAAAAACAAATGGAAGCGCACCGCAATAACTTGGAAATTCAATTGCGGGCATCACAAAAAATGCAAGCTATCGGAACCATGGCTGGTGGCATCGCACATGATTTCAACAACATCATAAGTGCTATTTTAGGTAACGTTCAGTTGGCCAAACAAGACGCATCAACCGATTCAATGACTCAAGTTAGCTTGATCGAGATCGATCGGGCCGCTCATCGGGCCCGCGATTTAGTGCGCCAGATTTTGACCTTCAGTCGTAACGAGACACCCTTTCGAATCCCCCTTCAGGTTGCAACCGTTGTGGAGGAAGCGGCCCGATTACTACGTATCACACTACCACCTTCGGCAACCCTGGAAATTCATCTCAAAACAACGCCCTTGGTACTGGCCGATGCCACTCAAATTGAGCAAGCACTGCTTAACCTGTGTACCAACGCCATTCATTCATTTGGAAAATACAAGGGCACGGTCAGCGTGTCGTTGGATGCGTGTCATCCGCCAGCGCAAGAATGTGCTCGACTCGGAATTTCAACCGGCTCATATGTAACTATCACAGTCAATGACAATGGAAGTGGGATTAGCTCCGAAAAACTGGAGCGAATTTTCGAACCCTTTTTCACAACAAAGCCAGTAGGCCAAGGTACAGGCTTGGGCTTATCTGTGGTCCATGGCATCATGCAAAACCACCAAGGCTGCGTGAGCGTCAAAAGCGAACTAAACGTCGGGAGTCAATTTACCCTGTACTTTCCTGTAACCTACCTACAACCGATCCCATCAACACAAGTCGCACAAGGAAACAACGTATTCTCTGGCTCGGGCAAACATATCATGTATGTCGATGATGATGCTGCCCTTGTTTTCCTGATGGAACGCTCGCTCAAACGCAAGGGCTTCACAATTACATCTTTCACCGACCCCCAACTTGCAGCAATGGCTTTGAAGGCACGCCCTCATGATTTTGACCTTATGGTGACGGACTACAACATGCCAGGCTACAGCGGGGTGGAGTTGTTGCGTATAGCCCGCTTAGCCCGCCCTGATCTGCCGGTGGCTCTGGCCTCGGGCTACATCACCCAGGAAATTGAAGACAGCGCCCTGGCTGAAGGGGCTCGGGCGCTCATCCACAAACCCAACGACATAGAAGAATTTTGCGCCACTGTGCAGCGTTTGCTGCAAAATGAGAAATCACATTGAAATTGCATCACCCGATGCCACTGACTTGCCTTACATCGATCCGCTAGACATCCGGGTTTTATATAAGGACGACTCGCTCTTGGTGACACTCAAACCGGCTGGGTTATTGTCAGTGCCCGGGCGCGGCCCAGACAAGCAAGACTGCCTGAGCGCCCGGATTCAACGCAATTTCCCTGATGCCCTCGTCGTTCATCGGCTGGACATGGCCACGTCAGGCCTGATGCTGATGGCCCGGAGCCCACAATCTCAACGCTATTTGCAACAAGCCTTATCCAGTCGATTAATTGAAAAGCACTATGTGGCGATCGTCGATGGCCTATTGCAGCCACCCGCCGACGATTGGGGACTCATTGATCTGCCCATCGGAGCGGATTGGAACCAACGCCCGCTACGCCAAGTGGACCCGGTGAATGGCAAACCGAGTCAAACCCGCTGGCGAGTTCTCGACCAAATGCGCCAGTCAGCTGGTGGGTTTACGACCCGCGTTGAACTGGTGCCAATTACCGGCCGAACCCACCAACTTCGGCTTCATATGCAGGCGCTGGGCCACCCCATCTTGGGTGATGCGCTTTACGCCACTGGGGCGGCTCTAGCCAAATCACCCCGCCTGCTTCTGCACGCCAGCACGCTCAAGTTGGCGCATCCACGGACTGCTGAACCCCTCTACTTCACCTGCCCACCTGAGTTCTGAGCCAGATCGACAAGCTTGGGCTTTAACGCGCCACATGAACAATCGCTTTTGATTGATCTATGTCATAGAAGGCAACCCCAATCAGACCTATGCTTGAAAGCGAAATTATTCACTATTCCTTTTGAAAGGGGACACCATGTCTGAAATGACTGAAGCTCAAAAAGATAAATTTATTCATGACCTCAAACTCGTCATTTCGGATAGCGAAGAGTTGCTTCGAATGACTGCTGAGCAGGCGGGTGAGAGTGCTTCCGAATTGCGAGGGCGGATCCAAAGCCGCTTAAGGGAAGCCAAAGACAGTCTGGTGCAGATTCAGGACATTGCTGTGACCAAAGCCAAAGCTGCTGGCCGCGCGGCCGACGAATATGTTCACGAAAATCCATGGAAATCGGTGAGCGCGGTCGCAGGTGTCGCACTGCTCATTGGTTGGTTAATGGGACGTCGCTAAACCGCCCCTATGAGCCCGCCTCCCTCCTCGCCCGGACTTTTCGCATCGCTGCGCAAGTTGCTGTCGACAACGTTGGAGATTGCCCAGGTTCGTTTGGCTCTGCTTGCCACTGAGTTTGAGCGTGAAAAGCTGCGGATTTTTGATGCAGTGCTCTGGTTGGGCCTTTCCATGCTCTTTCTGGGCGTGGGTGTATTGCTGGCTTCTGGCTTTCTTGTCATGCTGTTTTGGGATAGTCATCGGCTGGCGACCTTAGGGGTTTTAGCTGGTTTGTATTTGGGAGGTGGAATCTGCTTGCTTTGGATAGCTCGGCGACGCCTGCAGAGTCCTGGCGGCATGCTTGAGTCCAGCCTGTCTGAACTTGAACGTGACCGCGCTCACCTTGACGTAGTCAAGTAACAAGGTCGTGTAATGCGCTCCCGACACGAATCACTGGCCAAGCGCCAACAGGCGTTGCTTAGGCGTAGCGCCCTGCTGCGCTTTGAGTTGGGTCAGCAAGGCAAGTCTCTGCAATCGACGCTCGGCATCGCCGATCAAGCTTACTGCGTCTTGCAGTGGTTACGTGCTAACCCTCAATGGCCTATGGCAGGTTTGCTCATGCTAACTCTGACACGATCCAGGCGAATGCTGGGCTGGATGCCTCGGTTGTGGTGGGGCTGGGGTCTGTTCAAAAAGGTTCGAAGGCTTTGGGCCGCTTGAGAGCAATCTCAGGGTTGTCGTTTACCTTGGGTCTGGCCGCCGAGGTCACTCCCGAATCACCAGAATCGGCAAATGAGCGTGCGACAACACACGCTGCGTGACGCTGCCCAACATCAACTTTTCCAGTCCATGGCGACCATGCGAACCCATGACAATCAAATCAGCACCTGTTTTTGCGGCTGAATCGAGAATACCGCGCCAAGTGGCATGAGCCTCAACCACCGAGGTCTGAACCCGCACGCCTGCTTGCTGGAGAGACTGTTTCGCCGCATTGAGCGCGACGCTGGCTTCGGCATCAGCAGCGTTCAGGTACTCGGCCTGTCCGTAGGCAAAATCGCTGCCCAAGCCAGTAAAGGGGTACGGGTCAATCACATAGATCACCGTCACGTCGCTACCAAATGTCGCGGCCAGGGTTGCTGCTTTTTCCACAGCTTTCTGCGAGGTCGACGACCCGTCAACGGGAATCAGAATGTGCTTGAACATAAAAGACCTCCTAATAAAACAACAACAGGACTGTCATGCGACCCGCGATGGCCCCAAAACCTGACGCCCTACTGTGTCGCAAATGTCATCTGGGTACCTTGACAGGGATCAACTCAGACGTCTTTCCTGCGTCCCCCTGAAAACCACCTGCTCGCAGGGTGATCACCAGCGTGTCGCGGTAGCCTTGCTCGGCAAGCGGTTGAATGGGGGTAGATTCATGGATCACTCGCTCATCATCGAGTAGCAGCATCGACCAGGGCTCGGTCAATGTAAAGCGCTGGCCATGTGGGCCGTCGGCTTCAAACACCCGCGTCTCTGCGCCTTTGATGCCGTGGCGTTCCACCAAAAACACAGCTACAAGATCCACACCGTCGCGGTGCGCACCCTCAGGCGTAGGGCGGCCAATGCCGTCGGTGGTGTCGATGCGGAACTGGTGCGCCTCGACGAACCAGGGCGCTTGACCCTTCAGCGCCGTACTCACCGCACCCAGCCATTGCAGCAACTGCGTCCAAGCCACCTGCTGCACCATGGCGGGCGACAGGGGCTCGAACCAGCGCTCCATACCGCCGTGCAAGGCGTTGTACTCCAACGGCTGCCAGTGGGCGCGGTGCGGCACTTGCGTGACTTGCTCGCCCACGACTTCAAAACAGGAATGACGGCGACGCCGGTATCGCCCCCCGTCCTTGAGGTGCGCATCGGGCGGGAGGTCGTTCCAAAAATCTTGCAAACCTTGCAGCTCGGCCAAACTGCATCCAGCGAGCTGAGCCACGCTGGCGGCGCTCAAGACCGCATAGCCCTGCTGGCGCAGCCTTGCGTTCAGCTGTGCAGGGGGAACAAGTTCAGGGGAAAGCAGCAATCCGGTCATCGTGTCAGTTCAAACGCTTTCAGTTCAAGCTTTTTGTGCATAGCGCTGGCGGGCCAGTGCCGCACCCTGGGCCAGGGCTTCGAGCTTGCGCCGGGCGATCTCGCGGTCCATCGGGGCCATGCCGCAGTTGGTGCAAGGGAAGATGCGGTTAAAGGGCACGTACTCCAGGGCTTTGCCAATGGTGTCAGCGACCTGCTCAGGGGTTTCCACCGTATCGCTGGCCACGTCAATCACCCCCACCATCACGTCTTTGCCTTCGAGCAACTTCATCAAGTGCGGCGGCACGTGCGAGTGGTAGCACTCCAGGCTCACTTGCTGAATGCTGCTTTTGGCCAAGGCCGGGAACACGGTCTCGTACTGGCGCCACTCGTCGCCGAGTTTTTCTTTCCAATCGTCGTTGGCCTTGATGCCGTAGCCGTAGCAAATGTGCACGGCGGTGGTGCAAGTCAAGCCCTGCGCGGCGCGCTCCACGGCCTTCACACCCCAGTCAGCGGCGTCTTTCATGTACACATTGAAGGCGGGTTCGTCAAACTGGATGATGTCCACACCGTCGGCTTGCAAGGCCAGGGCTTCTTGGTTCAGCAACTCGGCAAAGGCCATGGCCAGCTTGATTTTGTCGCCGTAAAAATTATCCGCCACGGTGTCCACGATGGTCATGGGGCCGGGCAGGGTGAACTTGATTTTTTTGGTGGTGTGGGCGCGCAAAAATTGCGCCTCCATCGCGTGCACGCGGCCCTTGAGCTTGAGCGCGGCCACCACCTGCGGCACCATGGCGTCGTAGCGGTTGTCGCGGATGCCCATCTTGACCTTGTGCTCGAAGTCGATGCCTTCGACCTGCTCCAAAAAGCCGTGCACAAAATGCTGGCGCGACTGCTCGCCGTCACCAATGATGTCCACACCCGCGTCCTCTTGCGCCTTGATCCACAAGAGCGTGGCGTCTTTTTTGGCCTGAGTCAGCTCAAGCCCTTCGACCTTCCACTGAGGCCAGAGTTTTTGAGTTTCGGCGAGCCAAGACGGTTTAGGCAGGCTGCCAGCGATAGCGGTTTCGAACATGAGGGTCCTTGAATTCGGTGATCGGGATGAAATTAGCCCGCTATTGTCGCAAATCAAAGGCTTGCGCCAGCAGCTCGTAAGACCGGCGGCGCACCTGCGGCTCACTGGCCCAGGTGATGATGACCAGCTCGTCAAGCGCCAGCGACTCGGCCAGGGTGCGCAGCCGCTGGGCCACCTCGGCCCCGCTACCCACCAAGGCATTGCGCCGCAAGCGCTCCAGCCCAGGCAGCTCTGCCGGGCTGTACTCGCGCAGGGCCTCATCGGCGTGCAAGATCGGGCCGAGCTGGCCGATGTTGCGGTCCATGCGCCAGCGCTCGCGGCTGCGAAAGTGGTGCCACGCTTCCTCAGACGTATCAGCCGCCAAGGCCCAAACGCACAGAGTGGCGTGCGGGCGTGGCTGCTGCGCTGTGGCTTGAAAGTTGTGGCGGTAGAGACTCAACGCTTCGGACGCGCCTTGCCCGTCGGTGATGAAGTAGGCAAAAGCGTAGGGCAGGCCGTAGTGCGCGGCGAGCTGCGCGCCGTAGTTGGAGCTGCCCAGCATCCACAACGTGGGCGCGGTTGGCCCGGTGGGGCAGGCATCCACCCCGTGGCCGGGGTGACCCTGCGGCAAGCCGCTGCCCGTGACCCAGGCCTGCAACTCCAGCACTTGTCGTGGGAAATCTTCAGACGCATTCGCGTCCGGGTTGAGCAACTGAGAGGTGCGGTAGTCGCTGCCCGGTGCACGGCCCACGCCCAGGTCAATGCGTCCGGGTGCGAGTGCGTCCAGCACGCGAAACTGCTCGGCTACCTTGAGCGGTGCGTAGTGCGGCAGCATCACGCCTGCGCTGCCAATGCGGATGCGTGTGGTGCGCGCGGCCACGGCCGCCATCAACACCTCGGGCGCACTGCCGACGATGCTGGGGTGGCTGTGGTGTTCGCTCAGCCAAAAGCGGTGGTAGCCCAGCGCCTCGGCGTGTTCGGCCAGGGCCAGAGTGTCGCGAATGGCGTCGCTCTGAGGGCGACCGGCAACGGCCACGGATTGGTCGAGTACAGAGAGTTTGATCATCGTCAAAGAGGTTTTAATCTGGGTGCTGCGGGTGAATCAGTGAGGTAACCCGGCAGATGTGCACCGCAATGAGAACAAAAATTAGCCTCGGGTGAATGCCCCTCTGTCAGACACTCATGACAAGTTCTGGTGGTGGGTGGGTGCGCTGTGCGTTGTGCAGATATCTCGGCAGTCAAAATGCCCGTCGGTACCGCCAGAGTTCCCCACCCGACCAGCATCATTATCGATGCAATCATTCTTCCGAGATCACTTTTGGGAGTGATGTCACCGAACCCCACAGTCGTCATTGTTGTAATGGCCCAATAAACTGAAATGGGGACACTGGTAAAGCCATTGACTGGCCCCTCGACGATGTACATGATCGTGCCCATAACCAACACAATCATCATGACGGCTGTCAGGAACACCATGATCTTGCGTCTGCTGGCGATCAGGGCGCGGCCCAGGCCTTGATACTCATTCACGTAGGCGGTCAGTCGGAATATTCGAAACGCTCGGAACAAACGCAAAACTCGAATGTCTACCAATGCGTAGATCTCGGGATATACGAGTGCCAGATAGGTCGGAAGAATTGCCAGCAAATCGACCAATCCATAGAAGCTCACCATATAGCGCAGAGGATGACGGACACAAACGATTCGGGTAAGGTATTCCAGCGTAAAAAGAGCGGTCAGCGACCACTCCAGCCAGAAAAAAACAGTTGCGTGACGGGAGTGGATGGCGTCCACACTGTCGACTGCGATCACCACGATGCTGAACAGGATGGCCGCAAGCAAGGCATGATCGAATCGCCTCCCCCAACGGGTGTCGGACTCGAAGATGATGGTGTAGAGCCTCAATCGCCACCCTTCGAGCGGCTTGCCAAGGTCAAATTTCATGATGATCGCTCCTGCTCTTGCAACGCCCGCCACATCACCTTGCCCGCAGCACTCTTAGGCAGCGCTTCAACGAATTGAACGTGACGTGGAATTTTGTAAACCGCCATGTTGTCGCGGCACCAATTCACGATGTCCTGCTCGCTCACTTGGCCCAGGTGCGAGGCGCGCAACACCACAACTGCTTTGACTGACTCGCCCCGGTAGCTGTCGTGTGTGGCGATGATGCAGGCCTCTTGAATCGCGGGGTGCTTGAACATCAGCGCTTCCACCTCGGCGGGCCAGACCTTGAAGCCCGACGCGTTGATCATGCGTTTGAGCCGGTCCACCATGAAAAAGTAGCCGTCTTCATCGACACGACCCATATCTCCGGTGCGAAAAAACCGTTTACCGTCTAGTTCAATAAAGGCTTGCGCCGTGGCCTCGGGCTGCTTCCAGTAACCTGCAAACACCTCGGGACCGTGGGTCACGATCTCGCCGGCCTGGCCCACGGGTACTTCAGCCAGCGTCTCGGGATCGATCACGCGTGAGTCGGTGCTTATGAAGGGCACACCCAGGCACTGCTGCTTGGCTGCGTCGGGCGGGTTGGTGTGCGAGGGGCCAGCGGTTTCCGTCAAGCCGTAGCCCTCGACATAGCGCAGGCCAAACTGCTCTAGCAAACGCTGCGCCACGGCTTGCGGCATGGCTGCACCGCCGCCGCCGATGTACATCAGGCTGGACAAGTCGTACTGCGCAAAGTTGGGGCTGGCCAGCAGGTCGATCACCATGGTGGGGATGTTGGTCCAGTGCGTCACGCGGCGGCGCGAGATCAAGCGCCCGGCCAGCTCCCTGTCCCAGCGCGGCATCACGATCAGGGTGGCACCCAGTTGGATGCTGGTGTGCATCACGCTGACCATGCCGGTGATGTGAAACATCGGCACCACGGCCAGCGTCACGTTCTCGGCCGTGCTGCTGTTCCACAGGCCGCTGGCCACCGCGTTGTGCATGACGCTGGCGTGCGTGTGCATGCAGCCCTTGGGCAAGCCCGTCGTGCCGCTGGTGTAGGGCAGCAGGGCCAGGTCACTCGGGCCGACTTGTAGCTCGGGCAATGCGCCCTGTGCTTGACCGCTCAAGACCTCGGCCCACGCATGCACTTGCCCGCCTTGCAATGCAGGCAACGCGTGGCGCGTGAGAAGCCAGTCGCGCCAGGCCGATGGGGGCGCTTCGTCGCCGGTGATGTTGGCATCAAACGCATCGGTGAACTGGGTCACGATCAAATGCGCCAGCCGCTGCTCTGGCTGCAAAGCGTCGCTGGCACGCGCCAGCTCGGGCGCGAGGTCTGCGCTGGTGATGGCGACGCGAGCGTCTGGGTCAGTAATGTAGTGCTTGAGCTCCTCCATGCGGTTCATCGGGTTGACGGGCACGACCACCGCGTTGGCCCGCAGGATGGCAAATTGGGCGATGACGAGTTGTGGGCAGTTTTGCAAACTGAGCACCACGCGGTCACCTCGGCGCACACCCAGACCCTGCAAGACGAGTGCCATGCGCTCCGCTTTTTGTATCACCTCGGCATAGCTCAATACCCGGCCAAAAAACACCAAGCAAGCCTTGTCCGGGTAGCGCCGCGCGCTGTTGGCCAGGTTGTCCCACAGGCTTGTGGCTCGGGAACTCAGGCTGTGGGGCAGGCGGCGGGGCCAGAATTTGTAGTGTGAA
This sequence comes from Comamonadaceae bacterium, assembly GCA_947455145.1. GTDB lineage: Bacteria > Pseudomonadota > Gammaproteobacteria > Burkholderiales > Burkholderiaceae_C > CANCDA01. The sequence continues at coordinate 142,550 of CANGME010000005.1, forward strand.
CGCATAAATAGGGAGGAATAGTCATCTGCACCCTTCACTTGGTGGTCCCGTATTGTCAGCCCGAGCGCACCCCGGTGTTTTCTCGGATTGCATATTCTTGGCAGACGTTTTATAAAGCGCTTCGACTGCGGCAATATTCGCCCGTCCTTTATCGCCAAGAACACTTGAGGAAACACAATGGCAAAACTGAACGTCAACGGCAAGGTTCGTGAATTCGAAGCCGAACCCGATACCCCACTTTTATGGGTCTTGCGCGAGCAAATGGGCCTGACCGGCACCAAATACGGCTGCGGCGTTTCCCAATGCGGCGCATGCACCGTGCACATCGACGGCGTGGCCACCCGCACCTGTGTGCGCCCGGTGTCCTCCGTCAGCCCGAATGAAAAAGTGGTGACGATTGAAGGCCTGTCGCCCAATGGCTCGCACCCGGTGCAAAAAGCCTGGGCCAAGCTGGACGTGCCGCAGTGCGGCTACTGCCAAAGCGGCATGATCATGGCCGTGACCGCGCTGCTCAAAGCCAAGCCGAACCCGAGCGACGCCGACATCAACGCTGCCATCACCAACATCTGCCGCTGCGGCACTTACAACCGCATCCGCGCCGCCATCAAGGTGGTGGTCGCCGGTGGCAACACCAAGAGCGCCCAACTGTCCATCCAGCACGCTGACGGGAGCACCACATGAGCCAAACCGTTTTGAAAACTGCCTTGAGCACCACCATGAACACCGACCTATCCCGCCGCTCCTTCATGGCCAGCACCAGTGCCGCCGCCGGTGGCTTGATGCTGAGCTTTCACGTCCCCTTCGCCAACGCACAAGACGCCAAGCCTGAGGTCAACGCCTGGGTCGTCATCAAGCCTGACGACACAGTGATCGTGCGTGTGGCGCGCGCCGAAATGGGCCAGGGCACGCTCACCGGCTTGGCCCAGCTAGTGGCCGAAGAATTAGAGTGCAACTGGGCCAAAGTCACCACCGAAACCCCCACGCCCGGCCAGAGCTTGGCGCGCAAACGCGTCTGGGGCAACTTCAACGCCACGGGTAGCCGGGGCATCCGCGAATCGCAAGACTACATGCGCAAAGGCGGCGCTGCCGCCCGCATGATGCTGGTGCAAGCCGCCGCTGAGGCCTGGGGCGTGCCCGCTGCCGAATGCGTGGCCGCCAACAGCGTCATCACGCACAAGGCCAGCAAGCGCCAAACCACCTACGGCAAAGTGGCCGCTGCTGCCGCCAAACTCACCCCGCCGGATGCCGCCAGCATCGTCTTGAAAGACCCGAAGAACTGGCGTCTGGTCGGCAAGCGCATCGCCCGACTGGATACGGTCAAAAAAACCATGGGTGCGCAGAACTACGGCATCGACGTCAATCTGCCTGGCATGCTGAATGCGGCCATTCGCGATTGCCCCGTGTTTGGCGGCAAGGTGAAAAGCTTTAACGCCGCCAGCATTGAGAAGCGCCACGGCGTGAAGAAAGTCATGCAGGTCGGCGACAGTGCCGTGGCCGTGGTGGCCGACACTTGGTGGCGCGCCAAGACCGCCCTAGAGGCCTTGGCGATTGACTGGGACATGGGCCCCAACGCCCAGGTCTCCAGCGCCAGCATCGCCGAGGTGCTCAAAGCCGGGCTGGACGCCAAAGACGCGGTGATCGGCAACTCGCAGGGTGATGCACCCGCCGCACTGGCCACAGCGGCCCGCAAGATCGAAGCCGTTTACTCCTACCCGCACCTGAGCCACTCACCGCTAGAGCCCATGAACGCCACGGCGCGCTGGACGCCCGAGCGCTGTGAAGTCTGGGTGCCGACGCAAAACGCAGAGGCCTCACTGGCCGCTACCGCAGAAGCGGCGGGCTTGCCCCCCGCCAAGTGCGATGTGTACCAAGAGTACCTGGGCGGTGGTTTTGGTCGCCGCGCGCGTAACGATTTCGTCACCCAAGCGGTAACCATCGCCAAGGCCATGCCGGGAACGCCCGTCAAGCTGATCTGGACGCGTGAGGAGGACATGGCGCAAGGCTTCTTCCACCCCATCACGCAGTGCAAACTCACGGCGGGCTTGGACGACAAGGGCAACCTCAACGCCCTGCACATGCGCATCTCGGGCCAGTCCATCTTGGCCACGGTGGCACCGCAGGCGATTAAAAACGGCAAAGACCCGGTGGTGTTTCAGGGGCTGGAGGCCTCTGGCGCTGAGGGCAACTTTGGCTACACCATCCCCAACCTGCTGATCGACCACGCCATGCGCAACACGCACGTGCCGGCCGGTTTTTGGCGCGGGGTGAACCTGAACCAGAACACGATTTACGTGGAGTCCTTCATCGACGAGCTGGCCCATGCCACCGGGCAAGACCCGCTGGCCTTTAGGCGCAAGCTCATGACCAACAGCCCCAAGCATTTGGCCGTGCTCAATGCCGTGGCCAGCAAAGCCGGTTGGGACAAGCCCGCACCCAAAGGCGTGTTCCGTGGCCTGGCCCAGACCATGGGGTTTGGCAGCTATGTGGCCGCGTGTGCCGAGGTGTCGGTCAGCGACGATGGTTGGCTCAAAATCCACCGCATCGTGGCCGCCACCGACCCAGGCCATGCCGTGAACGTGCAGCAGATTGAGTACCAAGTGGAAGGCTCGTTTGTTTATGGCCTGTCGGCTGCTTTGTACGGCGAGATCACCGTGAGTAACGGGGCCGTGGTGCAAAAGAACTTTGACAGCTACCCCGTGATGCGCCTGCATGAAATGCCCAAGGTGGAGACCACGGTCATGCCCTCAGGCGGCTTCTGGGGCGGTGTGGGCGAGCCCACCATTGCGGTGGCCGCACCGGCCGTGCTGAATGCAATATTTGCCGCCACCGGCAAGCGCATTCGCGACCTGCCGCTCAAGCACCACAGCCTCAAGCGGGCTTGATGATGCGACGGGCAACACGCCTGAAAGGGGCGGGTTGCCCGGCTTGGCTTGGCTGGGTGTTGTTGTGGGCCGTCCTACACGGGCAGGTCAGCGCACAAACAACCACGCCCGACGCCCTGTCTGAACCCTTAACGCAAGTCGCAGGTGACGCCACCCGCGGTCGCAGCGTGGTGGCCAACCGCTCGCTCAGCCTGTGCCTGTTATGCCACAGTGGGCCGTTGCCTGAGGTGCAGTTTCAAGGGGATTTGGCCCCCAGTTTGGCTGGAGCAGGCGCGCGTTGGACTGCGGCGCAATTGCGACTGCGCTTGGTTGATTCACGACAAATTAATCCTCAAACCATCATGCCCGCTTACCACTCGACAGTCGGCCTCACGCGCGTGGCGGCGCCATGGCGCGATCAGCCGATTTTGAACGCGCAACAAATTGAAGACGTAATTGCTTACCTGCGCACCCTGCGCTGATGAACACAGGTGAACCGCATGACTTATGAAACCTTTAACAAACGCCGCCAACTGCTCAAGGCAGGCACGGCCATAGGGGCCTGGCTATGGGTCGGCAATGCCACAGCCAATAGCGATGAACTGGCCGCCGCCATCCGCAACTTCGCCGCCGGTGCGCCTGTAAAGGCAGGCCGTGTGCTGCTGGACATCGCCCCCATCGTGGACAACGGCAACACCGTGCCGCTCACCGTGTCGGTAGAGAGCACCATGACGGCAGGCGATTACGTCACTGCCATCGCCATTTTTAATGAGCGCAACCCGCAACGTGAGGTCGCCAAGTTCACGCTTACAGCACGCAGTGGTCGCGCCCGTGTCGCCACCCGCATCCGTCTAGCCACCACGCAGCAACTCGTGGCTGTAGCGCGCATGAGCGACGGCAGTTGCTGGTCGCACACGGTGAACGTGAACGTGTCAATCGCAGCCTGTTTGGAAGAGGTGGTTTAACTATGGCCCGCACCCTTATCAAGTCCCCCGCCAGTGCCAAGCGTGGCGAAGTTATCGAGATCCACACCACCATCGGCCACGAGATGGAAACCGGCTTTCGCCCTGGAGACAACGGCAAAATTTTGCCGCGCAACATCATCACCCACTTCAGCTGCCACTACAACGACGAACTGGTGTTTGAGGCGGCTCTGTACTCGGCCATGGCGGCCAATCCCTACATCGCGTTTCACACGGTCGCCACCGTCAGCGGAAGCTTGCGTTTCAGCTGGGAAGGTGACAACGGTTTTCGCCATAGCGAGAGCGTGGCGCTGCAAGTCACATGAGATCAAGTCTGCGCTGCTTTGCTGCGCTGGTCATGCTTGCGTTGCAGTTGATGGGGATAGGCTTGGGCCATGCCCAGGAGGCACCAAAACCACGCCGCTCCGGCGCTGAGTTCATGAACCCAGACTTGCAGGCCATGCAGCGCGATGACGCACTCAACCCCGGCATGTTGTGGGTCAAGCAGGGACATGATCTGTGGCAAAGACAGCCCACCGCCAGCACCCGCACCTCAAACCGTTCTTGCGCCAGTTGCCATGGCGAAGCAAGCCAGTCCATGCGCGGTGTGGCCGCACGTTACCCAGCGTTTGACGATGTTTCAAAACGTCCCATCAACCTGACCCAGCGCATCAATCTGTGCCGCGTCAACCAGAGCCAAGCCCCCGCTTGGCGGGCTGAAAGCGCGGAGTTGTTGGCCATGGAAAGCTACATCGCCTTGCAGTCACGTGGCCTGCCCATCACCCCACCCAGCGACGCCCGCTTACAGCCCTTCATTGACCAGGGCCAACAACGCTACAACCAACGCATGGGCCAACTCAATCTCTCTTGCGCCCAGTGCCATGACGAACGCGCGGGCCTGCGCCTGGGCGGCAACCTCATCCCGCAGGCTCACCCCACGGCCTATCCCGTGTACCGGCTGGAGTGGCAAGGTGTGGGATCGCTCCAGCGCCGCCTGCGCAACTGCATGAGCGGCGTGCGCGCGCAAGCCTACCCGTTTGGGGCGCCCGAACTGGTGGAGTTGGAGCTGTACTTAGCCGCGCAAGCTCGCGGCATGTCATTGGAGTCGCCGGGGGTGCGGCCTTGAGTCCAAAGCCACGGAGCAACCTTAAGCCGGTGATGCAGCAGGCACAACGCTAGACAGCAGAGCTGTCACTTCGGCTTGGCGCGTGCAGCCAATTTTGTCCATCACTTTTTGCAGCTGAGCACGCACGGTGTTGCGGCTCACACCGCCACTCTCAGCAATATTGTCTAGCGACTCCCCGGTCGCCAGGCCTCGCGCCACGCGCGCCTCAGAGGGTGTCAGGTCAAACAAAGACCGCAAGAGCTCAACTGGTGGTGCACGACCTGCGGTGACGGGGGTCGCCACGAGCAAGGCGTAGGAGCGCCCAAAGATATCGTTGGCAGTGCGCTTGATGGGCACGAGGTGCGCCACCAAGGCAGCGCGGTCTGCTTGCGCACGCATGACAAATGAATTCACATTCGCTTGAGATGAATGCGCCAGCTTGGGCAGCGCCTGCCACAAAAGAGTATTGGCTACTTTATCGTTCAAGGCAACGCGGTCAAGCGCCCGCCAGTGGATGTGATCGCTGAGTTCTTGCATCAAGGCATTGGCCTCGACCACCACACCATCTTCATCCAACACCAAGGCAGGTAGCCCAAGGGCCGTCAAGGCATTACTGGCACCCTGGACACTTTTGAGGCTCAGCCTAGCGGAAATCAAGGCGGCGCGCGCCAGATGGGGGCGCAGTTCGTTCAAGACCTCAACTTTTTCTTTTTCCATGGGGCCACGCACATAGTCGCGCTCCACCGTGAACACGATGTTGTCTTTGGTTGGCATGGCCAAGCCCGTGTTGGCCGACCAGCCCAGGCCGTTGGGTCGGAAGAAATCACGGTAAATTTCATTGGCTTCGAGTTGCTCGGTGGTCCAGAAATCATGTTCCACCAAAAAGCTGGGCTTGTTTTGACTGAACAAGCAAACGCGTCTATCGCACTTGGCAAACCATCCCTCATCGACGTATTTTTTAAAAATATCGGTCAGTGTGGCCGAGGTCGTCCAGCTCATCACCTTGTCGCGCACCGCAAAAAGTTGCGCACCTCGGGCGTCCGCCAGCGTCGCCAACTCGTCAAGCACATCAGGCCAAAGCTCGGGGACTATGGCGGACTCATAAATGCGGTCAATCAGTTGATTCTTCATGCTCTAAAACTCAATCGTTATTGGTATCTCGGTTTGTTGGCATTGGTCATGCCTCGTAAATTTCATGATGGCAAAGCGTTGAATACCCAGGGTTATGCACCTGTGGTAGAGTTAATTCATGCATTTTTTGAACCGTGTCATCTTAGCTTGGCTGCTGATACTGACGATCCCATTACAGGGTTTCGCAGCTACGGCCATGCTGTTTTGCGCACCTGCTCACCACAGTACGGTGACAGCCAAGCAGCAGGCAGTCAATTTGCATCTTGGTCACGAAGCTACGACTACGACTTCGGCTTCAGACTCACACACGCATCACGCCACAACGGCGCAGACTGAACCCGCAAAATTTAAATCGCCTGGTGACGGCAAGTGCAGCGCTTGCACTACCTGCTGCACGGGCTCGGTACTGCTGAGCACGCTGATCACCAAACCCGTGGTCATCATCGGCTCCATCTTGATTCCGTACTCATCGGCATCCTTCGCCAGCCATGTCTCCGAGGGGTTTGACCCCCCACCGCGATCCATCCTCGCCTGAGTGAAGTCGTGCGCGTTCTGCGCCCGATACTTTTTCATTTTTGTCCCCGGTTCCAGCAACGCTATGGCGTGATGCGTGGGGGCAATTTCTAGCGAGAATTTTATGAATTCAAATCTTTTCCCAAGGCCTGTACATCAGCCTGTACGCCAGGTCTTTTTCGCCACCTTGGCATGGCTTGCGCTAGGTGTTTGCGCCGCCGAGGTGAGCACTGACACAGCGCTGTCCTACCGGTCCGTTTTCAGCGGCTACCAAAAGTTCAGCGATGAAACCGTCGCCCCCTGGCCGCAGACCAATGCCATTGTTGAAAAAATCGGCGGTTGGCGCGCCTATGCCAAAGAAGCCCAGCAGCCCGATACCATCGACAAGGCAGCCTCACCCGCCGCCACCACAAACACCAGCCCCCACACTGGTGCCCACGGTGGCCATGGAGTCAAACCATGAAGCCAACTACACAGCCCCCGTGCCGCTTCAAGCTGCTGGCCACGGCAGCGTCCTTGATGATTTTGTCCGGCTGCGCCAGCGTCAACTTTGAGCAATCGATCGACCAGACCAACACTGTGGCAGCCGACTTCACGCAAGGTCAGCTCGCTCTGGCGCAAACCCAGGCGCAGCGAGCAGCACAAGACCAAACAGCCACACAAATTCTACAAAAGCCCATCAGCCAAAGCGACGCCGTGCGGCTGGCGCTGGTCAACAGCCCGGCACTGCAAGCCCTGCTGGCCCAGCACTGGGCCGATGCCGCCCGCGCTGCGCAGACCGGGCGCATTGCCAACCCGGTCTTCACCTTTGAGAACCTGCGCATGGCCGACGAGCTAGAGTTGGGGCGTTTGCTGACTTTTGGCCTGCTGGACTTGCTGACCCTGCCCCAGCGCTACGGCATTGCCCAGCGCCAGATCGCGCAGGCGCAACTGCGTTTGACCAACAGCGTGATTGATCAAGTCACGCAAGTGCGCCAAGCCTGGGTGAAGGCCGTAGCGGCGCAACAAAACCTCATCTATTCCAAGCAGGTGAACGACGCCGCGCAAGCCAGCGCCGAGCTGGCGCGCCGGATGCAGGCCGTGGGCAACTTCAGCAAGCTGCAACGCGCTCGCCAGCAAGCGTTTTATGCAGACGCCGCCACCCAGTGGGCCGCCGCACAGCACGCCAACACTGCGACCAAAGAGGCCTTGGTGCGGCTACTGGGTTTGACCGACGTGCAAACCCAGGCACTGACCCTGCCCGAGCGCCTGCCCGATCTGCCAGCCAATCCACGCTCACCGCAAGAGATCGGTCAAAAAGCCAGCCAAGGGAGGCTCGACCTGCAACTCGCGCAAGCCGAGTATGAAGGTGCCGCCAAGGCGCAAGGCTTGAATGCTCTAACCAGCGTCACCGATATCGAGTTGGGCCTTCGGCGCAACACCATCACCAATAACGCTGCCGGGACATCGACCTTGAGCAGCGGCTACGATGTCAGCGCACGCCTACCCATCTTTGACTGGGGTGGCCTCAAGCGTGACGCAATGAACGCGCAAACCTTGGCCGCAGCCAACCGGCTCGAAGCCACCATCCGCGCAGCGGGCTCCAACCTGCGCGAGAGCTACTCCGCCTACCGCACCGCGTTTGATGTTTCCCGGCACTACCGCGATGAAGTCCTGCCCCTGCGCAAAACCATCTCCGAGGAAAACGTGCTGCGCTACAACGGCATGTTGATTGGCGTGTTCGAGCTGCTGGCCGACACGCGGGACCAGGTCAGCAGCGTTATGGCTGCCATTGCCGCCGAGCAGCAGTACTGGCTGAGCGCCGCCGCCTTGCAAGCCTCATTGATGGGCAAGCCCACCCTGGCCACCGTGGGTGTCATACCCGCTGCTGGCGCTGGCGGCGCTGCGGGTCATTGACCGGCCCCCAGACAAAGAACACCAAGAATATCCAAGGACAGCCTTATGACTTCTAGACGACAATTTTTTAAAACCGCTGGTCTTGCCAGCATGGCAGGCGGTGCCATTGCGGCCACGGCGGTCAGCCGCGTCGCTATGGCAGCCTTGCCCGAACCGATCTTACAGACCACACCCGACACCATGGCACCACTTGTGCCCAGCACCGGGCGACCCTACAACCCAGTCGTCACCCTGAACGGCTGGACGCTGCCCTGGCGCATGAACCAGGGCGTCAAAGAGTTCCACTTGGTGGCCGAACCGGTGGTGCGTGAAATGGCCCCCGGCATGAAAGCCCACCTGTGGGGCTATAACGGGCAATCGCCAGGGCCGACGATTGAGGTTGTTGAAGGTGACCGCGTGCGCATCTTTGTCACCAACAAATTACCCGAACACACCAGCATGCACTGGCATGGCCAACGCCTGCCCAACGGCATGGACGGCGTATCCGGGCTCACCCAGCCTTCCATTCAACCCGGAAAAACCTTTGTCTATGAGTTTGTGGCGCGCCGCCCCGGCACCTTCATGTACCACCCGCACGCCGATGAGATGACACAAATGGCCATGGGCATGATGGGCTTTTGGGTGACGCACCCCAAGACCAAGCACCCTCTGATCGACGAGGTGCAGCGCGACTTCTGCTTCCTGCTCAACTCCTACGACATCGACCCTGGCAGCTACACACCCAAGATCATGACCATGCTGGACCAAAACCTGTGGTCTTGGAACAGCCGCGTGTTCCCGGGCATCGACTCACTCAACGTACGCTTGCGCGACAAGGTGCGCATCCGCATCGGCAACTTGACCATGACCAATCACCCGATTCATCTGCACGGCCATGAGTTCGAGGTGACCGGCACAGATGGCGGGCCAACACCCAAGAGTGCGCGCTGGCCTGAAGTCACCACCGACATTGCGGTGGGCCAGATGCGGCAGATTGACTTTCTCGCGGATGAAGAAGGTGACTGGGCCTTTCACTGCCACAAGAGCCACCACACCATGAACGCCATGGGGCACAACGTGCCCACCATGATTGGCGTCGAGCATCGCGGTATTGCCAAGAAGATCACCAGTCTGATCCCCGACTACATGGTGATGGGCGAGCGCGGCATGTCCGACATGGCTGAGATGGAAATGCCCCTGCCCGACAACACCCTGCCCATGATGACGGGCACCGGCCCGTTTGGCTCGGTGGAGATGGGCGGCATGTTCTCAGTGCTCAAGGTGCGCAAAGGCCAAAAACCCGGCGACTACAAAGACCCCGGCTGGTACAAACACCCGCCGGGCGAAGTCGCGTTTGAGTGGACAGGCACGCTGCCGGAGCCCGCCCGCTTCAAAGCAGAGAGCGGGCAAAAAAGTCCCGCCATGCCACACACGGCGATGCCCAAAGAAGAAATAGAAGTGAAGGTACGTAAACCGTCAGGCCACACCGGCCATTAATGCAGTCAAGCCCTGAAAGAAAACCTTATGAAACTCAAGCCCCTCATCGCCGCCATGGCTACCACCTTGCTGGCCTCTACTGCTTTCGCCGCCGGAGAACACGCGGGTGGCCATAGCGACTCTGATGCGATTGGCAAAGCAGGCAAGGCTGCCAATGTCAAGCGCACTGTCACCGTGGACATGACTGATGCCATGCGCTTCAAGCCCGCCAGCATCACCGTCAAACAAGGCGAAACCATCAAGTTCATCGTCAAAAACTCTGGCAAGCTCAAGCATGAAATGGTCTTGGGCAGCGAAAAGGAACTGAAGGAACACAACGAGGTCATGAAGAAAAACCCCGAGATGGAGCACGCCGACGACAACCAGGTCACGGTCGCACCCGGCAAAAAGGGCGAAATGATTTGGCAGTTCACCAAAGCAGGCAAAGTGAACTTTGCCTGCCTGCAACCCGGCCACTATGACGCGGGGATGAAAGGTGCTGTCACCGTGAGCAGCAAAACCATGGCTAACGATGGACACGCCGGGCACAAGCATTGATTCATCCCGTTTTTTTATTGAAACCCCAAGGACTCACTATGAACACCACCCAACTTTCCCCCTTTGTTTTGGCGATTGCTGCCGCTTTGTCTATGTCCGCGTATGCCCAAGACAAGCCAATCACCGCACCCGCTGCCACCCCGTCGATCCAGACGGCTCAGACGACAGAAATGACCAATGGCGAAATCCGCAAGGTTGATAAAGACACGAAGAAAATCACCATCAAACACGGCGAAATAAAAAATCTGGATATGCCGGGCATGACCATGGTGTTTCAAGTCAAAGACCCTGCCATGCTGGACAAGGTCAAAGCCGGCGACAAGGTGAAATTCACAGCAGAGAAAACAGGTGGGGCGATTGTCGTTACCGATATTCAGCCGACCAAGTAACGACGCTAGTCACCCCTATCCGCGAGGACATCAATATCTTCTAAAGCAACTGCTTATTGATTTACAGCGGTTTTCATCCATAAAACCACGACACAGGAGATCCACCATGACCACCACCCAAACTGACCGTCTGCGTCGGCGCACCCTACTCCAAGCTGGCATCAGCATCGCGCTGGGCGGCCTACCACTACTGGCCAGCAGTGCCGGTGCAAAACCCGTCATTGAGGTTTGGAAAACGCCCACCTGCGGCTGCTGCAAGGACTGGATCAAGCACCTGCAAAGCCAGGGCTTTGAGGTCCAGGCCCACGACATCAGCGACACCGCCAAGCGCGAGCAGCGCACCCGGCTTGGCCTGGGCGACAAATTCGGCGCCTGCCACACGGCGCTGGTAGGCGGCTACGTGGTGGAAGGCCATGTACCCGCACGGGAGATTCACCGGCTCTTGAAAGAGCGACCCCGCGCGTTGGGCATCGCGGTGCCGGGCATGCCGGTGGGATCGCCCGGCATGGATGGCCCCGAGTACGGCGGCCTCAAAGATCCCTTCGCCGTGCTGCTGGTGCAGCGCGACGGAAAATCCTCCGTCTACCAGAGTTACACATGAACCCGAGACCCGCCAACATGAAACACATTTCGCCTCTTGCCCTGCTCGGCCTTTTAACCCTTAGCCTTGCCGCCCAGGGGCAGGACAAAAACAACGAACATGCAGGCCACCACCCTGCCCCGGCCTCCGCAGCGGCGGCAACGGTCAACCCGGCCACCCCCATCACAACCAACAGCGCGCTGAGCGAAGGCGAAGTCCGCAAGGTGGACTTGGCGGCGAAAAAAATCATCCTCAAACACGGCGAGATCAAAAACCTCGACATGGGGGCCATGACCATGGTGTTTCAGGTGAATAACCCCGCGCTGCTGGACAAAGTGAAGGCGGGCGACAAGGTGCGCTTCACTGCCGAGCAGGTTAAAGGCGCATTCGTCGTTATGTCGATCGAGCTGATCCAACCGTGAACGCAGAAGGCCAGGATATCCAGGCCCACCTGCACGGCATCCGGCACAACCTGGCTTAATTTATTTACCAGCTGCTCCAGATCGACTGGATCATCGCCCTGTCGATGTTCGCCTCCGGTGGGCTGCTGTGGCTGCTGTGCAAGGAGACCCATCCTCGGATCAATCCGGCTGACTGGTTTTCAGGCTTGCCTTGCGCTAAAGCAGGCGCTATTTCAAAGACTCATGACGTGGATCAAGCCTGACGAATCCATAGCTTCTAGACTTTGATTCATGATGGTCATGAACCACCCGCACCCATCCCAAGAAGAGCCGCTCAGCTTTTGGCGCTCACGTCACGCCATTGGCTACCTGGCCATCGGGGCGGTGGCTGGCTATTACCTGTTGACTGAACACTTGGCGCATGTGCTTGGGGTGCTGCCGTATTTGCTGGTTTTTGCTTGCCCTTTGGTGCACGTCTTCATGCACGGCGGCCATGGCCATCATCACCAGGGCCACACACCCGCTGGAGCGCCCACTGAAGCGCCCGACAAGTCCAAGCGAGAAACACCATGACCCACGACTCACCCACCTACGGCCTGTGGTTTTTGGTGGTGCTGAGCTCGGCAGTGTTCATCATATTCGCGTTCAGATTCTTCAAGCCCAACACGGCGCGCGACTGGCGCACATTGGGTGACGACTCCGCGCTAGTTGCGGCCTTGTTTGCCGAGATGTACGGCTTTGCGCTGACGCTGTACCTGCTGTCGGGCTGGCTGCAAACCAAGTACCCGAACCTGGACGTCCTCTCTCACAACGCGGGCCATCTGTGGTCCACCCTGCTGGGCGAAAAAGGCGACCCGCACTTCAACATCTTGATGCAATGGGCCACGCTGCGCACGCTGCTGATGTTCCCAGTGCTGTTGTTCATGTATGGGCGTCTGGCCGTGACGGAGGAAACGGAAATGCGCGCCGAGTTTGGCGATGCGTTTGAGCGCTACGTGCAGCGCACGCCCCGATTCTTTCCACGCCTTGGGCGTTCACCAACCGTGGTTTGAGCCCACGGACTGACACAAAGGAGTCGCCATGTTTTACGAAGCCATGTGGGGTATGCACGCACTGTGGTGGGTGTTTTGGATTGTTCTGGTCGTGGCCCTGGTGACTTGGGGCCGGGGCAGCGGTGGCGGTGGACGCGAGCGGGCGTCGCGCGAGACGCCGAACGAAATTCTGCGCCGCCGTTTTGCCCATGGCGAGATCGACGCCCAGGAGTATGAAAACCGCAAGGCGGTGTTGGATAAAGACCGCTGAGGCTCCACGGGAAGCCAACCATGAACAACGCCTTGGGCCACCCACTGCGGTTAGGGCGCACGCCCGACAGAGCACTGGCGCTGGCCATTCGCATCTTTGATCGGCTAATGCACGGTTACGCTGGCTCGGTAGCGCTGCGCCTTTGGGACGACCAGCTGCATGCGCCGACAGATCAGCCATCCACTTTCACGCTGGTGGTGCGCGACCCGGTGGTGCTTCGCCGCTTGGTGCTGGATCGCAACCCCGTCCAATTGGCCGACGCTTACTTCCAGGGCGTGCTGGATTTTGAGGGCGACATCTACTAGGCGCTGGCCTTGAAATCACATCTCGCAGACTTGCACTTGAGCTGGCGGGACAAGCTGACCCTGCTGCGCGACGCCACCGCGCTACCCAGCCGCGTGGATGAGCAACTCAAACCAACGGACTCCCTGGCCTCGCGCATCGGGCGGCGTTTCACCCACCGCCACTCCAAAGAAAGCGACCGCGCCGCCATATCGTTTCACTACGACGTCTCCAACGCGTTTTACCGCCTATGGCTGGACGAGCAGCAGGTGTACTCCTGTGCTTACTTCACACGTCCGGATGAATCGCTGGAACAAGCCCAACGCAACAAGCTGGAGCACGTGTGCCGCAAGCTTCGGCTGCAAGCGGGTGAGAGGCTGCTGGACATCGGCTGCGGATGGGGCGCGTTGGTGTGCTGGGCGGCCCGACACCACGGCGTGCGGGCGCATGGCATCACGCTGAGTCAGCAGCAACTTGCCTACGCGCAGGCGCGCATCCAGGCTGAAGGCCTGGATGACTTGGTGACTGTGGAGCTGCGCGACTACCGCGATCTCGCAGGCGAGGCCGTGTACGACAAGGTGGCCAGCATCGGCATGTTCGAGCATGTGGGTCTGACCAACATGCCCGCCTACGTGGCCAGCGTGATGCGCGTGCTGAGACCTGGCGGGCTGTTTCTGAATCACGGCATCACGCACGACGAAGAGGGCTGGAACAAGACCGTGGCCAGCGAGTTCATTAACCGCTATGTGTTCCCCGATGGTGAGTTGGATTGCGTGAGCAACATCCAGCTCGGCATGGAACGGGTGGGTTTTGAAATACTGGACGTGGAAGCCCTGCGCCCGCACTACGCGCTGACATTACGCCACTGGGTGCGGCGGCTAGAGGCCCAACGCGAAGTCGCCGTGCTGGAGGCGGGAGAGCCCACCTACCGCGTCTGGCGCCTGTACATGGCCGCCTGCGCGCTGGAGTTTGAAGCCGGTGGCACGGGCATCTACCAAATTCTCGCGTCCCGCCACAATGCGGGGGCATGGCCAGTGCCGCTGACGCGGAGTGATCTGTATGCCGGAGGTGGCGACGCGTTGGATCCGGCAACCGGAATGAGGACACCACGATGACAACCTACACCAGCTCCAATCGAAGTCGGCAGCCGCTTGAACCGCATCACGTCGCCAACTGCCTGCGAATGGCCGGCACCTTGCGCCGACGCGCCGCACTAACTACTGCCGTGTCGGGTCTCTTGCCTCGCACCCTTTGCCTTCGCTCGCACAGTTTTACCCAAATCCTGCTCGGTCTGGCTGACGACCTGTTTCACGGCCAGAAAACTGTCGGGACTCACCGAGATGGAATCAATGCCCTGCTCCACCAGGAAACGTGCAAACTCCGGATGGTCGCTGGGCGCTTGGCCGCAGATTCCGGTGTGAGTGCCACTCTTTTTCGCCGAAACAAGCAGCTGCGTGATCGCCATAGCCACTGACTCGTCGCGTTCGTCAAACAACGCGCTTAACATGCCACTGTCACGATCTACACCTAGAGTCAGTTGCGTGAGGTCATTGGAGCCGATGGAGAAACCGTCGAAGCGCTCGGCGAACTGCGTCGCCAGCAGCACGTTGGCCGGAATTTCCGCCATCACGTAAACCGCAAGCCCGTTCTGACCGCGCACCAGACCATTCTTAGCCAGCTCACTCAATACCTTATCGGCCTCGCCCAGCGTGCGGCAAAACGGGATCATGATGGTGATGTTGTCCATGCCGATAGCTTCGCGTGCCATGCGCACAGCGCAGCATTCCAGGGCAAAGCCCGCACGGTAGCCTTCGCTGTAATAACGGCTCGCGCCGCGCCAGCCCAGCATGGGGTTTTCCTCCTTTGGCTCGTACGCAGCGCCGCCGATCAACTCCGCATACTCATTGGTCTTGAAGTCGCTCATACGCACGATCACCGGGTTCGGGTAATGGGCTGCTGCGATGCGGGCCATTCCGCGCGCCAGCGTGTCAACAAAATACTGCGTCTTGTCAGCGTAGCCGTTGGTCAGCTCGTCAATGCGTCGCCGTGCTTTCTTGTCCTTGAGGTTCTCATAGTCCACCAGCGCCATCGGATGGATCTTGATCAGATTGCCGATGATGAACTCCATGCGCGCCAGCCCCACACCGTCGCTGGGCAGGCGCCACCAGCGGAAGGCAGCCGATGGATTGCCCAGGTTCACCATGACACGGGTACGGGTCTTCGGTATCTGCGTCAGATCGATGGCGCGCACTTCGAAATCGAGGATGCCGTCATAGACCTGCCCCGCATCGCCCTCGGCGCAGGACACGGTCACGGCCATCCCGCTCTTGAGCAGGCGGGTGGCGTCTCCCGCACCCACGATGGCCGTCAGACCCAGCTCGCGGCTCACGATGGCCGCGTGGCTGGTGCGCCCACCGTGGTCGGTCACGATTGCGGCGGCCTTCTTCATGATCGGCACCCAGTCCGGATCGGTCATCCGGGTCACCAGGACCGCGCCCTCTTCGAAGCGATCGATCTCAGCGGGGCTCCCCAGTCGGCAAACCTTGCCGGTCGCGATCGAGTCGCCGACAGCCAGTCCCGTGACGAGCCGTCGGCCCTTCTTCTTCAGTCGATAGGTTTTGAGTGTGACGGCTTCCCGGCGCGACTGGACGGTTTCCGGACGCGCCTGCACGATGTAAAGTTCGCCGCTCTCGCCGTCCTTGGCCCATTCCATGTCCATCGGCTGACCGTAATGCGCCTCGATCATGCAGGCCCAGCGCGCCAGTTGCAGGACTTCATCATCGGTCAGGACAAAAGATGCGCGCTCTTTCTTGCTGGTGTTGACGAGCTTGGATGTGGCATTGTTACCGCGCGCGTAGATCATCTTCTGGGCTTTGCCACCCAGCTTTTTTTCGACGATGGGTTGCACACCAGTGTTGTCCAGCAGTGGCTTGAAGACATGGTACTCGTCCGGCTCGACCATGCCCTGGACCACAGTTTCGCCCAGTCCCCAGGCGCTATTGATGAGAACACTGCGAGGGAAGCCGGTCTCGGTGTCGATGGAAAACATGACTCCGGAGCCCGCCTTGTCGGACCGCACCATCTCCTGCACACCGATGGAAAGTGCCACTTGCATATGGTCGATGCCGTGGTTGTTACGGTAGACAATCGCCCGGTCGGTGAACAGCGAGGCATAGCATCGCTTGCACGCATCCAACAACCCCTTGTCGCCGCGGATATTCAGGAAAGTTTCCAGCTGCCCGGCAAAGCTCGCCTCCGGCAGGTCTTCTGCCGTGGCGCTGCTGCGAACGGCCACGCTGACCACCTGATGCCCGCTGCGTTCGGCCATCTCATGGTAGGAACGTGTGATGGCCTCGGACAGCGGCGCGGGGATGACGGCGTCCAGAATCATCTTGCGCACCGACTTGCCAACTTTGGGCAGGTTCTTTCCACTCTTGTCGAGTTCATCGAGTTTCCCAGCCAGACGCGCCTTCAGCCCGTTGGCCTCAAGAAATCTCCAGTAGGCTGCGGCTGTCGTTGCAAAGCCGCCCGGCACGCGAATGCCGGATGCGCTCAATTGGCAGATCATCTCTCCGAGCGAGGCATTCTTACCGCCGACGGTGGCGATATCCGCGCGGCCCAAGTCGGAAAACCATCGTACCAGGGGCACGTTTGTAGTCATCTGAGGTTCTCCTGATTAACCAGCCGGAAAAAGAGGGCTCCGCTTCATTTTTAGGGGAGGAGTGCGGAATGAAATTCCAAGAATAGTGTCCCAAGAGTCATGTCGGGTTGACACACATCAATCGCGCGGCGGAAAGATCATTGATGATGACCCCATGTCCGGATGACTCGCACGTGGCCATAACGACTCCCAATGAGCGTGAGGAAAAACAACATGAACAAGGAACCACACCATCCCACTGGCGCGCATAACGCACATGGCCAACACCACCCGGCCACATCGTCCGCCTCCACAGATCTGAAGGATCCTGTGTGTGGCATGACGGTCACCGTGCAATCACAGCACACACTGGAATACGGGGGGCAACCCTACTATTTTTGCGGCGCAAAGTGCTTGGCAAAGTTTGCTTCCGACCCCGCGCAATACCTGGCGTCGCTTCAATCCATGGGGTCCGAACCGCCTCAGGAAGCGGCCCCTGCGGGCACGGTCTTCACCTGCCCGATGCACCCCGAGGTGCGCCAAGACCACCCCGGCAGTTGCCCCAAGTGCGGCATGGCCCTGGAGCCCGAGCTGCCTAAACTGGATGACGACGAGAACCCCGAGTTGCGCGACTTCCAGCGCCGCTTCTGGTGGACTTTGCCGCTCACGGCCATCGTCTTCGTTCTGGCCATGTTCGGGCATCGTCTGCGCTTGATGGATCCCACCGTGCAGAGTTGGGTGGAGTTGGTGTTGACGATGCCCATTGCGCTGTGGGCGGGCTGGCCATTCTTCCTGCGCGGGTGGCAGTCGGTGGTGAACCGCAGCCCCAACATGTGGACGCTGATCGGCCTGGGCACGGGCTGCGCCTTCGTTTACAGCGTGGTGGCCACCGTGGTGCCGCAGGTGTTTCCGGCGTCTTTCATTGCCATGGGCCGGGTCGCCGTCTATTTTGAGGCGGCAGCGGTGATCATTTCCCTCACCCTGCTGGGGCAGATGCTGGAGCTCAAGGCCCGCTCGCAGACCTCGGCCGCCATCAAGTCCCTGCTCGGCTTGGCTCCCAAGACCGCTCGCAGAATCAAAGCCGACGGGAGCGAAGAAGATGTGCCCTTGAACCACGTCCACGTGGGCGACAAGCTGCGCATTCGCCCCGGCGAGAAAGTGCCCGTGGATGGGAAGGTGGTGGAAGGCAGCAGTGCCGTGGATGAATCCATGATCACCGGTGAACCCATGCCGGTGACCAAGCGCGTGGGAGATGCCGTGATCGGCGCGACCCTCAACACCTCCGGCGCGTTGGTGATGCTGTCAGAAAAAATCGGCTCGGCCACCATGCTGGCGCAAATCGTGCAGATGGTCGCGCAAGCCCAGCGCTCCCGGGCGCCGATGCAGCGCATGGCTGATGTAGTGGCGGGCTATTTCGTCGTTACGGTGGTGGCCATTGCGGTGCTCACACTTTTTGCCTGGGGTTTCTTCGGCCCCGAGCCGCGCTGGGTCTTTGGCCTGATCAATGCCGTCTCGGTGCTGATCATCGCCTGCCCATGCGCGTTGGGGCTTGCTACGCCGATGTCCATCATGGTGGCCACCGGGCGGGGCGCGACACAAGGCGTGTTGTTCCGCGATGCCGCGGCCATTGAAAACCTGCGCAAGGTGGACACCCTTCTGATCGACAAAACCGGCACCTTGACCGAAGGCCGTCCGGCTTTTGACCGTGCCGTTCCCGCCCCCGGATTCGAGGCTAACGAAGTGCTGCGGCTGGCGGCCAGCCTGGACCAAGGCAGTGAGCACCCGCTGGCCGAGGCTATCGTGCGCGCGGCGCGGGCGCAGGGCATGACGCTGCACAAACCGGAGAATTTCGAATCCGGCTCAGGCATTGGTGTGCGTGGCCAGGTTGGCGGGCGTCAACTTGCGCTGGGCAACACCACGCTGATGGAAAAAGTGGGCGTTTCCGTCGCGCCCTTATTAGCCCAGGCTGAGGCCTTGCGCGCCGAAGGTGCCAGCGTGATGCATCTGGCGGTGGACGGTCAACTGGCGGGCCTGCTGGCCGTGTCTGACCCCATCAAGGCAAGCACGGCCGAAGCCTTGGCCACACTCAAGGCCGCGGGCTTGCGCATCGTAATGGCCACCGGTGACGGACTAACCACAGCCAAGGCCGTGGGCGCCCGCCTGGGCATTGACGAAGTGCATGGCGAAGTTAAACCCGCAGACAAATTGCTTCTGGTGGAGCGGCTTCAGAAAGAAGGCTGCATTGTGGCGATGGCCGGGGACGGCATTAATGATGCGCCCGCGCTGGCCAAGGCCGATGTCGGTGTGGCCATGGGCACAGGGACGGACGTGGCGATGAACAGCGCGCAGGTCACCCTGGTCAAAGGTGACTTGCGCGGCATCGCCATTGCGCGTTCGCTGTCGGAAGATACGGTGGCCAACATGAAGCAGAACCTGATGTTCGCGTTGCTCTACAACGGGCTGGGCATCCCGATTGCGGCCGGTGTTTTGTACCCATTCACCGGCTGGCTCCTGTCGCCCGTGATCGCGGCCATGGCCATGAGCTTCAGTTCGGTTTCGGTGATCGGGAATGCTTTGCGTCTAAAGTCTCGGCGTCAGTGATTCAAAGAAATGAATTACCCAAAGCGTGACTTCTGGCACTGACCGTGCATGATTCACACCTGAGTCACAAGCTCAGGAAAAGCCTTGTCGACCTAGAATGGTTCACGCAGGTCTGGTGCATTTACAGACACTTCGTAAAATCAATTTTCACCAATTTTCAAGGAAAACATCATGGGTTTATTTGACGCAATCGCAGGGCAAGTCAGCAGCGCGCTGGGCAACACAGGGGCCGGTGGTGGGCAAGGCGGACTGATGGACATCGTGTCAGGCTTGATCAACAACCCACAAACGGGTGGCATTGAAGGCTTGATCAAAAGCTTTCAAGAAAAAGGTCTAGGTGACGCCATGTCCTCATGGATTGGCACGGGCGCAAATCAGGCCATTTCTGGCGACCAGATCCAGCATGTGCTGGGCAGCGAACAAGTGCAAGCTCTGGCTCAAAAATTTGGCCTATCAACAGGTGACCTATCGGGCGGCCTGGCCAGCCTATTGCCACAAGTGATCGACAAACTTACTCCCGGCGGCCATGTGCCTGAAGGCGGCTTGCTGGAGCAGGGTTTGTCCATGCTCAAAGGCTTCTCCAAATAAACGTGCGGATGTACCCCGGCACCCTCACCGATGTGGCGGGCCTAGAGGTCGGCCATTTCACCGACACTCTCCGCCCCACGGGTTGCAGCGTGGTGATAGCACGCGAGGGTGCAGTTGCGGGTGTCGATGTGCGCGGTGCTGCACCTGGCACACGCGAGACGGATTTACTGCAACCAGGCAACCTGGTGGAAAAAGTGCACGCCGTGCTGCTCTCAGGCGGCAGCGCTTGGGGACTGGACGCGGCCAGTGGCGTGATGCGCTGGCTGGAAGAACACACCATCGGCCTGCAAACCGGCTACGGCTTGGTGCCCATCGTCCCGGCGGCGGTGGTGTTTGACTTGGGTGTAGGCGACGCCCGCATCCGCCCCGACGCGCAAGCGGGCTACCAAGCCTGCGCAGCCGCCAGCCGCCTACCCAGCGCCCAAGGCAATGTGGGCGCAGGCGCAGGCGCGCTGGTGGGCAAGCTGTTTGGCATAGCGCGCGCCATGAAAGGCGGCGTGGGCAGCGCATCGCTCACGGTGGACGGCACCACCGTGGCCGCGCTGGTTGTGTGCAACGCCATGGGCGATGTGTTTGACCCTGCCAACGGGCAGCTGCTGGCCGGTGCGCGCACTGCGAATGGCAAGTCGCTGCTCAATGCGCGTGATGCGCTGCTAGCAGGTCAATTGTCAGGCGAAAAACCGCACACCCTCATGGCTGGCACCAACACCACCATAGGCGTAGTCGCCACCGACGCCGTGCTCACAAAACCCCAAGCCCAGCGCCTGGCGCAAGTGGCCCACGACGGCCTGGCGCGCAGCATCAACCCGGTGCACACCCAGCTCGACGGTGACACCTTGTTCGCCCTGGGCACAGGTCACAGCGGAAAAACCGCCAACCCTCTGCTGCTGGCGACGATGGCTGCTGAGGTGACGGCACGGGCGGTGGTGAATGCGGTGTGGGCTGCGCGGGGGGTGACCATCGACGGGCAACACTGGCCTGCGGTCGCAATGACAAAAACTTGATTGGATCCGACGCCGCCCCGGGGTAGACGACAGAAGACGACGTGCTGCGCGACTTTTCGTGATCTCTAATGCCAAAGAGTGACAACGAACTTTCTCGCCAATATCCAACAAGTGCTAACATTGTGCTTATTTATCAAGCGAGGTAAAAACCATGCGCGTTGCCATTCGCACAATGGGGAACTCCAAGGGGGTTCTCATTCCCAAGCCCATATTGGAGCAGACTGGTTTGCTTGATGCGGCTGATTTACAGGTCATCAATGGGGTGATTGAAATTCGTCCTTTGACGCTCAACCCCCGCCGGGGTTGGGCTGCGGACAGCCAGCGGGTGGCGCAGGATCAGGACGACGCCTTGGTGTGGCCCGAATTTGGCAACGCTGACGACGCCACGCTGCAATGTTAGCGCCCACGCAACTGGCCACAGGCGAGGTGTGGCTGGCACAGCTTGACCCCACCGTGAGCAGCGAGATTCAAAAAACACGGCCTTGCGTGCTGATCTCTCCACCTGAAATGTTGAACCATTTACGCACCGTGATCGTAGCCCCGATGACCACCGGCTCGCGCCCCGCCGCGTTTCGTGTGCCCTTGACCTTCAAAGGCAAAACGGGGCTGATCTTGCTAGACCAAATTCGCACGCTGGACAAGTCGCGCCTGGTACGCCGCGAAGGAGCGGTGCATGGCGCAACGCTCAAACGCACCTTGTCCACGCTGCAAACGATGTTTGCGCCGGAAGTCTGAAACCACTCCCCCATGACCAAAGCCATCCGCTACACCCTACTCTCCCTACGTGACCTGCTGGTCTCGGCAGGGCCGTTTGTATTGCTTGCTGTATTGTTGCTTTGGCTGGCCTACTGGTGGCTGAACCCGACGCCGCCCAAGCAAGTGACACTGGCTACGGGTCCGGCTCAAAGTGCTTATGCCGAATTTGGCAAACGCTATGCCGCTGAGTTGGCGCGCAACGGCATTGAAGTCAAGCTCATCACCACCGAGGGCTCCACGCAGAACCTGGAGATGCTGCGCGGGGAGACTGCGGACTTGGCGTTTGTGAAAGGCGGTAGCAACGAATTGCTTATCGATCAAGAGAACGAACTTGAATCCTTGGGCAGCCTGTTTTTGGAGCCGGTCTGGTTGTTTTACCGCGAGCAGGCAGCCCACAAAAAAACCGCAACGGGCGTACTGAATTCACTTGCAGACCTGAAGGGCTTGCGCGTCAACGTGGGGACCGAGGGCAGCGGCATTCCCGGTTTGATGGACAAGCTGTTTGAAGCCAACCGCATTGATCCCAAGACGCTCAAACTATCGCAACTGGGGCAGACCCCGGGCACTGTGGCGTTTCTTAATGGAGAACTGGATGCGGTGGTATTTGCATCGGCTCCTGAATCTTTGATGGTGCAAATGTTGCTGCAAACGCCGGGTGTGAAGCTGATGAACTTTGCTCAAAATGAAGCTTATGCACGGCGATTTTCTTTTCTGAGTCCGGTGACCCTGCCGCAGGGCGTGGTGGATCTGTCCGCCAACGTGCCGGTACAAGACGTGCGGCTGATTGCCACCACCGCTACGCTGCTTGCACGCGACGGTGTGCACCCGGCTCTGTTGCAGCTTTTCTCACAAGCATCGCTCAAACTGCACAGCAAAGCGGGCTGGTTCAACCGGGCGCATGAGTACCCGAACTTGGCCAACAACGAGTTTCCACTGGCCAAGGAGGCCGAGCGCACCGTGCGCCAGGGTGTGCCGCTGCTGCAACGCTACTTACCGTTCTTGTTGGCCAACCTGTTGGAGCGCATGTGGTTGGCGCTGGGGATCATCGTGGCGATCTTGTTGCCGTTAAGCCGGATTCTGCCTCCCTTGTATGAGTTCAGGATTCGCTCGCGGGTGTTTCGCTGGTACGGGCAGTTGCGCGAGATTGAGAACCGGCTGGAGAGCGAGCCGGCTGAGCCGAGTCAGGATTTGCTCGACTCCTTGAATCGATTGGAGTCACGGGTGGAGAAGGTCAACGTGCCGCTGTCGTATGCGGACGAGCTTTACTCGTTGCGCAATCACATTGAAATGGTCAGACAGAAATTACTCAGAAACTGAACCTGATCCGCAACCCCGTTCGCCCTGAGCCCGTCGAAGGGCCACAAGGCTTCGACAAGCTCAGCCCGAACGGTATTCGCAGCAAACCCGCTTTATTTACTTCAACGCCTTAAAGCGCATGCGGTGCGGCTTGGCACCCTCTTCACCCAGGCGCTTCTTCTTGTCGGCTTCGTACTCTTGGTAGTTGCCGTTGAAGAAAGTCCACTGGCTGTCGCCTTCGGCGGCCAGGATGTGGGTGGCGATGCGGTCGAGGAACCAGCGATCGTGGCTGATGACCATGATGCTGCCGGCAAACTCCAGCAGCGCGTCTTCCAGCGCACGCAGGGTTTCCACGTCCAGGTCATTGGACGGCTCGTCGAGCATCAGCACATTGCCGCCCGCAATCAGGGTCTTGGCCAAGTGCAAGCGGCCACGCTCACCGCCGGACAATGTGCCCACGCGCTTTTGCTGGTCGCCGCCGTTGAAGTTGAAGCGCCCGCAATAGGCGCGGCTGGCCATTTGGAACTTGCCCACGTTGAGGATGTCCAGACCGCCCGAGACATCTTCCCACACGGTTTTCTCATTGGCCAAATCGTCGCGGTGTTGATCAACAAAGGCCATCTTGACGGTGGAGCCAATTTTGACTTCACCGCTGTCAGGTTGTTCCTTGCCCGCGATGAGCTTGAACAATGTGGATTTACCGGCGCCGTTCGGCCCGATGATGCCGACAATGGCACCGGCGGGGATTTTGAAGCTGAGGTTATCAATCAGCAGGCGGTCGCCGAATGACTTGCTGACGTTGGTGAACTCAATGACTTCATTGCCCAGGCGGTCGGCCACGGGGATGAAAATCTCGTTCGTCTCGTTGCGTTTTTGGTATTCAAAGTCAGACAGTTCTTCAAAGCGGGCCAGTCGGGCCTTGCTCTTGGCTTGGCGCGCTTTGGGGTTCTGGCGTGACCATTCCAGCTCTTTCTTCAAAGCCTTGGCGCGAGACTCTTCGCCTTTTTGCTCTTGCGACAAGCGCTCTTGTTTTTGCTCCAGCCAGCTGGAGTAGTTGCCCTTGTAGGGAATGCCGGAGCCACGGTCCATCTCCAAAATCCACTCGGCGGCGTTGTCCAAAAAGTAACGGTCGTGCGTGATGGCGACCACAGTGCCGGAGTAGCGCTGGAGGAACTGCTCCAGCCAATCCACCGACTCGGCGTCCAAGTGGTTGGTGGGCTCATCGAGCAACAGCATTTCAGGCTTGCTCAGCAGCAGGCGGCACAGGGCGACGCGACGCTTTTCACCGCCAGACAGCAGGCCAATCTTCGCATCCCACGGGGGCAGGCGCAGCGCATCGGCGGCAATTTCCAATTGATGCTCGCCGCCATCACCTGAGGTGGCAATGATGGCTTCTAGCTTGGCCTGCTCGGCGGCCAGTGCGTCAAAGTCGGCGTCTTCTTCGGCATAAGCGGCGTACACCTCTTCCAGGCGCGCCTGTGCGGCCTTGCTTTCACCCATGCCGCCTTCAACCGCTTCGCGCACGGTTTCATCGGGGTTGAGCTGGGGCTCTTGGGGCAAGTAGCCGATGTTCAGGCCGGACATGGGAATGGCCTCGCCTTCAAATTCTTTGTCAACCCCGGCCATGATTTTGAGCAGGGTGGATTTGCCCGAGCCGTTGGTGCCGAGCACGCCGATTTTGGCGCCGGGGAAGAAGCTCAAAGAGATATCTTTGAGGATGTAGCGCTTGGGCGGCACGATCTTGCCGAGCCGGTTCATGGAGAAGACGTATTGAGCCATTCGATATACCAGTATGTGTTCAGGGGAAACCGCGTATTATCCGCGCCCCGGCCTCAGGCGTCCGCGCAACCTGTCGGTTAGAAGCAATTTGTAGCGGTCAGAAGCGGCTCAAAGACTGCTCTCGGTCATTGCGCAAAGCTGTTTGGGCCACATCGTTCAGGGCCTTATCCACCACCGGCACGTCACTCACCACCCGCATCAAGTCACGACTGCGCAGGCGCTCCATGGTGCGCTGCGACATGGAGTGTGCCGTGCCCCTGCCCGACACAAACATAAAAAGGCTGCGGTGCGGGCTGGCCCAGGTTAGTTGCACGCGTATCCATTTCTCTTTTAGATGCAACTCCACCCAAGAGCCAATCACGAGGTCATCGGCGTTCCACTTGAGGGGGGCAGCATTGCCATCGCTCATCAATGCGTGCGCCTCGTCGGACAACAAGACCGAGTCTTCAGCCAAGTAACCCGCATCCGTTGCCTCGTCTTGACCCACCCAAAACACCTCCAACTCGTGTAACTCGTCCATATCAAGCTGGCTTTTTTTACCACTCACCACAAAGTCCGGCCCTAGATCAATCACTTTGTGCGGTTCGCTCGTTGCAACAGGGGTCTTAACGCGTGGCGGGTCAAGCGCTCGCTCATGAAGGCGAATCAGCTCATCAAAAAACACAGCGGTGCGCACGGGCGGATACTGAATACGTTGCAGACCTTCGCGAAGCTTGCCTAGCATGTCCGGCACCATTTTCACTAGTCGGGCGCGGTTGCGCCGTGCCAGACGGCGTTGGACGCTCCAGATCAAATCGTCCACCAGAGCTAGATAGCCATCGCCGTCAGAGTGCCCATTTGACCCACTAAGCTGGGACTCAGCAACCACCTGCGCCCAAGGGCCACACAGGAAGGCATTAACACCCTCAGTCACGCGAGTACCTTTAGTGCGATCTTGAAAATCTGTGGCTAGACGTTGTGCAAGCAAATTACGCTGCTCAGCATGCAGTAAGGCCTTGGCTGCCTCTTCTTGCTTGACGCGCTGCGTCAAATCGGCGCGATCCCACTGGGCCTGGAGTGTGTTGAGAACCTCCGGAAAAGGGGCTACGCCCCCCCTTTGCCCCAACAAGGCTTCAACCGCTTGCGCCACTGAGTGGATGAAAATCGGGAAACCAGGATCGCTCTCGCTGGCATAGCCCAGGCTGCGCTGAGTTAGCCTGTCAAGTAACAGTCGTGCTGGGTGTTTGCGCTCGTTGAAAAAACGCGGATCGGATTGCGACAGCGCAATAAACACGGGCTCCAGCGCTCTGATCTGATCACGAACCTGGGCCAAAAGGCGATGGTCTTGCACTAAGTTGTCAAGCATCAATCGCACCACTTCTTCACCCAATTGCTTGCCCAGCTTCTTGCTGGGGTTGGTGTCACTCGATGATGTCGAAGCGGGCCTCCTGGCAAGATTTCGACTTTGCTCGGCGTCTTGATCAGCACGGGCATGTAAGCGCTTCATCAAGGGCTCCACCATGCGCATATCTTCCAGTGCCACCATGGAAAATGGGACTGTGTTTTGAAAATCCTGATCCACATCTTGCTCGTCGCTGTCTAGCTCACCGGACAAAAGACGACGCAGCTTGTCCAACGTTAGCAAAGTGCGGCTCACCGTGCTTTCTGATGGTTTCCCGCGCGCTGCGGCCATACCCCCGGCTGCACTGGTCGAAGTCATGGCAGGCTCTATACCCTGCGAGCGCAGCCAATCGGTCAACTCCATGTAAAGCTGGCGCAAACTCACACCCAAATAGCCTGCTGCTGGTGTGACCATGCCCGAACGCTCTTCTTCGCTCGCCACATGGCGCATCAGAGTTTCACGCAGAGCACGAGCAAACATCTCGGGTCGCAGAGGGTTGAGTTGGGCGCGTACGCTGGCCCAGCCCATCAAGCTGCTGATGAGCGCGTCCAGCGGCTGCAGCACATCGTCCACCGCGAGCGCTATTTCTTGTTGAGCCATGGCGTACTCGATGTTGGCGTCAATTTGCGCTTCGTCCAGCAGTTGGAAGTCATCAAAGCGCATGATGTCCGGACGGACTGATTCCTGTGCACCCGTGTGATAGATGGCTTCTCGCAACACTTTGCTAAACAAAACATTGGCTTGGGAGGACTTATGTCTGAGTTGCTCAACAGCTGTTTTGCTGGTCACTCGCTGGTTGATCTGCGCTACCTTGGGTCGCGTTTGGCTGACCAAGGTCTCTAGCCCCATGATCACGTCATCCATCATGCTTTCGGATTGCGACAGCACCGCTTCAATGCAATCATGCAGCGTGGGACGCGCAACGGCCTGTTCGTCAGACAGGCCAATTCGTCGATTGAGAAAACGCGTCATCCAATGGGGCTTTCAAGGCCGGGAACTACCGACCGATGGCTGATTTTGATGCGAGCCATGTCAAATAAACCATCAGCGAAACACCTTGTTACCGCGGTGCGTAACGGTTACGAAAAAATCCTCTTCAATGCAATTTTTTGCGATTTTGGCAAAGCATGCGACAATCTCTCTCGTTGCGGCACTCCAGTTGCCCGCGACATCAGCACCTTGCTGGGGGCAGCTTTTACAGATCTCGCCCCACTTTTGAACCCTATCAGCCTTTAACTGGCCAGTTGCTATTGCATCTGAACAGGCCGATATCCCAGCGCTCAGGACGAGCGCCTTTTTATGAACTTTGACGAATTGAACCTGGCTCCGGCCATCCTTAAAGCCGTGCGCGAGCAAGGCTACGAAACCCCCACCGCCATCCAGGCCCAGGCTATTCCTGTGGTGCTTGAAGGCCATGACCTGCTCGGTGGTGCACAAACCGGCACCGGCAAAACCGCCGCCTTTGTCTTGCCCATGCTGCACAAGCTGAGCATGAGCCGCAGCGCCCAAAACAAATTTGGCGGCACCGGCATCCGCGCCTTGGTACTCACCCCCACGCGCGAACTCGCCGCGCAGGTGGAAGAGTCCGTGCGCACCTACGGCCAGTACCTGCAACTCACCTCCACCGTGATTTTTGGCGGTGTCGGCATGAACCCGCAAATCTCCAAGGTCAAAAAAGGCGTGGACATTTTGGTGGCCACACCCGGTCGCTTGCTGGATCTGCTGCAACAAGGCGTGCTGGACTTGGGTCAAGTGCAGATGCTGGTGCTGGACGAGGCCGACCGCATGCTGGACATGGGCTTCATCCATGACGTGAAGAAAGTGTTGGCCGTGGTGCCCAAAGACAAGCAAAGCCTGCTGTTCTCCGCCACCTTCAGCGACGAGATTCGTGACCTGGCCAACAACCTGCTGAAGAACCCGCAAAGTGTGCAGGTCACACCGCGCAACACCACAGTGCAGCGCATCACGCAGACCATTCACCCAGTCGGCCGTGGCAAGAAGAAAGCCCTGTTGGCCCACATCATCAACGAGCACAACTGGAGTCAGGTGTTGGTGTTCACCCGCACCAAATTTGGCGCTAACAATGTGGCCGAGTTCTTGACCAAGAACGGCATCGAAGCCATGGCCCTGCACGGCAACAAGAGCCAGGCGGCCCGCACGCAAGCCCTGGCTGGCTTCAAGAGCGGCGACATCCGCGCTCTGGTGGCCACTGACATTGCCGCACGCGGCATTGACATTGACGACCTGCCGCACGTGGTGAACTACGAAATCCCCAACGTCAGCGAAGACTATGTGCACCGCATTGGCCGCACCGGTCGCGCCGGTGCAGACGGCGCTGCCGTCAATTTGGTGTGCATGGACGAAGAAGGCTTTATGCAAGACATCGAGCGCTTCACCAAGCAAAAAATTGAAGTGGTCATGGTGGAAGGTTTTGGCCCCGAGCCCGGTGAAAAAGGCGAACCCATTGCCATGGGCCGCCAGACCATATGGGGCGGCGCAGGCAAGCCCCCCAGCCGCGACGTGATGCAGGCAGCAGCCAAAGCAGCCCGCAGCGAAATGATGCAACGCGTGAGCGAAAGCCGCGCCAGCCAGGGTGACCGTGGTGGACGCCCTGGAGGCGGTGGCGGCGGCGGTGGTGGCCGAGGCGGCAACGCACCGCGCAAGCCAGCGGGTCAAGCTCGCCCTAGCAACGGTAACGGCTTTGGTAACGGCAATGGCAATGGATACGGTGGTCAACCTGCCGCCCGCAGCCAAGGCCCCCGCCCTTCGCAAGAAGGTCGCGGTCAAGGCTTCAGCCAAGGCCAGCCGCGCTCATCTGCGTCCGGCTACCAATCCGAGCCACGCCAAAGCGCCCCTCGTGCCGCTCAGGGTCAACCCGACCCGATGCGCACCAGCGTTGACATGATGGCCGAGCGCGGTGCTCGCCGGGGTGGTGGTGGTTTTGGTGGTGGCAATCGCGGTCGCAGTGGCGGCGGCGGCGGGGGCTACGGAGGTGGCTCTGGCGGCGGTGGCGGCTACGGTGGTGGTGGTGGTTCGCGCGGCGGCTCTTTCAACCGCTAAGATGACACCATGACACCCGCCACTCACTCCACAACCCTGGACCAGTGGCTGGCCGATGAATCGCTGGCACGCCAGCGTCAGGACGCAGGTCCGGGCGCTGGCGTTTCTACGTTGGCTCAAATCGGCAGCAAAAACGGTTTGCAAACCCTGCAAGCCATGCTCCAGGGCGAACTACCCTATGCCCCCATTTTCGACACGCTTGATTTTCTGCTGATCCGTGTGGCGGCAGGCGAAGCCGTGTTTCAAGGCACACCCGGCCTGCAACACGGCAACCCCTTGGGCACCGTGCACGGCGGCTGGTTTGCCACCCTGCTGGACTCGGCCCTAGGCTGTGCCGTGCACACCCTGATGCCCTCGGGGCGCGGCTACACCACCACGCAATTGAACGTGAATCTGGTCAAGGCCCTCACCCCCAAGGTCACCCGCGTGCGGGCCGAGGGTAAGGTCATCCACTGCGGTCGCCAGTTGGCCACGGCCGAGGCGCGGCTGGTCGGGCCCGACGGCACGCTGTACGCGCACGCCACCACGACCTGTCTTGTTTTTGATCTCCCCAACTTCACACGAGAAAATCATGATCTTTCTGCACACCATGCTGCGCGTCGGCCACCTGCAACGCGCGATTGATTTCTACACCCAAGTCATGGGCATGCGCCTTCTGCGCACAACTGATCGGCCCGATCAAAAGTACTCACTCGCTTTTGTTGGCTACGGCAGTAACCCAGAGCAGGCCGAGATTGAGTTGACCTACAACTACGGCGTGGATGCTTATGAAATGGGCACCGCCTACGGCCACATCGCCCTGGGCGTGACCGACATCTACGCCACCTGCGACAAGATTCGCGCTGGCGGCGGCAACATCACCCGTGAGCCCGGCCCCGTGAAGGGCGGCGACACCGTCATCGCCTTCGTCACTGACCCGGATGGCTACAAGATCGAGCTGATCCAGCGCGATTTCTGAGTCCGGTTGTCTGACTCAATAACCGTGGTTGGCTTGTAACTTCCATCGCACTAGTCTAAAGTCTCATGACACCACTTAGGAGATATCCATGACCTACGTCCTCACCCCGCTCGCATTGGCCCTTGTGTTATCGGCCTGCGCCTTTTCACCCAGCGGCCCCCAAGCGACAGCCCAACTCCAGCCCACGCGCGGCAACACCACCAGTGGCAGCGTCACCTTCGCCCAGAGCGGCGACAAGGTCATGGTGACTGGCGAAATCCGCGGGCTCAAGCCCAATGCGGAGCACGGCTTTCACGTGCATGACAAGGGCGATTGCTCCAGTGGAGACGGCATGAGCACAGGTGGCCACTTCAACCCTATGGGCGCTTCGCACGGAGCTCACCACCAAGCCATGCACCATGTAGGCGACTTGCCCAGCCTGAAAGCCGATGCCAACGGCACGGCACGATTCAACTTTGAATCCAGCAGCATCGCAGTGGGCACGGGGGCTGCCAATGTGGTGGGCCGTGGCCTTATCGTGCACCGAGATCCGGACGACTACACCACCCAGCCCACGGGCAACGCCGGGCCACGACTGGCCTGTGCGGTGATCAGCCTGCCAGTGCAACGGGCACCGGCCAGCAGCAGCGGTTATTGAGTGGGCGGTTGATGCCACTGGCTGAGCAGGGCTTGCGCCCGCTGCAAGTCGGCAAGGGTGTCGATGTCAGTGACGCAACCTATGTCGGTGACAGTGATCTCCACGACGGCATGGGCTTGCATGACCAGGGCCGCACCTTTGGGGCCTTGGAGTTGCATGAGTTGGGGCCCGCAGGTTTTCATAAACCGAACCGGGTGGCCGCGTAGCCTTTGACCTTGCCCCTCATACACGGGCACAACCACCGCATGCGCCGGGTCAGCCAGGGCCACCTGGCGCAAGGTTTCAGGGCGAATCAAGGGTAAGTCAGCTGGGAGAATCAACCAGCCGGAGGCGTCTGCCGTGGCCTGCACTGCCGCCGCAATCGAGTCGCCCATACCGGGGTGGCCTGCGTCTTCCAGATGCCAAGGCAAGCCACTGGCGCGTACGGCGTCTAGCGTATGTTGCAGCACGGTTTTGTCACCGAGCAAGGCATAAAGTTTGTGCGTGCTGCCGCCCGATGCGAGGAAGCGCTCGCCGCGCCCTGAGGCCAGCACGATGACGACCGGCAACGCACCCGCAAGCGCCCCGTCAAGCGCCGTTTCCTTCAACTCAAGCGACGACACAACCCGGCGCTGATTTGACGGACGGATTCACCGCATTTTTGACCTGCACGATCTCCGCCACGATGGACACGGCGATCTCAGCTGGCGTTTTGGCCCCCAGCGCCAAGCCCACCGGTCCGTGCAGGCGCGCGAGTTCATCGGCGCTCAAATCAAAGTGTTCGGCCAGACGCTGCTTGCGCACGCCCTGGTTGCGTTGCGAGCCCAGTGCGCCGACATAAAAGGCGGCGGATTTCAGCGCCTCCATCAACGCCATATCGTCCAGCTTGGGGTCGTGTGTGAGCGCGACGATGGCCGTGTGGGCGTCGGGCACCAGTTCGCGCACCACATCATCAGGCATGCCCAAAACACGTTGCACACCCACCAAGCCCAGGCCGTGTGCGTACTCTTCACGCGGGTCGCACACCAGCACCTCAAAGTCCAGCAGAGCCGCCATGTGCGCCACGGCTTGCGAGAGTTGGCCCGCCCCAATCAACAGCAAGCGCCACTTCGGGCCAAACACGCTGGACAGGGTGGTGCCATCAAACTGCATTTGCTCTCCGCGCTCGGCGTCAGCCAACTCAACTTGGCCCGTGCTTAGGTGCAGGGTGCGACGCACGAGTTGATGCGCGGCCGTTCGCGCCAGTAAGTCAGCGACCCAAGCCGTGTCTTGCAAAGGCTCTTGCACAAGACGTAGCGAGCCGCCACAGGGTAGACCAAAGCGGGCGGCTTCTTCTTGACTCACGCCGTAGGCAATCATCGAAGGCAGCTTGTCCGCCTCATCCAGTGCGGTTGTTTTGAAAGAGGCTTTGGTGCGGGCGATCAGATCATCCTCCACACAGCCGCCTGAGACAGATCCGCTGACCAAGCCGTCGTCCCGCACAGCCAGCATGGCCCCAGGCGGGCGCGGTGCGCTGCCCCAGGTTTGCACCACCGTCACCAGGGTGACTTTGTGGCCCGATTGCTTCCACGCGAGTGCGTCGCCCAATACCCGAAGGTCTAAACTTTCCATGTTTGTTTCCTGTCTCGATGATTGATTTTCTATACTGCGAGTATGACGAAAATTTCTGACCTGCGCAAAAGCTACGAACGGGCCGAACTCAACGAGACCGCCTCGCAAACGGATCCGCTGCAGCAGTTCGACCAATGGCTACACGAAGCCATCGCCGCCGAACTCCCCGAGCCTAATGCCATGACACTGGCCACGGTGGGCAGCAACCTGCGCCCCTCCACTCGCGTGGTGCTGATCAAGGGCTATGACGAGCGCGGCATAGTCTGGTTCACGAACTACGAGAGCCGCAAAGGCCGCCAACTGGCGGGCAATCCCTTCGCTGCGATCCAGTTTCATTGGGTGGAGTTGGAGCGGGTGGTGCGCATCGAAGGCGTGGTGGAGAAGATCAGCAACGCCGAGAGCGACACCTACTTCAACAGTCGCCCGCTCGATTCACGCATCGGTGCCTGGGCCAGCCCGCAAAGCCAGGTGATAGCCAACCGAGGCGTTTTGGTGGCCAACGCCGCCCGCTATGCCGCGCAATTTCTGTTGCAACCACCGCGTCCGCCGCACTGGGGTGGCTACCGCCTCAAGCCTGATGGGTGGGAGTTTTGGCAGGGGCGCAAGAGTCGTTTGCATGACCGTCTGCGTTACTCGCCGGATGGGGCGGTGGGGTGGGTGCGGGAGCGGTTGGCGCCATAGATTTTTGTCTTTGTCTTGTAGCTTCGTCGTTTGTTTTGTAGCTTCGCCATGTGAGCTTGGTGGGCGAACGCACCGAGTGTCCGTGGCTGTTCTTCGCGGCACGCTCGCGCAGGATGTCTTGTAGTGTTTGAACAGCGCTGGCGTAACGACCGATTGAGTGGTCGAAATTTTGTGGCACGCGCGAATGGCCGCTACGCCCCTCCCCAGCCACTCGTTACGTCTGCGAGCTTGGTTTGAAAACAGCCTTTCGCTCAGTGGCGTGTAGCCTGCTGTTGGCGGTTTGCAGTTCGGCTGTTTTGACTTCCCATCCTCCGAACGTCCACACCTCGGCCAAGGCAGGTCAATGCGTGGGGTCGGGCTGCGTGGCCATTCGCGCGTGCTGCAAAATTTTCCGTGCTCAAACAGTAATTACGACAACATGGCAGCGCGCTACAACATGTCCTGCGCGAGCGTGCCACGCGGAACGAGCCCCACCGTTGACCAGCCGTGCCCACCCAGCCCGAGTGGCGAAGCTACAAAAGCAAAACCGAAACGACAAGAGCAGAACCTACAAACTCCCCACCAACACCATCACCAAGGGCACAGTCACCATCGCCAGCGCCGTAGACACCACCACACTGGCCGTCACCAGCTCTTGCGCCACCTTGTAGCGCTGTGAGAAGAGGAACACATTCGCACCAATCGGCAAACCCGCTATCACCACAATCACCACCAAGGGCAAGCCACTTAAACCCAGCAGCGTGGCGATCAACCAGACGGTCAGTGGGTAGATCAAAGTTTTAACCAATGTGACCGCCACCGCGTCACGCAAATGCGAGCCCACCGCCGTGCTGGACAGCGTGACCCCTACCAGCATCAGCGCCATGGGGCCGAAGGCCTGACCCAGCCACTGCAAGGGCTTGTCCACCACCTCAGGCACGGCCCAACCGGTTTGCGCAAACAGCAGGCCTGCGATGACCGGTATGGCCACGGGGTGGATGATCGAATTGCGCAGGGCCACCAGCACGGTGCGCAGGATAGGGCGGCGCGCTTGCGCCTCATCGCCCGCCATTGAGTGCGATGCCGCACTGGCCATTTCGCGCGCCACCGCAAGCTCCAGCACCAGTGTGCCCGCCGTCAACATCACCATCGAATGCAGTGAGAGCAGCGTGAACACAATCACCAGCCCCGGCGCACCGTAGGCCAGGCCGACCAGCGGCACGCCGATCATCACCGAGTTGCTGAACGTGCTGGCCATGGCCAAGACCGCCGAGCGACGGCTCAGGCCCTGGGTCAGCAACACCAGCGCGTACATCACCAGCGCCGCCAGAAAGTAAGCCGCCACGGGCTTGAAGTCCAACTGCTCCAGGTGCACCGTGCTCATGGTGCGAAACATCAAGGCCGGTGTGAGCACCAAAAATACCAAGTTGGAGAGATCTTTTATCGATTCAGACCTTAGCCATCTGGCGTATCCAGCTATAAAACCTATAGCAATCAGCAAGACAACGGGGATCAACGCGGACAGGACAGGGTGGTTCACAAGGGCAATCAAAGTCGAACGGTAAGGCGGGTAACAGGCCAAGCGCACGATGGTAGCGCCTGGAGCACCTCACACCGAGCACACACCAAGCACAAGCCTGAGGCAAACCCTGATTTTATTTCTGGCGATTCGCACTAAGATGCTTGTTGCTTTACGAACCGTCACGTCCCTTCACCACTCAAGGAACCCACCATGAAACTCTCCCGCCTGCTCAAACTCCACAGCGCTGTGGCGCTGGCCACCCTGCTGCTGACCAACCCCACCGCCCAAGCGCAAACGGCCCCTGCGGCAACTGCCGCCACCGGCAAGACCGAGATGCTCTGGCTGGGCCAAGCGTCATGGCGCATCAAGACCCCTGGCGGCAAAGTCATCGTGATTGACCCTTGGCTCTCAGGTGGCCCCAAGACCCCTGCCCCGTACAAAACCGACTTATCGGCCCTGGGCAAGGTGGATTTGCTGCTGGTCACGCACGCTCACGTGGACCACATTGGCGACGCACCCGCCATTGCCAAGCTCAACAACACCAAGCTCTACGGCCCCGCCGACATGGTGACGCCGCTGGTCACGCTGGGCGTGCTGCCCAATGAGTTGACGCACCGCTTCAACAAAACCGGCCACGTGCTGCCGCTGCCGGGCATCAAAGTCACCGCCGTCAAAGCCGAACACTCCAATCTGTACGTGTGGAAGAACCCCGCCACCGAAAAGCTTGAATCGCACCCCGCCGGTGAAGCCATGGGCTACATCATCCAGCTGGAGAACGGCTTCAAGATCTGGCACATGGGCGACACCGGCCTGTTTGGCGACATGCAGTTCATCAGCGAGCACTACAAGCCTGATCTGGTGCTGATCCCGATTGGCGGCAACTTCACCATGGACCCGGCCGACGCGGCCTTTGCCATGCGCACCTGGGTCAAGTCCAAGAGCGTGATCGCCATGCATTACGGCTCTAACCCGCTGACCAAAGGCACTTACGCCGAGTTTGCTGAGGCTATGAAAGGCAGCAGCACCCGCGTGGTGCCGATCACCGAAGGCCAGATGGTCGAGTTTTAATGATCGTCGAACGCATCTGGACGGGCAACGCCTACCGCAACTTCAACTACCTCGTGGCTTGCCCGGAAACGGGCGAGGCCTTGGCCATCGACCCGCTGGACCACGAAAAAACCTTGGCCACCGCCAAGGTGCGCGGTTGGCAAATCACCCAGGTGCTCAACACCCATGAGCACCATGACCACACCGGCGGCAACGCGCAGGTGATTGCCGCCACCGGCGCCAAGCTGATCGCCCACTACAAGGCGGGCGGCAAAATCGCCGGGGTGGATCGGGGGGTGCAAGCCGGTGACATCATCAAGGTCGGCAAGAGCGTGGAACTGGAGTGCCTAGACACCCCCGGCCACACGATGTGCCACATCTGCCTGCGCTCCCACACCGACCAACCCGCGTTGTTCTCGGGCGACACGCTGTTCAACGCAGGCGCAGGCAATGTGCACAATGGTGGCGATGTGAACGCCATGTACGCCACCTTTGCCGAGCAACTCGCCCGCCTGCCGGACAACACGCTCGTTTACCCCGGCCACGACTACATCGAGAACAACCTCAAGTTCACCCTAGACCGCGAACCCGGCAACACAGCAGCGCAAGCCCTGCTGCCGAGCGTGACGGGCCACGACCCGGCCACCTCCATCGTCACCACCTTGGGGCAAGAAAAAGAGTTCAACGCCTTCATGCGCCTGAGCAACCCGGCGCTGATCACTCAACTCCGCGAGCGCTTCCCCGACCTGCCCGCACAGCCCGACGCTAAGACCGTGTTCACCAAGCTGCGGGAATTGCGCAATAGCTGGTGATGGGGTCTGTCTCCGTTCGCCCTGAGCTTGTCGAAGGGTAGATGGGCTTCGACAAGCTCAGCTCGAACGGATCAAACGAACACAAAGGCCTGCACCATGCAACGCGATGAACAACTTAAGTTGCTGATTCAGCAAAGCCTGCAAACTTTCAGCGTTCAATCCACCGCGCAAGCCCAAAACCACGCAGCCGCCGTAGCGGTGGCCATCATCGACGGAGGCCATGGTGCCGATCTGCCGGGCTTGCCTACCCACGCCAACTGGCACACGCAAGCCGCCCTGCTGCTCACGCGCCGCTCCCTGCACCTGCGCAAACACGCGGGCCAGTGGGCGCTGCCGGGTGGGCGCATTGACGCAGGTGAGACGCCTGAGCAAGCGGCGCTGCGTGAGTTGGATGAAGAGGTGGGCTTGAAGCTGGACGCCAGCGCCGTGATGGGTCGGCTCGATGATTTCATCACCCGCTCGGGCTTCATCATCACCCCGATCGTTGTGTGGGCCGGTGCGGCGCGCCAACTTAAAGCCAACCCAGCGGAGGTGGCTGGCATCCACCGCATCCCCATCACCGAGTTCATGCGCGCGGACGCACCCCAATTCGTCCAAGAAGACCACAGCCCCCTGCCCGTGCTGCGCATGCCCGTCGGCGAGCACTGGATCGCCGCCCCCACCGCCGCCGTGCTCTACCAGTTCCGTGAAGTCTGTATCGCAGGCCGCGCAACGCGTGTCGCGCATTTTGAGCAACCTGCTTTTGCGTGGAAGTGACCCACACTTCGCCCAAGGCCTTTGCTACCATTCACGCCTCTTAAAACATCCAACTTAAAGACTCCCATGACCCACCCTGACCGTTTTTACCTCGCTGGCGTGATGGGCATGCCGATCATGCATTCGCGCTCGCCCATGTTGCACAACTACTGGCTCAAGCAGCAAGGCATGGCGGGTACTTATGTGCCACTGGCGATCAAACCTGATGGGCTGGCGGCAGCGCTGCGAGCTCTGCAACCGCTGGGGTTTTCAGGTTGCAACCTCACCATTCCGCACAAGCAAGCGGCCATGGCCATCGTGGACGAGGTGACCGAGTCGGCGCGCCTGATTGGGGCTATCAGTTGCGTGACGGTGCGGGCTGACGGCACGCTCTTAGGCAGCAACAATGACGCTCCCGGCTTTATCCGCAATGTGCGTGAGGCACAGCCGAATTGGCGCGCCGATTCGGGACCGATTGTGGTGATAGGCGCGGGCGGTGGCTCACGCGCGGTGTGCTACGGACTAATGCAAGAGGGAGCCAAAGAGATTCGCTTGGTCAACCGTAATTTGGAGCGCGCCGAAGCGCTGGCCGCTGATTTTGGTGCACCGATCAAGGCCTACCCCTGGGCACAGCGCAATGACTTGCTTGAGGGCGCAGCCATGGTGGTCAACACGACCAGCCAGGGCATGGTGGGGCAAACCGATTTGGACATCCAGCTGGACAAGCTGCCCACCAGCGCATTGGCGGCGGACATTGTGTACATCCCGTTAGAAACGCCTTTCCTCGCGGCTGCGCGTACGCGTGGCAACCCGACCGTTAACGGCTTGGGCATGTTGTTGCACCAAGGCCCATTGGCTTGGAAGATGTGGTTTGGGCTTGAGCCCGAGGTGACAGCTGAATTGCGCACCTTGGTGGAGCAGAGTCTTTAGTCCATCCACCCTGTCCCCTAAACACAGCAAGGCAAAACCCATGAAGCCCAACATCATCTACATCGTTTCAGACGACCTCGGCTACGCCGACTTGGGTTGCTATGGCGGGCGGGAATCTCAATTCGGCCCAGTCTCGCCCCACATTGACGCGCTGGCAGCCGGTGGCCTGCGCTTCACCGAGGGCTACGCCAATGCCCCTGTCTGCTCCCCGACACGCTTCGCCCTAATGACCATGCGCTATCAGTATCGCCTGCGCGGTGGCATGGAAGAGCCTATCAACAGCAAGAGCAAAGGCAGCACCACGCTCGGCCTGCCCACGAACCTACCCACACTGCCATCGCTGCTGCGCGATGCCGGCTATGCCACTGCGCTGATCGGAAAATGGCACCTCGGCTACCCGCCAACTTTCGGCCCGCTGCGCTCGGGCTACGACGAGTTCTTCGGCATCATGGCTGGCGGGGTGGACTACTTCACTCACTGCTCGGGCAAAGGGGATCACGACCTGTATATTGGCGAGCAATCTCACAAAGAGGTCGGCTACCTGACCGACGTGCTGTCACAACGTGCCGTGGAATATGTGCAGCGTAGTACCCCGCAGGCCAGAGAAGGTAAGCCCTTTTTCTTGAGCCTGCACTACACCGCACCGCACTGGCCCTGGGAGACGCGCGACGATGCGCACATCGCAGCCGACGTGGCCAACAACCTCTTTCATCTGGATGGCGGCAACGTCAACAGCTACCGTCGCATGATCCACCACATGGACGAAGGCATCGGTCATCTGGTCACAACGCTGCGTGAACAAGGCTTACTGGACAACACACTGATTGTCTTTACCAGCGACAACGGCGGCGAGCGCTTCTCCGACAACTGGCCTTTGGTGGGTGGCAAGATGGACTTGACCGAAGGCGGTATCCGTGTGCCCTGGATCGCGCACTGGCCCGCCATCATTCCGGCGGGATCAACGAGTCGGCAGCACTGCATGACCATGGACTGGTCGGCTACTTTGCTGGAACTCGGTGGTGGCCAGCCGCATCCAGACTACCCAATTGACGGCGTGTCACTCAGCAATGTGCTGCACGACCCTGGCCACCACTTCGAACGACCGCTTTACTGGCGTATGAACCATCGCGAGCAGCGCGCGCTGCGTCAGGGCGACTGGAAATACCTGAAAGTTGATGAACACGAATACCTGTTCGACATCACCACGGATGCACGAGAGCGCGCCAATCTGGCACAGCGGCACCCACAACGCCTCCAAACCATGCGCGACGCATGGCTAGCCTGGGAGGCGAGTGTGCCCGCCATCCCTGAAGATGCCGCCGTCAGCCTGGGTTATTCGGCCAAGGACATGCCCCAGCGTTGAAGGCAAGCCCAAGCCATTTTCCAAATTACCCCGCCCTGGATAACGCATCCGAACGACAACTCAATAGGAGACTCGCCATGATCCCAACATTCAAACAATCGACCCTTATTTTGGGACTGCTCATGATCGCGGCCCCCTGGGCGCAAGCCCAGAGCTGGCCAGAAAAGCCAATCAAGCTGCTCGCGCCCTCCACAGCAGGTGGGCCGCCGGACGTCTACGCGCGGGCCCTGGCCGACAACTTGGCCAAGGCCCTGGGCCAACCCGTCATCGTGGAGAACATGCCAGCTGCTGGCGGCATGATCGCGGCCCAAACCATCCTGCGAGCACCCGCCGATGGCTATACCTTGCTCGTCAACACCGCTGGCATGATGACCATCACTCCCAACGCAAATCACAAGGCCAGCTACAAAGGTGCCGATTTCACACAGATATGTCAGGGCGTAGAGGCTGCGTTGGTACTGGCTGGTCACCCCAGCCTAGGGGCCAAGAATTTCAATGAGTTGTCTCAGTGGCTCAAGGCGCAGAAAACTCCCCCGACCTATTCCTCTTACTCATCCGGCTCGCCCGCCCACTTTCTGGGATATCAGTTGAGCGAAGCCCAGAAGATCGAGATGACACATGTGCCCTATAAGAGCAGTCCGCAACAGGTCACTGACATGATCGGTGGAGTGGCCCCGTTAGGTTTCGTGCAGATTGCCACAGCGAGCCCCCATATCAAGGCTGGAAAACTTGTGGCCTATGCCACCACAGCTGAACAACGTACTCCGCAGTTGCCCGATGTCCCCACCGTTGCCGAAGTGGGCCTGCCCCAACTGACCACCACAGTTTGGTTCGGCTTGTCTGGTCCCAAAAACCTGCCGGCCGCAATCACCAAACGACTGACTGAAGCGCATCAAAAAATCGCCTCGTCACCCGACTTCCAGGCCCGCATGTCCGCCGCCAGCATGAGCGTCACTCAAGACGTCTGCGGCGACAAATTTCTCACCAAAATGAATCAAGAGACCGAGCGCTGGGCACGCATCGTCAAGGCCACTGGCTTCGTTGCAGACAATTAGGAAGAGAAGGCCCAGGTCGCTTTACAGCTTGGCCAAAAAGTGATCCCAAGCCCGCTTGAACAGCGTCTCGTTCCACAGCTTTTCACGGCACTGTGTCATCTCATGCTCGGTGAACACATAGGGTTTGCCGATCTGCATCGCCATGTACTGGCGGTAGGCGTTTTCTTCCATGTAGTTGGCCAGCACAAAGGCTTCAACAATCGTCTTGCCCACCGTCACGCCACCGTGTGACTTCATCAACGCGGCGGAGCGGTCGCCCAGCGTTGCGGCCAGGCGGTCGGCCATCACCTTGTTGTTGATGGAGTTGGGCGAGTCCAGCACTGGCATGGGGTACACCAGTGAGCCCTGCGCGAACACGGGCAGGTAGTCGGTGCCGGTCATGGTTAAAAACGTCGACCACTTGGGGTGCGCGTGCACCACGGCCTGCACGTCGGCGCGTGCACGGTAGATGCCTGCGTGCAGGTGAAATTCGAGCGGTGGCTTGCCATTGCCCTCCAGCACGTTGCCTTCCATGTCGATGTGGCAAATGTCTGCCGTGGTGAGTGCGCTGCGCTGGCAGGAGCCGATGTTGATGTACATGCCCTGCTCGGTGCGGATGCTGGCGTGACCGTTGTAGTCAATGATGTCGGATTGCTCCAGCATGCGGATGCAATCGACGAGTTGCTGCTTGATGGTTTCGGATTCAGTCATGGTGTTGTCTTTGAAGCGGTTTGGCTAAATGATTGAGTGTTTACCAATTGAGTTTTGCACGCACCTGTGCGCGCCACAAATCCCAGGCGCGC
This sequence comes from Comamonadaceae bacterium, assembly GCA_947455145.1. Classification (GTDB taxonomy): domain Bacteria; phylum Pseudomonadota; class Gammaproteobacteria; order Burkholderiales; family Burkholderiaceae_C; genus CANCDA01. Next base: position 184,181 of record CANGME010000005.1, read on the forward strand.
ATGCCAGCGGTTTGGTTCACCGCGTCAGCCAAACGGCCTTCTTCGGCGTCCAGCGCGGCCAGGGGCTCGCCCTCACTCAAGGCCACGGCCCAGTGCTGGATGCGAGCGTTCACCTCGGTGTACACAGCGCGAAACACCGCCGTTTGCAGGGTTGGCCCGCAGGTCACGCTGCCGTGTGCGCGCATCAGGCACACATGGTTGCGCCCCAGCACCTGGGCCAGCGCCACACCCTTGTCGCCATTGCCCACCAGCATGTCGGTGGCACCAAATTTTTCGCGGATATCGAAGATCGGCGCGCCTTCGGCCAGGAAGGCCGCGTTATGAAACATGGCCTGCATCGGCTTGTTGACCAAGCCAAACGGCACGACGGAGGGCGAGTGGCTGTGGATCACTGACATCACATCGGGCCGCGCTTTGTAAATCTCGCCGTGGATGAAGCGCTCTAAAAAGCTGCCCCGCCCGTTGGCATTGCAAGGGCGGCTGTCCAGGTCGTATTCGATGATGTCATCGGGTGTGACGAGAGCGGGCGCGACCGAGCGGGCCATCAGGTAACGGTTCGGCGCAGTCGGGTGGCGCATAGAGACATGGCCAAAGCCGTCCACCACGCCTTGGGCGACGAGGACGTGGCTGGCTGCGGCCAGGTCTTTGATCAAGGCGTCGTCGATTGCGCCGCCAGACAGGGGAATGTTGTCGCTCATGATGGGTTTGCTTTCAACAATAGAGGGTGCGTCAAATGACGACCTTGGTCATGATGCCTGCGGGGAAGATGTCCTCAGGCGTGAACTGGCGGTGCGCAATGCCCTGCTGGTAGGTATAGAGCGCCATTTGCTCCCACGTAGGGCGGTTTTCTTCAATGCCATACGGAAACGGGTCGCCATCAAACTTGTCGCGCATCTTGCGCGCATAAGTGGAGAGCCAGGCCAGCGGGTAACGTGACACGGCGGGGTCCAGCAGGCGCTCGATGCTGCGGCGCTTGGACTCTAAAAACGCGTTGTACATATTGCGCGCCACCCAGGGGTGCTCTTCCAATATGCTTTTCTTCATGGCAATGATGTGCATGATGGGCCAGACCTTGGTCTTGTCGAAGTAGTCTTCTTCCATCTCCTGGTAGTTGGGCAGCAGGCGCTCCACATCGGGGTGGCCTTCCAAAAAACAGGTGGGTGGGCGGGCGATGATGGCGCAGTCGATCTCGCCGCTGGCCAGCATTTCGCTGAGAGATTTATTGGCCACCCGTGTGAGCTTTACGCCCGCTGGCAAGGTGATCTCCACCTTCTCCTCACGGCCCGGTGCGTTGGCACCCGCTTGGTACCAGTGCACATCGGTCAACTTAACGCCCATCTCGTTGTGCATCCATCCGCGCATGTACACGGCGGCCGAGTGTGCCCATTCAGGCGAGCCGATCTTCTTACCGACCAGATCTTTCACGCTCTTGATACCGCTCTTTTTGTTCACGTAAAACGAGCTGAAGCGAAACAGGCGTGAGCAGATCACAGGCAGGCCAATGATGTCGCTGTCCTCTCGGGTAACTTGGGTAGAGAACTTGGCGAATGACAACTCGGACAGATCAAATTCACGCCCGGCGGTGAAGCGCGCAAAGCACTCGTGGTGGCCCAGGTTGAGCCAGTTGAGGTCGATGCCTTCGGCCTTGACGACGCCGGAACGAAAGTCCCGAAAGTGGTCGTAGTCGGTAGTGGCGATGGTCAGTTGCAGTTGAGACATGGCGACGCTTTCAAGGTGATCGGATGCAAAAAAATGAGACCCAAATGGTAATGCAAGGGGGTGTGAGAGACAGTCAAGGGTAATCACTGAGGCGTGCACTGCGTTTTGCGCTGAAAAATCCGGTCAAATCGTTTTACACAACTAGGAAACAAGCCATGCGACCACCGCTTGCAACTTTCATTGGCGGCTTAGTGCTTTTGACCGCCCTCGCCCACCCGGCTTTCGCCCAGACTGCCCCGCCCGCTGCCACGCCTGCGGCCAACCCGCACCCGGCACGTGAACTCACGGTCAGCAAATGCTTTCAATGCCACAGCGACAACATCTGGCGTGACCAGCGCCAAGACGCGCGCGCCTGGGAGGCCGCGCTGTACCGCATGGTGGCCCGTGGCGCGGTGTGGACGGGGGATGACATCAAGACTATGGCGACTTTTTTGGCAGCAGACTATGGGCCAAACGCGCCCCGATCTGCGCCAGTTTCACGTTAAAAGACACTGGATTCCCGCCTTCGCGGGAATGACGGATCAAGAAAAAACATGCAACCCATTGGAGCATCACGATGCGCGATTTAGTACACAACTACCTGTCCAAAGTCATCTCTCGACGCGGCTTTTTGGACAATATGAAAACCGCCGGTATGACGGTGGCTGCTGCCGAGTTGGTGCTGTCATCACTCAACAACGCAGCCCATGCTCAAACGCCAACGCCTAGCGCGGGTGCTGCGGCCAACCCACCCGTCAAAACATTCACCGGCACAGGCGGCGCCTGCTTTGCCGAGCAGTTGATGGGCTGCGGTGTGAAGTACATCTTCGGCAACTCCGCCAGTGAAGACGCGCAGTTTTACGAGGCGCTGGTAGACCGCCCCAAGCTGCAATACATCTTGACCCCGCACGAAGGCCCCGGCGCGGCCATGGCGGCGGGCTACATCAAGGCATCGCAAGAACCCACGCTGGTGATGCAGTCGGGCGCGGTGGGCTTGATGAACGCCATGGGCCAGGTGTTCAACGCCTACAAAGAGCAAACGCCGCTGGTGGTTTACTCCTACCGCACCGAAAAATCCAAGCAAGGCGGTCGCGATGCGTTTGAAGAAATCGCCAACCAAGAGCAGGTGCTGCAGCCGCTGACCAAATACTCCTGGATGGCACGCGGCCCTTCGATGATTGCCGAGACCGTGCGCCACGCCTTCAAGACCGCCTGGACGCCGCCCAACGGCCCGACCTACCTCACCTGGCACTCTGACTACACGGACGAGCGCACCCGCACCGAGATCATTCAACAGAGCCACTTCGACACCCGCATGCGCGTGCGCCCCAACCCCACCGAGGTCGAGCGCGCCGCCAAGCTGCTGGTGGAGGCCAAGATGCCAGTGCTGGTGGTGGGCGATGAAATCTACAAAGCCAAAGCCGTCGCCAAGGTGGTGCGCCTGGCCGAGCTGCTGGGCATGCCAGTGACGCAAATGCGCCAAATGTGGGTGAACTTTCCCGAAGCGCACCCGCTGTGGGTGGGCAACGCACCGGCGGGCATACTGGCCTCCATCACGTGGCCTAAAAATTACGACGTGGCCATCAACATCGGCAACAAGATGCAGCACAACGGCGTGAACCCCATCGTCGGGCGCAACGTGAAGTTCATCGACATGCGCATCGACTACAACAACATGGGCAAGGTGATGAGCACCGACGTGCCGCTGGTGGCTGATGTGGGTCTGGGCCTGGACGATTTGCTCGCAGCGGTAGAGCAACTGATGACACCCGCCCTGCACGCCATGGCCGCCGAGCGTGCGGCCGAGGTGCGCAAATACACCACGCAATCTCGCGCTATCCGTGCGGGCATCGTCAACAACCCCGAATGGAACAACTCACCCCTGATTGCCGACCGCGTGACCTGGGAAGTGGCCCAGTTTGCCGACACTGACGCCATCATCGTGCACGAGGCAGGCTCGGTCGCCATGCACTCGTTCAACTTCAACCCGGTGGGTGGGCGCGAGCTGTTTTTCTACTACGGTGGTCACTTGGGCTCCGGCGTGGGCACAGCGGCAGGCGTCAAGCTGGCGCGGCCCAACCAACAGGTGATTTGTCTGGTGGGCGATGGCTCTTTTTTATTCGGCCCGCACGCGCTGTGGAACATGGCGCGGCTAGAGCTGCCCGTCATCACCATCGTGTACAACAACCACGCCTACGGCGGCCCGCACTCGCGCACCATCGCCAACGCGCCCTCGGGCCGCATGGTGGAGACGGGCCAGTACCTGGGCAGCTACCTGGGCAGCCCCGACATGAACATGGCGTCCATCGCCTCGGGCTTTGGCGTCAAAGGTGAAGTGGTGAGCAACCCGCTGGAACTGAAAGCCGCGCTTGCGCGGGCCAAGAAATCCACCTTCGACGGCAAGCCCTATTTGATTGACGTGCAAGTGGCTCGACGCGGCATAGGCTGGACTGACACACCCTGGATTCCCGACATCAAGGGCACGAAGATGCGCACGCGAAGGGTTTGAGATGCGGCGTTTGATTTTTGCGTTGATCTTGGGCACGGCCAGCCTGGCCCACGCCGATGACGCCAGTTTGGGGCGCGACATCTACAAAGACTTTTGCGCCAGTTGCCATGGCCGGGATTTGGTCAACACGGGGTTGGCGTTTGACCTGCGCAAATTTCCCCAGAACGATGCAGCGCGTTTTGAGAAATCAGTGTTGGAAGGCACTGCCAAAGGCATGCCCGCCTGGAAGTCTCAGCTGTCGGCAGAAGACGTTAAAGCGCTGTGGGACTATGTGAAATCCGGCGGTTGAAGTCATCCAAAAACTCTGAGGCCGGCGCAGTGCCCGTCACCAGCAAATGATCCCGTGCCCGAGTACATGCCACGTACAGCAAATGCCGTTCGGTGTCGTACACCTCCAGCAAATCTGCATCGTCACCCACCGTTTCAATGCGCTCTTGCAGGGGGATGACTTCATCGTCACAGGCCATCACCACCACAGCGCGAAACTCCAACCCCTTGGCCAGGTGCATGGTAACGATGGACACATGGCCGCTGGCGGTCTCTGCATGTTCATCGAGCACTTTGAATGGCACGCCAGCGGCGGTAACTGCGGCTTGCGCCCGCTCCAATTGGGCTTCTAACCGCACAAATACGCCAAACTCTTCGGGCAAAATTCCGGCGCTGAATTGCTCGGCCAGCCAGGCACCAACGGCCTTGATTTCTTCTGCCTCAGTTTTGACCACTCGAATCACAGGCGGTGGGCCGTTGAACACCGACACCGTGTCGCTGCGTGTCTCACAGTTGCCATCAACATCCACCGCCTGGTCACCCAGCAAACGATCAGCCTGCTGGCGGATTTGGTGCGAGGTGCGGTAATTGATGCGCAGCGTGCGCGACCGACCCCGAATGTCCACGCCCAGCGACTTCCAGGAAAACGGTTGCTGAAAAATGCGTTGCCCCAGGTCACCGGCAAAAAACAGGGCGTCGGGGCGATTAGCACCCAACGCTGCCATAAAGCGCAGGTGCGCCACGCTCAGGTCTTGTGCCTCGTCCACCACGGCAAAGTCAAAGGGCGGATGTTTGCTGTTCGCCAGGGTAGTGGCCAAGCTGGTGAACATGCCTGCATGCGTGATTAGTTTTTGCGCCGCCAAGGCATTACGCACCTGCTCAAAAATAGACCACAACACCGCCCGCTGTGGTTCTGGCAGCCGTGTTTTTCGACCCAATCGAGTGACATCGCGGTAGTCATCCCAGCTTGACAACTGCCAAGCATCAACGATCTGCTCCCACTCGCTCACCAGAAAGTGCAAGCTGAATTTGTGGCCACTCACGGCTTTGGATGCGTCGCTGAGCATCTGCCGAACCACGGTGCGGCTGGCCAGCGCGACTGGGCCACGCTGGGCTTTGGTCAAACGTAGCCCAACGGCGTTGAGTGAAGCCACATCAATACGCTCAGCCAAGCGCGGCTCACTGCCGACCAAGCGTTTGAGTTTGGTGTGCAATGCGCTGGCCAGCGTGTCAGAAAACGTGGTGAGCAAAACCCGCGCGTCCGGGTTGCTGCGTGCCAGGTACACGGCGCGGTGCAGGGCCACAATGGTTTTGCCCGTGCCCGCAGAGCCTGACACACGGGCTGGACCGGTGTAGTCGCGCTCCACCCACTGGCGTTGCTCGGGGTGCAAGAAGACGGTCCACTTTTCCCACGGAAAGTTCAACGCGGTTTCCAACTCGGCCACGTTGGTCATCACGCGGAAGCGGCGCTGTGCGTCGGGGTGGTCGAAAGGGTTAGCTGTCGCCACTGCGGGCGCAGGCACGCGGGGTTTGCCGCCGGTGGCCAGCTCCAGCAGCGCTTCTGCCGCCTCGGCGGGCAGATGGTCGGCCAGGGCCAGTAAGGTGTCTTCGGTGGCAGTCTTTACATCGGCCAGCCATTCGGCGGGTACGCCATAGCCCAACAACTCGTCGTCTGGCGTATCGGCAAACAGCAGCTTGATTGGTGTACCCGGCCTCAATGCCAGCGGTAGTTCGGCCTGCACATAGACGGGCACGATCACCTGTTGCACAGTTTCCCGCACCTCTACCAATTGCGCCGCGCCCGTGCTGGGATGGGATGGGTCTCCAGCTTGCGCCGCGCCGCCCAGTCATACGCTTTGTCGTGGTGATCCACATAGCAAAGCAACAAGCTGGCGTGGGTTTTGTGCAGGACGATGCGGATGTCGCTACCCGCACGCACCGACCAAAAATGCTTGTCTTTGGACTGCTCTATCCGGTGCAGGCTCATGCTGGGATGGGCCGGGTTCAGCTGCAGGTCAAACGCGGTGGTCTTGACCGCCTTCTGCTCGTCGCCGGTCAGGCGTGCCAGGCTGTCGGTGAAGGTGTCGGCGATGCGGAAGTCCATCACTGCGGCTTCTTTTGGGGTAACTGCTTGACCATGCGGTCAAAGTCCGATTCGAAGTGCTGGTCATCAAGCACGCGAAACTTGTCAAATTCTTGCTCGGCGTGGGTTTTGGCCAGTTGGGCCGACATCTTGCCAGCGCCCTGCAAAATCTCGCGGTCGTTCAGGTTCAAAAAACCCTCCAGTTTGGTAATCCAGTCCCGCATGGTCATGGCGATGCGCCGGGCCACCTGGCCTTCGGCAAAAATCAAATATTGCTCGGCCAGATTGTTCAGGGCGCGCAGTTCTTCATCATCCAGATAATTCTTGGCAATGCCCACATCGGCCTTTCGGATGCGCGCACCGTCCCAAGTCGTCAGCCCCATATTCGGCTGACTGCTGTCAGCGCGGGCGGCAATCAGCTCCGCCGCAGTCTGGCCATGAATGGCGTAATGCACTTTGTTTTGCACCGTGGCAAAAAACGTCTGGGTGAGTGCGTGGTTGGCATCGTAATCGGCGCTGGTCGCGTAGATGTCGGTAATTTTCTGATAGAACCGCCGCTCGCTGGTGCGGATGTCTTGCAGACGTCGCGACAGTTCGTCAAAATAATCGCGCCCCTTACCGGGGTTCTTCAGGCGTGCGTCATCCAACACAAAGCCCTTGACGATGTACTCCTTCAACTTATCGTTGGCCCATTGGCGAAAGCGCACAGCTACTGGGCTGCGTACCCGAAAGCCCAAGGCCAGCACCATGTCCAGGTTGTAGTGCTCCACCTCGCGGCTCACTTCACGCAGCCCCTCGGCTCGAACTGTTCGGAATAACCGAACAGTTGTCGCCGGGGTCAATTCACCATCCTCAAAAATGTGTTTGATGTGCTCACTGATCGTGCCCTTGGCCTTGCCAAACAGCTCGGTCAATTGCTTCTGGCTTAACCACAAGGTTTGCTCTTGCAGCCGCACGTCCACCCGCGTGCTGCCGTCTTCGCTTTGGTAGATTAGGAATTGTTGGGGGGTGATCATGGCAGTCACTTGATTGCGCTGAATAACCGTACAACTTCTGCAATGAGGTATAGCTCGTCTTCTTTAGTGACAATCCGAGCGTGCATGGCAGCTAATCGAATGGGCTGCAGCCGTTGAAGTGATTCACGAACGCTTTCCTTTTTCTTGAACCTAGTTTCAAAGACTTCCCGCCAGTGGTCTTTCTTACAGATGATCGTTTCGTAGTCTGTGAAATCAGCAACTTCTATGAATGTCAGAATAACCCCACTGCTTTCGGCCCGTCGCTTCTTGAACTCCCAATTTTCATAAAGCTTAGGGTCTAGCCGTTTCCTCGGCCAATCAGAACCATATTGGGCAGTCATCGCATCATTGATGAACTGACGCAGTTGCCTTTCAAATCGCTGCAATCGGTCATGACATTTGTTCGTTCGTTGCAGACCAACTTCTTCTTCTGGATCAGTCGATGGCTCGATAACTTGCCCAAAAAAATCAATATCTAAAGTTTCACCATCAAGACCTGCAACCTCAAGATTTCGGTGGAACGCAGGCTCTGGGAAATCAGTGAGTGCAGTGTTGAATCCACGAGTGACATAGAAATCTGTCCTGGCAACAGGGTCGATAAAGACCGATTCAGGGAAAGTTATCTTGTCGCGCCAGTCACCGAGATCCAGACGAAGAGCGGCAGTCAATTCAAGGTCGAATCCATTTATGGCCCGCAGTGCTTTGCCAATGCCCTGTAACTCAAGGATGCCCGATACAGATCGTGCCGCTTCTTTTCTGTTAAGCCAAGGGGTCGATATCGCGTCAAGCGCGCGTTGCCGATTAAAACTGTCCGTGGCATGTACTTGGGCGAACGCGGCGACAGCTCCAACTTGATATGAGTCTAGAAGGCGAGTTGCCTCGAATGCCTGTGGAAGCCGAAACATGGCTTCGTGGTTGATCCGTAAGTCACGAGTCACCTGTTGCTGTTTATCTAGTTCAGCGGCGATAACCGCGGACATGGTAGCGCTATGAACCCGCCCCAAAGCCGCATCTCTGATCAGATACTCATTGCAATAAATAGCCTTTGCCAACATGACACTTGTCGCACCTTGATCCGGGTAGTTCTGAACATTTTGGAACGAACTGGCAGCTGCTCGCAGCATGTCTTGTTCACGCTTAAAGTGCATAGCACTAGTCACACTCGCCGAGTTATCGTTCAAATAAACTCTCATATTTTTGAGTGGATCAATTGCCCGCATGAGGTCTTGATCACGTTTGAGATTTTTTTCAATGGCAGCACTAGCAGAGTTCGCTGTCGTATATCGGATTGCGTCGGCAACCGTGGCAAGTGCTGACTGCTGCATTGCCTCCACTGCAGTATTAGCAAAAACTGAATTGGATGACGATTGAGTCATGCGTTTCCATTGTGATTTTTGCTCGGCACCGTAATGGTGGAATGCACGAACGAGGAAATCACAAGCCGACTCGTCAACCGACTTTTCAACGTCACTGCCTTTGTGAGTTTTGAGAAGAAGGCCCTTATTTTTGTCAATCAGTCTTTCTGCAAACTCTTCGAGTTCCGCATCAGTCACCGCCGTTAATTCCTCCACCGTAAAACGCGGATCATTTTCTGGATCGTGTTCATCGGAGACCCCATCGATAGGTTGTCGTGCCATCTCACCAAATAACCATTGCACAAAATCAAGGCTGCGAACATCGGAGGCCGCTAACTTTTTTTCGGCTTGGGACAAGTGCGTGGTGTTTAGAGACACGCAAATTGCGCGACCCAATGAGTTCAGCACCATACAGAACTCACCCATCCGGGCGTATTTGCTAAGGTTGAAAGCCATGCCGAATTACCCCACCCTAAACACCTTCATCACCTCATCCCCCAGGTGATTGATAACCTTCACCGCGACCCGCCCCGACTTGGGTTTGTCGAACGGTCGGGACGTATCGCTGTTCAGTGACGCCCAGGCTTCCGGGTCAATCTCTGCCTTCAGCGTTGTTTTGAGCGCGCTGTAGGGGTCGTTGGCACCCAGGAAGTAGGCGTGCCGCACGAAGAAGCTTTCTTCGTTGTAGTCGGTGTCAATGAACCAGCAGGCAATGCCGTCGGCACCGTCGCTGATGACTTCGCCGGTTTGGGGTTTGAAGACGTCCACGCCTTTGACCTTGATCATCAGCTTGGCATCTGCTGCCACGGGGTAAGTTTCTTTGCCTGCCGTCACCACCTTCAGGCTCTGGCCGTCCGGGCTGAGGATGTCAATATCGGGCTCGCCGAAGATGACGAACAGGTTGCCCTTGCCGGTGTTCTTGAGGTCTTCGGCCATGTGCAGATCGGCGTTCATGCGGGCCTTGAGCACGGGGATTCGGCCCAGTTTGCTGAACTCTGTCGCGTGGGCCTCGTAGTTGAAGGCGCAGGCAATCAGCACGTCAAAGCCCGCATCGCCGCACTCGCGGGCGGCCTCGACCAGGTCGCTGCGCTGCACGGTACCGAACTCGGGGCCAATGAAGATACCGGCGCGTTTTTCAACGTCGCCCTCCAGGTAGCGGCCTTCGGCACACACTGCGCCCTCGCCCGGCCAGGGCGTGAGCGAAGTGAAGTTGATGCGGTCGGCCTTGTGCGCCTGCTGCACGCCAGCGGTTTTGAGGTTGTCCAGAATCATCTGCGGGAAGGACTGCTTCACGCGGTATTCGGCTTGGGGTTCGTTCAGTGTGTCGATCAGTTCGTCGTCTTCGTCCACACCCAGCATGCGGTGCGGGCTGAGCGACTCCACCGTGAAGGGGCCAGCCACGCGCACGGCCTTGTTGTTGCCATAGGGCTTGTCGTACAGGTACTCAAACTCGGCCTTGGCTGCGATGGAGGCATCAATTTCTTTTTGCCGGGCAATGCGGGCTTGCCACCACTGCGCGTGCAGGTCTTGCACCGCCTTTGTCGCCCCGGCGGAGAGATCGCGGGGAATCTCCCATTCCTGCCAATTGGTTTTTAGCGCCGCGTTCAGCTGCTCGCGCAGCGGCTCCAGTGTGCCCTGCCACTTGTCCCAGATCACGTCGATCTCGGCGTTGTTGGCGATGGATTTGAGGGTGATGTGCGGCACGCGCTCATAGACAAAACCGTGGCGGATATTGCCCTGCACTGGCTGGGTGCTGGGCGCTGTGCGGGTGACTTCGGCTTCCTTGATCTGGCCCTCCCGCGAGTCGGCCAGCAGGTAGAACGGGTAGCGTGCGCCCATGATGCGGGCTCGTGCCAGTGCCAGTGCAACCCGCGACGTGTCGATGGTGATCCAGCGGCGACCCCATTGCTCGGCGACGGTGGCCGTGGTGCCGCTGCCGCAGGTGGGGTCGAGTACGAGGTCACCGGGGTCGGTGGCCATGAGGATGCAGCGCTTGATTACCTCTGTCGCGGTCTGTACAACGTAGACCTTATCGGTATCACCAGCGGTGTCCTCCCATAGGTTATCGACAGCAAAGACTTGGAAGTCAGCCAGGTAACGCTTGTACCGCACACTATTTTTTGTTGTGACCAAGCGCCCTGCCTTCAAGACCCGCGCCATATTTTGTTCGCTAGTTTTCCACCAACCAGGCTCAGCATTAAAAGTCTTTCCCTTAAGGTGAATGGGGTAACGTGAACCTGGATTCTGTGATGTTAATCCGCTGGTAGTGAAGTCACCTTCATCGGAAGACTTGTACGCTGACGCCCCAAAATTCTCATTCTTGGCCCGAAAAAGCCGTCTAAATTTCACTGCGTCTGACTTGCCATACCAAACAACAACATCGTGGACGTTGGCCAGCATTGATGAAGTCGAGGAAGTCGTTTTTCTAACGATAATTTCACTTAGAAAATTATCTTCCCCAAACACCTCATCCATTACCGCCCGCACCCGGTGGACATTCTCATCCCCAATCTGCACAAAAATCGACCCCGATTCCGTCAGCAAATCGCGCGCCACGGTCAGCCGATCCCGCAAATACGTCAGGTACGAATGGATGCCATCGCGCCAGGTGTCCCGAAATGCCTTGACCTGCTCAGGCTCGCGGGTGATGTGGTCGGCCTTGCCGTCTTTCACGTCGCGGCTGGTGGTGCTCCACTGAAAATTGCTGTTGAATTTGATGCCGTAGGGCGGGTCAAAGTAGATGCACTGCACCTTGCCACGCAGGCCCTCGCGCTCGGCCAGGCTGGCCATCACCTGCAGGCTGTCCCCCAGAATCATTCGGTTGGTCCAGTTTTGGTCGTGCTGGTAAAACTCGGTTTTGTCTGCGCCCTTGGGGATGCCGTTGAAGTCTGAGAATAAATCGGCGGTGGTCTGCCCGGCCTCGTGTTCACGCTCTTTGGTGGTGCGCAGCAGGTCGTCAATCAGCACCTTGGGGTGAACTTTTTCCTGGATGTAGAGCGGCGGCGCGTTGACCACCAGGTCGCTCCAGTCCTGCTCGTCCTTGCCGCGCCAGACCAGTTGCGGGTCTAGATCGGTATTGCGCGGGTAGCGGATTTGCTTGGGGGCGATGTGCTCCTGCGTGGCAATGGATTGCTGCTCGACGGATGGAATGTTTTTGCGCTTGGCGTCGTCGTGGGTGAGGGTTTCGACGTGTTTGGTGCTGAGTTTGGTGGCCATGGTGTGGTACGGGTACTTTGGTTGGCGTTCAGGATTTGCTGAGCTGTTTGATGCTTTGCAGGCCCACCAATGAACGCATTTGCGTGATAGCCATGGCGTTGAGCTGAACCAGACGCTCACGCTCAGGCAGGCCTTGGTAAATCAGCATGGCGTTGATGCTTTCCAGATTCGAGAGCACGACTAGTTGCTCCAGCGTGGCAGCATCGCGCATGTTGCCTTCGCCACTGGGGTGGGTGTCACGCCACTGTTTGGCGGTCACACCAAACAGGGCCACATTCAAAATGTCGGCTTCGTTGGCATAAGCCACGCTTTTTTGCGCCGCATTCAGCAAGGCCGGGATGAGCCTCTCTTTGATGGCATCGGTGTGGATGCGATAGTTCACCTTGGACAAGGTGCGCTGAAAACTCCATTCGAGCGACGTCGCTTTGGTCTCATCGTCTTTGAGGCGCTGGAACTCTTTGATGAGGTAGAGCTTGAATTCCGGGCTGAGCCAGGAACCAAATTCAAAGGCAATGTCGCGGTGTGCAAAAGTGCCGCCGTATCGCCCCGCTTTGGCGTGCAAGCCAATGGCAGCGGTGCGTTCGATCCACTTCTTGACGGACAGAAAAAAGCTGTTGCGACCCGCCTCATTTTTAATTCCCTCGAATTCGGGGGAATTAAAAGCGGGGTTGTTCAACTGTTCCCAAACGCCCAAGAACAAGACGGTGTCTTTGTTTTTAAGCCATTGTTCAATCAGAGCACTGCCACCATCAAAGCGGCTGACCATGTCGGTCAGAGAGATATAGTCCTGCTCGTTGCGGGTGGAAATGGTGACTTCGGCACCTTGGACGGTGATGACTCTGTTTTTCATGAGGCCAACCCTTCCATTAGCTTGTTGAAGTTGGCATGCACAGTGGCTTTGAAGTCAGCCTGAATCTGGAACACCTCGGTAAATTCAGCAAAGGCCCAGCGGCCATAGCTGCCCAAATGGTTGACGCCGGGCACCCAGTAGGTGTCCATGGTGGACTTTTTCTCTATCGCATCTTCACCCCGGTAGCCTTTGATCTCGACCACCAGGTGCAGCGGGTCTGCCGGGCCGTGGCCGTCGTCGACCAGCACCACAAAGTCGGGCAGGTATTTACGCATGGATGAACCAAAGCGGTACGGCACCTCAAGACCCAGATTGTGGTTTTTTACATAGGCCAGCACCTTGGGGTGGGATTCGGCCACGCGGCAAAATTCGGCCTCCCAGTCGCTGTCCAGAATCACCCAGTTGAGCTGGCAGTGTTTGGAGCTGGTTTCCCAGCGGTCGGTCTTGCTGGTGTTGAAGCGCACATGGGCGCTGGAACCAGTGGGGTTGTAGGCATCGAGCAGTGCCTTGATGGGACGCTCGCCTTCAAACTGGCGGGTAATGGCGGCGGTGATCTTGTTGCAGGCCATGTCGGCCAGCTCCTGGTACATCAGCAGCGCGGGGTAGGTGTCACCTTTGCAGACCAGGTATTTGGGGTTACCGCTGTCGTCCACAGCGTCCAGCCACTCTTTGACGATTCGTTTGAGCTGGCCGAACAAGTGCAGCTTGGGCGCTTCGCCGGGGTCACGCCACTTGGTGTAGAGCAGACGTTGGGTGAGCTGAAACAGCAATGTGCTGGGGCGCATGTCACCCAAATGCTTGAGGCTCATGTCAGCCCCTTCACCAATAATCCCAAAATTGCTGGTGATGGACGGACCGACCAACGCGGGGCTGAGCGTCAGGATGGATTCGTCGTTGAAGCTGGGACTGAGGCGTTCTTCCGGCAGCTCGACGCGGTAGCCTTCCACACGGGGGAATCGAATCTCCAGCGCATCGCGCTCGGGGCGCATGGCTTTGACCTGCACCGTTTCACGCGGCGGCTGGGGCGGGCTGACGACTGGCTTGGCGGTGAAGTTGAAGGGGATGCCAAACACGTCGGCATATTCGACGTTGAAAAGGCCTTCTTCGTTGAGTTCATAGGACTGGCGACGCAGCGCGCGGCCAATGACCTGCTCACACAGCAACTGGGTGCCAAAGGCACGTATGCCCAGCACATGGGTGACTGTGTTGGCGTCCCACCCCTCGGTGAGCATAGAAACCGACACCACGCAGCGAATGCCGCCGCCCAACTGGCCCGCCTTGCCCACGGTGTTCATCACTTCGCGCAGCAGCTCTTGATCGGTGATGGTGTCACCCGAACGGGCATCGCCACTGCGCTCGACAATCTCGCGGCGGAAACGCTCGATTTCGTCCGCTGCCATGCCCCGGAAGTTGTCGTCCAGCGCGTCACCGGCCTCTAATTGCTCGCTGTCAATCAGCAGGGTGTTGGGGCGTGGTAGTGGGTTGCCGGTGGTGTCGTCGAAATTGCGGAACAGGGCCAGGCGGCCATTTTCCAGCGTGGTGGTGTCGTCGTCGTTCTTGCGATGGAAGCCGGAGACAAAGTCATACACCAGCTTGGAGATGGCGGTGTTTTGACAGACGACGATAAAACACGGGGGCACTTTGATGCCGCAGTCTTGCCACAGCTTGTAGGTCTTCTCGTAATGGCCGTACAGCGCCAACAGCGCGGTTTGCAAGCGCAGGGGCAGCTTGAGCGGGTCCAACTCGCCACCGGTGCCACGGCCTTTTTTGGGCATGTCTTTGCGGATGTGCTCCCACAGGTTGCGGAACACTGGCATCTCTTCGCCCGGAATGTTCTCGGCCACTGGTACGCGGGGCAGCTTAACGATGCCGCATTCAATGGCATCCATGAGCGAGAAATCACTCATAGTCCAAGGGAACAGAGTGCCTTCGGCATAGCCGGAACCGCTCAAAAAGAACGGGGTGGCCGACAAGTCCATCACGCGGGTAACGCCCAGTTTGCGGTTGACGGCCTCCAGGCCCGAAATCCACAGGCGGGCGGCTTCATTGTTTTTATCGGCTTCTTTCTTTTCGTCGCCCTTGAGGGCTTCGTCATCGTCAGGTGTGGGTTTTTCGCGGTAGCAGTGGTGGGCCTCATCGTTGATGACCATGATGTTCTTCAGGCCCATCAGGTCGGGCATGACGCGCTGGAGCATCTGGCCTTCGGTTTCCAGCGTCAGCGGCGCATCACCAGTGCGGCCTTGCAGCAACTGGCGGCCACCTTTGGATAACTCAATGCGCTCGCGCATCTTGAAGGCGTGGTAGTTGGTGATGACGATCTTGGCGCGGCTCATGTCGTCGAGCATGTCGCTGGGCAGCAGCTCGCGGTCTTTGTAGTAGCTGTTGGGGTCGTTGGGCTGCAAGACGCGCAGGCGGTCTTTGATGGTGAGGCCAGGAGCGCAGATCAAAAAGCCACGGGTGAAATTTTTGCTGGTGGGGCGACGCACGGCATTGATGGTCTGCCAGGCAATCAGCATGGCCATGACGGTGGTTTTGCCTGCACCGGTGGCGAGCTTTAAGGCGAGGCGCATCAACTCGGGGTTGGCGTCTTTGTTGGCGCTGGCTAGGTGGTCTAACAACAGCTTGCCGTTCTTGGTTTGTGGCGCGACTTCGGTGAGCCAGATGGCGGTCTCTGCGGCTTCTACTTGGCAGAAGAACGGGCGCACGCCACTGAATTTGTGATGTCGCCAATGTTGCAGTAAACGGGCCGTCTCAGGTGTCACTTGCCACTGGCTGGGGTTGGGCAGGCTGCGCCATGTGTCCACGGCTTGCCGCACCTGATTGATGATGGACGTGATGTCGTACTGCTGAGCGGCAGTGGAAAGGTCTTTGCCTTCATCAAACACCATCTCGTCTTGCTGCGCCGCCTTTTTTCGCTTCTTGGGCTTGGGGATGGGGGTGATGAACTCAGCGCGCCTGCGGGTTTCAAGCACTTGCTGGGTGGGCTGGCCGTCGGTGTCCAACTCCCAATGCCGCTGCGGGCAGTTGTAGGGGGAGTTGAGGATGGGGTGATCGAAGAAGGGGTTGGACAAAGGCAATTCCATGGGGCTCGCTTTGGGCTGACTCATCTCAGTGACGTGATTTTTGTTTGGCTACGACCGGTGCAGCCGGTGCCTGCATAGCTTGAATGGCTGTACCCACAGCGCCCACAATGCTCCCGCATCATTAGGTCAATCATGCTTCCTCCTGTATGGCATTTATGCTCTAGCTGAACTGCAATGTACAGCAAAGCTCAAAGTCATCAGATAGCGTTGGCTCCGCGCTGATTTCACAGTCCAGCAGAGAGAAAGCACGGCCAGTAGGCGATGGCGTGGCCACTCAAGCATCCAACTCCGGATAACGCCGAAAGATGCCGTCCTCGTTAAAAGGAATGCGGCGTTCACTGCCCAGATAGGCCGCTACACGGCGCTGTTGGGCCACGCGCTCACGCAGCGCCAGCACCAGCGGGGTTTTTTTCAAGGCACGCTTAGTCGCCTTGGGAAAGGCATAGAGCAGCCCCTCTACCAACTGAAACAGCGACAGGTCAACGTAACTCAACCGCGCGCCCACCAGATGCTTGCCGCCTTGCTTGTCCGCTTTGGGGTTGCGTGCCAAAACCGTCTCTAACCAGTTCAAATATTTGGGTATGCGCTGGGTTCTAAAGGCTTGGGCCGCCACGCGGGCGGCGGGCTTTTGGTCTTCGTAATACAGGCCCGAGCCCAGCGGGTGATGCGTGTTGTGCGCCTCGTCCACCGCATCCAAAATAGTGAGCTGAATCTGATGCGCCCACAGGCGGTCTGCCTCACTCGCACCCACCAGCTTCAAGCGTGGTGCCAAGTACAAAAGAATCGTCGCCGTCTGCGCGATCACCTGTTTGCCATCCACCAGTACCGGGCAGGCCAAGGGCGGGCGTGTGAGGGATGCGTCTTGCACGCAGTGCAACATGGCGGGCAGACCTTGCTCATCAGCGGGGTCACCGCGTGCCACGTCGGTATAAGACGCGCCCGCCGCCTCCAGCGCCAGTCGGACGAATTCACCGCGTCCTTGGATGTTGGGCCAGTAATGAAGTTGGTAGGTCATGGAGTGGATCCCGCAGTGCGGGTTTGATCAGTAGGTTTTTTTGAAATCATCAAGAATCCATCGCCACGTTCGATTTCTTCAGATTTTTCAAGCGCGGCGAGTGTTCTGTAAAGCGCCTCATGGGTAACGGCCAATTCCCCAGCCAATGTCTTGAGCCCCGTGCCAATGGCATAGTTCCCGTCTTGACCTTCGGTGTTAATGAGATGGAGTACACGGTCTCTGACGGACTTCATGCTTAAGCGCTCGCAGTGCAGGCGAAGGCGCCTTACCTCCAAGTTCAACATGCTGATCCAACGGCTGGCAAATTCGGAGTCTTTGTCTAATGCATCGGCCAACACCTTGATGGGGATTTTGATGACGTTGGTATCGGTGATGGCCAAGGCATCACAGTGGTACTTCGATACCTTCAGACTGGCTTCACTTACAAAACCCTGCCGCGTGCGCTGAAGCACCACGGGCTCACCTTGAAGCCCGGTGCGCTCCAAGGTCACTTCGCCTGCAACAACATAGAACATCGACTCTGGCATCTTGCCCGTGAGGAACAGCCGATCATTCTTCTTGTAATAAGCCCCTATGCAAAGCTCGTGGAGTTGCGCAGGAAGCAGTGTCTTTAAGGACGGCGGTAGAACAACGCTTTTCATATGACTTCAATCATACGCATAAAGACGATCCAGGCAGATACTTCCTTCACACCGCAAAGAATTTCTCTCTACGGTGATCTCAAGAAAGGGTGCTGTACATGACGATTACGATGAAGATTGAGATCGACAACCTCAAGTGTGGTGGGTGTGAAAAGTCCATCCTTAAAGGGCTGGCTTCGGTGAAAGAGATCACCAACGTTGTGATTGACCGCGATCACAACTTGGTGCAATTCACGGGGGATGAGCTGAGTCGGCCGGAAGTTGCAGAAAAACTCCGTGCCATGGGCTATCCGGAGAAAGGTTCACTGACTGGGATGGGTGCTGGACTGGCCAACGCCAAGTCTTTTGTCAGTTGTGCCATTGGCCGTGTTTCTTGATTCAGTTTTTTAAATTTAATTTTGGAGTTACTCATGAAAAAATTTCTCACTTCCGCTCTGGCTCTTGCCCTGATCGGTGTCTCGATCGGCAGCTTTGCTCAAGCCACTGCCATGGATCACTCTTCGCACGCACAGCATGGAATGGAACAGCCTGACATGCAGGCCATGCAACAGGACATGCTCAAGAAGATGAGTGCCGCGAAGACCGATGACGAGCGCCAAGCCCTGATGACCGGGCACATGCAGACGATGCAGGCCCAGCACGGGCAGATGATGGCTATGCACGCCCACGGGCATGACATGAAAGCCATGCCCGGCCATGGAACTGAACGCCATGAGATGATGCAAAAACGCATGGAGACGATGAAGCACTGATGAAGCGGCGTCTTTGTCGTAACTTGGAATATGCATGATCCGTGAACTGAGCCACATCCGCACACCCGAAGGCCCGCATGTGTGAACTGCTGGCCATGTCGAGCGCTCAGCCTACGCGGCTGAGCGTCTCGCTCCAAATATTGGCCGCGCGCGGTGGCTCAACCGCCAGCACGCGCGACGGTTGGGGCGCGGCGTACTACCAAGGCCTAGACCTTGCGTTGTTTCGCGAGCCGACCGCTGCTGCCGATAGCGCACTCGCTCATTACCTTGAAACACAAGGGCCAATGACTTCAATAGCGATCTCACACATCCGCCATGCCACGCGCGGAGCGGTGACGCTAGCGAACACACAACCCTTTGTGCGCGAACTCGCTGGCCGTATGCATGCGTTCGCCCACAACGGCGACCTGCCCACCATAGCGGGCAACGCGGCCTTGTCTCTGGACGCCTACCGGCCCGTTGGGCAGACGGATTCCGAGCATGCTTTTTACGCCTTGCTGGCGCGCCTTCGCCCACAGTGGTCGACGGCGAGCCCACCGTCGCTGGAATCACGCTTGGCACTGGTGAGCGCGTTCGCGCGTGAGTTACGCGCACTTGGTCCGGCCAACTTTCTCTATGCCGATGGCGATGCCTTGTTTGTTCATGCTCACCGTCGGATTCAACCCGCCACTGGTCGGATCGAACCACCAGGGCTGTGGTCGCTACAGCGGCATTGCCCCTCACCAGTGAGCGACAGCGAAAACGCGACGACGCCGACCGGACAGACCGTCACCTTGATTGCAAGCGTGCCACTAACCGACGAAGCTTGGCAGCCTATGGCCGAAGGGGAGGTGTTAGTGCTGCGCGATGGCGAGATGGTGGCAAGGGAAATTTCCACAGCGCATTGAGTCCTGAGTTGCAATGCCGACGCACCACTTGGCTTCTCGATTCAATCACGGTGCGAGGCTAAGGTGAAGGCCGACCCGAGCCTTGCGAACCATCGGCACGTGCCGACAGATAAGCGTAAAGATCCGCAATATGCGCGTTGACGCGGGGCTCGCCCTCCCACGCGGGCATGGTGAGCGGCGCGTCCTTGCGTTGCATGATGGTCTCTATCGGGACATCGTTGGCGACGCTACCGCTGCCAATCTGTAGCGTCGGTTGATTCAAGTCATAGCGCTTGAGCACTAGGCTGACGAACTGGCGAGAACTCATATCGCGAACCTTGGGCAACAAATCGGGGGCATTTCCCATGCCCGTCGCCGTGGCACCGTGGCAAGCGGCGCATTTGTCCTGGAAAACGCGCCAACCGATAGAGACCGAACCGGGCAACTTGGCGCGCTCTGAGAGCTCCTGAGCCGCTTGTTTGTTCTGTAGCTCCACACCGCACCCTGTCAACCCCATGAGGGACGCGAGCGCAGTGCAAAGTATTGAAAGTTTTTTCATGTTCATCTCCTTTTACAGATTTAAAACCACGTCCCGCAACGCGTCATCCTTGGCGGACTTGGCTTCAACAAACCCCAGGCTTTGCGCCAAAGCCCGCATGCGCCGGTTCTCGGCAATGATGGTGCCGACCAAGCGTTGCGTGCCGTGGGCGCGCAGGTAGCGGATCATCTTGTCCATCATCAAATGGCCTAGCCCTTGGCCCTTCAAGTCGGTGCGGATGATGATGCCGAACTCAGCGTCGCCGTTGTCCGGGTCGGCCATGGCCCGCACCACGCCCAGAGTCTGCTCCGGGCCTGATGGGTCATCGGGATCATGGGCCACGGCAAGAAAGGCCATCTCGCGCTCGTAGTCAATTTGCATCAGGCGGGCGAGTTCGGTGTGTTCGATGCTGCGGCGGCTGTAGAACACGCGCATACGGATGTCTTCGGGGTCAAGGCGTGTGAGGAAGGCCATGTGCTGCGCTTCGTCTTCGGGCCGGACTGGCCGCAGCGTGAGAGTTCGGCCCTTCCATGGCAGAGTCTCAATCAGATCGGCTGGGTAGGGACGGATGGCAAAGTTGTGCTCGCCCGCTGGTGCACTTGCGCTGAGGCGGATGCGCGCATCCAGCGCGATGGCCCCTTCAAAATTGACGATGAGGGGATTGATGTCCAGCTCGGCCAATTGCGGGATGTCGGCCAGCAGTTGCGATACTGCCATCAGCACCGCGTCCAGCGCCGCCAAGTCAGCGGGTGGCGAGTCGCGCCAGCCCTGGAGCAGGCGCGCCACACGGGTGCGCTCCACCAGCGCACGCGCCAGTGGGCCATTGAGGGGTGGCAAAGCCATGGCACGATCCGCCATCACTTCCACCGCCGTGCCGCCCTGGCCAAACAACATGACCGGGCCAAACACGCGGTCGATGCTGGCCCCCACAATCAACTCCTGCGCATGGCTGCGCTGCACCATGGCCTGCACGGTGAAGCCTTGCAACCGCGCTTCAGGCCGGGCGGCCCGCACATGCGCCAGCATGGTTTGTGCGGCGAGCCGCACTTCATCTGCACTACACAAATGGAGCATGACACCACCTACGTCGGACTTGTGTGAGATGTCGTCTGACCAAATTTTTAACACGACAGGAAAGCCTATTGCCTGTGCCATCTTGGCAACCTCGTCCGGCTCAATGCCCACTGTGCGCGTGACCACGATGGGAATTCGGTAGGCCGCCAGCACCGCATTGGCTTCTGGCTCGGTGAGCAGTTCGCGCCCACTGGCCAGCACCTGCTGCACCAAGGCCTGCACAGCGGTCTTGTCCGGGGGTGAGCCGGGCAACACCGCCGTTGGTGCTTGCAGCAGTTGCGCCTGGTTGCGGCGGTAGATGACCCCCATGGCGAAGGCGCGCACGGCCTGCTCGGGTGTATCGAAGCTAGCAATGCCCGACTGTTGAAAAATCTGCCTGGCTTCGGCCACGGCGGCATCGCCCAGCCAGCAACTTAGCAGGCGCGGCGGCGTGGTCTGCGCCAGGGGCAGCAGAGCGCGAGCGATGTCGGCACTGGGCACGATGGCTGTGGGGGCGTGGATGAACAACACGGCCCCCGCCCCCGGATCATCCAGCAGTGTTTGCAATGCCTGCACATAGCGCTGCACCGGCGCGTCGCCAATGATGTCCACCGGGTTGCCGTGCGACCAGTTGGCGGGTAACAAAGCATTGAGTCGGTGTCGCGCCGGCTCGCCCAACTCGGCCAAATTCATGCCCATGTGTGCGGCAGCGTCAGCGGCCATAACCCCGGCCCCGCCGCCATTGGTGAGGATGGTCAATTGGTCTGACTGATTGGTGCGAAAACGCGTCAGCGTCTCGGCGGCGAGAAACAGTTGATCCAAAGTATCCACCCGCAGCATGCCAGCCCGCGCAATGGCCGCATCAAACACCAAGTCGGAACCCGCCAGCGCGCCGGTATGGGACGCCGCCGCCAGTTGCCCCTGCGCTGAGCGCCCGACCTTGACCACGATGACCGGCTTGTTGCGCGCCGCCGCGCGTGCCGCCGACATGAACTTGCGCGGTGACTCGATGGACTCGATGTAGAGCAGGATGGCGCGGGTTTTGGGGTCACTGGCCAGGTAGTCCAGCAGGTCGCCAAAATCAACGTCCGCATGTTCGCCCAGCGAGACGAAATGCGAGAAGCCAATGGCGCGCGACTGCGCCCAGTCCAGCATGGCGGTCATCAGAGCGCCCGACTGCGTCACAAAGGCCAGCTCGCCCGGCAAGGCACCGGTGTGGGCAAAGCTGGCGTTCAGCCCCAGGTGTGGTGCGAGCAAGCCGATGCAGTTGGGGCCGAGGATGCGCAGCAGTGTCGGTCGGGCCGCGTCCAGCATGGCCTGTTTTTGTGTGGCGTCCAGCCCGGCGGTGAGCACCACGGCTGCCCGTGTGCCCAGCGCGCCTAGCTGGGCGATCAAGCCGGGCACGGTGGCCGGTGGGGTGCAGATGAGCGCCAGATCGGGCACGGTGGGCAGGCCCTGCACGCTGGCATAGACTTTCTCGCCATCCAGCGTGGGGTGCTTGGGGTTGACGGCATAGACCGGGCCCTTAAAGCCACTGCCATGCAGGTTGCGCCACACCGTGCCGCCCACGCTGGCCGGTCGCGCGGAGGCCCCCAACACGGCGACGGAGGCCGGGGTCAAGAGGGAGTCGAGGTTGCGGATGCTCATGGGTGTGGCGTTACTCTGACTGTAGCGAGCCGATTGATTTACAGATTGATTCAAATCAATCAACACCCATTCAGCGTGGTTCGCAACGTGACTCTCAACGCGATGCGACTTCGTTGATTTTTCTCAACTGCGGGTTGGCCCTGCGGACTAGGATGAGCGCCATGAACACCTTAACCAAAATGGCGCTGGGCCTGATCGGCCAACTCAAACCGGAGCCCGCCGTCGGTGATGCCGCCAGAACACGCAAGTTGCCCCCAGCGCAAACCTCGGGCGGCATGCCCTTGATGCAGGCGCTGGAACACCGCCAGTCGCA
Organism: Comamonadaceae bacterium; assembly: GCA_947455145.1. Classification (GTDB taxonomy): domain Bacteria; phylum Pseudomonadota; class Gammaproteobacteria; order Burkholderiales; family Burkholderiaceae_C; genus CANCDA01. The sequence continues at coordinate 207,083 of CANGME010000005.1, forward strand.
CCGGGAGTTCCGTCCCGATCCACTGCCCGAGCAAACCCTGTCCAACCTGCTGTGGGCGACAGCGGGCGTGAACCGCCCCGCCCTGGGTGGCCGCACTGCCCCCAGCGCCATGAACGCCCAGGAGGTTGAGGTGTACGCCGCCCTGCCAGCAGGCCTGTACCGCTACGACCCCGTGGTGCATGCACTAGTGCTGATCAGCGCCACCGATGTGCGGCGCGTGACCGGCTACCAAGACTTCGTGGACAGTGCGCCGCTGGATCTGGTGTTTGTGGCGGACTACAGCCGCATGAAGTTGGTGCCCGCCGCGCAGCGGGAGTCCTATGCCTCGGTGGCCGCTGGTGCCATGGCGCAAAACGTCTACCTCTACTGCGCCTCAGCCGGTCTGGCCACCGTGATCCGCGCCTGGATTGACCGCCATGCCTTGGCGCAGGCCATGGGCCTGGACAACGACCGGCAGGTGCTATTGTCGCAGACGGTTGGGTTGCCGACGATCACGGCTGCTTAGTAATTCAAGTTATTGATGAAGGCCACCACATCATCCAGCACGGGTGCCAGGCCGTGCAGAGGCCAAGCCATGGCCCCAATCAGGCTCATGTGGTCAACACGCGCATACAGCACCACTTGAACGGGCACGCCCGCGCTGCGCAAAGCCGCCGCCAGCGCTTCGCCCACAAAACGGTAGTCCGCACGCTCACCCCGGTTCCATGCACCGCCATAAAGGAACACCACCACCGGATGACCGCTAGGTGAAGCGGCTGCGCTGGGCGCGTACACGTCCAGCCGATGGCGCGGCAGGGGGCCGTAGGGTAAGGAGTCTTGAACACGATGCGAATTTATCGACGACACAAAATTCAGCGCGGTCGCTGGGGCACTAACTGCGACGCTGACCACGATGACGAGTAGCGCCAACGTGTTTCACCCACCAGCAACCAAGATGTTTTCATACGATTCAATCTTGCCTCAAAAATTCACCTGCAAACCCACTTTCAAACTCCGCCCCGGCAGCGGCACTTTGCCGGGCACGGTTTGCGTGAGGATAGAGCTGCTGGAGTAGGCCAGCGTGTCGCCCGCGTTGTCCAGGCGGGCGTACCAGAGCAGGTTGGTGGGGCCTGACTTGGCTTTGAAGGTCAGCGCGGCGTTCCACAGGGTGTAGCCATCGGTGGCGAGTTGACCAACGGGCACGCGGCTTTGCGCGGCCAGTTGATCCACGCCCAGGCGCGCGCCCCACGGTCCGCTAGACCACAGCAGCGTGGCCCCGGTGCGCATGGGCGCGATGCGGGGCAGTGGCTGGCCGGTGCTGAGGTTGTCGGCCTGCACGGTGTCCCACCTCAGGGCCAAGTCCAGCGTTTGCGCGCCTTCGATCAATCGCAGCTTGCCATTGGCTTCTAGCCCAGTAAAGCGGGCCTGCACTTGGGTGCTGCTGTACACCGGCACAGCGGCACTCAGGTCAGTCGGCTCCAGCGAGATGTATTTGCTGAACTGGTTGACAAAGGCCTGCACGCTGGCGCTGTTTGCACCACGCTTCCAGGCCGCGCCCACATCCAGGTTGGTGGAGCGCTCTTTGTCCAAGTTCACATTGCCCACCTCAAAGGTGTTGGTGGCCACGTGCACGCCGTTGGCAAACAGCTCGGCGTCTTTGGGTGCGCGCTCACTCCAGGCCAGGTTGCTGGTGAGCTGCCACTCGGGCGCCACTTTCCACAAGCCTCCCAGGGCCAAGCTGGCTGGGTTGAAGCTGCGGCTGCCGGGGGTAAAACGGGCCAATAATGGGTTGCCCAGCGACTCCACCTGCACCGAGGCCAGCCGCGCACCCGCGCTGAGCTTGCCCCAACTTGTGGCCAGCTCTTCATGCGCAAACATCGCCATGTGAGCGGTGCGGCTGTAAGGCGCAAAGGCTTCGCTCCCATCAGCCGAAAAATTGCTTTGTTCCATCTGCAAACCGATCACGCCATCTAACGCACCCAGCTTGGTTTGGCGCGCTTCAACGCGCAGATCATTGCCCGTGTTTTTGAACACCGTGCCCGGCACACCAGCGCTGAGTTCGGTGTGGCTGTAGTCGCTGCGGCTGAACTGCGCTTTGAGGCCCTGGAACCAGCCCGAGAGGTTGCGCACTTCGCCCTCCAGCGCGTAGCGGCTTGACTTCATGTCGATCTTCACCTCGTCCTCGGCCACCGTGCCGTACTGGGTGGCGAAGGTGGAGGCCGATGCACCCACATAGCCGTGATCAAAAAACACGGCGCCCCCCAACGCACCGCCCCGCGTTTCACTGGCCGAGTTGCACAGGCGGCGCGCCACGGTGGTCACACCGCCCTGTGTGCAGGCCAGCGCCTTGGGCACGCTCACGTCGTCGGTGCGGCGGGCTTGCGCGTCGACGTGCAAGGCATAGCGATCATTGCCAGTCTCCAGCATCAGCGCGCCGCCGCGTTCAGCATTGCCCGTGGCCAGGCCCAGGTCGGCCTTGCCTGAGACGCCACCCGCGCTGTCAAACAAGGGCTCTCGCGGGATGCGGTTGTCGATCACATTCACCACCCCACCCACCGCGCTGCCGCCGTACTGCAATGCCGCAGGGCCGCGCAAGACCTCAATACGCTCGATGGCCAAGGGGTCTAGCGTGACGGCGTGGTCGGCACTCAGGCCCGAGAGATCGACGGTGGCCCCGCCGTTGTTCAAGATGCGAATACGGTCACCGTCCAGCCCGCGGATCACCGGGCGGCTGGCGTTGGGGCCGAAGTAAGTGCTGCTGACACCGGGCGTGCCGTCCAGCGTTTCACCCAAGGTGGTTTTGGCGCGCAGCAGCAGCTCCGATCCACCGTATTGCGCAGCGGGGGTGATCAGATCCGTGGCCCCGAGTGGGTTGCCTGTGATGGTGATCGTGGGTAACTCTTGAACCGGTGGCGGCGTGGCCACGCTTGTGCTGGTCTGGGCCAAAGCACCAGAACTCATCACGGCAAACAGAGTCGCCCTTAACCAGCGGTGTTGCCCATGGGGCGTAGAAATTATCATGACATGCCTCTAAAAATCCAAAGAACGGACGGGCTGAGGCACTGGCGTGCGCAGACCGGCCGAGCAAAGCCGATTCAAAGAGACACAGGGGGGCCGCGCGCCTGTAGGCGCAGTAGTTGTTGAGGCAGAAAGAAAACAGTCGCCACGGCCAGGGGTGGCAGTGGCGTGAGGGCGGGCAAGGCTTGCGGCTGAGAATCCGCTAGCGCATCGGCATGGTTGAGCTGGTCAAAGGTGGAACAGTCAGCGCCTTGGTGACCTGCGAACAAAGTGGCTAGCAATCCAGCTTCACCACTCGTCACAACGCCCGACACAGCACCCGTCTGCAAAGCCACGACCGATCCCGCCAACTGCGGTCCGTGCACCACGCGGTGCGTCAGGCCCAGCAGTTGCGCCCACAACAAGGCACACACCAAAACCAGGGCCATGCTAGTGGCCCATGGTTTGCGGTGAATGCGTTGCGCTAAATTCATTTCAGCAGGGTTGCAAAGTTCTTGCGCAGCTTGGCCACCTTGGGGCCTGCCACGGCCACGCAATAGCCTTGGTTGGGGTTGTTTTCAAAGAAGTCCTGATGATAATCCTCGGCCGGCCAGTAGTTGGCTAGGGGCAGCACCTCAGTCACGATAGGCGAACCAAAAACGCCTTCCTTCGTCAGCTCATCAATCAAGGCCTGCGCCTCTTGCGCCTGCTCAGGCGTGGCAACATAAATACCGCTGCGGTACTGCGTACCCGCATCATTGCCCTGTCGGTTCATCGTGGTCGGGTCATGGATCACAAAGAAGATTTCCAGCAGCTGACGCAAGCTCACCTGCGCCGCATCAAAGGTAAGCCGCACCACCTCGTTATGCCCCGTGCGCCCGGTGCACACCTGCTCATAGCTCGGGCGCTGAACCTGCCCATTGCAGTAGCCACTCTCCACATCCGTCACCCCACGCACGCGCACGAACACCGCCTCGGTGCACCAGAAACAGCCGCCGCCGAGGGTGATGGTTTGTGAAATATCTGACATGTGACCGCTCCGGACAAAACTGATGGAAAAATCAATACAAAATCGTCATGCTACTCGAAGCGCTTGCCAGTTGCCATCAACTCCTGCGTCCCAATCACCTGATTCAACCCATCAAAATCCAGCATCTTGTCCTGCCAGGGTAGGGTCGTTTGGTGCTGGTGCAGGCTGGCGTAATAGCCTTGCAGGGTGTGGGCCACGGCGCGGGCTGTGCCGCCGGGGAAGATGACGATGCGAAAGCCTCGGGTCTGCAGCTCGGTGGCGTTTTGCACGGGGGTTTTGCCGCCCTCCACCATGTTGGCGAGCAAGGGGATGCGGTGAGCAAAGCGCGCACAGGCGGCGTCCATCTGCTCGGGCGTGCGCAGGGCTTCGATGAACAGCGCGTCCACACCGCATTCCAGGTAGGCTTGGGCGCGCTCTAGCGCGGCGTCCAGGCCCTCCACCGCCAGCGCATCAGTGCGCGCCAAGATCAAGGTGTCGCTGCGGGTGCGCGCATCGAGCGCGGCCTTGAGTTTGCCCACCATTTCTCCCACGGGCACCACGGTTTTTCCGTCCAGGTGGCCGCAGCGTTTGGGGAAGGTTTGGTCTTCGATCTGGATCATGGCCGCGCCCGCGCGCTCAAAGCCCTTCACCGTGCGCATCAGGTTGAGCGCATTGCCAAAGCCGGTGTCGGCGTCCACGATCACTGGTAGGTCCACCCGCTCGGTGATGCGGGCCAAAGTGTCTGCCACCTCGGTGTAGGTGGTCAAGCCCACATCAGAGCGGCCCAGGCGCGTGTAGGCGATGGACGCGCCCGAGAGGTAGAGCGCTTCACAGCCCGCCTGCTCGGCGATCAAGGCGCTGAGCGCGTCATAGACGCCCGGTGCGAGCACGGCACGGTCTTGCGATAAACGCGCTTTGAGCGTGAGTTGGTTCATGTCAAGTTCTCCACAAGTTGGCTTGCCGTGCGGGCCGCAATGGCCCCGCCCGCGATGGCACTGAGCAGGCCGTTGCCCGATAGATAACCCCACACCGCGTCGCCAGAGACACCGCGCGCCGCGCCGCCTGCGGCCAACAGGTTGGCAAAGGGGCTGCCGTCTTGGTGCAGCACGCGGCAGGTGGCATCAATATCCAATCCGCCCTGGGTGTGAAACAGCGCACCAGTCACACTCACGGCGTAAAACGGGGCTTGCAGGGCGCGCGTAAAGACACGACCATAGTGACCCACGTGGCCAGGCGTCACACCCGCCAAAGTGGCCTGCAAGCGGACGACATCACAGCCGATTAGAGCGGCCAGCGCATAGACATCGGCGCAGGATTTGACAGCGCCTGCCGCCTCGGCCTCGACGAAGTCAGGAAAGCTTCGCGCAAAGTCCAACAAGTCCGCGTCGAACACATTCCAGGCCATGCCCCCAGGCTGCGCCAGTACTTGCACCGCCGCCTCAGAGTAGCCCGAGGTTTCATCGTGAAAGCGTTCGCCCAGCGCGTTGATCTGCACCGCGCCTTCCATCATCAGCGCCCAAGACACCAGCACGCCCTGCGGCACGGCCCAGGAGCCATGGCCTTGGTAGCCCCCCAGATCGGCCAGCCGCGCGCCAAGCGCTTGCCCCCAGGCGATGGCGCTGCCGTCGTTGCCTGCATGGCCCGCAAACAGAGCGTCGCGCATCTCGGGCAAGAGCTGGCGCACCATCTCAGCGTTGCCACCAAAGCCGTTGCAAGCCAGGATCAAGGCGTCGCATGACACCTGCTCCAACGCGCCGTCAGGCCGCTGGCAGCCTACGCCAATCACTTCATCCTGCGCGTTAAGCCACAACTCGCGCACGCAGGCCTGGGTGACGATGGGGATGTCGCAGGCGGCCACCGCTTTTTGTAGTCGCGCCATCAGCGCCGCGCCAGTTTTCTCGGGCACGGCGTGCATGCGGTGGGTGCTGTGGCCGGGGTAGAGAAAATCATCCAGCAGCAGCCATTGAAGGCCGTGTTGGTCTTGCAAAGCGTCCAACGCGGGGCCAATGGCCGCGCTGTAGGCCGCCACCAAATGCGCGGCCGCCGTGCCATGCGCTTTAGCTTGAATATCGGCTGCAAATTGCGCCGCGCTGTCCGCCACGCCGCGCGCGCGCTGCACCTGAGAGCCCGGTGCGGGGATGAAGCCGGACGACAAGGCAGTGGAGCCGCTGGGTGCTGCATCACGCTCCAGCAGCACGCAGTCCACCCCCGCGTCATGCAGCAGCAGCGCAGCCGTCAGCCCACAAGCCCCCGCACCAACGATGGCCACAGGCACGTGCATCTCGGCCTGCATGGCCTGCGCGCGACGGATGACGGGCTGGCTCATCTTCAAGCGCATGTTCAAGCGGTAGGCCGGTGCAGGTACTGGCCGCGCGGCTTGCCCATCACGCCCTGCGCATGGCTGTAGATTTGCTGGCCGCGCAGCCAGGTCTCCTCCACGCGGGCCGACATCTCCAGGCCCTCGAACGGGGTGTAGCCCTGGGTCGAGGGCGAGTCCTTGGCGCGGATGGTCCAACTGCAGGCCGGGTCCACCAGCGCCAGATCGGCGTCAAAGCCTTCGGCAATGTCACCCTTGTGATTGAGCCCGTAGCGCTGCGCCGGATTCCAGGCCAACACGCGGGCCATGTGGTTGTAGCTCATGCCCCGGCGCGTGCCCTCGCTCACCAGCGCGGGCAGCAGGTATTCCGTGCCGCCAAAACCGCTCTTGGCCATCCAGATGTTGCCGAAATAACGCTTGGGAATTTTCTGCTCGTGGCGGCAGCAGGCGTGGTCGCTCACCACCCAGTCCAGCTCGCCGTCAAGCAGCGCTTGCCATAAAAATTCCACGTCTTCGCGCGGGCGGATCGGCGGGTTGACCTTGGCCAGCTCTGCGGCCTTGGAGTTGACGTCCAGCATCAGATGGCCAATGGTGACTTCACGCTTGAAGTCGATGTGCGGAAAGGTGTCGGCCATCATCATCGCGGCCTGCACGGCCTTGCGTGAGGAGAGGTGCAGCAGGTTGATATTGGGCAGCGCCGTCTCGTTGGCCAGATAGCTGGCAATGAACACCGCCAGACCTTCGGAATGCTGGGGGCGCGACGCGCTGTAGGCGGCCAAGCCCATGCCCGGCTTCTGAAAGGATTTGTCTTTTTCGACGATCTTGGTATAGGCCGTCATGATTTCAGCCGTCTCACAGTGCAGCGAGAGCGAAATCTGCCGCGCCCGCTCCGGGAACTGCTCGCGCGCGGCCTGCACGCCGCGCATGATGAACTCGAAGTGCGCGTAGTCATAGCGCTCGTTCTCGCCAATCATCAAAAACTCACGCTGGCTGTCGGACGCGCCGTGCAGGCCGTGCGAGCCGTAAAACATGAAGATTTTGAAGCTTGAGACGCCATGCTTTTCAATCAGCTCGGGGATCTCGGCAATGTGGTTGCTGTCCATCGGCGCGAGGTGAAATCCATAGTCCACATGGAAGCGGTCTTTCGAAATTTTTAGCACCTCGGGGAAGAATTTTTTGTATGGCCCGCCCTTGTTCAGGTAGTACTGCCCGGTGCGAAAGTAGTTGAGGCTGGAGGTGACGCCCCCCATGGCCGCGGCCTTGCTCTCGCTCACGGCGTCTTCACCCAGCGGCGAATAAATGCCGCTGTGCATGTGCGCATCGACCACGCCAGGGAAGGCGAGGCGGTTCTGGCCGTCATGCACGGTCTTGGCCAGCAGGGGATCAATGCCCGGTGCGACACGGGCGAACTTGCCGTCTTTGATCGCGATGTCGGCATCAAACACCACATTGCCCTGCGGGCGCACGATACGCACGTTGCGGATTAAAAGGTCATAGGGTTTGTCGGGGGTGGATGGCTTCATGGTGCGGGGCTCCTGGTCGAAGGTTGAATCGGTGTTGAAGTTGATGCGGCGCGTTCACGTGCAAGGCGCTCACGCAGGGTGGGCAGCAAGCCACCGCTACGCACCATTTGCATTAAAAAATCGGGGATGGGTTCACACGTCAGACGACGACCGTCCTGTGCTTGCACAAAACGCCCTTCTCCGTCGAGCACGATGGGCTCGCCTTCTTGCAAAGTCTCAGCCTGGGCACAGGTCAGCAGCAGCAGCCCCACATTGAACGCATTGCGAAAATACAGGCCGCTGAAAGACGGCGCAATCACCGCAGCCACCCCCAGCTCGACCAAGACCGAGGCCGCTTGCTCACGCGATGAGCCGATGCCGAAGTTGGGCCCGGCCACCACCACATCACCGCGCTGCACCTGGGCGGCGAACTCGGGGCGCACCGACTCCAGGCAGTGGCGGGCGATGGTGGCGATGCCGAACTTCATGGCATGACCGGGAGCCAGCACATCGGTGTCGATGTCGGCGCCGAGTTGCCAGACGCGGTGCAAGGCGAGATCAGAATTTATTTCAAGGTTCATTGCAGCACCTCACGCGGATCGGTGATGACACCGCGCAAGGCGGAAGCGGCCACGGTGTAGGGCGAGGCCAGGTACACCTGAGCTGTGGCCGAACCCATGCGGCCTTTGAAGTTGCGCGCCGTGCTGGAGATCACCGTGGTGTTGTCACCCATAGTTTCGCCGTAACCAGCGCATGCACCGCAGGCGGTGGGGAAAAGCTCTGCCCCTGCGTCCATCAACACCTGGAGCACACCTTCTTTCTCGGCCGCGCGCTGGTCTTGCAAGCTGGCGGGGGCCACCATCAGGCGCACCCCCGTGGCCACGCGCTGGCCGCGCAGCACCTCGGCGGCGGCCCGCAAGTCGTCCAGCTTGGCACCAGTGCAGGCACCGATATAGGCCACGTCCACCCGCGTGCCGATGTAGCGTGCAACTTCGTGGGCATTGGCAGGGCTATGGGGCGCAGCCACATAGGGTGTCAAGGTGTTGGCATCAAAGTCATGGCGGGTCACGTCTGCGCCTTCGTCACTGAAGCCGTCGAGCCATTCGGTTTCGGCCTGTATGACGCCTGTGGTTTTCAACCACGCTGCCGTGACTTCATCAGGCGCAATCAAGCCCACTTGCGCACCCAGCTCAGCACTCATATTGGACAGGGTCATGCGCTCTTGCATGGACAAAGCACGCACGGCTGAGCCGCAAAACTCCAGCGCCTGGTACTGCCCGCCGTTCATGCCGAAGCGGCCCGTCATGTGCAGCATCATGTCTTTGGCGGTCACGCCTTTAGCGAGCTGGCCGCGCCAGTGCATTTGCTGGGTGTGCGGCACGCGCAGCCAGATTTCACCCGTCACCACCACGCCTAGCATCTCGGTGCTGCCAATGCCAAACATATAGGCCCCAAAAGCCCCACCCGTGGGTGAGTGCGAGTCACCCCCAACGCAGAACATGCCGGGGCGAATGTGGCCGTTCTGGGGTACGACCACATGGCAAATGCCCTGGCTGTCGTACACATGGGGCAGCGCTTGTTCTTGCGCCCATTCACGCGCGATGCGCACAATCTTGCGTGACTCGTCATCGCGCTCGGGCACGTAATGGTCCATCACCAACACCACTTTGGATTTGTCCCAGATATGCGCGCCCAGCTCTTCGAGCATGGGCTTCAAGCGGCGCGGGCCTGAGGAGTCGTGGAACATGGCCAGATCAACCTTGCAGTTCACGATCTCACCGGGCATGACAGCCGCACGGCCTGCGGCACGTGCGATCAGTTTTTGTGCCAGGGTTTGGGATGTCGGTGTTAAATTTTTCATTCGGGTCGTGCGCCAGAGAATTTCACCACTTTGGCCCAGCGCTGGATTTCATTGTGAACAAATTTTGAAAACTCTTCAGGCGAGTTGCCCACCGGCACGGCCCCTTCCATCTCAAGCCGACGTCGCACCTCGGGCGTTGCAATCGCTTGCCGAGCGGCATCGCTGATGCGCCGCGTCAATTCAGGCGTCAAGCGCGCCGGGCCGAACAAACCGAACCAGGCGCTCGACTCATAACCCGGCAGCACTTCAGCAATGGCGGGCACGTCTTTGAACGCGGGTAAACGCTGCGCGCTGGTGACCCCCAAGGCCCTGAGCTTGCCCGCCCTGACGTGGGCCTGCGCATTGCCCACGGCGGCGAACATCAGCTCGACTTGCCCCGCAATCACGTCTTGAATGGCAGGTGCGGTGCCCCGGTAGGGGATGTTGACGATGAACACGCCGGACTGCATCTTGAACAGATCACCCGCCAAGTGCAAGGAAGAGCCCATGGCCCCAATGGCAAAGTTAAGCTGGCCCGGCTTGGCACGCGCCAGGGCGATCAGTTCGCGCACGTCCTTGACCGGCAAAGCGGGGTGGGCGACCAGCAACGACGGTGAGGTGGCCACGCAGGTCAGCGGCGTGAAGTCTTTAACCGGGTCAAAGGGCAGCGTGGGGTAGAGCGAGGCATTGATGGCGTGGCTGGTGAAGCTCATCAACAAGGTGTTGCCATCGGGCGCGGCTTTAGCCACCGCATCGGCAGCCAAATTGCCACCCGCACCGGGCCGGTTTTCCACGATCACCACTTTGCCCAACAAGCGCCCCAACTCGGTGGCCAAAGCGCGAGCCAGTGTGTCGGTGGAGCCACCAGCGGGCGCGCCGACCAGGATGCGGGTGGGGCTTGCCTGCGCGTGAGCCTGCACCGCCATCAGGGCAGCCGACGAGAGAATAAGTTCACGGCGTTTCATTCTTGGTTCTGTTGAGCGTTTTGGAATTCACGACGCCTGGATGTTTGTACACCCCGGCACTTGGGGCAAGTAGCTACGCGGCTGTCCCCCCGGCCTGCGGCCTCCTTCCTTGATGCCGCTGCGCCACTCACCCCAAGCGCCGGGGCAGCGAGCATGCTGGGTTTTCGGCGATGAAATACCCGCCACGTTGGACGGATCAGGTCGGTGGTGCGCTCAGCGCAGCGGCATAAAGGAGGAGTCGTCGGCCCTAGGCCGACACGGGGGACAGCCGCGGAGCTGAGTGCGCCGCCGGCCTGATCTCGCGAAGCAGCAGCCAGAGACAGAACGAACGTGATGCGCTTGCTATTCATCATTGAAGGGAGCGACACAGTCACAAGCCCAGATAAGCACGACGAAGATCATCGCTGCCCAGCAGTTGCGCAGGCGTACCGCTGAAACGGATCAAACCGTTTTCCATCACATAAGCCCGGTCTGCTATTTCAAGCGACTGGCCCACGTTTTGCTCCACCAACAAAATCGCCAAACCACTGCGCTGCAACTGACGAATCAGCGCGAACATTTCTTCTACCAACAAGGGTGAGAGCCCCAAAGAAGGCTCATCCAGTATCAGCAACCGTGGCTCAGCCATCAAGCCCCGGCCGATGGCCAGCATTTGCTGCTCACCGCCGCTCAGCGTACCCGCCCTTTGCGCCAAACGCTCTTTGAGACGGGGGAAGATGGCAAACACTTTATCGAGGTTGGTGGCGCGGCGCTCGCTGGCGCGGGTGAATGAGCCGAGTTCCAGGTTCTCCAGCACGTTGAGGTTGGGGAACACCTTGCGCCCCTCGGGCACCTGAATCAAACCGGCCTTGACCACCTCCCGGTAATGCGCGCGGCTCAGGTCGTGGCCGTCAAACTGCACCGTGCCAGCCCAGGCCGGGTAGATACCGCACAGCACGTTGTTGAGTGTGGATTTGCCCGCGCCATTGCTGCCCAGCAGCGCCACGATTTCTCCGGCTTGCACCTGCAAATCCACACCGCGCAACACTTCTACTTGGCCATAGCCGCCGCGTAAACCTTGTATATCCAGTAACGCAGTCATGTCGCTACTCCGGTCTGCGCCGCCGCACGCAAACGCGCCGCCGTGCCGTGGCCCAAGTAGGCCTCCACTACTTTTTCATCGGTGGTGACTTCAGCAGGCGTGCCTTGGGCAATCAGTTGGCCCTGGGCCAGCACCCAGACGTGCTGGGCCAAATGCATCACCGCTTGCATCACGTGTTCAATCATCAGCACGGTCACGCCGCTGTTTGCGATGCCTTGCACCACGGGGATCATCTCGGCGATTTCTTGCGGGTTCAAACCGGCCAGAACTTCATCCAGCAGCAGCAGTCGAGGCTGCGTCGCCAGCGCGCGCGCCAACTCCAAACGCTTGCGCCCAGCCACTGTCAGCTCAGACGCAGGCTTGTCGAGTTGCGCGGCCAAGCCCACGCGCTCTGCCACCGCCTCTGCTTGGCTCAAAGCGCTGCGCCTATCTTTCACGTGCAGATGCACGCCCACGGCAATGTTGTCGCGCACGGTCTGCGCTGCAAAGGGCTGGACGATTTGGAACGTGCGCGTCATGCCCTGGCGGGCATTGAGGTGCGGCGCGCGGCCCGTGATGTCTTGCCCATCAAACTGCACCGTGCCGCTGTCGGGCTTCAAAAACCCGGACATCAAAGCAAACAGCGTGGTCTTGCCCGCACCGTTGGGGCCAATCAAAGCCGTCAAGCTACCGGCAGGCACGTGCAGGCTGACGTTTTGCACGGCCTTGAGCCCGCCAAACGATTTAGACAGGTCTTGGATTCTCAGCAAGGGTTCGTTCATGGTTTTCGCCCCGTCCACCGGGCTCGAAAACTGGCCCCCAGGCCTGCGATGCCTCGCGGTAAAAACACCACCATCAGCACCAGAACCACGCCATAGATCACCAGGTTGATGCCCGGCAACTGGCCAAACAAATTGCGCGTGACATCTGCCAGCACATGCAGCACCAGCGCGCCCAGCACCGGCCCCCACAGCGTGCCGATGCCACCCACAATGGCGGCGACCAGCGCCTCAACCGAGGTGGCAGGGCCATAGGCAATGCCAGGGTCGATGTACTGAAACACCTGCACATAAAAAGCACCGCCTGCGCCCATCAAACAAGCGGACAAAGCGATGGCACCCAGCTTCACACCAAAGGGGTTGACACCAATCGCCCGCGCCGCGTCTTCGTTGTCACGCACCGCTTGCAGGTAAGCGCCAAAACGCGAATGCTGCAACCACCACGTCACCCCCAGCGCCACCGCCACAAAGCCCAGCACCAGGTACACATAGCCCTTGCGTGAGCCGAACTGCATGTTGGCAAACGACTCCTGCAAAGGCAGCATCAAGCCGACCCCCGCGCCGGTGAAAGGCACCGACAAGGCGAGGATGCGAAACACCTCAGCAAACGCCAGCGTGACCAGCGCGAAATACGAGCCTTTGAGCCCGTAGCGAAACGTCAAGGCCCCCACCATCACCCCCACACTGGCACTGCCACCCACCGCCATGACCAGCGCCGCCCAGGCGTTAAAGCCGCCTTGCAATTGCGCGATGGTTTGGATGTAAGCGCCCGTGCCAAAAAACAGCGCATGACCAAACGAAAACTGCCCGCCAAAGCCGCCCAAAATATTCCAGGCCTGGGCCAGCAAGGCGGCGTACAAAGCCATCATGGTGAAGTTCAAAATGACGCCCGAATTCGTCACCTGTGGGATGCAGGCCACCCCCGCCAAAAAGAGCGCTATGCCCAGCAACTGTTGCATGGCTTTGCTCATGCTTTAGCTCCAAAAAAGCCTTGCGGGCGAAACAGCAACACCACGATGAAGATGGCAAAAATGCCAATCTGCCCGAGCGATTCACCCAAGTACAAGCCGCCCAGCGACTCCACCAGGCCAATCAACAAACCACCGAGCAAAGCCCCACCAAAACTGCCCATACCGCCCAGCACCACCACGGTGAAAGCCACCAGCACGAAGCCGCTGCCGACTTGCGGGTTCACATAGTAGGCGGGCAACAAAAAACAGGCGGCAGCGCCCAGACACGCCAGGCCGATGCCAAAGCTCATGGCGTACACGTGATCGACATCAATGCCCATCAATTTAGCCCCGTGCTTTTCTTGGGCCACAGCGCGGATGGCGCGGCCCAGATCGGTCTTTCCCACGATCCACAGCAACAAGCCCGAGACGATCAGCGCGCCCGCAAACGCCACCAGTTTGGGCAGGGCGATCATGGCCGGGCCAATGGCCACGGTGGTCAAGGTGTAGGCGGTTTCGATGGTGCGGGTGTCGGAGTTGAATAAAAGCAGCGCCGCGTTTTCCATAACGATGGACAGGCCCAAGGTGACGAGCAATATGTTTTCGTCCTTGCCGTGGCTAGCCCGGTTAATGACGCCGCGCTGCATGGCGTAGCCCAGCGCGAACATGCCCGGCACGACCAGTGGCAACGCCAGATACGGGTCAATACCGGCGCGCTCTTTGAGCCAGTACACAGCGTACAGCGCCACCATCAAGGCCGCGCCGTGAGCGAAGTTGATGATGTGCAGCACGCCGTAGATCAGGGTGAGACCCAGCGCGATCAAGGCGTAGATTGCGCCGGTGGTCAGGCCGTTGAGTAGGGACGCGAAGAGGATGTTGAAGTCAAACATGGGTTGTGCTCGACTTGCGTTTGAACGTCCTGGTTTTGTACGCCTCGGCACTTGGGGTAAGTGGCTCCGCGGCTGTCCCCCGGCCTGCGGCCTCCTCCTTGATGCCGCTACGCCACTCACCCCAAGCGCCGAGGCGGCGAACAGGGTGGGAGTTCGACGGTAGAACAACCTCCAGGCTCATCGGATCAGGTCGGTGGCGCGCTCTGCGCAGCGAAATCAAGGAGGAGGCCGAAGGCCGGGGGACATTCGCGGAGCAGAGTGCGGCGGCGGCCTGATCCCGCGAAGCAGCAGCGAGAAATGACTCCACAAAAGCTGCCCGATCCTCAACAGAACGCAAGACACCGCTGTTTAACAACATCGAGAAACCCGTCCTCAAGCCTTCAAAGGAAACAACGGATCAGCCTCACGGTAATCACGCGGGATGATGACCTTGATGTCGTTCTTCAGCACCTGCGTCATCAACGGCTGCGCGCCCATGTTCTGCCCGTTGACGAATTTGGTGGTGCCGTAGGGCATGATGTGATCGGCAAACGTGCTGCTCTCCAGCGCCTGGATGATGGCGGCACGGTCGGTGGATTTGGCGCGCTCAATCGCATCACCCAACAAGCGCGTGGCCGTGTAGGCCATGAACACCTCGTAGCTGAAAAACAGACCCTTGGCTTCGGTGCGTTTTTTGAGGTCGGCAGAGCGTTTGTCCTTGGGGTTGAACCAGTGGTTGCAGTCGATGATGCCGTTGGCCGCGTCCGGGAACTCTTTGAGGAACTTGTAGCTTGACGCTGCGCCGCCCAACACCGAGTAAATCGCCTTGGGCGTCACCTTTTGCTGCTGCATGGTACGCACCAGCAGAGCGTACTCGTTGTAGTAGTTGGCCGGAATCACGATGTCGGGGTTGACCGCCTTCATGCGCAGCACGATGTTGTTGAAGTCACGCGTCGGGTTGGCGTGTTTGATGATTTCTTTCACCTCGTAGCCGTAACCCGGCAACTCACGCGCCAGCAAATTGGCCGTGCCCGTGCCGAACAAAGACTCTTCATGAACAATCATCACCGTCTTGGCAGGGCGGCCAGCAGCGGTGTTAAGCACGTGCAAATTGGCCACGGCAATTTCCGCGCACTTGCGGTAGCCCGGCCCGAAGCGGAAGGTGTTTTTCAAACCGCGCTCCACGATCTGGTCGGCCACCCCCACGTCCACCACATGCGGCAGGTTGTACTTGGCGGCGGCTTGCGTGGTGGCCAAGCAGATGGCCGAGGCAAACGCCCCCACGATGGCCGACACACCGGCCTCATTCATCTTTTCCACCTCGGCCGCACCGGCTTGCGGCTGCGACTGCGCGTCACCCAGCAGCGCCTCGATCTTGGCCCCGCCCAGCGACTTGATGCCGCCCGCCTTGTTGATGTCTTCAATCGCCATCTCGGCACCAAAGCGGCACTGCTGGCCGGAGTAGGCCAGGGCCCCTGTCACCGGGTGCAGCACCCCCACCTTGATGGTCTTGGGCTGCGCGCCACCCACCAAGGGGAAGGCCAAGCTGGATGCTGCGACTGCAGAGTGGGATATGAAGTGGCGACGGGTGCTCATGAAAGGCTCCTTCGTGATGAAATAGTGAGTGAAACAGCCAACGAAACTGTGCGTGAATTGCGGGCGTGTTCCTATGATCCACTATTTTGGCGCGTCCCAAGACCATTCTGGACGCCAAAGCGCCTCGGGTATTCCCTTGGATGATCTAAAGTCACTCGTTCTAGTCGAATTTATTTTCAAAGGTCCTTATGCCAACACACTCATCCACCCAACCTGCCCTCGCTGCGCGCCGCCTCTTATCGGCTGCGTGTCTTGGCGGGTGGTTTGCACTGGCAGCACCCCTGTGCGTGGCGCAAACCGACAGCTACCCCAGCCGCCCCATCACCATCGTCATTGGCTACCCACCGGGCGGCAGCACCGACTTGACGGGTCGCACGATTGCAGCCGACCTGGCCAAGCGCCTGGGCGTGCCTGTGGTGGTGGAAAACGCGGGCGGTGCAGGCGGCACGATAGGTGCGCAAAAGGTCGCCAACGCCCCGGCGGATGGCTACACCTTGCTCGTGGGGGCCAACAACGAAATCGCCATCAGCCGCTTGGTGTCGGCCAGCGTCAAATACCAACTCAAAGACTTCACACCCATTGGCCTGATTGCCTCGCAGCCCATGGTGCTGGTGGCGTCCAGCAAGAGTGGGGTTAAAAATATGGCGCAGTTTTTAAGCACCGTCAAAAAACACCCCGGCCAATTCAGCTACGGCAGCTCCGGCGTGGGCACGGCTCTGCATTTGGCGGGCGAGATGATCAAAGACCAAGGCGGCTTGTTCATGACGCACATCCCCTACCGGGGCGTGGCGCCACTGGCCAACGACTTGCTGGGCAACAACATCGAGTTTGGCGTGTTTGTGTTGTCCAGCGCCCTACCGCACATCAAAAGCGGCCGCTTGTTGGCGCTGGGTACGACCGAGTCCAAGCGCGCGGCAGTCACGCCCGACATTCCCGCCCTAGCCGAGTCACCCCAGCTCAAAGGTTTGCACATCAACAGCTGGTTTGCTTTGATGGCGCCTGCGGGCTTGCCTGAGGGCGTGACCAGCAAACTCAAACGCGCCTTGGCCGAGTCGCTGCAAGCGCCTGATGTGCGAAAGAAATTAGAAGACTCAGGCTCGGCCATTGCACCTTTGAATGTGGACATGGCCCCATTTTTAGCGACAGAAACGGCGACCTACCAAAAAATTGTGAACTTCGCGAACATCAAGGAATAGAGCGGCTCGCGACGAACGGCCAGCAAGGCTTGGATTCCCGCCTGCGCGGCGATTGACGATTTTTTCAAACTCATTTATGCCCACACTTCATCAAAAATCAACAGCGATACCGCTCACTTTTGAATTGACCTGCCCCGACATTTCCGCTTGGCGGCAAGGCAATACGGGCACCGAGGGCGTTTGGCATTTCGCATCTGGCCAGCCCGGTCGCCAGGTCGCCATCTGCGCCTTGACGCATGGCAACGAGCTGTGCGGCGCGTGGGCGCTGTTGGGTTTACTTCAAGCGGGCATTCGGCCTAGCAGCGGCAGCCTCACGCTGATGTTTGGCAACCTTGCTGCGTTTGATCGCTTTGACCCCCTCAACCACGATGCCTCTCGCTGTGTGGACGAAGACCTCAACCGCCAATGGTCGCCCGAGCGGATGGCGAACGCCACCACGCTAGAGCGCCAACGCGCTGCGGCGCTTGCGCCCTTTGTCACCCAAGCCGATTGGCTCTTGGATCTGCACTCCATGCACGAACGCGCCGCACCGCTGCTGCTCACCGGCATTCACCCGCGCAATTTGCAACTTGCCCAACAACTCGCCGCACCCCAGCACATGGTGGTGGATGCAGGCCACCAAGAGGGCGTTCGCATGCGCGACTTTGGCCGCTTTGACTGGGCCGATGCGCTGGCACCCGATACACGCTCACTGCTGCTCGAATGCGGCTTTCATGGCGACGTGTCCAGCCGCAGCGTTGCCCAGGACATGTGCGTGCGCTTTTTGGTGGCCGCAGGCACGCTGAGCGAAGGCTTGGCGGCAACGCAGTTGGCCGATTGGAGAAAAGCCGATGCGCCTGAGCAGTGGGCGCTCAATGTCACGCACGCTGTCGTCGCGCAAAGTGAAGGTTTTGGTTTTACCGAAGCCTTCCAAGGCCTGGAGGTGATCGCAAAGGCGGGTACGGTGATCGGCTATCAAAGCGCGGCGGCGGATCCTGCTGACGCCGTGCGCACGCCTTATGACGATTGTGTTTTGGTGATGCCCTCCGTGCGGCAAGCCAAGGCAGGCGTGACCGTGGTGCGTTTTGCGACACGGCAATTACTGGGCTAAAAAGTCTATCGCGCTCATAGTTATAATATTGTTATTACTTTTTAAGGATTGCCCATGCTGACCGCGATGCGCCAAATTGGCAACTCCAAAGGAGTTTTGATCCCTGCGGCTTTTCTGGCGTCGTGCCAGATTAAGGATCAAGTGGATATTCAGTTGCAAGACGGGCAGATTGTTATCAAGCCGGTTCATCGCACGCTGCGTGAGGGCTGGTTTAGCCAAGCAGCAAGCGTTCAAGCCACCACCCAAGAGCATGCAGAAAACCAAGCTTGGGCAAATGCGCCGCTGGCTGACGACAGTGAGTGGGTGTGGTAGTGCGCACCGTGCTGCGCGCAGAGGTCTATTGGGTCAATCTGGACCCCACCGTTGGCACCGAAATTCAAAAAACTCGCCCGGCTTTGGTTGTGTCACCCAACGACATGAATGCGGCACTGCCCCGGGTGATCATTGCCCCCATCACCAGCGCCGGGCAAGCCTTGGGCTGTCGCCCTGAAGTCACTTTTCAAAAAAAATCTGCCCGAATTTTGCTGGATCAACTGCGCTGCGTTGACAAGACCCGACTGGGTAAAAAGATGGGCAAGATTGACGAGAAGTTTTGGCATCCGGTGATGCTGGAGATGCTGGCCTGAGCAAGCATCAAAACAAAACCCCAGCAGCTCTTTGGCTTGCCAAACTTCTTGCATCACTGGGTCGGATATGTTTCATTTCAGGCTCTCCAAAATTTCTTCAGAGGTAGCAATCACAGGCTGCGCTGCACTGCACTTTTAGCCCAATTGAATGGAACGTCCGCATTCGCATCAATGACTGGAAGCCAAGACCCTCAAGCCTGCGGCCACCGTGTCTGGCCCTAAGTCCTGCCCTTCGGGCCAGCCAATACCTGCAAAGAAAATACCGACTCTGTCAAAGTACGCGGGGGCCTACAGGGCAGCAAAAAAAACGGATCGCATGAACGGTTTGATCTTTTGCGGTGGCAGGCCACGTACAGCCAGACTCCAATCAGCCCTGACTTCTTCCCGATGTATCTCCAACCAAGCCTGCACAAGTTTCATTTTATTGCGAGGCAATTCACCCTCCAATACGCTGATTATTCCCACCGTCGAGCTCTCGTACGGCACACTCGGTGGCCAACCCGTCGCTCAGGCCATCCTCTCCGACGGCAGGCTGTGGGGACGCATCCTCACGAGTACCGGGGTCAATCTCGGGGGTGGAGGCATGGTCGCCGGGGTACGTAGGACGAGCGTGAGTGTCGCGAGGACACCAGCGATGCAGGCCTACACGATCAGCATCATCGACTCCCAATCGCCTGGGGGGACTGCTGCGACTATCACCAATACCAATGGAGCAAATCCAAACACGATCTCAGTATCGAGCGGCACGCTCCTCACCTATACCAGTGGATCGACTGTGATACCCACCCCGATTCACAAAACCAAAACCGAATTCCTCACAGCAGTCACGGATGCAACATGGATCCGCACCAATACCCTCACCGATATCGATCACCTCGTCGATCTCTCCGGCAGTGTCGATCTGATCGCCACGACACATACGCGTGTGATGGATGAGATCGCAGCGACTGTCCCACGGCTCGTGGATACTGCGGCACTGGGCTCGCTCTGTGCGAGTACTGCTGTAGTATCGCAATGAACTACTTCAGATATTTATCCAAACACAACCAAAACATACTGGCCATCACTCGTCGGGCGACCGGATGAGTGTCAACCGATCAATCAGATAGCATTCGCGAGCTATACTGGTACTACTGAAAATACAAAACTCTATCTCTCGGGAATAGTGCTGTCAGATATCAGTAACAACAAGAGCACTTATACAACTGATTGACAAAACGTAGCAGGAATGCAATATATCTCGTACGTACTTCCAGATTATTCCATATTGAAGGGAAAGGCGATTACGATAGAGTTGGATAGTTTGCCTACCAACAATAAAAATACGGTTTTATCACTTGCATCAAATGTAGGTGTTCTGTTCATTAACTGAAACTTATATCCGATTTGAGTATCCGCAACTCTTGCAGGGAAAATAATCACGATAACTATTCCATCCACAGCGATAATCACTAAGTTCATTATATGAAATAATGACGATCGTTCAGTCCCTATTAATGTAGCAATAAAGAAAGTTAATATTATTTATAATTAAAAAAATCGGACGATATATCGTCCGATTTTTTTAACCCACAAAGCATGTCCCATCTGGGAGGATGAATCCTGCACATGGAGCAGGCGGTGGTACCACCACTGGCGCCGCGACGACGGTCACAGAGACGATATTGGGATTGGTCACTGCGGTGTAGAGGCCGGTGGTTTTGTTCAGTGTGCTGGCTCGGGTACGGACAGCGTAGGTGCCGACCGTGAGCCCGGTGAAGGTAGTGCTCAGTGCCTGCACCTGCTGGAGTACGACGGTGCCACTGCCGTCGAGGAGCTCCAGGGTGGTCGATCCGGCCTGGATGCCATCGGGGTCGGTGATGCCGGCACTGACCACCAAGAGACGGCTGCCACTGGTGCCGTCAATCTGCGTGACAGTGGGTGCGGTGTAGGTGGTGGGCGTGTCGCGGGGTGCGGTGACGGTGCTGACGGCGGTGGTAGTGCTCAGGGGTGGGGTGCCGCTATCTGTGGCGATGTAGGTGATGGCTCCGGTGCCGGCTGGGATGAGCGTATTCCAGCTCAGGACTCGGCTCACTGGATCAAAACTGAATCCTGCGGGCAGGATGCCGGTCGAGTAGGCGATGGTGTCGCCATTGGCATCGGTCGCTACGGGGAGAGTCACTGATCCTGCGGTGCCCTCGACGAGTGCGAGGGGTGCGATCACGGGGAAGACGGGGGCGGTATTGGGCTCTGCCATGGTGCTCACCGCCCATGCCTCGGTGCGGCCACCAGCGGTGACGTTGCCGGTGACGGTGCTCGCGTAGGCGCCAGAGGCGGCCATGCGGAGTTG
Organism: Comamonadaceae bacterium; assembly: GCA_947455145.1. Lineage (GTDB taxonomy): Bacteria > Pseudomonadota > Gammaproteobacteria > Burkholderiales > Burkholderiaceae_C > CANCDA01. The sequence goes on from CANGME010000005.1 coordinate 228,187, forward strand.
GACGACTTGACCTGCGCTGACGGTGATGGGAGCGGTGGCGTAGGTGAGCCCACCGTCGATGCTGTAGGAGACGCCACCGGTCACGGTGAGTGGGACGGCGACGTTGATGCCCGCGATGGTGATGGTTTTGTTCTGGACGCTGCCGCGAGCGACGCCAGTGGTCTGCCCCAGGTTCCAGGCGGTGGGTATCGCACTCATGAGTGTGGTGGTGACGAAGGTGCTGGATACCCCGGCGATGGCCAGGGTGGTGGTGGTCTGTGTGCCGCCGGTGACGCCGGTGCGGTGGCGTAGCTGGATTTTGCTTCCATTTTGTACGGTGACGGGGGTGCCCATGGATATCCAGGTGGCGCCACTGTCGAGGGATATCTGGCTGGTGGCGTCACCCGTGATGACGGCGGCTACGGGTGTGGCGGGGCTGAGGCCTGTGACGGTGATCTCGTTGGAGGTGATGGTGGTGGATGTAGCGACGCCGGATTGGGGCGAGAGGCTGTAGGCGTCGGGGGTGGTGTCGAGGGTGTTGATGCCCGCGATGTTGACGGTGACTACACGCGTGGTGACGCCGTCGGTGACGGTGAGGGTGGCTGTGTCAGTGCCTTGTTTGTCGGCCTTGGGCTGGTAGGAGAGGACGTCGCCTGCGAGGGTGAGGGTGCCGCTACTGCCCTGGGTCTGGATGGCGATGCTGAGGCCGGGGAGCCGGGCCTGATCGGCGGTGGTGAGCATAGACCGCAGGGTGTCTCGCCAGTTGAGGCTGACGGTCTCTTTGACGGGGCCGGGGATGCTGATGACGCTGTTGGCTGCGAAGAGCTCGTCGAGGGTGCGAGCAGCTGGGGCGGCGGTGAGGGGGGAGGAGCTGCCGCCACCGCAGGCGGTGAGAGCGGAGGAGACTGCGGTGGCCAGTACGCTTAGTGAGAAGTTACGACGTGTAACGTGGGGGGGGGGGGGGCACTGAAAAACTAAATTTGTCATGATTTGTAGATTTAAAAATGGCCTGAAAACCCGTCACCGTGCGTGGTACCGAACCACTGAACTTCAGCCAACGCCACTCCGGCATGAAGCCATGCCGGTTTTGACGCCTCCGCGGGTATTCTAGACGGGGCGGGAAACGAGCCGGTGCACGAGCCGGTGCCATTGCCTGCACCAGAGTTTGTATACCGCAACCACCACAGAGGTGCGCATCCTGTACAAGGAGCGGTATCAGCACTCACGGAACATTCTCCCTGGGGTTTGTTTGACCTTGACGGTTCAGTTCGCTTATTTTGTGGACTACATTCACAGGCAAGCCAGACCAGCTTCAAAACGACCCGTGCGTTTCAAACTCATCGCCACGGCTGCCTATGAGCGGCGCAAGTTGCAGGTGGGACGCTAAAAAACGTTGCAATCGAGCCGTTGATGGTGATTGTGCTTGCCACCGGCATCACAAGCTTTTTACGGCCGTGCCCTTCATTGCTGACCGACGCGCTTACGCTCAATGCTCCAGCCGTTTCAAATCACGGTAGAAATTTTCGTGCGCGCCGACTGTCAAAAGTTTGATTCGATCTACGTCAAGAATGCGATAAGAGAGAAGACACAACTGATTGGTCATGCGAAATTTATAAACACGAATTCCCGCAAGATCACCCACTTTTTCTTCACCAATTCCTGAATCAGCAGCCACAGCTTCCACAGCAGCATCCAGATCATTTTTTTGCAGACGGTGCAGCTTCTTTGCCGCCCTATCAAACGTCGGTGTAACCAGGATTCGCATCAATTGAACACGTACTCACCCACCGGCTCTTCCTGATCGGCGATCAAAATTTCGCGAATCATCGAAAAGGGCAAGTCCGGGTTTTCTTCAGCAATTTTTCCAATCTGCGACCAATATTCAATTTGCTTGGGTACTGATCGATGTTGAATCACGGCGTAACGCCTAGCCTGCTCCACCAGAGATTCAGCAAGTTTTACATTGATAGACATCAGTGACTCCTAACGATTTAGGGCAATTTTAACAAAAATGCACACCTAATTGCATCTTAATGGAACCTTGTGGAACCCATTGAATTGCGTTTTAATTAGAATCTGACCCTAATTATTTCTCAGGCTGGGGTGCTAGTTCATCGGTGCCTGTGATGTCAAGTTCATTGACAGCAAGAAGCGCGGTGGCTTACATTAATAACCAATCAGTCATTAATAATGCCATCCCTTCCCATCACAAGCACTCACCCAGCCAGCCATGCTGCAGTTGTGCAGATTAAACGCGAACGACGCAAAGAAGCCCGCCCTGGGGAATTGCTGGCGGCGGCGCTGGATTTGTTTGTGGAAAAAGGCTATGCAGGCACACGATCTGAGGAGGTGGCGCGGCGTGCGGGGGTGTCCAAGGGCACCTTGTTTTTGTATTTTCCGAGCAAAGAAGAACTTTTCAAGGCCGTGGTGCGGGACAGCATCGCTGGCCACTTCCCCGAGTGGAATGCCGAGCTTGAGGCCTTTACGGGTTCGACCGCCGAGATGCTGCGCCAGTTCATGACCCTGTGGTGGGCGCGGGTGGGCGCGACCAAGGCCTCAGGCATCACCAAGCTGATGATGAGCGAGGCCAACAACTTCCCCGAGCTGGCGGCCTTTTACCAACAGGAAGTGATGGCACCAGGCCAAGCCTTGATACGGCGCATCTTGCAGCGCGGTGTAGACCGCGGTGAGTTTCGCCCTATGAATATTCAGTACGGGGTTTACACCGTACTGGCCCCCATGATTTTTTTATTGACCCGTAAACACGCCATGGGTTGCTGCGCAGGAGGCCTGGACGAGCTCGTGCCTGAGCTCTATCTCGCGACTCAGGTGGAAACTCTGCTGCACGGCCTGTGCTGCACACCCACACGCGCAACACCTTCTCTCAAGAAAGCCAAATCGACATGAACCGCTGGATGAAATGGGGCCTGGCGGCCCTGCTGCTCTCACTGATTGCCACGAGCATTGTGCGCACGCTCGCCGAGCGCGAAGCAAAACAACTGACTTTGAAAACGCAAACTGCACAACCCACGACAACGGTAGTGGAGTTGGCTGCAACCGATGTAACGAAAGCTACCACCCAGTCGCTGTCGCTGGGACTGCCCATTTCCGGCGCACTCAAGGCCGTGAACTCGGCCATGATCAAGGCCAAAGTGGCAGGGGAGCTGCAGGGGCTAACCGTGCGCGAAGGTGACCCGGTGAAGGCCCGGCAAATCATCGCTCGCGTGGACGCCACTGAGTACCAGGCCCGCGTGCAGCAAGCCCAAGAGCAGGCCGACGCGGCCAAGGCCCAGATTGACATCGCCCAGCGCCAGTTTGACAACAACCGCGCCTTGGTCAATCAAGGCTTTATTTCAAGCACGGCACTGGATGCGTCCGCCAGCACCTTGGCTGGCGCGCAGGCCACGCACAAGGCGGCCTTGCGGGGTGTTGATGTGGCAAGAAAATCACTGGACGACACCGTTCTGCGCTCACCCATCAACGGTTGGGTGGCGCAGCGTTTGGCCCAACCCGGCGAGCGCGTGGCGATTGAAGCCCGTGTGATCGAAGTAGTTGACTTGAGCCGCCTGGAGCTGGAGATCACCTTGAGCGCAGCCGAGTCGATCAGCGTGAAAGTGGGACAAAGCGCCACGCTGCAAGTCGATGGGGCCACCCAAACCGTCACCGCCCGCGTGGCACGCATCAGCCCCAGCACGCAGGCTGGTAGCCGAAGCGTGCTGGCCTACCTGAGTCTTGACACCAAGACCGCATCCAGCGCGGGCTTGCGACAGGGCCTGTTTGCGCAGGGCACGCTGGGCACAGGGCAACTGAGTGGGTTGTCAGTGCCGCTGAGTGCTGTGCGCACGGACAAACCTGCACCCTATGTCCAGATCGTCGAGAAAGATCAGGTGGTGCACCGCGAAGTAACCCTGGGAGCGCGCGGCCAAGCCAACGCTGAGCCCATGGTGATCGTCAAAGGATTGGAAGAAGACTCTGTCGTCATTCGCAGCGAAGTCGGCCCCTTGCGCGCAGGCACGGCAGTGCGATTCACACAGCCCAGCCCCACCACCCCAGCGGGCCGTTAAGCCATGTGGTTCACCCAAATCAGCCTGAAGAACCCGGTGTTTGCCACCATGATGATGCTGGCCATCGTGGTGCTGGGCTTGTTCTCTTACCAGCGTTTGCAGGTCGATCAATTCCCCAATATTGATTTCCCGGTGGTGGTGATCAGCACCGACTACCCCGGCGCTTCGCCCGAAATTGTGGAGAGCGAAGTCACTAAAAAAGTCGAAGAGGGCGTGAACTCGATTGCGGGCATCAGCGCGCTCACCTCACGCAGCTTTGAAGGCCGCTCCCTGGTGATCATCGAATTTCAACTCCACATCAATGGCCGCAAGGCAGCCGATGACGTGCGCGAAAAAATCGGCGTCATACGCCCCACGTTTCGCGATGAGGTGAAAGAGCCGAGCGTGCTGCGCTTTGATCCATCCAGTCGAGCGATCTGGTCGTTGGCTGTGATGCCCGCCGTTCGACCTGAGCCTGTCGAAGGACAGGCTTCGACAAGCTCAGCCCGAACGGTATCTGAAGTTGAACTCACCAACTGGGCCGATCAAGTCCTCAAGAAACGTCTGGAAAACGTGCGCGGCGTCGGCTCAGTCACCCTAGTGGGCGGCACCAAGCGCGAGATCAACCTTTACTTGCAACCCCAGGCGATGGAGGCCAACGGCATCACCGCTGAGCAGGTGGTAGCTGCGGTGAAAGGCGAGAACCAGAACCTGCCCGTGGGGGCCATCCGCAACCTGACGCAAGAGCGCATCGTGCAGATCGACGCGCGCATGCAGCGGCCCGAGGATTTTGGCCGCATCATCGTGGCGCGCAAAGGCCTTGTGGGATCGGGCACACCGGTGCGGCTAGACCAAATCGCCACCGTGAAAGACGGCGCGCAAGAGCTGGAGAGCTTGGCGCTGTACAACGGCCAGCGCACGTTGTTGCTCACCGTGCAAAAGTCGCAAGACGAAAACACCATCGACGTGGTGGACAAGCTGAACCAAGCCGTCGCGGCCCTACAGCCCCTGCTGCCGCCCGGTGTGCGACTGGAGCCCGTGAGTGACGGCTCTCGCCCGATTCGCGTCTCGGTGGACAACGTGCGCCGCACCTTGATCGAAGGGGCCTTGCTCACGGTGTTGATTGTGTTTTTGTTTCTCAACTCCTGGCGCTCTACCGTCATCACTGGGTTGACGCTGCCGATCTCGCTGATTGGCACCTTCCTCTTCATGTACCTGTTCGGCTTCACCATCAACATGGTGACGTTGATGGCACTCTCGCTGTGCGTGGGCCTGCTGATTGACGACGCGATTGTGGTGCGTGAGAACATCGTGCGCCATGTGCAAATGGGCAAAACCCCGTACAACGCGGCCCTGGACGGCACGCAGGAGATTGGCTTGGCCGTGCTGGCCACCACCTTCTCCATCGTGGCGGTGTTTTTACCCATCGGTTTCATGGGCGGCATCATCGGCAAGTTCTTTCATGAGTTTGGCGTCACCATCGTCGCAGCGGTGCTGATCTCGATGTTTGTCAGCTTCACGCTCGACCCCATGCTGTCCAGCCTATGGCATGACCCGAGCATCAAACACACCGTTCACCCTGAGCTTGTCGAAGGGCGGCCCGGCTTGGACGGGCTATCGTTCTACGACAAAACCATAGGCCGCGTGACGGGCTGGTTTGACCACGCGACCGACCTGCTGATCGAGGCCTACCAAAGTGTTTTGCGCAAGGCCCTACACCACAAACTGGTGACTGTTTTATTGGCCGTGGCGATTTTTGTCGTCAGCATCTTCATGGTGCCTTTGCTGGGCACCGAGTTCGTGCCCAAGGCGGATTTCTCCGAGACCACACTCAACTTCTACACCCCGCAGGGCTCGTCGCTGGAAGTCACCGAGGCCAAAGCGCGCCAAGTGGACGCCATACTGCATGAGTTCCCCGAGGTGCGCTACACCGTCGCCACCATGAATACCGGCAACGCCCTGGGCAAGAACTACGCCAGTGTCTATGTACGCCTGGTGGACCGCAAAGCACGCGCACGCGGTGTGGACGAGATGGCCAACGTGCTGCGTGAACGGCTCAAGAGCGTGCCCGGCATCACCGTCACGCACGTGGGCTTGCTTGACGCGGTGGGCGGCAACAAGCAGGTGGAGTTTTCGTTGCAAGGCCCCGACCTCAAAGAGCTGGAGCGCTTGACCACGCTGGTGACCGACAAGATCCGCCCCATTCCCGGTCTGGTGGATCTGGACTCCAGCGTCAAGGCCAACAAGCCCACCATTGAGGTGCAGGTCAAGCGCGACGCTGCGTCTGATCTGGGCCTAAGCGTGGCCCCCATCGCCAGCGCGCTGCGCACCCTGGTGGCCGGCCAAACCGTGGGCAACTGGCGCGCGCCGGACGATCAGACCTATGACGTCAACGTGCGTCTGGCCCCTGACCAACGCCTGAATCCGCAAGATCTGGAGCGCCTGCCTTTCACGCTGGGTAACAACGCCGACGGCAGCCCGCGCATCGTGCGGGTCAACCAGGTCGCCCAAGTGGTAGAGACCACCGGCCCCAACCAAATCAACCGGCGCAACTTGACGCGTGAAGTCGCCGTCAACGCCAACGTCTTCAACCGCTCAGCGGGCGAGGTGTCCACCGACATCAAGGCAGCGCTGGAGACCATCAGCTTCCCGCCCGGCTACCGCTACGAGTTTGGTGGCTCCACCAAAAACATGGCCGAGTCCTTTGGCTATGCCATCTCGGCCCTGGTGCTGGCCATCGTCTTCATCTACATGATTTTGGCCAGCCAGTTCAAGAGCTTTTTCCAGCCGCTGGCGCTGATGACCTCGCTGCCGCTGACGCTGATTGGCGTGGTGCTGGCCCTGCTGCTGTTCCAATCCACGCTGTCCATGTTCTCCATCATCGGGGTGGTCATGCTGATGGGCTTGGTGACCAAGAATGCTATTTTGTTGGTGGACTTTGCCATTCGGGCGCGGGAAGATAGTACGGACACGGACGGCCGCCGCGTCCCCGGCATGGAGCGCCATGAGGCCCTACTACTGGCCGCACGTGTGCGGTTGCGCCCCATCCTGATGACCACCTTGGCCATGATTTTTGGCATGATGCCGCTGGCCTTTGCCCTGAGCGAGGGCGCCGAGCAGCGCGCGCCCATGGGCCAGGCGGTGATTGGCGGTGTCATCACTTCGTCACTACTGACGCTGGTGGTCGTTCCCGTGGTGTATTGCTATCTTGATGACTTTACACAATGGCTACATCGCCTGTGGAGCAAGCCGGGAAGCACCCCGCTAAAATCGTCGGATTGAAAAAGTTAGCCCTAGGAGTTGATGGAATGAATCTGGAACAAGCCCGCTTCAACATGATTGAGCAACAAATCCGCCCCTGGGATGTGCTCGACACCGAGGTGCTGCACCTGCTGTCCTTGGTCAAGCGTGAAGATTTCGTGCCACTGGCCCACAAAGCCCTGGCCTTTGTTGACATGGAAATCCCCCTGCGCGGCGCAACAGAAGACGCCCAGCGCCTGGGCCAGTGCATGCTGGCCCCCCGGGTCGAGGCGCGCATGCTGCAAGACTTGGCCGTACGCAAGCACGAAAAGGTGCTGGAGGTTGGCACAGGTTCTGGCTACATGACTGCCTTGCTCGCGCACCGCGCCCAACGCGTGATCTCTTTGGAGATCGAGCCCGAGTTGGTTACTCTGGCACGAGCCAATTTGCAAAAAGCAGGCATTCGCAATGCCGAGGTGATGCGGGCCGATGGGGCCGATGGTTTGCCCGAACAAGGCCCGTTTGACGTCATCGTGCTCAGCGGCTCGGTGGCCGAAGTGCCGCACGCGCTGTTGGCGCAGCTCAAAGTCGGCGGTCGCTTGATAGCCATTGTGGGCGAGCTACCCATGATGCGCGCCACGCTGATCACCCGCACCAGTGACGCCGAGTACAAAACCACGCAAGCTTGGGACACGGTCGCGCCGCGTCTGTTAAATTTCCCTGAGCACTCACGTTTCACCTTTTAACCAACGACCCTCACCAAGCCCTACGCCATCATGATTGAACAAGTTCACCCCAGTGATCTGGCCGCATGGCTGGAGAAAATGAAGTCTTTTGGTCAACCTGTCGTCATCGACGTGCGCGAGCCGCACGAGTTGCAAACAGCTTCCATCAAGCCGCAGCCCGGCTTTGATCTGGTGACCATCCCCATGGGCGTGATCCCGCCCCGCTTGAATGAGCTGGACCCCACCCGCCCTACGGCCTGTATGTGCCACCACGGCGGGCGCAGCCAGCGCGTTGCCGAGTACCTGTCCGCGCAGGGCTTTGGCCATGTGGCCAATATCTCGGGGGGCATCAACGCTTGGTCAATCCAGGTTGACCCCACCGTTCCCCGTTATTAAGGAAAAATCATGCCCACGTTCCGTTTGGCCCCTTCGACCTTGGCCCCTCTGACTCTGGCCCTTTGTGCCGCGCTGACAGCACCTGTTTACGCAGAAAACTTGGTCAGCCTCTACCAAACCGCACGCGATTACGATGCGGCATTTCAGTCGGCAAAATCACAGTTTGAAGCCACCATGGCGCTCTCAGAAGAGTCCAAGTCCAACATCTTGCCCACGGTGAATCTGGGCATCAGCGGCTCCAACGGTCAAGCCAATATCATTGATTCAACACCAGCCCAAGGCAACCGCAACTTCACCAACCAGGGCGCGACCATTACCGCCTCTCAGCCCCTGTACCGCCCCGTCAATCTGGCGCTTTACGAGCAGGGTAAAAAACAAGCCTTGCTGGCCCCTGCGGCCTTGCAGATTGCCGAGCAGGATCTGATGATCCGAACCAGCCAAGCCTATTTTGATGTGTTGGGGGCGCAAGACACATTGACTTTTGTGCAGGCTCAAAAATCAGCGGTAGCAGAACAACTGGCCTCGGCAAAGCGAAATTTTGAAGTCGGCACCGCCACCATCACAGACACCCGCGAAGCCCAGGCCCGCTATGACTTAGTCATCGCTCAAGAGATAGCCGCTGACAATGATTTGCGCGTCAAACGGCTCGCGCTGGATCAACTAGTAGGCAAGAGTAATGTCACGCCTAACCCACTGGCCTCAACCGCCCTGCCCGCACTCATGCCTGCTGATGTGAACCCCTGGATTGCGCAAGCCCTGGACACGCATCCCACGCTCAAGCAACTGCGGGTGGCCCTGGAAGTCGCCGAGCTTGAGGTTAAAAAAGCGCAGGCCGGCCACAAGCCCACACTCGACCTGACCGCCAGCTACGGCTACAACGACAACTCCAACGGCACAACCACCACGGCCACCACCTCCAAATCAACGACCGGTGTGGTAGGCCTGAGCTTCAACCTGCCTTTGTTTGGTGGCTTCTTTGCCCAAAACCGCATCAAAGAAACCCTGGCGCTTGAGAGCAAGGCCCGCACTGATCTGGAGGCAGGCCAGCGCAACATCTCTCAAGCCACGCGTGCGGCCTACTTCGGTGTTCTCTCGGGCTTGGGCCAAGCCAATGCCCTGCAAGCCGCAGAAGCCTCCAGCCAAAGCGCGCTTGACGCCAATAAACTCGGCTACCAAGTGGGCGTGCGTATCAACATTGACGTGCTCAACTCACAAAGCCAGCTCTACCAAACCAAGCGTGACCTGGCCAAGGCTCGTTACGACGTGTTAGTGGGCGGCTTGAAGCTGCGCCAAGCCAACGGCACGCTCAAGGCTGAAGACTTACAGGGCGTCAACGCTTTGCTCAGTCAGTAAAGTCTCAAGAAACTTGCTCTCAGTTGTAAGCGCTACTTAGCTGGCCTTACCAATACTTACGGTCCACGCAGCTCTGTGTAGGGCCAGTGACTCCTATCATCAATCAGCCCCTGGCGCATGCCCAAGGGCTTTGACGATTCGCACCACTGTCACTGGCCTTATTCATAAAAATTTCAATGAGCTCAACCCCGTCTATCGCAGGCAAGCAACACGTCAAAGAAAAAACAGGAGCCCAAACCCTGGCCGCCGACACGGTGGTCTATCTGGTGCTCATCCTGCTGACCTGGGGCACTTGGCACATCAGCCAGCAGGGCTTCTTTGAGGCGGGTGACGACGTCGGCTACTGGCTTGGCGTGGCAGGCGGCAGCATGATGATGCTGCTGTTCAGCTACCCCTTGCGCAAACACTTTCGCTTCATGCAGAACCTGGGGCGGGTGAAGTGGTGGTTTTTAGTGCACATGCTCTTGGGCGTAGGCGGGCCGCTGCTGATCTTATTGCACTCCACCTTTCGCATTGGCTCACTCAACGCCGGTGTGGCGCTGTACAGCATGATCATCGTGGCGCTCAGCGGGGTGGTGGGGCGTTTCATTTACGCCCGCGTGCACCGTGGCCTCAAAGGTGAGCAGGTGGGCTTTCAAGCACTGCAAGAGCGCGCAGGGCTGGACAAAGAAGAGGTGCGCTCTCGCCTGGCCTTTGCACCCAAGGTTGAGGCGCTGCTTAAAGCCTTTGAGCAGCGCGAGCTGCAGGCCAACCCCGGTTGGCTGACCTACACGCGTCAGGTCTTTGTCTTGCCTATCATGCTGTGGGTGGTTTACTACCGCTGCCTGGCTGAATTGCAGCACCCGATTCGGCGCTTAGCCAAGCACAGCAACTGGCCCGCCCCTGATTTTGAACGCCGACACCGTCACTCTAAAAAATTAGTGCGTCGCTACCTCACCGCTGTGGTTCGCGTGGCCCAGTACACCGCCTATGAGCGGTTGTTCTCGTTCTGGCACCTCGCCCACATCCCCTTTGTCTATCTTCTGGTCATCAGCGCCATCGTCCACGTGGTGGCCGTGCACGCCTACTGAGTGTGACGCGCAACATGCCCAGGCTTGTTCAGTGTGTTGTGGCGTGTCTGCTTGGCTTGGCCACGCTCACAGCAAGCGCGCAGGGTATCGAGTCCGTCATGTCCCCTGGCAAAGTGATTCAAGGCCACGCCAAATTTGAAGACGACTGCAAGCAATGCCATGTGAAGTTCGACCGCAAAGCCCAAGATGGTTTGTGCACGGACTGCCACAAAGACATTGGTGCCGACGTGCGCGCCCTGACGGGCATGCATGGCCGACTCAAACCCCAAGCCTGCCGCAGTTGCCACACCGATCACAAAGGGCGCGGCGCGCGCGTGGCCGAGTTTGACAAGAAGAAGTTTGACCACACGCAAACCGACTTTGCCCTGCGGGGAAAACACCCGAAAGTAGAGTGCGAAAAATGCCACGTCGCAGGTAAGAAGTTCAGCGAAGCACCTCAAACCTGCAACGCCTGCCATAAAAAAGACGATGTCCACAAAGGCTCTTTAGGGGCAAAGTGTGCCGACTGCCACAACGAATCCAACTGGAAAGAAACCCGCTTCGACCACGACACCACCCGTTTCCCCCTAACGGGCAAGCACATCGACACGAAATGCGCCGATTGCCACAGGACCAGCAACTACAAAGAAGCACCGCGCACGTGCATCGGCTGCCATAAAAAAGACGATGACCAAAAGGGTCACAAAGGCCAGTTTGGTGAGAAGTGCGACAGCTGCCACGGCGCCAAGCAGTGGAAGTTGTCCAGCTTCAACCACGACACCGACACCAAATACGCACTCAAAGGCAAACACCGCAGCACTGGCTGCACCGACTGCCACACCGGCCATCTTTACCGCGTCAAGCTCAGCCCAGATTGCTACGCCTGCCACAAGAAAGACGACAAGCACAAAGAGACTTTGGGCAAAGACTGCGGCAGTTGCCATACCGAGCGCAACTGGAAAGAGATTGCCAAGTTTGACCACGACGCCACCAGCTTTCCCCTGCTCGGCCAGCACGCCAAAACAGACTGCAAAGACTGTCACAAGAGCGTGCTCTTCAAAGAAGCACCCAAGGAATGCTATGCCTGTCATAAAAAAGACGACAAGCACACCGGCAACCTGGGCGAGAAGTGTGCTGATTGCCACAGCGAGCGCGATTGGAAAACTACCAAGGGTCGCTTCGATCACGACAAAACCAAATTCAAATTGCGCAACGCACATGCTGAAGCGTCGCTCAAGTGCAACGCCTGCCACAAAGACTTGACGCAGTTTCGTAACACGCCGTTAGATTGCTTTAGCTGCCACAAGAAGGACGACAAGCACGAAGGGCAAGAGGGCACGAAATGCGAGAGTTGCCACTCAGACAAGGACTGGAAGGTGGCCCGCTTTGACCACAGCGTCTCGCGTTTCCCCCTCACCGGGCGCCACATTGCGACCCCTTGCAAAGACTGCCACGAAACCGCCCGTTACAAGGACGCGCCGCGTGACTGCTTCAGTTGCCATAAAAAGGTGGACAAGCACAAACAAAAATTTGGAATGAACTGCGAAACTTGTCACAGCACCCGTGCATGGCCCCTTTGGGACTTTGATCACACCACCCGTACCAAGTACAGGCTCGATGGTGCGCATCGCACTGTGGCCTGCGAGAGCTGCCACAAACAAGAAGCCCCCAAGGGCAAGAACGCAGCCTTCGTGGGCAGCACCTGTATTTCGTGTCACCGCAACGACGACGTGCATGACGGCCAGTTCGGTATGCGCTGCGAGCAATGCCACGTCACCGACAACTGGAAGAAATTCAAAAACCGGGTGGGGAGTGTTCTATGAGTCAACTCAAAACGCCTAGCGCTTGGATGGCTTTCTGGTGGAAGCTTTGCTTCTCACTGGCTCTGGTGCTGGGCAGCACGGGGCTCTTGGCACAATCAGCCGTTCGTAATTTCGATCACCTCAAAACCGGTTTTGCACTCACCGGTTTTCACACCAATGTCCGCTGCGAGTCTTGCCACATCAAGGGCGTTTTCAAAGGCACACCACGCGACTGCGCCAGTTGCCACGCGGGCACCGCGCCTCTGGCCATCGCCAATGTGGTCAAACCGCAAAAGCACGTACCCACGCAACAAGCCTGTGAGACTTGCCACAGCACCGCCACCTTCACCGGGGCCAAGTTCAACCACGCGGGCATCACACCCAACGCTTGTGCCAGTTGCCACAACGGCAACATCTCCAACGGCAAACCTGCAAACCACATCCCCACTCAAGCTGATTGCAGCACCTGCCACAAATCCACCAGCTCTTGGCAGGCCGCCAAACCCGACCACAGCACCTTCACCACCGCCACCAATTGCGCAAGTTGCCACAACGGCACAGCAGCTACCGGCAAGATCGCAGCCCACATACCCACCACGCTCAATTGCATCAGTTGCCACAGCGTCACCGCCTTCAAGCCCAGCAACTGGAACCATTCGCAGATGCCAGTGGCCAATCAGTGCTCGACCTGCCACAGCGGCGCGAACCCGCCCGCTGATGGCCCAACCGCAAACCACATCCCCTACAAGTCTTTGAGCGGCGTGGCCATTGCCAACTGCGACACCTGCCACAAGTCAGGCTTCGCAGCCTGGAACCCAGGCACTTTCCACAACAACGTTTCCGTCTCCACCCAGTGCGCGACTTGCCACATCAACACCAGCTTTGGGGTGACGGGCAAGCCTGCTACTTCGATTCATGCCACGGTGACGGGCAACTGCGAGAGCTGCCATAAGTCCACCACCACTTGGCTGGGCGGCAAGCCAGATCACAGCCAGTTCACCACCGCCACCAATTGCGCAAGTTGCCACAACGGCACAGCAGCTACCGGCAAGATCGCAGCCCACATACCCACCACGCTCAATTGCATCAGTTGCCACAGCGTCACCGCCTTCAAGCCCAGCAAC
>CANGME010000006.1 GCA_947455145.1 Comamonadaceae bacterium
TTTACGGCCCGCGCCAAAGGCCGCGGCAACCAAATCAGAAAACCCACGTGCCATGTGTACGTGACGGTTGGTAACTGAAAGAGGCCAGGAAACTATGGGACAAAAAATCAACCCAACCGGCTTTCGCCTTGCGATCAGCCGTAACTGGTCCTCACGCTGGTACGCCAGCAACCGTGACTTCGCTGGCATGCTGGCTGAAGACATCAAGGTGCGTGAGTACCTCAAGCTCAAGCTGAAAAATGCATCAGTGTCGCGCGTTCTGATCGAGCGCCCCGCCAAAAATGCCCGCATCACTATTTTCTCGGCACGTCCGGGCGTGGTGATCGGCAAAAAAGGCGAAGACATCGAGAACTTGAAGCGCGAACTCGGCAAGCAGCTGGGTGTGCCAGTCGCCGTCAACATCGAAGAAGTGCGCAAGCCTGAAATCGATGCCAAGTTGATTGCTGACAGCATCACTCAACAGCTCGAGAAGCGGATCATGTTCCGTCGTGCTATGAAGCGTGCCATGCAAAACGCCATGCGTCTGGGTGCCCTTGGCATCAAGATTATGTCGTCTGGACGTCTGAACGGTATTGAGATTGCTCGTTGCGAGTGGTACCGTGAAGGCCGCGTGCCACTTCACACTTTGCGTGCAGACATCGACTATGGCACTTCAGAAGCCAAGACCACTTACGGCATCATTGGTGTCAAGGTCTGGGTCTACAAGGGTGACACGTTGGGTCGTAACGACCTGCCGGCAGCCGTTGAACCCCGTGCTGAAGAAGAACGCCGCCCCCGTGGCCCGCGTCGTGATGACCGTGGTGGCGCTGGCCGCCCAGGTTCTGATCGTCCAGCCGCTGCACCTCGTGGTGCACGTCGTCCAGTGGGTGCTAATGCTGCGCCTGCGGATGGCAGCGACAAACCCGCTGAGGCCTCTGGTGCCGAAGCCCCGACAACCACCGTTAAGCGCGTCCGCAAGGTAGCCGCGCCAGCTGCAGCAGCTGACGGTGTCAAAGGAGAATAAAGATGCTGCAACCTGCTCGTAGAAAATACCGCAAGGAACAAAAAGGTCGTAACACTGGGATCGCCACACGTGGCAGCTCGGTCGCCTTTGGTGACTTCGGCCTGAAATGTACAGATCGAGGCCGACTCACTGCCCGTCAAATTGAAGCGGCTCGCCGTGCAATTTCGCGTCACGTTAAACGTGGTGGTCGTATTTGGATCCGTGTCTTCCCTGACAAGCCAATTTCGCAGAAACCTGCTGAAGTTCGTATGGGTAACGGCAAGGGCAATCCCGAGTACTACGTGGCTGAGATTCAGCCCGGTAAGATCGTGTTTGAAATTGTCGGCGTTCCAGAAGAACTCGCTCGTGAAGCCTTCCGTTTGGCCGCTGCTAAGTTGCCCTTGCGTACCACTTTTGTGGCCCGCATGATTGGCCAGTAATCAGGAGAAGATGAATATGAACACTACTGAACTGCGCCAAAAAGACGTTGCCGGTGTGCAAGCCGAAGTTAAAGCTTTGCAAAAAGCCCACTTTGGTCTGCGTATGCAAAAAGCCACGCAACAACTCAATAACACCGCTACGCTGCGCTCCACGCGCCGTGAAATTGCTCGCGCCAAGACCATTCTTGTCGAGAAGCAAAGCGCTGCTAAAACCGCCAAATAAGGAGCTCTGAATGACGGAAGCTAAAACATCCCTCAAGCGCACCTTGATCGGCAAGGTCGTTAGCGACAAACGGGCCAAGACGGTCACGGTGTTGATTGAGCGTCGTGTCAAACACGAACTCTACGGAAAAATCGTTGGTAAATCCAGCAAGTACCACGCCCATGACGAAAAGGGTGAGTACAAGCTGGGTGATGTCATCGAAATCACCGAAAGCCGCCCCATCTCCAAAACCAAGAACTGGGTTGCGACCCGTCTGGTTGAGAAGGCTGCTGCTGTTTAAGCTGTTACCAGCCTAACCAGCAAGGTTCCTCAAAACGGCTCACAATGTGGGCCGTTTTTCATTAGAAAATAATTTTTAACCAAGGATAGAAAATGATCAAAGTCGGTGACAAACTGCCCGCAGGCACGTTGATGGAATACTCAGAAGTTGAGGGTGAAGGTTGCAGCATTGGCCCTAATGCGGTTGATGTTCAAAAAGCCAGCAGCGGCAAGACTATCGCCTTGTTTGCATTGCCGGGTGCTTTCACGCCTACCTGCTCAGCCAAACATGTGCCTGGTTACGTTGCGAAGTTCGACGAACTCAAAGCGGCTGGCGTGGATGAAATTTGGTGCGTGAGTGTGAATGACGCCTTTGTCATGGGTGCATGGGCGCGTGACCAAAAAACGGTTGGCAAAGTGCGCATGCTGGGTGATGGCAGTGCCGATTTCACCAAAGCAACCGGCTTGGTTTTGGACTTGACAGCACGCGGCATGGGCTTGCGCAGCAACCGTTACTCGATGTTGATCAAAGACGGCACCGTTGTTGCCCTGAACAACGAAGGCCCAGGCAAGTTTGAAGTCAGTGACGCGGCCACACTGCTGTCACAAGCAGCGACAGCCACGCTGTAATCATTCAGATCACCGCGATGTGCAGGGCTGCTGTCGAAAGTCAGCAGCCCTGTTGTGTTTCAATTGACCAGAGTAAGCCTTTTTAAGGCTCAAGGCACTTTGCGTTGGAGGATTCTCATGATGTCAAAAATTACCCGTCAATTCAAACTCACATTGGCTTTAAGTGCTGCTCTGTTCGGCATGGGGTGTCAGACCGTACAAACTACCCAACCAGGCACAGTGGGCATCACGCGCACGCAAAGCATGGCGGTGAGCGACCAGCAAATTAACACGGCGTCCGCCCAAGCCTACAGCAAACTGGTGCAAGAGTCCGCTGGCAAAAGCCAACTCAATCGAGATGCCGCGATGAACGCACGCGTTCAAGAAATTGCACGTCGCTTGATCGCGCAAACCCGTGTCTTTCGTGAAGACGCCAGCCGCTGGCGCTGGGAGGTTAATGTGTTTCAGAGCGATCAGGTAAATGCCTTTTGCATGGCGGGCGGCAAGATTGGTATTTACTCCGGCATTATCAGCAAACTTCAGCTCACAGACAGCGAGCTGGCGGCTGTGATGGGTCATGAAATGGCGCATGCCTTGCGAGAGCACGTACGCGAACAAGTCTCACTGCAATATGCCACGCAACTGCCCGGGATCTTGTTGGCCGCTGTCACAGGGATTCAAGCGCTAGGCCAACTCGGTGACATGGTCAGTAGTGTGACCCTGGGCTTGCCACGCAGTCGCCAAGCGGAAGTGGAAGCTGATGAAATCGGTGTTGAGCTGGCCGCACGAGCTGGATATGACCCACGCGCTGCCATCAGTTTGTGGCAAAAAATGAACCGTTTGGGTGGAAGTCGACCCCCAGAATTTATGAGCACCCATCCCTCACCAGAATCCAGAGAACAAGACTTGGCTGCTACGAGCGAAAAGGTTATGTCACTGTATCGAGCCACCAGTGCACGCTGAATCGGCTGTAGCGCACGCATACTCACTTCAAGAGCCGAGACGAAGTAGCCAGATCACCCCGCCTGCACAGACGGCCACGATGAGCAGTGCAGCTAGGCGAGTTTTGAGGTCATCGCGGCTGGACAACGTGGGGTGTTGGACCTGCTTGTCGCCAAGCAACATAGGGCTGATGAGGTTTTGGCGTTTGTGGAGCAAGTAAACAAAAATAGCAATGATGTGAACGCTGATCAAAGAAATCAAGATAAATTGACCAATCTCCTTGTGATAGTAGGTTGCTTGACTGACGAGGGCGTTGGAGACCAGGGCGGTAAAAGGTCCGCTCGCTGCGATTTCGTCATCACTGAACAAGCCGGTGGCGACTTGCAGCAGCAGAAACAACAACATGGCCAGTACCGAGAACGAGCCCAAAGGGTTGTGTCCAACCAACACTGAATGGTCGGTATGGCCCCTCAGATAGCGGCTGAGCTTGTCCGGTGCGAAGTGAAAGGAAGAAAAGCGGGACCAATGGCCGCCCACTACGCCCCACACCAATCGAAACAACAACAGAGTTAAAACCCCGTAACCCAGCAAAAAGTGCCACTTCATGGCCAAGCCGCCGATCTTGGCCGTGACCAACAAGGCCACAACAAAGAAGGCCAAGATCCAATGAAAAATGCGAGTGGGTAAATCCCAAACCCTGACCGTGTGTTTCACGTTTGACTCCTAGTGCAATGAAATAGCAATATAAACCTAAGGGCTTTCCCTAGTCCCAGAGAATTGTGTGAACTATACCGGGGCACTACACTCACACGCTCGTATAGCCTCAACCTTTCCAACCCATAGACAAGGAAAACCATGAAAATCATCAGCGCAGTAGTTTTAGCGGCCTCATCCTTGGTATTCAGCAGCGCGGCCAACGCCCAGTTTGCCAAAGCAGAGGATGCCATCAAATATAGGAAAAATGCCCTGTTTGTCATGAGTCAACACTATGGGCGAATTGGCGCCATGGTGAATGGCCGCGTCCCGTTTGATGCGAAAGCAGCAGCAGAAAATGCGGCCATAGCCGAAAGCATGTCCAAACTTCCATGGGCTGGCTTTGGCGCAGGCACGGACAAGGGCGATACAAAGGCAAAGCCTGAGATCTGGACTGAGCAGGCCAAGTTCAAGGAAAACGGAGACAAGATGATGGCTGAAATGACAAAGCTTTCAGCGGCAGCAAAGACTGGCAATTTAGATAGCATCAAAACTGCTTTTGCGGCCACATCTGATACCTGTAAGACCTGCCATGATGCTTACCGAGCCAAATAAATAGCTTCTCTCAATGTATAAAGGGCGCTGTTATCAGCGCCCTTTATTTTTGAACGATTCAGGCCTGAGCGAGCAACAATTCAATCAAGCGGTGCAACTCAGCAAAATCCGGCTGACCCACATAACGCTTAACAATCTCACCTTGTTTGTTGACGACATAGGTCGTGGGGGTAAGTTGAACGTCACCCCAGGCTTTGGCCACAGCCCCCGTGTTGTCAATGGCAACTTTGAAGGGGAGTTTGCGAGTCTCGGAGAAATTAACGACATAACTCGGCGGGTCGTAGCTCATGGCGACTGCAATGGTTTCAAAGCCACGTGCTTGGTACTTGTTAAAGGTGTCAATCACTCGGGGCATTTCTGCCACACAGGTCGTGCAACTGGTGGCCCAAAAATTAACCAAGGTCACCTTGCCTTTGAAGTCAGCGGTCGTTCGCTTGGATCCGTCAAGTAAAACAAAACTTGTTTCAGGTGCGGTATTGCTGTTTGCGGGCGAGAAAAAAAGCCACCCCACAGCGGACATGGCCAAGAATGAGGCAAGATAGAGAATTCGTTTCATATCAAGGGAGCTTTCATGATTCGTCGAGAGTTTAATTCGGTTTGTATTCCCGCGTTGTTGACATTGCTGGGCACGGTGCATGGCCAAGCACTGGCCTTAACACTCGCCGACTTGAGTGGCGCAGATGCTTCGCGCGGACTCAAAGCCGCTTTGGAGCAAGGCGCTAAGACCGCGATTAGTTTGCTCGGCAAGACAGATGGATTCCTGGGCAATGAAAAAGTTCGCATTCCTTTGCCTGGGTATTTGAACGACGCCAGCCAATTGTTGCGCACTTTCGGCATGGGACAGCGGTTGGATGAATTGATCACCGCCATGAACCGAGCGGCCGAATCGGCGGTGCCCTTGGCCCAAGACCTGTTGCTGAATGCGGTTAAGTCCATGAACGTGGACGATGCAAAAAAGATTTTGAGTGGTGGCGACACCTCGGTAACCGCTTTTTTCACCGAAAAAACTCGCTCACCATTGGCAGAGAAATTTCTGCCCATCGTGACCAAATCGACAGAGAAAGTGGGGCTGGCCGCAAGCTACAACCAAGTCGCCGGCAAAGCAGTTGATATGGGGTTGATTGGCAAAGAAAACGCCAGCATTCAGCAGTACGTTACGGGCAAGTCGCTCGACGGGCTGTATTTCATGATTGGTGAACAGGAAAAGAAAATTCGCCAAGACCCAGTGGGTACCGGCAGCGCACTACTCAGCAAGGTTTTTGGCGCATTGAAATAAGGCACAAGACAAGTCGAAAGTCGGGCTGACGTTTCATGATCGAGGCTGGGCTTTGATGATAATCAAAGCATGATGTATCGCCTCTTCAGTTTGATCAGCGCTAGCCTTGTGAGCTTGGCTGCGTGTAATCCGACGTTTAACTGGCGAGAGGCGCATTGGGCGCAAGACAAGGTTTTGAAAGTCCTCTTGCCGTGTAAAGCAGATCAGGGCAGTCGCCTCATGCAAATGGGCAATCAAACCATCACCATGAACATGATCGGCTGTGAGGCGGGTGGCGCGCTATTTGCAGTCTCGGAGGTAGAAGTGAACAACACCATGCATGCCATCGAGGTTCAGCGGCAATGGCAACAAGCCATGCTGGGCAATATGAAAGCAGACGTCTCGCCAGAGTTACTGAAGCAAGAGAGCTTTGTTCTTCGTGGGGCCAGTGAAGAACCACCAGCCATTCGAATTCAAGCTCAAGGCAAACGGCAAGATGGGCAAGCACTTAGCGTACAGGCGATCTGGTTTGCGCGGGGCGGTCGGCTCTACCATGCAGCCATGTATGCCGAAAAATTGGATGCTGACGTGACGAAGACATTTTTTGAAGGGCTTCGTTTCCCATGAATATTTTGTCGCGCCGTGGATGCATCGTGGTGTTCTTGGTCTTTGCCTTTTCTTACTTTTTCTCAACTTTGATTCGGGCCATCACGGCAACTTTGTCGCCTACGCTCACGCAAGAATTTGCGTTGAATGCCCGTGATTTGGGTTTGCTGGCGGGGGGCTATTTTTTAGGCTTTGCCGCAACGCAACTGCCGCTGGGGCGCTGGTTGGATCGGTATGGGCCCAGGCGTGTGATTCTTTGTTTTTTATCGGTCGCTGTTCTGGGTTGTTTGGCATTTGCATGGGCCACAAGTTTTGGCGGCTTGTTGCTGGCGCGGGTGCTGTGCGGGGTGGGGGTGAGTGCTTGTTTGATGGCCCCTTTAACGGGCTATCGGCGCTGGTTTCCCCTGACCATCCAGTTGCGGTCTAACTCATGGATGTTGATGACGGGTTCTATGGGCTTGGTGGCGTCAACCTTGCCGGTGCAGTGGCTGATGCCTGTGGTGGGATGGCGGGCCATCTTCATAGGCTTGGCCCTGTTGGTGGTGCTGGCCATGGTGATGATCGCGTGGGCCGTACCCGCTTGGCAGAGCGAGCCAAGCGATGCAGGGGACGACCAGAGCCCGCGCGACAACTCTTACCGCGAAGTCTGGAAGCACCCTTACTTTCGCAAGATGGCGGCGGTGGGGTTTGTTAACTATGGCGGACTTTTGGCGATTCAGACTTTATGGGCCGGGCCCTGGATGATGCAAGTGTCGGGCTACTCCGCCGTGCAAGCCGCCACCGGCATGTTCTGGATCAATGTGGCCATGTTGTGCGCATTTTGGGTGTGGGGTCTCATCAGCCCTTGGCTCACACGCAAAGGCTTGACGGTGGAGCAGATGATTCGTTACGGCTTGCCTTTGGGTTTTGTTTTTCTGGCCTTGAATGTGGCTTTTGGGCAGGCGTACCCAGGCGTGTCGGGGCTGCTGCTGGTCTTGTATTGCTTGAGCTGCACGACGATTGCCCTGGCGCAACCTTCTGTGGGCTTGGCGTTCCCGGCTGCATTGGCCGGGCGGGCCTTGTCGGCCTACAACCTGGTGATTTTTGCCGGGGTGTTTTGTATGCAATGGGGGATCGGTTTGCTCATCGATGGATTCGCGGCCTTCGGATGGCCCAGGAGCGCGGCCTTTCAAGGTGCTATGGCTGTATTTTTGGCCGGGGGCGTGGTGTCGTATATGAGTTTTGTGTTGAGCTCGAGCCAAGTCAATCGTGTCAAAACCTATGCATAACCTCATCTTCATCATCGCCCATGCCCCACTGGCAAGCGCGCTTCGTCAGTGTGTGGCCCATGTGTTTGCAGACCGTATGGACACGGTTTTGGCCTTGGATGTTGAGCCAGAAGCGTCAGTGTTGCAAAGTTTGACGTTGGCACAAAATCTTCTCAAGCCCTTTGGTGATAGTTCTATGCTGGTGCTGACCGATGTCATGGGTGCAACCCCTTGTAATGTGGCGCGCCAGCTGTGCAATGATCGATCAGCCCGCGTAGTAGCGGGGGTCAATTTGCCCATGCTGTGGCGTGCCGTGGCCTATCAGCATGAGGCTTTGGATACATTGATGGAAAAGGCCTTGAGCGGCGGCGTTCAAGGCATCATTCAAGTCGATGCCAAAATGGCACAAGAGCAGAATACTGAAGGGAAAAAAAAATGAGCAAAGAAACCATCACCATCAGCAACAAACTGGGGCTGCATGCACGTGCCTCAGCCAAGCTCACTAAACTGGCGGGCAGCTTTCCTTGCGAAGTCTGGATAGCCAAGGGAGAGCGACGCGTTAACGCCAAAAGCATCATGGGTGTAATGATGTTGGCCGCCGGCTTGGGTACATCGGTAGAGCTTGAAACCATCGGCGAGCGTGATCAGGAGGCCATGCAAGCGATAGTTAATTTGATCAACGATAAATTTGGAGAAGGTGAATGACCTTCTCTCTGCATGGCCTGGCGGTGGGTGGCGGCATAGCCATCGGGCGGGCTGTTGTGGTAGCGGCAAGCCGCGTGAATGTGGCGCACTATTTCATCTTGCCGGGGGCAGTACATGATGAGGTTGAGCGGATTCGGCGCGCACGAGATGCCGTGGTCGAAGAAATGCACCGGATGCAACACAGCATCTCGCTCATGGGGCCTAAGGATGCACCAAATGAGCTTAAAGCGCTGCTCGACGTTCATTTAATGCTCTTGCAGGATGAGGAATTGGTTAAAGGCGTGAAAAGCGCCATTACCGATCGCCTCTACAACGCCGAATGGGCCTTGCTCATGCAGCTTGAGGTGATTTCACGCCAGTTTGATGAGATGGAAGACGAGTATTTACGAGAGCGAAAACACGATCTTGAGCAAATTGTAGAAAAATTGCTCCGTGTCATGCAAGGACAAACGAATGCCGCAGCGGGGAATATGCCGACCCTGGTTCAACGCAAACCCGCCCAGTTCAATCAAGACGGTCTAGGCAGCTCGCTGGTGTTGGTTGCGCATGATTTGTCACCCTCTGACATGTTGGACTTCAAGCAAGGCGTGTTCACAGGTTTTGTCACCGATGTTGGTGGCAAAACCTCGCACACAGCCATCGTGGCACGCAGCATGGGCATCCCCGCTGTGGTGGGTGCACGTGCGAGCAGTCAATTGGTTCGCCAAGACGACTGGATCATCATTGACGGAGATGCGGGCGTCGTCGTTGTAGACCCCTCGCCCATAATCTTGGCCGAGTACCAGCTCAAGCAGCGCCAGTTCATTCAGAATCGACTTCAGCTATCTGATGTCCGTGATCTGCCTGCTATCACATTGGATGGGCAGGTGGTGCACTTGTTGGCCAATATTGAACGCCCGGATGATGCCCTCGGCGCAGTGGCATCGGGTGCGGTTGGCGTTGGTTTGTTTCGCAGTGAATTCCTGTTCATGGGGCGCCTAGACCGGCTCCCAGACGAAGAAGAGCAATACCGGGCCTACCGCTTGGCGGTTGAAGGCATGCAAGGCATGCCAGTGACCATACGCACGGTCGATGTCGGGGCTGATAAACCTCTGGACGGCTCACTCAAGCTGGAAACACACCTTAACCCCGCACTTGGCCTGCGAGCTATTCGCTGGAGTTTGACTGATCCTCCCATGTTCCTCACCCAGCTGCGCGCTATTTTGCGGGCGGCGGCGCATGGACCGGTCAAAATGCTGATACCGATGTTGGCTCACCTGAGTGAGATTCGCCAGACGCGGGCTTTATTGGATCAGGCCAAGCGCGAGCTGGAGCGGACAGGACAAACTTTCGGTGAGATCGAGCTCGGCGCCATGATTGAAATTCCGGCTGCTGCGTTGACGCTTAAGGTGTTTCTGAAATACTTTGACTTTCTGTCGATTGGCACCAACGATTTGATTCAATACACCCTGGCCATTGACCGGGCTGATGAAGCAGTGTCACACCTTTATGACCCTATTCACCCTGCCGTACTGAGGTTGGTGGCCGATACCATTGCTGAAGGTCGGGCACAGGGCAAAGAGGTGAGTGTGTGTGGCGAAATGGCGGGCGACGTCACCATGACCCGCCTGTTACTCGGTTTGGGGCTGCGCAGTTTCTCCATGCATCCCTCGCAAATCTTGGCGGTCAAACAGGCGGTGTTGAACGCCGATGTTGGCCAGTTGGAAAGCTGGGCACACGCTGTGTTGGCCCACGAAGAGCCAGCCACGCTAATGAGTGGTTAATCTCGAGAGGGGCTGAAACCAGTCAAACGATCTCGCTTCGCACCCTGGCGCAGAGCGCGAATGGTTTCAAGAAGAAGCGTGAAAGCGACAACGAGCAGAGGCAGCAAAAGAGCGCTCTCTTGCTGCCAACCGTACAGTAGTGCGAAATGACAGCCATACACCAAGCCACCACCCGCCAGGGCCAAACCCGTGGCGCTTGACATGCTGCGTTGGGGCGTGATGAACAAGCCCAAAGCGGGTAGCAAAGCGATCAGCATTAGCAGTCCACAGACCATGGCATTCGAGGCTTTGAGCAGTAAGCCTTGCGCCAAAGACTGGTGGATCAAGGCTAGCACATTGACGCCTTTCATTTCACCCACAGGGGTAAGCACTCGGTCGGTGAAGAAGGCCGTGCTTCCTACAAATACGGTTTTCCCGCGAAAAGTCTGCGCATTCAGCGCTTTGCCCTCAGCGCCCAACATGGCTTGAGCCACGTGAGCGAAGGGCAAGCTGACCACAGGATCAAGATTGCTGGGGAAGTACAAATGCATGGCCCCATCTTTGTCCACAGGGATGTTCAACGGCCCGACTTGCGCCAACGACGTTGAGGTCATGGTCACCGAAGGTAGCGGCTCTTTGGGGAAATGTGCCGCAACAGAAATGGCCGGCAGCACTTGTTCACCAAAACGATGAAACAACGGTATGCGTCTTAACAAGCCGTCTGGCTCTGGAATGGCAGAAACCACACCCAGGTGAGCGTAGCTTGGAGCGGGCTGCGTGAACAAGGATTGAGGCGGCTGAACGGATGGCCAGGACTCCAGACGAAGGTCGGCAGGAGGCACCCATGTCAAGCCGTGCATGGACGCATTCGAAGACGCTTTCTGTACAGGGGCATCCAGCCGTGCGGCGGTGGCGAGGACCACGTTGGCGTTGCGTTGGATGGATTCCCGAAAGACCTCATCGCCGGGCCTTGGGTCAAACAACACCAGGTCAAACGCGACTGCGCGTGCGCCCATTTCAGTCAGGTAATCTACCAGCAAGCCGTAGGTGTCGCGTGAATAGGGCCAATTGCCGAAGTACGGCTTCATCGCATCCAGCGAGGCATCGTCGATGTCGATAACGATCGCTTCCGTGAAGTTGTGCTCCCGGGCTGCCAGACGCAGTTGCGCGTCCAACGCCAACCCCTCAAGCCGGTGGAGCAAGGGTGTTGATGTTAACCCCCAGGCCAGTGTTAACGCGCCAAGGGGTATCCATGCCACCTGGCGAAGTCTCGTTAGGAATGCAGACACGCGGGGCTCCCAGTTCAAGTCAGCTTTGTTGAAGGACGCTTGCCCTTAGATCAGGAAAGGCAACAAAAGTGGCAAAAGACGGAAAGGTTTGGGCTCATCCGGGATGTCAATTTTTTGAGGCGTTCCAAATGGCCCCTCAAAACCATCGGCATCAATTGTTTTGATGCGCATGTAGTAGGTGCCAGGTGCTGGTCGATCAACTAGAACTTGCGTTTGATTTTCAGGTAAAACTCGATCCACCAAAGGTTTTGAAAAACTCAGGTCATTCGCTAGCTGAAGTTGATATTTGGCCCCTGCATCCCCCGCGCGCCAGCGAAAAGTGAGTTGTTTTTCATCCAGGGCGGGCGCTTCTGTCTGGGGGCTATCGGGTATTTTGCGCTGCGTAAAACTTTGAGGGTCGCCAAACGGACCGTGATCTGCCCCGGCGGCAATAGAGGCCACACGCCAGAAGTACTTGCCTGGTTCTAGAGTCACTGTTTGCTCTGTGCCAGTCACCATAGGCAGGTCTGCAATTGGATTCGACATGTCCGCCTGGGTCGAAACCTGAACATGGTAGGCCTGCGCTGCCACCGAGTTGCTCCAGATCAGCTTGGCTGTAGGCCCGTAAGATTTAGTGCCTTCAAGCGGAGCGGTGGCAAACGGTGCTTCGGGGCGAGCTTTGAGAACGAATTCTTGATCGGCATTCAACCCCTCTAGTCCCCCCGGATCGACACCACGCACCCGCAACACATAACGACCATCCGGTAGATCCGTCCATTTCGCACCAGGAGTTGAAAAAACACCATCCAACAAAAGGCGCTCAAACGATTTATCAGAAAACACTTGGGCGCGATAGCGAGACGCACCGCTCAAGGTTGACCATTGAAATCGCAGTGGCACACGTTCAATGCGCTTATCAGCCCCACTCAGATCAGGTGCTTTCAGTAATGCTACGGGTGGACTGGCCGGCTGCCCTGGCACGGCAGAGGTTCCAAAACCCGCCGGCACCAACACCGGCGTGCCCGCAGCACTGGCCTGAACCGCGCCTTCCAGTACTTCGCTGCGGCCCACCTGATCTGTTGGGTCAACGCTGGCTCGGAAATCGGTGCCTCGAACAGCCAAATTGACGGCGCGTGACTTCACTTCATAGCGACCTACCGTGGGGGATTGTTTGGCCACTTGAGTATCCAAGGCGCCTTGTTGAAGCTCCATAACTGTCTGCGCGACGCCTGATTTCCCAAGCATCACCATCTCTGACAAAACCAAGCGGCTTTTAGGGGTGAGCAGCAAGCGTGAGCCATCAATGAACTTGAGGGACACCGTGGCGTCAATGCCTGTCTCAATTGTGTCGCCGGTTTGCAAACGTGCGGCTTTGTCCAAGGGTTGGGACGCGCCTTTCAGCGGCGTTCGAGTCACGGGGCCTTGAAGGTTAAGCACTTCTGCTTCAACGGCTTCACGCTTCAACAGCGACACAGGCAAGCGCAACTGCGTACCGGGTGTGAGTTGCTTGGGTTCTCCGACTTTGTTTTCTTTTTGAAGACCTGGCCACTTTTTTGTGCTGATCAAATAAGTCTGGCTAATGTTGCTCAGTGTGTCTCCGGGCTTGACCATGTACACCCAGTAGGATTCCGGTGTTGTAGCTGCTTGTGCCAATGGCAGGCACAGCAAAGCGATTAGGGACAACAGGGCACGCTTTTTGGAGACGGAAAAATAAGGCAAGGACATACGTCTCTCCTGATGAGAAATGCGGTAAGGCGCGTAGATAAAGTTCATTGCAAGTGTAACGGGCACGCATGCGAAAAGAAACAAGAGCAAAGCGGCTCACGGGCATGCTTTAGATGATTTAGTTCCCTGTTTTGTGACTTTGTAGGCAGCCTGGTGGGTTTGAGATTTTTAAGGGCTGACTTTCAAACCTACTATCCAAGCACTTTTGTTTATCCGTGAAGACCGATGTCCATATGCTTACTTTTACAGCGCATCGATTGATTCGAGAAATGCGCACCACTTGTGCAGTGGGGGGCATTGCATTTTGCTTGGGCCTAGTCGCTTGTCAGACGCCACTTGCCTCACAGCCCGAGGTCGCAGCTGCTGGACTCGGCTACCGAGGCCCAACGCTGCCGATTGAGCAGTCTGAACGCGGCGTGCAAATCTTCTTGCCCAGCACTGTGTTGTTTGATATCGGCAAAGCGGAATTCAAAGCTGCGGAAGCCCGGCCCTACTTGGAGCGTGTCGCGCACCTGCTCAAAACCAAGACGGCTAAAAAAGTGTCGATTGAGGGACACACCGACAATGTCGGTGCATTGGCCCCCAATCAAGCGCTGTCCCTGGCCCGGGCCAATTCACTGCTCAAAGCACTTGCAGAGCGGGGCGTGCCCGCCAATGCCTTTGAGTCCGCTTGGGACAAGTTAAAAAAATGATCTAGCAAGGCTTGGTCAAGCCTGTAGAAAGCAAGTCATGAACCGTCGAGATTTCGGCGCGGGTTTGGCCCTCGCGGCCAGCAGCGGCGTCGCGCTGTCACAAGCCACCAGTTCACGCCCTTCGGCGAGTCCCCACAGCGCGTCCCAGACCGCCACGCCCGGAAAGATCGGGCTGGCCTTGGGGGCCGGTTCGGCCCGTGGTTTCGCCCATATCGGTGTGCTTAAGGCTTTGGACGAGGCAGGCTTTAAAGCCGACGTGGTGGCAGGCACCAGCGCGGGTTCTTTGGTCGGCGTGTTCTATGCAGCAGGCTTCACACCCTGGCAAATGGAAGAGGTCGCCTTGAAGATGCGCGATGTGGAAGTGGCTGATTTTTCCAGCGCTTCCAAGCGCGGCATGTTTGCCGGTGAAGCCTTGCAGAAGTTGGTTAATGACTTCGTTAAAGGTGCGCCCATGGAGCGCTTGAAGCTGCCTTTTGCCGCCGTGGCCAGCAACCTTAAAACCGGTGAAAACGTCACGCTGCGCACGGGTGACACGGGGGCTGCTGTGCGCGCCTCATGCTCCATCCCCGGCGTATTTGTACCGGCCGTGATTGGCGGTGTTGAGTTGGTCGATGGCAGTTTGGTGAGTCCGCTGCCGGTCAAAGCCGCCCGTCTGTTGGGCGCAGATTTTGTGATTGGCGTGGACGTGGGCAGCAAGCCCAGCAACAACATCCACAGCGGCCTGTATGAGGTGTTGTTGCAGTCGTTTGAGATCATGGGCCGCTCCATCAGCGCGCTAGAAGCTCAGACGGCAGACTTCATGATCCGCCCCGACACCCTGCGTTTTGTTAGTACCGATTTCTCAGCCCGCAAAGACCTGATCCAAGCCGGTTACGAAGCTGGTTTGAAAGCGGTGGGCGAGTTGCGCGCTCGCTTGGGTACCCGGGGCAAACGCCGGGGCTGATTCAACTCGCCGCCAAACCCGCCGCATGGGCGGCGTGGGCCTGCTGATCGGCGTGGTAACTGCTGCGCACCATGGCCCCCACAGCGGCGTGGTTAAAGCCCATCTCATAGGCCTTGGCCTCGAACATCTTGAAGGTGTCCGGGTGCACATAGCGGCGTACCGGCAGGTGGCTGGAGCTGGGGGCCAGGTACTGGCCGATGGTCAGCATCTCGATGTTGTGGTCGCGCATGTCTTGCATGACTTGCAGCACTTCTTCGTCGGTCTCGCCCAGGCCGACCATGATGCCGCTCTTGGTTGGCACTTTCGGGTGCAGGGCCTTGAATTTTTTCAGCAGGTTGAGCGAAAACTGGTAGTCGGAGCCGGGGCGGGCTTCTTTGTACAGGCGCGGCGCGGTCTCCAGGTTGTGGTTCATTACATCGGGCGGCGCGGCTTGCAAAATCTTCAGCGCGCGGTCGTCGCGGCCTCTAAAGTCGGGCACCAGCACCTCGATCTGCGTCTTGGGTGACAGCTCGCGGATGCGGCTGATGCAGTCCACAAAATGTTGGGCCCCGCCATCGCGCAAATCATCGCGGTCTACGCTGGTGATGACGACGTAGTTGAGCTTGAGCGCGGCAATGGTGTTGGCCAGGTTTTGCGGCTCGTTCACGTCCAGCGGGTCGGGCCGCCCGTGGCCCACGTCGCAAAACGGGCAGCGCCGCGTGCACTTGTCGCCCATGATCATGAAGGTAGCCGTGCCCTTGCCAAAGCACTCTCCGATGTTGGGGCAGCTCGCCTCTTCGCACACCGTCACCAGCTTGTTAGCGCGCAAGATGTCTTTGATTTCATAAAACCGGGTGGTCGGGCTGCCCGCTTTGACGCGAATCCAGTCAGGTTTTTTCAGCACCTCGCCCGGCACAACCTTGACCGGGATGCGCGACAGCTTGGCGGCGGCCTTCTGCTTGGCGCTGGGGTCGTAGTTTTCGGTGCTTTGCGCGATGCGGACGACGTCGGAGGTGCTCATTATTTTTTACCGTTCGCCCTGAGCCTGTCGAGGGTGTCGAAAGGCGGGGTCAATTGTTTCACTTGAAGGGACTACGGTGAGAGTTGGCTCACCAGCTTGTGGCTGAAGACATTGGCAGCGTCCTGCCAAGTCACATCGACCCCGATTGTACGAAGATCCACCGTTTTTAGCCCAGCATAGCCACAGGCGTTGATGCGGGTAAAGGGCTCCAAGTCCATCGCCACGTTCAACGCCACGCCGTGGTAGGTGCAGTGACGGCTGACTTTGATGCCCAAGGCGGCGATTTTGCCGAGTTCGCAACCGTTCGCCCTGAGCTGGTCGAAGGGTTCGAGTGGTTTGGGATGAGTCGGTCGAGGGGCTTCGACAAGCTCAGCCCGAACTGTAGTTGAGTCTGTCAGGGCGGGAAGTTTTGAATGGCTAAAGGGATCATCCAGCCGCACATAAATCCCCGGCGCGCCGCGCACCCGGTGGCCGGTGACGCCATAGTGCATCAGCGTGCGGATCACCGCTTCTTCCAGGCGATAGACGTATTCCTTGACGAAATAGCCCGCGCGCTGCAAGTCCAGCAGCGGGTAGGCCACCACTTGGCCCGGCCCGTGGTAAGTCACCTGCCCGCCCCGGTTGGTTTGCACCACGGGGATGTCCCCGGCGTTCAAAACATGCTCAGCCTGTCCCGCCAGGCCCTGCGTGAAAATCGGTGGATGCTCACAAATCCATAGCTTGTCACGAACGTTTTCATTAGACTTCAGGCCTCTTTGGCTTGTAAATTCCTGCATGGCGGCGTAGGTGGGTTCGTAATCTACGCGGCCCAGTGGAGAAACATCGAGCGGCATTTGGTTTTACAACACCACCTTCACCATCGGATGCGTGGACAGCGTGCGGTATAGCTCGTCGAGCTGCTCGCGGCTGGTGGCGTTGATGGTGAGGGTCACGCCCAGGTAGTTACCGGCCTTGCTCTCGCGCAGCTCGATGGTGGCGGCATCAAACGCCGGGTCGAACTGGCGTGCGATCTGGGTAAGTGCGTGCACAAAGCCATCGGCCTTCGCACCCATGACCTTGATGGGGAAGCTGCAGGGGTATTCGATCAGGGAATCAGTGGGTGCCATTGAAAATTAGGTGCAACAAAAATAGGATCTGCGTTTGCTATTAAATAAATGGCTGCAGCCGTTTTATATCGTATTTACTTGAGCCAACCGCGCTTGCGGAAGTACCACATCGGTACCAGCGCGCTGGCCAGCATAAGCCCCAGAGCGAACGGGTAGCCACTCTGCCAGTCCAGCTCGGGCATGAACTTGAAGTTCATGCCGTAGATGCTGGCAATCAGCGTGGGCGGTAGCAGCGCGACGCTTGCCACCGAGAAGATTTTGATGATCTTGTTCTGGTTGATGTTGATGAAACCAACCGTGGCATCCATCAAGAAGTTGATCTTGTCGAAGAGGAACGCGGTGTGCGAGTCCAGCGAGTCGATGTCGCGCAGCAACTGACGCGCGTCCTCAAACTGCTCGCCGGTCAGCATCTTGCTGCGCATCATGAAGCTGACGGCGCGGCGCGTGTCCATCACGTTGCGGCGGATGCGCCCGTTCAAATCTTCCTGGTGGGCAATCGCGCCCAGAACTTCCCCGGCCAGCGCGTCCGTCACGTCGCCTGCTAGCACCTGTTTGCTGACGTTTTCCAGCTTGTCGTAAATGTTCTCTAGCGTGTCGGCGGAGTACTCGGCGTCGGCGTCAAACAGCTTGAGCAGCACCTCTTTGGCGTCTTCAATCAGCCCCGGCGCGCGGCGCGCGCGCATTCGCAGCAGGCGAAACACCGGCACGTCTTCGTCGTGAATGGAAAACAGCACGCCCCGGCTCTTGAGCTCGGTGTTGTGCTGGTTCAGAATAAAGGCCACGCGCACCGTGCGTGGTTCGTCCTCATCGGCGATTAAAAAGTCAGAGCGGATGTGCAGGTCGCCGTTGTCTTCTTCGTAAAAGCGGGCGGACTCTTCGATGTCCTCGTCCATCGCGTCATCCGGGATGGACAGGCCGTAGTACTGTTTGACCCAGCGTTTTTCTTCCGCTGAGGGGGATTCGAGATCGACCCAGATTGGGTTGAATTCGGAGAGCTCTTCCAGTGACTCGATCTCTTCCTGGAAGAGTCGGCCATTGGCCAGTGAAAAAATATTGAGCACGGCTCACTCCCTCTGTGAATGGGGCTTGGGTCGGAGTTTTGAAGCGCGTTAGCAAACGCTTCGATCCCGGAATTATCGCCGCATTGCGCCCGCGCACTTGCCCTTACGCGGCCCTAATGAAACTCAGGCCTTAGCCGCGTCTTCGATGATCCAGTGCGCCGCACGCTCGGCAATCATCAGTGTGGGCGAGTTGGTGTTACCGCTAGTGATACTGGGCATCACCCCGGCATCGACCACGCGCAGGCCTACCACGCCGCGCACCCGCAGCCGCGCATCAACCACGGCCATGGGGTCGCTGTTCGGCCCGTCAACGATGCCCATCTTGGTCGTTCCCACAGGGTGGAAGATGGTGGAGGCAATGTCGCCTGCCAACCGGGCCAACTCATCGTCAGTTTGAAACTGCACGCCGGGTTTGAACTCCTCCGGTTTGTACTTGGCCAGCGCCGGTTGCGCCACGATTTGGCGCGTCACGCGCAGTGAGTCGGCTGCCACCTTGCGGTCGGCCTCGGTGCTGAGGTAGTTGGGCGCAATGGCAGGAGCGTCTTCAAAATGGTTGCTCTTGATCTGCACCGTGCCGCGACTGGTTGGGTTCAGGTTGCACACGCTGGCGGTGAAGGCGGGGAAAGTGTGCAGCGGCTCGCCAAAGGCATCCAGGCTGAGCGGCTGCACGTGGTACTCCAGGTTCGGGTGCAGCTGCGACGGGTCGCTTCGGGTAAAAGCTCCGAGCTGCGATGGCGCCATGCTCATAGGCCCGCTACGCTTGAGGGCGTATTCCATTGCAATCTTGGCCTTGCCCCATATTGAATGCGCCTGGGCATTGAGCGTGGTCACGCCCTGCACTTTGAAGACCGAGCGAATTTGCAAATGATCTTGCAGGTTAGCGCCGACACCTGGCAGGTCTTGCACCACAGGAATGTTGTGCTGTTGCAGCAGGGCAGCTGGTCCCAGGCCGGAGAGCTGCAAAATTTGCGGAGAGCCAATGCTGCCCGCACTCAAAATAACCTCTCGTGTGGCGGTGACGCTC
Organism: Comamonadaceae bacterium; assembly: GCA_947455145.1. Taxonomy (GTDB): domain Bacteria; phylum Pseudomonadota; class Gammaproteobacteria; order Burkholderiales; family Burkholderiaceae_C; genus CANCDA01. Next base: position 19,137 of record CANGME010000006.1, read on the forward strand.
ACCATGTCCTGCCCGCTCCAGACCTGCACGCCGGTGCAGCGCTGGCTGCCATCGACTTGTTTTTCGAGCTCTAGCCGAGCCACCTGCGCCAAGGTCCACATCTCAAAGTTGGGTCGGGCATAACAAGTGGGCCGCAAAAAGGCCTTGGCCGTGTTCCAGCGCCAGCCGCTGCGCTGGTTCACCTCGAAATAACCCACGCCTTCGTTGTCGCCCCGGTTGAAGTCCTCGGTGGCGGGGATGCCTGCTTGCTGCGCGGCTTGTGAAAAAGCGTCCAGCACGTCCCAGCGCAGGCGTTGCTTTTCAATGCGCCACTCGCCCCCGGTTTGACGACCGCGCATGAGCGTGCGGTAGGTGTCTGCAGGCTGGCCGTGCAAGTCCATGAGTTCGGTCGGCGTGCCCCGGGCACCGTGCAGCGCATCAGCACCTTTGTAGTGGTCTTCGTGGTGTTTGAAGTAGGGTAGGGTTTGTTCCCAGCGCCAACTCGCGTCACCCGTGATGTTGGCCCACTGGTCATAGTCACGCGCCTGGCCGCGCATGTAAATCATGCCGTTGATGCTGGAGCAGCCGCCCAGCACCTTGCCGCGCGGATAGCGCAGCGTGCGGCCATTGAGCCCCGCTGCGGGCTCGGTCTGGTAGAGCCAATCGGTGCGCGGGTTGCCAATGCAATGCAGGTAGCCAATGGGGATGTGAATCCAGTGGTAGTCGTCACGGCGACCGGCCTCGATCAACAGCACGCGTTTGCTGGCGTCGCTGCTGAGCCGGTTGGCCAGCAGGCAGCCGGCGGTGCCCGCGCCGATGATGATGTAGTCGAAGGTGGGGATGGTCATTGTTGAGAGCTCCAAAATTCATGCTGCTGCTGGGGTTTTGTACGCCTCGGCACTTGGTGTGAGTGGCTCCGCGAATGTCCTCCGGCCTTCGGCCTCCCCCTTGGTTTGGCAAAACCCCAAGTCCACGCTGCGCCACTGACCCCAAGCGCCGAGGCGGCGAGCATGGTGGGTATGCGGCGAGACTGGATTCCCGCCTTCGCGGGAATGACAAGAGGTGCACGCAAGATCAGGTCGGTGGCGCGCTCAGCGCAGCGACATAAAGGAGGAGTCGTCGGCCCTAGGCCGACACGGGGGACAGTCGCGGAGCTGAGTGCGCCGCCGATTTGATCCCGTGCAGAACACGCCAAGTGATGCCCCTCAAGTTGCTGCAGTCCATGCTCATCCCTGCGGACGACTTTATGAACGCTTGCAACGGAAATCACTTCGCCGTCGGCATCACAAACTCTGCACCCTTGCCAATGCTCTCAGGCCACCGCTGCATGATGGACTTTTGCTTGGTGTAGAAACGCACGCCCTCTTCACCGTAGGCGTGCATGTCGCCGAACAACGAGCGCTTCCAGCCGCCAAAACCGTGCCAGGCCATGGGCACGGGAATCGGCACGTTGATGCCGACCATGCCGACCTGGATGCGGCGTGAGAACTCGCGCGCCACGTTGCCGTCTCGTGTGTAGCAAGCCACGCCGTTGCCGAACTCGTGGTCGTTGACCAACTGCACGGCGGTGGCAAAGTCGGGCACGCGCACGCAGGCCAGCACCGGGCCAAAAATCTCTTCTTTGTAGATGCGCATCTCAGGCGTGACGTTGTCAAACAACGTGCCGCCCATCCAGAAGCCCGCGTCACAGCCTTCGCCCGCCGCTTCGCCTTTGAAGCCACGGCCATCGACCAACATTTGCGCGCCTTCTTTGACGCCAATGTCGATGTAACCGGTGATGCGCTTGTGGGCGATGTCGGTGACGATGGGGCCCATCTCGGCAGCCAGATTCGTGCCGTTAAGCACCTTAAGTGTTTTGGTGCGCTCAATAAGTTTGGGGATGATTTTGTCGGCGACATCGCCCACCAGCACCGCCACGCTGATCGCCATGCAGCGCTCACCGGCCGAGCCGTAGGCCGCGCCGATCAGACCGTCCACGGCTTGATCGATGTCCGCGTCGGGCATCACCACCATGTGGTTCTTCGCGCCGCCCAGGGCCTGCACGCGCTTGCCGTGGTGAGCGCCGGTTTCGTAGATGTAGTTGGCAATCGGCGTGGAGCCGACGAAGCTCACCGCTTTGACATCGGGGTGCACCAGCAGCGCATCGACGGCTTCTTTGTCACCCTGCACCACGTTGAATACGCCCTTGGGCAGCCCGGCTTTGGCCAGCAAGTCGGCCATGAACAAGGCGGCCGAGGGGTCGATCGGGCTGGGCTTCAAGATGAAGGTGTTGCCTGCGGCAATCGCCACGGGGAACATCCACATCGGCACCATCACGGGGAAGTTGAAGGGCGTGATGCCCGCCACCACGCCCAGGGGCTGGCGTAGCGTCCAGTTGTCCATGCCGGTGGAGACTTGATCGGTAAAGTCGCCCTTGAGCAACTGGGGAATGCCGCAGGCAAATTCGACGATGTCGATGCCGCGTGCAACCTCGCCCTGCGCGTCAGTGAACACCTTGCCGTGCTCGGCGGTGATGAGGTGCGCCAACTCGTCTTTGTGCAGGTTGAGCAGCTCTAAGAACTTGAACATCACGCGGGCGCGGCGCAGCGGCGGCGTGTCGGCCCAAGCGGGGAAGGCGGCTTGCGCGGCGGCCACCGCCGTGGCGACCTCGGCGGTGCTGGCCAGAGCCACGTGGCCGGTGACCTTGCCTGTGGCGGGGTTGAACACGTCTTGCGTGCGGCCCGAGTTGCCTGCCACGACGTGACCTGCGATGTAGTGATCGATATTAGTGATGCTCATGATGTTGTCTCCAAATAATAAGGTAAGTGTCTTTGAATTTGAATGGAATTTCCAATGATTTCGATTAAACCATGATATAAATTTATCAAATATGTCTGAGCCAACCTCCACTGACCCCCAAACCCTGCGCGCCTTCATTGCTGTGGCGCGCGAGGGCAATGTCTCGCGCGCTGCCCTGCGCCTGCACTTGAGCCAGCCCGCCGTCAGTCTGCAACTCAAAAGCTTGGCGCAAAGCACCGGCTTGCAGCTCTTTACGCGCACACCCCACGGCCTAGCCCTCACACCTGACGGTGCTGCCCTGTTACCGCAAGCTGAAAAAGCGTTGTCGGCACTGGCCGACTTTGGACAAGCTGCGCTGAAGCTCAACAGCACTTTGCGAGGGCGCTTGCGCATCGGCACCATCCTCGATCCCGAGTTCACTCGGCTCGGCGCATTCCTTAAAGAGCTGGTGGAGTCAGCCCCGCAAATCGAGACGGAGTTGCGACAGGGTATGAGTGGTGAAGTGCTGGCACGCGTGGCCCGGGGCGAGCTGGATGTGGGGTTTTACCTTGGTGAACCCAATGATTTGGAGCTAAAAGCGGCTACAGCCCTTTCACCCATAACGCTAGCAGCTACTAATTTTGAAGCAAGAACCTTGTCTCACTTCACCTACCGCGTGCTGGCCCCAGCCGGGTGGGGCGACCAAGTGCTGGGCCGCGACTGGAAGGCGTTGGCCGCGCTGCCTTGGCTGGCTACGCCGCCCGAGTCGGCCCACCACCGCCTGCTGGCGCGTGTGTTTGCCCCGCTGGGCGTAGCCCCGCGCCATGTCGCGCTGGTGGACCAAGAGGCCTCCATGCTGGACTTGGTGCGTTCGGGTGTCGGCCTGAGCTTGGTGCGCGACTCGATTGCCATGAGCGAAGCGCAAGCCCGTGGCCTGGTGATCGCCGACCGCGTCAGCCTGGACTGCGCCTTGAGCTTCGTTTGCCTCAAAGCCCGCCGCAGCGAGCCCGTGATTGCTAGCGCTTGGGCGGCACTGGAGCGGGTCTGGCGTTAAAACTGGGTGGCTCTATGATGGCATCACATGAAGGGATAAAGCGTGAACGAAATTGTCCAGCCCATCGTGAATGACGCGTTGATCCTGCACCGGATCCAGTTCGCGGCAAACATGTCTTTTCACATCCTGTTTCCGACCATTAGTATCGCAATGGCTTGGGTGTTGCTGTTTTTCAAGCTCCGCAGCAATCGGACCGGGGACCCCAAATGGATGCAGGCGTATGCCTTCTGGGTCAAAATTTTTGCCTTGACGTTTGCCTTGGGCGTGGTCAGCGGCATCACCATGAGTTTCCAATTCGGGACTAACTGGCCGGGCTACATGAGAGCGGTGGGCAATATCGCCGGCCCTTTGCTGGCCTATGAGGTGCTGACCGCCTTTTTTCTCGAGGCCACCTTTCTGGGGGTGATGCTGTTTGGCATGAAGCGCGTGTCCAATCGCGTGCACACCTTGGCGACGGTGCTGGTGGCGGGTGGCACCAGTCTGTCTGCGTTCTGGATCCTCGCCCTCAACAGTTGGATGCAGACCCCGGTGGGGTTTGAAATGATTGACGGCGTGGTCCATGCCAAAGATTGGTGGGCCATCATTTTCAACCCCTCGTTCCCCTACCGCTTTGCCCACATGATGACGGCTTGTTTCGTCACGGTGTCCTTTCTACTGGCGGGGATCAGTGCCTACCGGTGGTGGCGCGGTGACCGGGCGCCCGCCGTGCTCGCAGCCTTGCGCACGGGTGTGGTGATGGCCGCAGTGCTGGTGCCGGCCCAAATTTTTTTGGGTGACTTGCATGGACTCAATACCCTGGAGCACCAACCCGCCAAAGTAGCGGCCATGGAAGGCATTTGGGAAACCCAACGCGGTGCACCCGCTGTGTTGCTGGCGTGGCCCGATGAAACGACACGCAGCAATCTGTACGAGATAGCGATCCCGAAACTTGCTAGCCTGTATTTGCGGCATCACCTCGATGGCGAGGTCCAGGGGCTCAATGACTTCAAGGGCAAGCACCCGCCCGTCGCCCCAGTTTTCTTGGCATTTCGACTTATGGTGGGCATGGGCCTTCTGATGCTCGCGGTGAGCTGGCTGGCGGCTTGGCAGTTCAAACGTCTTGGCACACTACAGCCTCTGGTGGTGCGCGTGTTGATCGCCATGACGTTCTCGGGGTGGATTGCAACCCTGGCGGGCTGGTATGTGACAGAGGTCGGTCGCCAGCCTTATCTGGTTTACGGTCTTCTCACCACAGCACAAGCGGCAGCGCAAATTCCCGTGCCCATGGTGGCCACCACACTGGCGATGTACCTGTCGGTGTATGTGGTGCTGCTGGTGGCTTACGTGTTGGCACTGTTTCACATGGCTCGCAAAGCTGGCCAGGAGGCGACATGAACATGAGCTTTGATGAATGGCTGCCCGTGATATTCATGGGCATCATGGGACTGGGCATGTTGGCCTATGTGGTTCTGGACGGCTACGACCTTGGCGTGGGCATGCTGCTGCGCAGTGCCGAAGATGAACAGAAGGACACGATGATCGCTTCCATCGGCCCATTTTGGGATGCCAATGAAACCTGGTTGGTGCTCGGCGTGGGCATTTTGCTGACTTGTTTTCCATTGGCGCATGGCCTGATCTTGGGTGCGATGTACCTGCCCGTTGCGCTGATGCTGGTGGGGCTGATCTTGCGGGGGGTGGCCTTTGACTTTCGCGTCAAAGCCCGTATCGAACACAAGGGCGCCTGGAACAACACGTTTTTTGCGGGCTCGCTGATTGCGTCCCTCTCCCAGGGCTGGATGCTGGGTTTTTACATTCTCGGGCTGGAGCACAGCCCCCGTGCTTACATTTTTTCTGCGGTGATTGCCGTCTGCTTGTCCGCTGGGTATTGCCTGCTGGGTGCCAGCTGGCTCATCATGAAAACCGATGGGCCATTGCAATTGCGCGCCGTGCACTGGGCGCGACGAGCGTTGTGGGTGACGGCAGTCGGCGTGGCTGCCATCTCGCTCATCACGCCCTGGGCCAGTCCGCGTATTTTCGACAAGTGGTTTGCGCTGCCCTATGTGGTCATGCTAATCCCAATTCCGCTGGCCACGGCAGCGCTGTTTGGCGTGATCGAGCGATCGCTGCGCCGATTGCCTGTGCGTCTGGAACTGGGGAACGAATATGGCGCGGGCGTGCCATTCTTCAGCACCATCGGCATTTTTGTGCTGGCGTTTTATGGCTTGGCGTACAGCCTGTTTCCCTACATTGTGGGCGACCGCATGACGATCTGGCAGGCCGCCAGCTCGCCCGAATCACTCAAGTTCATCCTGGTGGGGGCCCTCATCGTGCTGCCGGCCATCATTGGCTATACGGTGTTCTCTTACCGCGTGTTCAGCGGCAAGGCGCGCGATCTGACCTATTTGTAAGTCTGATGCTCAGCCCGGTCTGAAAGATAAATTCAGTGCAACTTGAATCCGAAGATTTCCGGCAAGACCACGCGCCCCGTATTCAGCAAGAGTCCACGGCGAGCACGGCAGATTCCCCCAGCGTCCGCCTGCTGGGGGAATGGACGGCTGCGCGCCTGGCTGAGCCCCGCGCCTGGGCGGCGATTCAGCGGGCACTGAAATCGCTCACCGGCGGCACCACGGTCAATGTCCACTGGGACTTGCGCGAGTTGCAGCGGCTAGACCACACCGGCGCCCAATTGCTGTGGAACAGCTGGGGACGGCAATGGCCTGCGCAACTCGATCTCCTCCCCGTGCAGCGAGCGGTGCTGGAGCGCGTGGCCCGTTATGCCGCGTCCGCCCCCGAGCCTACGCGTTGGTCCATCGCGCAACTCTATTTGGCATTGGGTGGGTTTGTGCTGCGGGTAATGTCTCATCTGCATGATGGACTGCTGTTGCTGGGGCAACTCCTGCTGGACGTCCTGCAACTGCTGCGCCACCCCTCGCGGGGGCCATGGCGCGATTTTTCGGGACATCTGTATCAAATAGGTGCTAGCGCCTTGCCCATCACGGCGCTGGTGGGCTTCCTGATTGGCGTGGTGCTGGCCTACCTGATGTCGCAGCAGCTCAAACTGTTCGGGGCGGATCTTTTTATCGTCAACATCCTGGGCATTTCCCTCATCCGCGAGCTGGGCCCGGTGCTGGCGGCGATTCTGATTGCGGGGCGCTCTGGCTCCACCATCACGGCGCAGATCGGTGTGATGCGGGTGACAGAGGAGATCAATGCCATGCGCGTGATGGGTATTGCCCAGGGTTTTCGGCTGGTGCTGCCGCGCGTCATGGCGCTGGCGCTGGCCATGCCCTTGCTCAGCGTGTGGACCACCTTGGCGGCGCTGGCGGGTGGCATGTTGGCCTCGGACTTGGTGCTGGATGTACCGCCTTCGTTTTTTATCTTAACGCTGCCCGATGCCGTCAAGGTGTCCAACCTGACTCTGGCAACGGCAAAATCGGCGGTTTTTGGTGTGCTCATCGCGCTCATCGGTTGCCATTACGGTCTGCGCATCAAGCCCAACACGGAGAGCCTGGGCCAAGGTACGACGGCCTCGGTGGTCACCTCTATCACGGTGGTGATTCTGGTCGATGCGCTGTTTGCGGTGGTGTTTAAGGATGTGGGCATATGAGCAGGGAAACACCTGTCAGCTTGCCCGTGGCTGCGCCGGTCGTGGAGATTGAAAAACTCGCTTCCGTGTTCCCCACCGCTGGGGGTGAGTATGTCGTTCACCAAGATCTGGACTTGCGCATTGAGGTGGGTGAAATGGTGTCCATTGTCGGGGGGTCTGGCAGTGGCAAAACTGTGCTGTTGCGCCAGATTTTGGGGCTGGAGCAACCCCGCGCGGGGCGCGTTACTGTCTTGGGCCAACCGGCGGTGCACTTGAGTGATGCAGGTGCCGCCAGCCGTGTGGGAATGCTGTTTCAGCACGGTGCCTTGTTCTCGGCCTTTAGTGTTCTCGACAACATTGCCTTCCCCCTGCGCGAGCTGCGAACCCTGCCCGATGCCTTGGTACGGGATGTGGCCATGCTCAAGTTGCAAATGGTGGGGCTCGATCCCGTCCACGCGGTCAAAATGCCCTCAGACCTGTCTGGCGGCATGATTAAGCGCGTGGCGCTAGCCCGGGCTCTCATCATGGACCCACCACTGCTGATGCTCGACGAGCCCACCGCTGGCCTAGACCCTTACAGCTCCGACGGATTTTGCGACTTGCTGCGCTCGTTGCACCAGGAGTTAGGTTTGACCATGGTGATGGTGACGCACGACCTTGACACCTTGTTTGAGCTCAGCACCCGTGTGGCGGTGCTGGCCGAAAAACGCGTGATTGTGAGTGGGCCGCCGCGCGAGGTGATGGACTTCCCCCATCCATTTATTCACGACTTCTTTCTGGGCCCGCGCGGTCAGCGGGCCCGAGTCTTGTTACAGGAGCCGCCACGGGCGGTGTAAAAGGAAACTTATGGAAAACAAAGCCCACGCTCTGGCTGCCGGTACCTTTGTACTGGTGGTCGCCGCGCTGCTTGTGACGCTGGCCGTCTGGCTCACGCGTGAAACGGGCGTACAAACGGTGTTCGAAGTGTCCTCTAGCGAAGCCGTCACGGGCTTGCAACCCCAGGCGGCGGTGCGCTATCGTGGAGTCAATGTTGGCAAGGTCGAGAGCATTGCCTTTGACCCGGAAAAAGTCGGCAGTGTGCTGTTGCGCATCAGCGTGGATGAAGCCACCCCCATCACCCACTCCAGTTTTGCCACGCTCGGGTTTCAGGGTGTGACGGGTATCGCGTTTGTGCAACTGGACGACAGCGGAGAATCCAAAGAGCGGATGACGTCCAGCCCGACCCACATGGCACGCATCCCAATGCGTCCCAACTTGGTTAATAAGCTCGCAGAAAGAGGCTCTCATCTGCTGACGCAGATAGAACTGATCATCGAACGTGTTAATCAATCTCTAGTCCCTGAAAACCAGAGCTTAGTTATGAAAAGTGTGGCCTCCTTGGGTCGGGCAGCCGACAGTCTGCCGACCTTGGTGCATGAGGCACGCAAAACGCTTGTCTCCCTGCGCGAGGTGTCCACTAGTGTGGTTGCCACTACGGACGCCGCGAAGAAGTCAGTTGACCAGGCCACGGTCACAGCGACCGAGCTGAACCGTTTGGTTCAGGGCGTGCAGCAACCGGGCGCGGTTCTTGATCAACTCACGCAAGGGGCCGGGGCGCTGACTGCGGCGGGGCAGGCCCTACAGATGGACACCTTGCCACGGTTGAACCGCGCCATGGACGACACCAGCCTCGCAGCGCGCAATCTGAGCCGCGTGGCCAACACGCTGGACAGCAACCCTCAGGCGCTGATTTTGGGCAACCCGGCAACGAAGCCTGGCCCCGGTGAACCGGGCTTCGTTGCCCCAATTGGAGGAACACCATGACACGTCAATCGCCTCAAGTCGCTATGTTTTCAGGAGCTGCTTGCGCAATAATCACAAGGAGTTTGGGCGTATTTTCTATAATTTTGGCGGTCTTCCTGGTTGGTTGCGCACTGCCCGAGCGCAGCCCCGCCCCCGTGCTCTACGACTTTGGTGAACGGACGATTCCGGTGGCCATCCCCAGCACGCCAGTCACCTCATCCACACACCCCGCGCTGGCCATCACCGTGCACGCGGCGGCTTCGCTGGACAGCACGGCCCTGCTGTACCGCCTGGCCTATGACGACGCGCGCCAGCTGCGTGCCTACGCCCTGGCGCGTTGGGTCGTGCCGCCCGCTGACTTGGTGCAGCAGCGCCTGCGTGAGGGTTTGAGTCGTCAACGCACCGTGCTCAAGCCGGGGCAGGGTGCCACGCAAGTGCTGGCGCTAGAGCTCGAAGAATTCAGCCAGGTGTTTGACAAGCCCGGTCAAAGCGCGGGTGTGCTGCGCCTGCGCGCCACGCTGCAACAGGCCAGCGCTACAGGGCTTAAAACGCTCGCGCAACGCAGCGTGAGCGTGCAGCGTCCGGCCCCAACGGCCGGTGCGTCCGGCGGCGTGCGTGCGCTGGAGGCGGCGACAGACGCGGCTGTGGCTGAGCTGGCGCAGTGGGTGCAGTCAATAGCGCCTTGAGCGACCGATCAGCGCCCACCGCCCACATCGACCACACTGCCCGTGGTGTAGCTGGCCGCATCAGACAGCAGCCAGACAATCGCCTGCGCCACTTCCTCCGCCGTGCCGGGGCGGCGCATGGGGATGGTGGGGGCGAGTTGCTGGGCGCGCTCGGGCTGGCCGCCGCTGGCGTGGATGTCGGTGTCAATCACGCCGGGGCGCACCGCGTTGACGCGTATGCCCTCAGCCGCCACCTCGCGCCCCAGGCCCACGGTGAAGCTGTCGATCGCCCCCTTGCTTGCCGCGTAGTCCACGTACTGGCCGGGCGCGCCCAAGACGGCCGCCACGCTGCTCAGGTTGACGATGGCCCCGCCCACGCCGCCGTGGCGCGTGCTCATGCGCCGCACCGCTTCGCGCGCGCACAGCATCGTGCCGATGACGTTGATGTCCAACAGACGCCGCCAGCGCGCCACGTCCATCGCATCCACGCGCGCGGCCACGTCCACCACACCGGCGCTATTGACCAGGGCGGTGACGCGTCCGAGTTGTGCGTCCACCGTAGCGAACATGGCCATCACCTGGGCCTCGTCCGCCACATCAGCCTGCACGGCGATGGCCTTGGCCTTGCCGCCCTGGGCCTGGATGGCACGCACCACCGCCTCGGCTGCGCTGGCGTTGTGGCTGTAGTTGACGGCAATGGCATAGCCTTGCGCTGCTGCCAGATGCGCCGTGGCCGCGCCAATGCCGCGACTGCCACCGGTGATGAGTAGGACTTTGTTCAAGATGGGCTCCTGTGAGAAATAGGTGAGGGGGATGCGTGGCTAAAAAGATAACATGCGGGCTGGCCACTTCCATCAACTTCAGGATATTTCCATGAGCAAGACCATTGACTACTACATCGCCCCGCAAAGCCCCTACACCTACCTCGGCCACGAGCGCTTTGTTGCCATGGCCAAAGCCAACGGTGCCACCGTGCGGCTCAAACCCATGGACTTGGGCAAGATATTCCCCTTGTCGGGCGGTCTGCCACTAGGCAAGCGGCCACCGCAGCGTCTGGCGTATCGGCTGCTGGAACTCAAGCGCTTTGGTGAGTTCTTGAATAAATCCATCAACGTGCAGCCCACCTTCTTCCCCGTGCCCGGTGACGACTGCGCACGTCTCATCATCACGGTTGACCAGCACGACGGGGTGGATGCCGCCCTGCGCCTGACCGGGGCTATTCTGGCCGCCGTGTGGGAGCAACAACGCAACATTGCCGACGCCGCCGTGCAAGCCGAACTGTTGAGCGAATGCGGCCTGAGCGCGCAGCGTTTGGAGCAAGCCAAAGACCCAAAAATTCAATCCCTGTACGACAGCTACACCACAGAGGCCATCGACGCGAGCATCTTCGGTGCGCCCACTTACATCGTGGATGGCGAGATGTTCTGGGGCCAGGATCGTTTGGATTTTGTTGAGCGCAAATTGCAAGCGAACTAAGCACCATGACCCAAACCATTCAACTCACCGCCGCCGACGGCACCACCTTCCCCGCCTACGTGGCCCAGCCCACAGGCACGCCCAAGGGCGCTATCGTGGTGCTGCAAGAAATCTTCGGCGTCAACGCGCACATCCGTGCCGTGGCTGATGGTTATGCGGCGGCAGGCTACCTGGCCGTGGCCCCGGCCACCTTCACGCGCGCCAAACCCAATGTGGAATTAGGCTACACCGAAGCCGACCAGAAAGAAGGCTTTGGCTACAAAGCGGCTATCGAGGCCTTGCCCGCACCCGGCGTGATGCAAGACATCCAGGCAGCGATTGACTACGCGGCCCAAGCCTCGGGCGGCAAGGTGGGTGTGGTGGGCTACTGCTGGGGCGGCCTGCTCACCTGGCGCGCTGCCTGCCTGCTCAAGGGTCTATCAGCCGCCGTGCCCTACTACGGTGGCGGCATGACCGGCCCGGTTGAGTCCGCACGCCAACCCACCGTGCCCGTGCTCGCGCACTTTGGCGAGCTGGACACGCACATTTTGTTGGACACCGTTCTCGCCTTCAAGGCCGCGCAGCCCAAGGTGCGCGTGGAAACCTATGACGCCAACCACGGCTTCAACTGCGACCACCGTGGCGCCTACAACGCAACCGCTGCGCAACTCGCGCGTGAGCGTACGTTGGCGTTTTTTGCTGAGCACTTGGGCCATTGATTTGACTCCAACCCGCAAGAGAAGAGGTTTTAAAAACGCTTGATAACTTGTAATTCCTAAACGCGTGTCTATAAATAGACAGGGTGAAGCATCTTCGATCTTCGCCCTGTTCGATCTTTAAGGTGTCGGCGGTGCGTGCTGGTGTGCGCAAGAATGGGAGCAAGTCATCATGAGTCTCTTCAACAAACTTCGGTTGTCCTTGTCGGTGGTCGCTTTATTGGCTTTGGCCTCCTGCGGTGGCGGTGGCGGTGGCGGAGATGCGGGCAGCAGCGGCACACTGCGCCTAGCGCTGACCGACGCACCGGCTTGCGGCTTTGACAAGGTGAGCGTCACGGTGCTCAAGGTGCGCGTGCACCAAAGCAGCACCGCGTCCGACAGCGACGGCGGTTGGTCTGAAATCGTGCTCAGCCCAGCCAAACGCATCGATCTGCTCTCGCTCACCAACGGCGTGCTCTTCGAGTTGGGGCAAACTCCGTTGCCCACGGGCAAGTACACCCAAATGCGCTTGGTTTTGGGCGACAACAACGTGGCCAACCCCTTGGCCAATTCAGTCGTGCCGACAGGCGGGATAGAGACCGAACTCACCACACCCAGTGGCCAGCAATCGGGCATCAAGATCAACATCGACCTCGACATTGCCGCCAACAAGATGGCCGATTTTGTGCTGGATATGGATGCTTGCAAGTCCATCTCGGTCGTCGGTGCGGGTAAGTCTGGCAAGTACCTGCTCAAACCGCAGTTGCGGCTGATCCCCCGATATGTGAACGGCGTGCTGGGCTTTGTTGATGCCAGTCTGGCCAACGGCTTGGCCAGCGCATCGCTGCAACAAGCCGGTGTGGTGGTGCGCGCTACTGTCTCTGACAGCAGCGGTCGCCTTCTCTTGCAACCGGTGAGCCCTGGCACTTACACACTGGTGCTGACCGCTGCGGGCAAGACCACCTTGGTGGTGACTGGTGTGCCGGTGGTGACCGACACCGTAACCAGTGTCAACACCTTGGCCTCAGCCTTGTTGCCCGCCAGCTCTGCCACCGGCATCTTGACCGGCACGGTGACGACCGCAGCGACGACCAGCCTGCGCGCCCTACAGGCCTTCAGCGCCACAGCCACCATGGAAGTGACCAACCGGCTATTGGCTGCCGACAACAGCTACAGCTACACCCTGCCTGTGGCCTCGCCCCGAGTCGCACCCTATGTCGCGCTGCCAGGCACGTTGAGCTTTACGCCCTACGCACCAGCAGCAGGCATTTACACCCTGCAAGCCACGGCCGACGGTCTGACGCCCAAGTCAGTCGGCCCGCTGACCGTGCCATCCGGCGGCACGCTGACCACCAACCTCGCCTTCCCGTGATAGCGTAAGAGGCAATGCTGACAAAGGGCCGCTGACGCGGCCCTTTTCAATGCTTGTGAGTTTTGAGCGCGCAACGTTTGTATGACGTACACTCAAATTCAATGACACCGGAGGTAAATCCTATGACCACAGCTGAAAAAATCCTCAATGTGCGCTTGCCCATAGAGTTGCATGGACAGCTTGAGCAGCTGGTGCAAGCCACCGGCCGGAGCAAAAGCTTCCTCACCGTAGAGGCGCTGAAAAGTTACGTCGGCCAAGAGCAATGGCAGATTTCGGACATTCAGGCTGGTTTGAAGGAGGCGGATCAGGGTGACTTTGCGACGGATGAAGAAGTGCGTGCCGTTTACGCTAAATACGGGCACTGAGCGTGGAATTGCGTTGGACGCGCAAGGCGCTTGAAAATCTGGATCAAATTGCCGCCTACATCGCGCAAGACAACCCCGAGCGTGCCCAATCTTTTGTCGGGGAAATCAAGGCGAAAACCGAACGCTTGGCTACGTTCCCAGCATTAGGTCGCCCAGGTCGCGTGCCCGGAACGCGCGAACTGGTGGTGCATGACAACTATGTCGTGCCTTACCGTGTGAAAGAGAACGCCGTACAGATCATCCGTGTTCAACACGTTGCCCGACTATGGCCGAAGCAGTTCAAGCCGTGAGGCATGCCTTACTATAAAAGCGGCCTCAAATACCGCCCCGTATGACTAGCCGGATTCGCCGCAATGTCTTCCGGCGTACCCACCCCCACCACCAGTCCACCCCCCGCCCCGCCCTCGGGCCCCATGTCGATCAGCCAGTCGGCGGTTTTGATGACGTCCAGGTTGTGCTCGATCACCACGATGGTGTTACCCGCGTCGCGCAGCTGGTGCAGCACTTTGAGCAGCAGGTCAATGTCGGCGAAATGCAGGCCGGTGGTGGGTTCGTCCAGGATGTAGAGGGTGCGGCCGGTGTCGCGTTTGCTCAACTCCAGCGCGAGCTTGACGCGCTGCGCCTCACCGCCTGACAGGGTGGTGGCCGATTGCCCCAGGCGGATGTAGGACAGGCCGACATCCAGCAGGGTTTGCAGCTTGCGCGCAATGGTGGGTACGGCTTTGAGGAAGTCAAACGCGGCCTCGACGGTGAGGTCCAGAACCTGCGCGATGTTCTTGCCTTTGTACAGCACCTCCAGCGTCTCGCGGTTGTAGCGCTTGCCATGGCACACGTCGCAGGGCACGTACACGTCGGGCAAAAAGTGCATCTCCACCTTGACCATGCCGTCGCCCTGGCAGGCCTCGCAGCGGCCCCCGGCCACGTTGAAGCTGAAGCGTCCGGGGCCGTAGCCGCGTTCACGCGCCATCGGCACTTCGGCCATCAGCTCGCGCATGGCGGTAAAGAGGCCCGTGTAGGTGGCGGGGTTGGAGCGCGGGGTGCGGCCAATCGGCGACTGATCGACGTTGATGACTTTGTCAAAGTGCGCTATGCCTTCAATGTCTTCACACGGCGCGGGTTCGTCATGCGCACGGTAGAGCTGGCGCGCCACCGCCTTGTACAAGGTGTCGTTGACCAGCGTGGACTTGCCCGAGCCGGAGACGCCGGTGACGCAGGTGAACAGGCCGATGGGGAAATCCACGCTCACGCCACGCAGGTTGTTGCCGCTGGCGTTGATGAGGCTTAAAGCTTGAAACCCCGCTCGGCCTGAGCTTGGCCTGTCCTGAGCTTGTCGAAGGGTCGAAGGGCTCGACGCGGCTTCGACAGGCTCAGCCCGAACGGATATAGGCTCAGCCCGAACGGATATAGGTTCAGCCCGAACGGATGTGAGCTCATGCCGCAGGGGTAGCCATTTGTGACGTTTCGCAGGCACCGCAATCTTGAGCGTGTGCGCCAGGTAGCGGCCTGTGAGCGAATCCGGGTTGGCCTTGACCTCGTCATACGTGCCTTGCGCCACCACACGCCCACCGTGCACACCCGCGCCCGGCCCCATGTCTATCACATGGTCGGCGGCGCGCATCATGTCTTCGTCGTGCTCAACCACCAGCACGCTGTTGCCGATGTCGCGCAGGTGTTTGAGTGTGCCGATCAGGCGGTCGTTGTCACGCTGGTGCAGGCCGATGCTGGGCTCGTCCAGCACGTACATCACGCCCGTCAGGCCCGAGCCGATTTGCGAGGCCAGGCGAATGCGCTGGGCTTCGCCGCCGCTGAGCGTCTCGGCGCTGCGGTCCAGGCTCAAGTAGTTCAGGCCCACGTCGTTGAGAAACTTCAGGCGCAGGCGGATTTCGCGCACCACTTTCTCGGCAATATCGGCTTTGGCGCCGTGCATGACGAGGGCGTTGAAGTAGTCGAACGACTCGCGCAGCGTGAGGTGGCTGACCTGAAAAATCGCGCGGGCCTGCGCGCCTTCACCCACCTTCACATGGCGGGCTTCGCGCCGCAGGCGTGAGCCTGCGCAGTCGGGGCAGGGCTGCACGCCGCGCAGGCGGGCCAAGTCCTCGCGCACCACGGCGGAGTCGGTCTCGCGGTAGCGCCGCTGCATGTTGGGGATGATGCCTTCGAAGGGGTGTTTTTTGCTCGTCTTTTTGCTGCCGCCCGTAGCACTCGACTCCATCAAGTAACTAAACCGAATGTCCTCTTCGCCCGAGCCATGCAGCACTGCGTGTTGCACCGCAGCGGGCAGGGAGTCAAAGGCGTCGTCGATATCAAACTTGTAGTGCTTGGCCAGACTCTCCAACAGCGTGAAGTAATAGGCGTTGCGCCGATCCCAGCCCTTGATCGCGCCGCTGGCCAAGCTGAGTGTGGGGAAGGCCACCACGCGCGCTGGGTCAAAAAATTCGCGCGCGCCCAGACCGTCACACGACGGGCAGGCCCCCATGGGCGAGTTGAAGGAAAACAGGCGCGGCTCCAGCTCGGTGATGGAGTAGCTGCACACCGGGCAGGAGAACTTGGCGTTGAAGAGGTGCTCTCTGGGTTCTTCCATCTCCATCGCAATCGCACGCCCATCGGCCAGCCGCAAGGCCGCCTCAAAACTCTCGGCCAGACGCTGTCTGAGGTGACCATCCTCCGTTCGGGCTGAGCCTGGCCTGTCCTGAGCTTGTCGAAGGGTCGAAGCCTCTGTGAGCCCTTCGACAGGCTCAGGGCGAACGGAAGGTGGCCGCACCTTGATGCGGTCAATCACCACGTCAATGTCGTGCTTCTCGGTTTTCTTGAGCTTGGGCAGGTCATCAAAACCGTAGATCACGCCATCGACGCGAAATCGCACATAGCCCTGGGCCTGCATGTCGGCAAAGACCTCCAGAAACTCGCCTTTTTTCTCACGCGCCAGTGGAGCCAAAATCATCAGCCGCGTGTCCTCGGGCAGGGCCAGTACGGCGTCCACCATCTGGCTCACGGTTTGGGCTTGCAGCGCCAAGTCGTGCTCCGGGCAAAACGGCGTGCCCGCGCGGGCAAACAGCAGGCGCAGGTAATCGTGAATCTCGGTGACCGTACCCACGGTAGAGCGCGGGTTGTGGCTGGTAGCTTTTTGCTCGATGGAAATTGCGGGCGAGAGGCCCTCGATCAAGTCCACATCGGGCTTGTCCATGAGCTGCAAAAACTGGCGCGCGTAGGTGGACAGACTCTCCACATAGCGGCGCTGGCCTTCGGCATACAGGGTGTCAAACGCCAGGCTGGATTTGCCCGAGCCCGAGAGCCCCGTGATCACCACCAACTGGTTGCGCGGGATGTCCAGGTCGATGGCTTTGAGGTTGTGCGTGCGCGCACCACGGACGCTGATGTGCTGGACTGGCTGGACGGGAGAGTTCAAGGTGTGTGGGCTCGGCAAAACCGACCATCTTAGTCAAAGATGACACGGTCAGCAAAAAATCTCGGAGTTGCGACACCGGCCTTTAGAATAAAGGCTTGGAGATCATGCGCTTTAAAAATAACAATAATCGCGTTCAATGGCACCTTTTTCATACGTGGTGTGAATATTTTGAAACGTATCTGGAGCCTTGATTCAGTCTCGCGGCAAAGCCTGTTGTTACGGCTTGTATTGGCCGAAATTATCCTGTTCTTATTGGTGGGGGGTCTGGCCGTTTCTGCGCTCTTGGAGAGCCGCCGCCAGCATGAGTCCAGCGCCTTGACCAACAGCCAGAACTTGGCGCAGTTTGTACAGAACGACATCAGCGCATCAGTTCGCAGCATTGACATCGCATTGATGGATGTTGCCAGTGAGTTACAGCGCCAAATGCAAACCGGCCGTGTTTCGACCCCGGCGGTGAATACCTTTATTGCCGCGCAAGTCAAAAGACAGCCAGCCATTGATGGCATCCGGTTGGCAAATGCAGAAGGTTGGCTGACCCATGGAACCGGCGTGCAGGACGGCACCCGGGTGAGCGTGGCGGATCGGCCTCATTTTCAGCGACTGAAAAATGAACCTGCGGTGGGCTTGCTTATGACCAAGCCGCAGTTGACCCGAATTAGCGGGCAATGGGCCATATTTCTGGCCCGTGCTGTGCGTCAGCCCGATGGCGCTTTTGCCGGCGTGGTCTTGGCGACCGTGCCGGTCAACCATTTCACAGCCCAGCTTTCGGCACTACAAATCGGCGCACGTGGATCTTTCGCGATTTTTGACGATGATTTTGCGCTCGTGGCACGCGTTCCTAAGCGCTCGGGGGATGACGACCTGTTCGGGCAGGAAATCCGGGCGCCTCAAATCGTCAGCCTTATGCAGCAAGGTCAAAGCGCAGGTACTTATAGAAACAAGTCTAGCTTCGACCAAGTGGAACGTGTTGGTGCATTTAGCAAAATCCCGGGCACGATCCTGAATGTGTCCATTGGGTTGGCGGCGAATGATTACCTTGCGCCATGGCATGGCGAGGTGATTAAAACCAGCTTGCTCTTTGCCGTATTTTTTGCCGTGACGCTATTGATGTCGGTTGTTATTTACCGCGCTTTGAATCGGCAAATGTTGGCCACAGAGGCCTTGCAAGCGGCCAACCAAACCTTGGCCAAAGAAAAACAGTTGAACCAGGCCATCATTGCAGGCTCACCAACGGCGATTTTCACCCGCGATCCCCTAGGGCGGGTCACTTCCTGGAACCCGGCTGCTGAGCATTTTTATGGCTGGTCCAGCTCAGAGGCGATGGGCAAGCCCTTGCAAAATCTGCCACCCGGTAAACAAGCCGAGTCCGACGAACTGCGTCGACGTGTGATGGGCGGTGAATACATTCTTGATTTGGAATTGCAACGCAAGCACCGCGATGGACGACTGGTTCAGATCAGCACCACTTTGACGCCGCTTGAAAACGATGAAGGCCAGATCACCGGTTACTTGGCCATGGCCAACGACATCACCAAACGCAAGGCTGCTGAAAAGCAGGTTGAGTTTTTGGCCTACCACGATGCCTTGACAGGACTACCCAATCGGGTGCTGTTGCAAGACAGGTTTTCACAGGCCATAGCCCAGGCAGATCTAACTCAGACCCGAGTAACTTTATTGTTTTTGGATCTGGATAACTTCAAAACCATCAACGACTCGCTTGGACATGGGGTGGGCGATGCATTTTTGAAAGAAATTGCCAAGCGCTTGAGTGCCTGCCTGCGGGAAAGCGACACTATTTGCCGCCAAGGAAGTGATGAGTTTTTGATGCTGCTTGGCAACCAAGCAAGTGCAGATGCCAGCACGCCCCTGCTGAGCCAGCTTTTAGTGGACGTCTCTGCGCCATTTATGCTGGACGGCAATGAGCTGGTCAGCAGTGCTTCTATTGGAGCTGCTTTATATCCGGATGATGGGCAAGACTTTGAAACCCTGCTCCAAAAAGCCGATACCGCCATGTACCAGGCCAAAGAAGCGGGGCGCAACGGCTATCGTTTCTTTGACGAGCAAATGAATATGCAGGCGGTTGATCACCTCTTTCTCAAAAATGGCTTGCGCAAGGCCATTGAGCGCGGCGAGTTTGTCTTGCATTACCAGCCTCAGATCGCGCTGGCCACGGGGCATGTGACTGGGGTGGAGGCCTTGATCCGATGGAATCACCCCGAGCGCGGCCTGCTCATGCCGGGCCAATTTATTGCCCTGGCTGAAAATACAGGTTTGATCGTGCCCCTGGGCGAATGGGTGATTCACGAGGCTTTGCGCCAAGGCGTAGCTTGGCGTCAGGCGGGTCTGTGCCCCCTGACGATTGCCGTGAACCTGTCGCCGGTGCAGTTCAAACGCGGCGATGTGGTGCAGATCGTCACCCAAGCGCTGCACAAATCGGGGTTTGATCCGCATTATCTTGAGTTGGAGATGACCGAGTCCGTCTTGCTGCACAACACCGAAAAAGTGTTGGCCGATGTGAGTCAACTCAAGCTGATGGGGGTGAAGCTGTCCATCGACGACTTCGGCACCGGTTACTCCAGCCTGTCTTACCTCAAGCGTTTTGAAGTGGACAAGCTCAAGATCGACCAGTCTTTTGTGCGCGATTTGGCCAGTGACCCGGATGACGCCACCATTGTTCGCGCCATCATCCAGATGGCCCACAGCCTGGGCCTTAAAACCGTGGCCGAAGGGGTGGAAAACGCGGTCATTCAGGATTTGCTGCGAAGTTTTAATTGCGACGGCATCCAAGGCCACCATGTGGCTCGCGCTATGGACGCGCAGGCTTTTTTCAGCTACCTCAAGGCATTTGCGCCAGCACCTGCGCCACTGCCGCTGTGAGCTTCTTGGCATAGGGCACGTGCAAGAATTCGTTCGGTCCGTGCGCATTGCTTTGCGGCCCGAGCACGCCGCACACCATCATTTGCGCTTTTGGGAAGCCTTTGGACAACAGGCCCATGAGTGGGATGGTGCCGCCTTGCCCGATGTAGCCGCAGTCCGCACCAAAATGTGCGCGTGAGGCGGTGTTGAGCGCACGCTCCAACCAGGGCGCGGTCTCAGGCGCGTTCCAGCCTGTGGCGCTGCCGCCGCCCTCAAACGTCACCCGGGCCTGATACGGCGCGTTGTCTTCCAGCAAAGTTTTGAGCTGCTGCACAGCCAGCCCGGCGTCCACCAGTGGCGGCAGGCGCAGCGAGAGTTTGAATGCGGTGTAAGGGCGCAGCACATTACCGGCGTTTTGAAAGTCGGGCAGGCCTGATGCACCGGTCACGCTCAGGGTCGGCACCCAGGTGCGCTTGAGCAGGGCTTGCAGCGGGTCGGTGGTGGTGGGCAGAGTCAGGCGCTGCGAGCCCTCGCAGTCGTAGTGCGCCCAGGGGAAGCGCTTGTACAACTCGTCACCCAAAATCGCCGCCGTGGCGCGCGCCTGGGCCAAACGCTCGGGCGGCACTTCGCAGTGAAAGCTGTGCGGCAGCAGGTGCCCGGTTTGGCTGTCCTCCAGCCGATCCAGCAGGTGGCGCAGGATGCGAAAGCTGGACGGCACCAAGCCGCTGGCGTCGCCCGAGTGCACGCCCTCAGTCAGCACCTCCACCTTGAGCACGCCGCCCGCCATGCCGCGCAGGCTGGTGGTGAGCCAAAGCTGGTCGTAATTGCCCGCGCCCGAGTCCAGGCAAATCACCAGGCCGACATCGCCCAAGCGGTTGTTGCCCGGTGCGCGCAGGGCATCCACATAGGGCAGCAGGTCGTACGAGCCGCTTTCTTCGCAGCTCTCGATCAGGCCCACGATGCGCGGGTGCGCCGCGCCTTGGCGCTTGAGCGCGGCAATGGCGGTGATGCTGGCGTACACCGCGTAGCCATCGTCCGCGCCACCCCGGCCATAGAGCTTGCCGTTTTCATACTTGGGTGTCCAGGGGCCGAGGTCGGCGCGCCAGCCGGTGAACTCGGGCTGCTTGTCGAGGTGGCCGTACATGAGCACGGTTTGAGTTGAGGGCTTTTTGGGCGGCTCCTCGAAACCGCTGGACGCGGGCACTTCAAAAAACAACACCGGCGTGCGCCCTTCTAGCCGGATCACCTCGATCGTCAGGCCTTCAATTTTTTGCGCCCTCACCCAGTCAGCGGCGTTGCGCACCACGGCGTCAATGTGGCCATGCTCGGCCCACTGCGGGTCAAACATGGGTGACTTGGCGGGGATGCGGATGTAGTCAGTGAGTTGTTGGACAAGGTCGGCGTCCCAGGCGTGGTCGATCTCGCTTTGGAGTTGAGCGGCGTTTAAAACAGCGGGGGGAATGCGAGCGTTCATGGCGATCCAATCGGGTGATGTCCGTCATTCCCGCGAAGGCGGGAATCCAGAGGTGTCAAAGTCCCTTTATATTAGCGCCCATGACCCGTCAATCCAACACCAATTTCTCCCGCCGCACCCTGCTGAGCGCCGCCCTGGCTTTGGGTGCCAGCACCCAGCCCGCCCTGGCCCAAAGCAAACAGTTGCTGCGCATCTCCAGCCCGGCCGTTCCCGATGACTGGCACGCCAAGATGTGGACGGTGCTTAAAGACCAGCTCGATAAAAGTGCGCCGGGCCAGTTCGACCTGCAGATCAACCTCAATGCCAGCCTATTCAAGCAGGGCGCAGAGCCGGTGGCCATGGCGCGCGGCAACTTGGAGATGGCCAGCATCTCGGCCTTTGACATTGCCAAAATCGTGCCCGAGTTTTCCATCTTCACCGCGGGCTACGTGGTGCGTGACCCGGCGCATTTGATGAAGCTGTTCAACGGCCCGATCGGCGGCGACTTGTTCAAACTGGTGAGCGAAAAGATGGATCTCACCATCCTCTCGCCGCTCTACCTGGGCACGCGCCAGCTCAATCTGCGCGAGGCACGCAAGGTGCTGACCCCGACCGACCTCAAAGGCGTGAAGCTGCGCATGCCCGGCAGCAAAGAGTGGTTGTTCTTGGGCGAGGCACTGGGTGCCACCGCTACGCCGCTGGCCTTTGGCGAGGTGTACCTCGGCCTGAAGACGGGCACCATCGACGCACAAGACAACCCGCTGCCCACCGTGCGCAGCGCTAAGTTTTACGAGGTCACCAAACAGATCACGCTCACCAGCCACCTGGTGGACAGCCTTTTCATCTGCGTGCCCAACAAATTCTGGAACGCTTTGAACGCGGATCAAAAAACCAAACTGCAAGGCGCTGCGCAAGCCGCCGCCCAGTACAACAACACCCAGCGCATCAAGGATGAGGCCGAGTTGGTGACCTTCCTCAAAACGCAAGGCTTGAGCGTCACCACACCGGATGTGGACGCCTTCCGCAAGAGCGTACAGGCCACCTACTTGCAGTCGGACTACGCCAAGGTCTGGCCGAGTGGGTTGCTGGAGCGGATCAACGCCACGCGTTGATCGAGGGCTGCTCTTTGCTTCAACTCCTACGTCGCGCGGCCGATGCCTTTGGCGTCTTGCTGTTCGCTCTGCTCTTCATGGTGTTCGTGATCCAAATCACGGCCCGCTTTATCTTTAACCAGCCGCTGGCCTGGACCGATGAGGCCGCCACCATCCTCTACCTGTGGGCGGTGCTGTGGGGCGCGGCGGTGGTGTGCAAAGACCGCGAGCATGTGGCCTTTGATCTGCTCTACCAAAAGGCGTTTGCCCCCATGCGTCGCCGCATGGCCCTGGCCGCTGCGGTGTTGGTCGGGGGGCTGGCCGCATGGGCACTGCCGGGCAGCCTGGACTACATCTGGTTCATGCGCCGCGAATCTACCGCCGTCATGAGCCTACCGTTTCACTGGGTCTTTTTTCCCTTTGGGTTGCTGTTAATCGCGCTGGTTGTGCGCTACGTCTGGCGGGTGGTTCGGCTACTAAGTCGTGATTGGGAGCAAGAGTTGTGAGCACCGCAATGCTCACCCTGCTCGTCGTTATGGTTGTCGCCATGCTTTTGCGCGCGCCCATCGCCTTTGCCATGCTGGCCGGCGGCATTGCTTACCTGGCCGTCAAGGGTCAAGACATGGGCCTGGCCGCAGAACAGGTGCTCAACGGCTTGTACAACAGCTATGTGCTGCTGGCCGTGCCGCTGTTTGTGTTTGCCGCCAACCTGATGAACGCAGGCACCATCAGCGAGCGCTTGTTCGAGTTCTCGCGCTTGCTCGTGGGGCGGATGCGCGGCGGGCTGGCGCAGGTGGACATTTTGGTGAGCGTGATTTTCTCGGGCATGAGCGGCAGCGCCATTGCGGATGCTGCCGGGCCGGGTCTGGTCACCATCAAACAAATGTTGAAAAAGCCAGAGTACACACCAGGCTTTGCAGGTGCGGTGGTGGTGGCCAGTGCCACCATCGGGCCCATCATTCCGCCCAGCATCCCGATGGTGATTTACGCGCTGGTCTCGGGCACCTCGGTCGGCGCGCTGTTTCTGGGCGGCGTGGTGCCGGGCTTGATGATGGCATTGATGCTCATGGGGGGCGTGCACCTCATCGCGACCAAGCGCAATATGCCCAAGGACGACCCGATCCCGCTGCGCGCAGTGCCCGGCATTGTGCTGCGCGGCCTCTTGCCGCTGACACTGCCCGTAGTGCTGCTCACCGGCATTTACACCGGTGCTTTCACGCCCACCGAGGCGGCGGCTGTAGCGGCTCTGCACGCGCTGATCCTGGCGGGCGTGGTGTACAGGGCGTTCAGCCTCAAGGCGCTGTTTGCGGTGACGCTGGAGTCTCTGCGCTCCAGCGCCGTCATCACCCTCATCATTGCGTCGGCTTACCTGCTGAACTACGCCTTCGCCGCAGAGGGCGTCCCCGCCCTGTTGGCCCAGTGGGTGAGCAGTCTCAACTTGAGCCCGCTCGGATTTTTGCTGCTGGTCAACGCGCTGTTTCTGGTGCTGGGCTGTTTTTTGGATGTCTCGGTGATGCTGCTGGTGTTTGTGCCCATGCTGATCCCGGCGGCGCGCTTGCTCGGCATTGACCTGGTGCACTTCGGCGTGGTGGTGGTCGTCAACATGATGATTGGCCTGGTGACGCCGCCCTTTGGCATGCTGCTCTTCGTCACCAACGCGCTCACCGGCATCCCGCTCAAGGACATGGTGCGTGAAGGCCTGCCTTTCACCGCGTTGCTGATCGTGTGCCTGCTGTTGCTGACGCTGTTTCCACAGATCGTGCTGTGGCTGCCGCAAACCATGGGGTATGTGACGGGAAGGTGAGCGTTGTTGCCGCGTGAATAGCGATTAGTTTTGCAGTAATTGCACCGATGGGTCGGTGAACACCATATCTACTGGGAAGCGCTGGCCACTCAAGTAATCATCCATGCAGCGCAGCAGCAGCGGACTGCGGTGGCGTGCGGTGCTGGAGCGGATTTCGTCCGGTGTGAGCCAAAGCGTGCGCACGATGCCGGTGTCGAGCTGGCAATTCTCCTGCACTTCACCCAACTCGCCACAAAAGGCAAAGCGCAGGTAGGTGATGTCTTCAATCTCTGAGCTGTCAGGCAGTGGGCGCTGCAGGCGCGAGAGATAGATGCCGACCAGGGCGGTGGGTCGAAACAGGTGCGTGGTTTCTTCCAGCGCTTCGCGGGCACAGCCCTCCAGCGGTGATTCACCAGGGTCGAGATGGCCGGCCGGGTTGTTGAGCATGAGGCCGTCCGTGGTTATTTCTTCGACCAAGAGGAATTTGCCTTCGCGCTCAATGATGGCGGCAACGGTGACGCTGGGTTTCCATCGGGTTTTCATGGGGGTGATGATACGCAGCATGTGGTGTGGAGCGACTTCTGGTTTGCCCTAATCGAGGCTCAAGTAAACTTGAGTAAGCTGGATGACAGGATTTAGGTCCGACTCAACCGACTTCTCATCAACTTTTTTAATAAATAGAGGAGACGCCCCATGCAGATTGGCGTACCTGCGGAAACCACAACGGGCGAAACCCGAGTGGCCGCTACACCCGAAACGGTAAAAAAACTCAAGGCCCTGGGCCACACCCTGCGCGTCCAATCCGGCGCAGGCGTGGCGGCTAGCGTGACCGACGAGGCTTACATAGCCGCAGGCGCTGAAATCACTGACGCCGCTGGCGCGCTGAGCTGCCCCTTGGTGCTCAAAGTGCGCAGCCCGTCCGATGCCGAGGCTGCTCAGATGAAGCCAGGCAGCACGCTGGTGGGCATGCTCAACCCCTTTGATGCGAGTGGCCTGCAACGCTTGGCTGGCGCGCAATTGACCGGTTTTGCTTTAGAAGCCGCACCGCGTACCACGCGTGCGCAGAGCATGGACGTGCTGTCCAGCCAGGCCAATATCGCGGGCTACAAGGCCGTGATGATGGCGGCAGACAAGTACCAGCGCTTTTTCCCCATGCTGATGACCGCTGCGGGTACGGTGAAAGCCGCTCGCGTGGTGATCTTGGGCGTGGGCGTGGCGGGCTTGCAGGCCATTGCCACGGCCAAGCGCCTGGGGGCGGTGATTGAGGCGTCTGACGTTCGCCCCAGCGTCAAAGAGCAAATCGAATCCTTGGGCGGCAAATTCATCGAAGTGTCGTATGACACCGACGAAGAAAAAGAAGCGGCTGTGGGTGTGGGCGGCTACGCCAAACCCATGCCACCGAGCTGGCTGGCACGTCAAGCGGTGGAGGTGGCTAAGCGCGTGGCACAGGCTGACATTGTGATTTCTACCGCACTCATCCCTGGCCGTGCCGCGCCAACGCTGATCACGGAAGACATGGTCAAGTCCATGAAGCCGGGCTCGGTGATTGTTGATATCGCAGCAGGCAAGGGCGCTAACGGCGGCGGCAATTGCCCCTTGTCTGAGGCTGACAAAACAGTGGTCAAGCACGGCGTGACGCTGGTTGGCGAAACCAATCTAGCCGCGCTGGTGGCCGCAGACGCTTCGGCACTGTACGCCCGTAACGTGCTGGACTTTCTCAAGCTCATCATCAACAAAGAAGGCGCTTTGCATGTCGATATGGAAGACGACATCGTGGCTGCATGTTTGATGACGCAGGGCGGCGACGTCAAACGGAAATAAATAGATTAGCTGGAGAAAAATAATGGAAGCTGTATCCCCCACCCTGATCAACTTGATCATCTTTGTACTGGCCATCTACGTGGGTTACCACGTGGTGTGGACGGTCACCCCCGCTTTGCACACGCCTTTGATGGCCGTGACGAATGCCATCTCCGCCATTGTCATTGTGGGGGCCATGCTGGCCGCCGCCATGACGGAGACCACCCTGGGTAAAACCATGGGCGTGCTGGCCGTGGCGCTGGCAGCGGTCAATATCTTTGGCGGCTTTTTGGTGACGCGCCGCATGCTGGAGATGTTCCGCAAGAAAGAAAAGAAGGCCCCTGCGGCGGCTGAGCAAGGAGCATCCAAATGAGCATGAATCTTGTCACGCTGATGTACCTCATCGCGAGTGTCTGTTTCATCCAGGCGCTCAAGGGTTTAAGTCACCCCACCACGTCGATTCGCGGCAATTTGTTCGGCATGATCGGCATGGCCATTGCCGCGCTGACCACGGCGGCTCTGATTGTCGAGCTGTCCGGCGGCAAAGCCACTGGTATGGCCTGGGTGATGCTGGGCCTGGTTGTGGGCGGCGGCTACGGTGCTTACCGTGCCAAAACGGTTGAGATGACCAAAATGCCTGAGCTGGTGGCTTTCTTTCACAGCATGATTGGCTTGGCCGCAGTGTTCATCGCCGTGGCTGCGGTGGTGGAGCCCTGGGCTTTTGGAATTGTGGTCAAGGGGCAAGAGATTCCGGCGGGTAACCGGCTGGAGTTGTTCTTGGGTGCGGCCATTGGTGCCATCACCTTCAGTGGCTCGGTGATTGCGTTTGGCAAACTTTCTGGTACTTACAAGTTTCGTTTGTTCCAAGGTGCGCCGGTGCAGTTTGCCGGGCAGCACAAGCTCAACTTGGTGCTGGGTCTGGCGACGATCGGTCTGGGCTTGGTGTTCATGTTCACAGGCAACTGGCCTGCGTTCTTGCTCATGCTGGCACTGTCATTTGTCATGGGTGTGCTCATCATCATCCCGATTGGCGGGGCCGACATGCCGGTGGTGGTGTCCATGCTTAACAGCTACTCGGGCTGGGCGGCTGCGGGCATTGGCTTCAGTTTGAACAACTCGATGCTGATCATCGCGGGCTCACTGGTGGGCAGTTCGGGCGCGATCCTGAGCTACATCATGTGCAAGGCCATGAACCGCTCGTTCTTTAATGTGATTCTGGGTGGTTTTGGTGGCGAGGCGGTCACGGCTGCAGCGGGTGGCGCAGTGCAGCGCACGGTCAAGAGCGGCAGCGCCGATGACGCGGCCTTCATTTTGGGCAATGCCGAGACGGTGGTGATCGTGCCCGGCTACGGCCTGGCGGTGGCCCGCGCCCAGCATGCGGTCAAAGAGTTGGCCGAGAAGCTCACGCACAAAGGTATCACCGTCAAATACGCCATTCACCCAGTGGCCGGGCGCATGCCGGGCCACATGAACGTGCTGCTGGCTGAGGCCGAAGTGCCATACGACCAGGTGTTCGAGATGGAAGACATCAATGGCGAGTTTGGCCAGGTGGACGTGGCCATCATCCTGGGGGCCAACGACGTGGTCAATCCGGCCGCGCTGACCAAAGGCAGCGCCATCTACGGCATGCCCATTTTGGAGGCCTACAAGGCCAAGACCATCATCGTCAACAAGCGCTCCATGGCGGCGGGTTATGCGGGCCTGGACAATGAGTTGTTCTACATGGACAAGACCATGATGGTGTTTGGCGATGCCAAGAAAGTGGTCGAAGACATGGGTAAGGCGATCGAGTAAAGCTGGCGTTTTTTTTTAGTAAAGGAGGCGTTCACATGCTCACTGCAACACAAGACAGGCCCTGGCTAAGTGCCTACCCAGATGGTGTTCCAGCAGACATTGATCCATCGGCCTACACCTCATTGACGGCATTGATTGATGCGAGTTTTAAGAAGTATCCACAGCGTGAGGCTTTCAGCTTCATGGGAAAAAACTTCAGCTACTCGCAGATAGACGCTCAAAGCCGAGCCTTCGGAGCCTACCTGCAAGGCTTGGGTTTGACTCGGGGTGACCGCGTGGCGCTGATGATGCCCAACGTGCCGCAGTACCCAGTTGCGGTTGCGGCCATTTTGCGTGCGGGTTATGTGGTGGTGAACGTGAACCCGCTGTACACGCCACGCGAGTTGGAGCACCAACTCAAGGATTCGGGTGCGCGGGCCATTGTGATTCTGGAAAATTTCGCCGTTACGCTGGAGCGCTGTATTGCAGCCACACCCATCCAACATG
This sequence comes from Comamonadaceae bacterium, assembly GCA_947455145.1. GTDB lineage: Bacteria > Pseudomonadota > Gammaproteobacteria > Burkholderiales > Burkholderiaceae_C > CANCDA01. Next base: position 47,495 of record CANGME010000006.1, read on the forward strand.
TGGTGTTGTGCAGCATGGGCGACCAACTTGGCTTGCTCAAAGGTGCCATTGTCAATTTGGTGGTGCGCAAACTTAAAAAGTTGGTGCCAGCGTTCAATCTGCCCGGTGCGGTGAGCTTCAACAGTGCCCTTGCGCAGGGCGAACGCGGTAGCTTTAAATCACCTGACATCAAACCCGATGACATCGCGGTTTTGCAGTACACCGGGGGAACCACAGGTGTTTCCAAAGGTGCAGTTTTGTTGCACCGTAATCTAGTTAGCAATGTGCTGCAATCCGAAGCTTGGCTGACCCCAACACTCAAGACTGTGACGCCCGGCGTGCAGCCCATTACCATCTGCGCCTTACCGATGTACCACATCTTCGCGTTCACGATGACCATGGTGTTCATGCGCTTGGGGGGCAAGACCGTACTGATACCCAACCCACGTGATTTCCCTTCCGTGCTGAAAGAGCTCACGCACCATGAGTTTCATTGTTTCCCGGCTGTGAATACTTTGTTCAATGCGCTGGCAAATCACCCAGATTTCAACACGGTTAATTGGAAAAATTTGAAGATTTCCATTGGCGGCGGCATGGCTGTTCAGGGGGCTGTGGCCAAGCTGTGGCTGGAGAAAACGGGCAACCCCATCACTGAAGCCTACGGCCTGTCTGAGACAAGTCCGCTGGCTACTGCCAATCCGGTGACGAATACCAATTACACCGGAACGATAGGTGTGCCAGTCTCTAGCACCTGGGTGCGCTGCCTGGACGACGATGGCGTTCAAGTTCCCCGGGGTGAAACCGGCGAGATTGCTATCAAAGGCCCGCAAGTAATGGCGGGCTACTGGCAGCGCCCGGATGAGACGGCCAAGGTGATGACGGCGGATGGTTACTTCAGAACCGGCGACATCGGCGTCATGGATGAGCGTGGTTATGTAAAAATTGTGGACCGTAAGAAAGACATGATCTTGGTTAGCGGCTTCAACGTTTACCCCACCGAGATTGAAGAGGTGGTGTCCCAGTTGGATGGCGTGCTGGAATGTGCTTGCGTGGGTACGCCCGATGCCGATTCGGGCGAGGCCGTGAAGGTGTTCATAGTTCGCAAGAATCCCGGCTTGACTGAAGAGCAGGTACGAGCTTATTGCCGAGAGAACCTCACCGGCTACAAGCGCCCTAAACTCGTCGAGTTCCGCAGCGACCTGCCAAAAACCCCCGTGGGAAAAATCTTACGCCGCGAGTTGAGATGACATTGGCTGAGGCTGTCTCGGTCGTCAAAAGCAATGATCGAGAAGCTCTTTTGTGATTTCTTGCTCAAATGTGGGGGAAATGCGCGGGTTTCTACGTATAATCTAAGGCTTTGCTGTAACTGTCATTTGTTGCGGGCGTGTAAATTGAGAGATCAATCCTGATGGCCCTTAAGGATAGTTACGAGTCGGAAGATGCTGAGAAATTAGCCAAATCTGATTACTTGCCACTCACAGCAGCGCAGGCCCAGGCCTTGCGCGAGATAGAGCCTGCGGTGTCGCCATGGCGAATCGTCAGGCTGCAGTGTGGGGTGGGTGCCTTGGTGGCTTTGGTCGCCTGGGGTCTGACGGGTGAGGCTGTGGTAGGTGGGTCGGCTTTGTATGGGGCGCTGGTGGTGGTCATTCCTGCTGCGTTGTTTGCGCGCGGTTTGATGAGCCGGTTTTCATCGATCAACCCGGCCACGGCAAGTTTTGGTTTCTTCTTGTGGGAAGCTGTGAAGATTGGGGTGAGCGTGGTCATGTTGGCCGCTGCACCTCGGCTGATAGAAAATTTAAGCTGGCTGGCCTTGATGGCGGGCTTGGTTGTGACCTTGAAGGTGTATTGGCTGGCGCTCTTGATGCGCGCCAAACCCCAAAAAGATTAAGAATTGGAAAGAAATTTATGTCCGTAGAAGCAAATGCACCGTCAGCCAGTGACTACATTGTTCACCACCTGACGCATTGGCAAAATAAGCCTCAGACCGAGATCGTTGACTTCACGGTCTTCAATCTTGATTCGCTGTTTTTCTCTATCACCCTGGGTCTGTTGGGTTGCTTTTTGCTGTGGCGTGCAGCGCGCACAGCAACGTCTGGCGCGCCAGGTCGTTTCCAGGCGGCGGTTGAGATTTTGATTGAAATGGTGGACGGCCAAGCCAAGTCCATCGTGCACAACGCTGCCAGCCGCAAGCTCGTCGCTCCCTTGGCGCTGACGGTGTTTGTCTGGATCTTCCTGCTCAATGCCATGGACTTGCTTCCGCTCGATCTGTTGCCCACGATTTGGGGCTGGATCTATGGTGCTGCGGGACATGATCCGCATCATGCTTATTTGCGCGTCGTTCCAACCGCCGATCTTTCGGTGACCATGGGTTTGTCGGTCTCGGTCCTGTTCATCTGCTTGTTCTACAACATCAAGATCAAGGGTATGGGCGGCTGGGCGCACGAGCTGGTGTCTGCACCCTTTGGCACCAGCAAGAACCCGGTTTTTGCCGTCATTTTGGGTGTGGTGAACATTGCAGAGCAATTGATCTCATTCACCGCCAAAACGGTGTCACACGGCATGCGACTGTTCGGCAATATGTACGCCGGTGAATTGGTGTTCATGCTGATCGCTTTGTTGGGTGGCTCATGGGCTTTCTCGGCAGAGCCGGGCAGCTTGATGTTGTTGCTGTTGCATGTGGTTGCTGGCTGGGCTTGGGCTGTGTTCCACATCATCATTATTTTGCTGCAGGCGTTTGTGTTCATGATGTTGACCCTGGTCTACATTGGACAAGCGCATGACGCACATTGATTTCGGTTATTGATTTTCGGTTTGGTTTCGTTTTAGTTTCTTTTTTTTAGTTTATTTAGGAGTGAATCATGGAAGTTATTAGTTTTGCTGCATTGGCCGCTGGTTTGATCATTGGTCTGGGCGCCTTGGGTGCTTGTATCGGTATCGGCATCATGGGTAGCAAGTACCTCGAAGCTGCTGCACGCCAGCCTGAGTTGATGGGTGAGTTGCAGACCAAGATGTTCGTGTTGGCCGGTCTGATCGATGCGGCTTTCATTATCGGTACCGGTATTGCTCTGTGGTTCGCCACTGCCAATCCGTTCCTCGCTCAAATCGCACGTCTGGTCAAGTAATCCTGCCTGCAACACCTCGTTGAGGGAGATTTACTGTGAACATTAATGGAACCTTGGTGGCGCAAGCCATCGTCTTCGCATTGCTGGTGCTGTTCACGATGAAATTCGTGTGGCCCCCCATTGCGAAGGCACTGGATGAGCGCGCCGGCAAAATTGCCGACGGCCTCGCCGCTGCTGACAAAGCCAAGTCTGAACTCTCATCCGCGAATCAGCGGGTAGAGGCAGAGCTGGCCAAGTCACGCACCGAGTCCACTGCGCGTCTGGCTGATGCTGAGCGACGTGGCCAAGCCATGGTGGAAGAAGCCAAGGCTAAGGCGACGGAAGAAGGCAACAAGATCATCGCAGCGGCCAAAGCCGAAGCTGATCAGCAAACCGTCAAGGCACGTGAGGCCCTGCGTGAGCAGGTCGCCGCACTGGCAGTCAAAGGTGCAGAGCAGATTCTCCGTAAGGAAGTCAACGCCGCTGTGCACGCTGATCTGCTGGGTCGCTTGAAGACTGAGCTGTAAGAGGACAACCATGGCCGAACTCGCCACCATTGCCCGCCCTTACGCTGAAGCCTTGTTCAAGGCTTCGGTCTCCGACTTGAACGGCGCGGCTGCCTGGGTTGAAGCACTGCAAGCCATTGCGAGTAATTCGCAGCTGCAACAGTTTGCTGAAAACCCCAACGTCACGGCCACGCAAGTGTTCGATGTGATTGCTGGTGTGAGCAAAGTTGCCTTGCCTGAGATGGCAAAAAACTTCTTGCGCACAGTCATTGATAACGGTCGCTTGTCCGCTTTGCCTGAGATCGCTGAGCAGTTTCGCGCGCTGAAAAATGCGCAAAGTGGCTCTGCTGACGCGGTTGTTTACAGCGCGTTTGCGATTGACCCTGCTGCACTGGCCGAATTGGCCGTGACGCTGGAAAAACGCTTCGCACGCAAGCTCAATGTGTCTGTCGAATTGCAAGCCGATTTGATTGGAGGCATTCGTGTCGTCGTGGGTGATGAGGTTCTTGACACATCCGTCAAAGCCCGTCTGGAACAAATGAAAGTGGCACTGACAGCCTGAGGCGCAAGCCAAGCTGTCTGCCCAATTAACGAAAGAAGGAAAGAGCCATGCAACTCAATCCCGCAGAAATCTCTGAATTGATCAAGAGCCGCATTGAAGGCCTGTCCGCCAATGCCAACATCCGCAACCAGGGTACGGTTGTTTCCGTGACCGACGGCATTTGCCGCATTCACGGCCTGTCGGACGTGATGCAGGGTGAGATGCTGGAGTTCCCCGCTGACGCTGAAGGTCAGCCCAGCTATGGCTTAGCGCTCAACCTTGAGCGCGACTCCGTTGGTGCCGTGATATTGGGTGCTTACGAGCACATCTCCGAAGGCGATACCGTCAAGTGCACGGGCCGCATTTTGGAAGTGCCCGTTGGCCCTGAGCTCAAAGGCCGCGTGGTCAATGCCCTGGGTCAGCCTATCGACGGCAAAGGCCCGATTAACGCCAAGATGACTGACGTGATTGAGAAGGTCGCACCGGGCGTGATCGCCCGTAAATCGGTTGACCAGCCCATGCAGACCGGCCTCAAGTCCATCGACTCCATGGTGCCTGTGGGCCGTGGACAGCGCGAACTGATCATTGGTGACCGCCAAACCGGCAAGACCGCTGTAGCGATTGACGCGATCATCAACCAAAAAGGTCAGAACATGACCTGCGTTTACGTCGCGATTGGCCAAAAAGCCTCTTCCGTCAAAAACGTGGTGCGTGCGCTGGAGCAAGCCGGTGCGATGGAGTACACCATCGTGGTGGCCGCCACCGCCTCTGAATCCGCTGCCATGCAGTTCGTCAGCGCCTACTCGGGCTGCACCATGGGTGAGTACTTCCGCGACCGCGGTGAAGACGCACTGATCGTGTATGACGACTTGTCCAAGCAGGCTGTGGCCTACCGCCAAGTGTCGTTGTTGCTGCGCCGCCCACCAGGCCGCGAAGCCTATCCTGGCGACGTGTTCTATCTCCACAGCCGTCTGCTGGAGCGTGCCGCACGTGTTAACGAGAAGTATGTTGAAGACTTCACCAAAGGTGCTGTCAAAGGCAAGACCGGTTCATTGACGGCACTGCCCATCATTGAAACGCAAGCCGGTGACGTGTCGGCTTTCGTGCCTACCAACGTGATTTCCATTACCGACGGTCAGATCTTCTTGGAGACTTCGCTGTTCAACGCCGGTATCCGCCCCGCTATCAACGCCGGTATCTCTGTGTCCCGCGTCGGTGGTGCTGCGCAGACCAAACTGGTGAAGAACTTGTCCGGTGGTATCCGTACCGACTTGGCCCAGTACCGTGAGTTGGCTGCGTTTGCGCAATTCGCCTCTGACCTGGACGAAGCCACCCGCAAGCAGCTCGACCGCGGTGCCCGCGTGACCGAATTGCTCAAGCAAGCCCAGTACAGCCCGCTGACCATCAGCTTGATGGCTTCGACCCTGTTTGCCGTGAACAAAGGTTTCATGGACGACATTGAAGTCAAGAAGGTTCTGGCTTTCGAGCACGGTCTGCACGCTTACCTCAAAGACAAGCACGCACCCCTGTTGGCCAAGCTGGAAGCAGCCAAGGCCATGGACAAGGATGCTGAGGCTGAATTGACAGCCGCAGCAACTGCGTTCAAAAAGTCGTTTGCTTAATTTCCTCTACCTAGACAGGAGCCACTATGGCAGCAGGTAAGGAAATACGAGGCAAGATCAAATCGGTGGAAAACACCAAGAAGATCACCAAAGCCATGGAAATGGTGGCCGCCAGCAAAATGCGCAAAGCGCAGGAACGCATGCGCGCTGCCCGTCCCTACAGCGAAAAAATCCGCAACATAGCAGCCAATTTGGGCCAAGCCAACCCCGAGTACGTTCACGCCTTCATGAAGTCCAACGACGTTAAGTCCACGGGCATGATTGTGGTGACGACAGACAAGGGTTTGTGCGGCGGCATGAATACCAACGTCCTGCGCGGTGTCACCACCAAGCTGCGAGACTTGCAAGCTGCAGGTGTTAGCACGCAGGCCGTGGCCATTGGCAACAAGGGCTTGGGCTTTTTGACGCGCGTGGGTGCGAAGGTGGTGTCGCATGCGACGCAGCTCGGTGATGCACCGCATCTTGAGAAGCTGATCGGCCCCGTCAAGGTTTTGCTCGATGCTTATAGTAAGGGCGAAATCAACGCTGTCTACCTGTGCTACACCCGTTTCATCAACACGATGAAGCAAGAGCCCGTGGTAGAGCAATTGTTGCCCTTGTCCGCTGCAAAGATGCAAGCCGAAGCGCTGGCCAGTGGCCCGCAACATGGCTGGGATTACATCTATGAGCCCGATGCACAAGCCGTGATCGACGACTTGTTGATTCGCTATGTGGAAGCACTGGTCTATCAGGCTGTGGCTGAGAACATGGCGTCTGAGCAGTCCGCTCGTATGGTGGCCATGAAGTCGGCCACAGACAACGCAGGCAGTGTGATTGGCGAGCTCAAGCTCATCTACAACAAAACGCGTCAAGCAGCGATCACGAAAGAACTTTCGGAAATCGTCGCCGGTGCAGCAGCGGTGTGACCCTCCAGTCACACGCGACGATTTAAACGTATTTATTTTTGGAGCAAAAAATGGCTCAAGTCCAAGGCAAGATTGTTCAGTGTATCGGTGCGGTGGTTGACGTGGAATTCCCACGCGACCAGATGCCCAAAATCTATGACGCACTCAAAATGGAAGGCTCCACGCTGACCCTTGAAGTGCAACAGCAAATGGGTGACGGCATCGTCCGAACCATTGCGTTGGGTTCTTCTGACGGCCTGCGTCGCGGCATGATGGTGCAAAACACCGCTAACCCGATCATGGTGCCAGTCGGCAAGGCCACACTGGGCCGCATCATGGACGTGCTGGGCGCGCCGATTGATGAGCGCGGCCCCGTGGCTGCCACCAAAACGGCTTCGATTCACCGCAAAGCCCCAACCTATGACGAGCTGAGCCCATCACAAGAACTGCTGGAAACCGGCATCAAGGTGATTGACCTGGTTTGCCCCTTCGCCAAAGGCGGCAAGGTGGGCCTGTTCGGTGGTGCTGGCGTGGGCAAGACCGTGAACATGATGGAACTCATCAACAACATCGCCAAGGCGCACAGCGGCTTGTCCGTGTTCGCTGGTGTGGGTGAGCGTACCCGTGAAGGCAACGACTTCTACCATGAGATGGCCGATTCCGGCGTGGTGAACCTTGAGAACCTCGAAGAGTCCAAAGTCGCCATGGTGTACGGCCAGATGAACGAGCCCCCAGGCAACCGTCTGCGCGTGGCGCTGACCGGCCTGACCATCGCCGAGTCCTTCCGTGACGAAGGCAAAGACGTGCTGTTCTTTGTGGACAACATTTACCGCTACACACTGGCCGGCACCGAAGTGTCCGCCCTGTTGGGTCGTATGCCTTCCGCCGTGGGTTACCAGCCCACGCTGGCCGAAGAGATGGGCCGTTTGCAAGAGCGCATCACCTCAACCAAGACCGGCTCCATCACCTCCATCCAGGCCGTGTACGTGCCAGCGGACGACTTGACAGACCCAAGCCCTGCCACCACCTTCGCCCACCTGGATTCCACCGTGGTGCTGAGCCGTGACATCGCTTCCCTGGGTATCTACCCTGCGGTGGATCCACTGGACTCCACCAGCCGCCAGCTCGACCCGCTGGTTGTGGGCCAAGACCACTACGAAACCGCCCGTGCTGTACAGGGAACCTTGCAGCGCTACAAAGAACTGCGCGACATCATTGCGATTTTGGGCATGGACGAGTTGGCGCCGGAAGACAAACTGGCTGTGGCTCGTGCCCGCAAAATCCAGCGTTTCCTGTCCCAGCCTTTCCACGTGGCTGAAGTGTTCACCGGCTCCCCTGGTAAATACGTGACGCTGGCCGAGACCATTCGCGGCTTCAAGATGATTGTCGCTGGCGAGTGCGATCACCTGCCAGAGCAGGCCTTCTACATGGTCGGCACGATTGACGAGGCTTTCGAGAAGGCCAAGAAGGTCTAATTCTGTACTTCACAGATTAGGAACACCATGAAAACCATCCATGTTGATGTGGTCAGTGCCGAAGAGTCCATCTTCTCGGGTGAAGCGCGTTTTGTCGCTTTGCCCGGTGAGTCGGGCGAGTTGGGCATTTACCCACGCCACACACCGCTGATCTCCCGCATCAAGTCAGGCACGGTTCGCATTGAGAAGGCCGATGGCAGCGAAGAATTTGTCTTCGTCGCTGGCGGTATTCTTGAAGTGCAACCCGATTGCGTGACTGTTCTCACCGACACCGCCATTCGCGGCAAGGATCTGGACGAAGAGAAGGCCAACGCCGCCCGACTGGCTGCGCAAGAAGCCGTCAAGAACGCCAAAAGCGAGATTGATCTGGCCAAGGCCCAGTCTGAGTTGGCGATTCTCGCGGCTCAACTCTCAGCCCTGCGCAAGTACCGCCAGAAGCGTTAAATAGGGCGCTCACGCTCAGTTCTTACAGACTGACGTCACCCAACAAAAAAGCCCCACTCGAAAGAGCTGGGGCTTTTGCAATTTAGGCTTGCGTTTGGCGGATCGACTTCAGTCAATCAGCGGTAGATCCGGCAACTGGTTGTGGTGCGGCGTGCCCTCAGTCAGCGGGAAATGACGCACAAGCACCGCCGAGACTTCTTGCAGTGCCAGGGTCAGCCCGTCTTCGTATTCACCCTGCTGCAAGGGTTCGCCCATGCGCTGGATCACGCCTTGCCAATGGTGCGCTGGGACATGCTGATTGAGGCCCCGATCCGCCACTATTTCAATCATATGCTCAGCCAGGAGCAGATAAATCAGAACCCCGTTGTTGTGCTCAGTGTCCCAGACACGTAACTTTCCAAATAGAGTAAGTGCACGCTGTCGCGCCAGTTCTTGCATACTGGGTGAGCGCCAGAGGTAGCTGCTGGGCAGGGAGGATTCCACAACAATGCGCACCTCCCCGCTATGGCGCCCTTCACTGGCTTTGACGCGCCGCATTAAGCGCTCGACAACATCCGGGGTCAGACCTCGCCGAGCTGCGGCATCGTCTTGCCAACGGTGCTTTATCACGCATTTGAGTCGACTCCACATCACCAGTCTCCTGAGGCACCACCGCCGCCAAAATCACCACCACCACCTGAGCTAAAGCCGCCACTGCCCGAGCTGAAACCACCACCACCGGTGCTCCAACCATGAGAATTGGAAGAGCCCCAGCCAGGGGCACCCAAAGAGCGACCAAAACCGGATAACAAGGTCCACGTCAGGGCAACTAAACCCGCCAAACCTGCCAGCAACCAACTGCGAGTCAGCAGTAGCGCTAACATGCCAATACCCCCCCCTGTGGCAATAGAGCCTAAGTTGCGGCCCATGATCCGCCGGGCAATGCCGCCCACAAGGGGAACCGCGATGAAAAGAAAAACGGCTAGATCCGTCCACTGAAAGCCGCTAGTCGGGCGATCGCTTCTGGGCACGGGCGCTGGCAGTGCCTCGCCCTTGATACGCGCCATGAGTTGATCCACAGCCGCATCCAGTCCGCCTGCAAAGTCACCTTGTTTAAAGCGCGGAGTGATGGCTTCTTCAATGACTTGCTTAGCAGCCAGATCGGGAATGGCACCTTCCAGTGTCTTAGCCACCTCGATCCTTACCTTGCGGTCATCCTTGGCGACGATCAGCAGTAGACCGTCACCCACACCTTTGCGTCCAATCTTCCAGGTGTTAGCCACCCGGTTGGCATAGCTGGTGATGTCTTCTGGCAGGGTGCTGGGCACCATTAAGAGCACGATCTGAGAGCCCGTGCTGCTTTCGAACGACACCAACTTCTCTTGCAGAGAGCGGGTTTGTGCATCGTTCAGAGTGCCGGTGGTGTCAAGAACGGGCGCTGTCAATGCGGGCACCGGGAGCACCGGTTGCGCTTGGAGCGGAAGACTCAAGATCGCAGCGGCCGACACAAGCCATAAGCCCAAGCAGGACAAGGCTTGGGCGACCCATCGGCCTGGCATGAGCGCAAGCCATGTGAGCATTATTTTTTACCGAAGTCCACCACAGGTGGAGTTGATATAGCGGCTTCGTTTTGAACAACAAACGATGGCTTAGGCGTGTAGCTAAAAACCATCGCAGTCAAGTTGCTCGGGAAACTGCGAGCCAGCACGTTGTACTCTTGGACTGCTTGGATGTAGCGGTTGCGTGCCACCGTCACCCGGTTCTCTGTGCCTTCGAGTTGCACCCGCAAATCACGAAAGCCCTGATTGGCCTTGAGAGAGGGGTATTGCTCAGACACCACCATCAAGCGACTCAAGGCACTTCCCAACTCTCCTTGGGCAGCTTGAAATTTCTTGAATGCCTCTGGATTATTGAGCGTCTCTGGTGTCACTTGGATGGACGTGGCCTTGGCACGCGCCTCAATCACCTTGGTCAAGGTATCCTGCTCAAAGGCCGCCTCGCCTTTGACGGTGGCCACAATATTGGGCACTAGGTCAGCCCGGCGTTGGTACTGGTTCAGCACCTCACTCCAAGCGGATTTGGTCTGCTCGTCCAGCCGTTGAAAATCGTTGTAGCCACAACCGCTAAGGACGAGAACGGATGACAAAAGAAAAAACCAGCGCTTCATAAAACCTCCTGTTGAAATCCTGTCAGGGAGCATACACCCAGCCCAGCGAGAACAAAGTTTGATCAAGGTCAATCAGGCGACGTGAATGGATGATGGAGAATAGGCGTCACTGCAAGACTTTTATGAACTATGTTGCCCCTTTGTGGCTGCCGGGCAGCCATCTTCAAACCATCTGGCCTGCACTGTATTCGCGCCGCGTATTTGGGCCCCGCCCGAAGTACCGCAGAGAGCGCTGGCCCACGCCTGACGCTGACTTCATTGACGTGGATTGGCTTAAAGGCCCTGAGCACAACACCTTGATGGTGCTGTTTCATGGCTTGGAAGGCTCCTCGAGTAGTCATTACGCAGAAGCATTTGCCGACTTTGCACAAACTAGTGGCGTGTCCTATGCCGTGCCCCATTTCAGAGGCTGCAGCGGTGAAGCCAACCACGCGCCACGCGCATACCACTCCGGTGACTTTGAAGAAATCGGTTGGATACTTGCGCGCTTTCGCAGGATGCACCGTGGCCCCATCGTGGCGGTAGGCATTTCGCTGGGGGGGAATGCGTTAATGCGGTGGGCCGGTGAGATGGGTCAAGCGGCAAGCCAATACGTGTCTGCCGTGGCCAGCGTGTGTTCCCCACTGGACTTGGTGGCTGGAGGTCGAGCCATCGGGCAAGGCTTTAATCGGCTGGTGTACACCCGCATGTTTCTTCAAACCTTAAAACCCAAGGCCATGGCCAAGCTTGCCCAATACCCCAAGTTGTTTGATGCTAGCGCGCTGCAGGCGGCGTACGACTTGCACGCGTTTGACGACATTTTCACGGCCCCGCTCCACGGCTTTAAAAGTGCCGAGGACTACTGGGCCCGTGCATCAGCCAAACCAAATTTACATTGCATCCGCGTACCGGCACTGGCCTTGAATGCGCTCAACGATCCGTTCGTACCCGCCTCTAGCCTACCCCTTGCGTCGGAGGTTGGCCCTTGCGTCACCCTGTGGCAACCTGAAGAAGGTGGGCATGTAGGCTTTGCAAAAGGGCTGCCGCCCGGCCATGTCCAAGCCATGCCCGAGGCCGTGGGCGGCTGGTTGCTGTCCAGGTTAAGCTCGTGCGAGTTAGTGCCAGACCTTGGCCTCTACGCCAATACCGTACCGGGTTGATCAGAGTCACCATGGACGACATCGTTCGACAAGCAATGGCCAAGTGGCCCAACGTGCCCGACTGCTACGGTTGGCTGGGCTTAAGCGCGCGCGGCCAGTGGTACATGCGTGATGACAGGGCACAGGCCGCAGGGACGTTTGCGGGAGGGGGAGAGCAGGCCAAAGGCTCACTACTTCAGCATGAAAAACTCATCGAATTTATAGCTCGCAATTACTTGTCTGATGCGCAGGGCTGTTGGTACTTCCAAAACGGGCCCCAGCGTGTGTTTGTCGAATTAGAGGCCACGCCCTACATCTGGCGCGTGAATGAAGATTTTTCCGTGAGCGCGCACACTGGCACGCCTGCTCAAGTCAAGGCGTGCCTACTTGATGAAAATGGCTACGTGTACCTAGAAACCGATCTTGGTTTTGGCCTGATTCACACCCAGGACGTAGTGCAAGCAGCAGAAGCTGTGCAAGCGGGTGAATGGCAGCTGCAAACGTGCGAGTCAAAAAAATTAAGCGCCCGTTATGGCTTTGTGAATAGTCCAAAATCACTTTAAAAACAATAACATTGTCCGCACACTCGAGCGGCTCACATTAAAAAAAGGGCATAAAAAAACCGGCATGTAGCCGGTTTTTTATAAAGTGAGGTGGCTTATTTGACTTCAGCTGTGACCGCCTCAGCTGGCTTAGGTTCTGCAAACTTGGCACCTGCGGCGTTAGCCATGTAAACCGCGCCACGTGCAATTTCCACATCCGAAAAATCACCACCACCCTGCGGGGCCATTGCACCCTTACCCTTGAGGGCAGAGGCCACAAGCTTTTCCAAGCCTGTCTTGATACGAGGGCCCCAAGCAGCTGCATCAGCCAGCTTGGGCGCACCCGCAGCGCCAGTAGTATGGCAAGCCGCGCACTGGGCCTTGAAGACATCTTCGCCACTCTTGAGCGGGCGATTGGCATCGCGAACTTCAACGCTACCCACCTTTTGAATGCGCTCAGCGACTGACTTTTGCGCATTCACAGCGCCTGCGATAGGCTTGGGGGCAGAGGTTACGTAGTAGACCAAGCCAATAATGATGAACACTGGCAAGACAAAAGCCAGCACAGAAGCAATCAACACTTGCTTGGGGTTCTTGATCGGGCCGGTGTGGGCTTCTTCGTGTTCGTTCGCGCTCATGATGTCCTCTAAAAAACAGGGGCTGGGAAACAACCGGCAATTATAGCCGTCGTCCCGATTGAAACATCCTACAATGCGAGCTGCACCACAGTGCGGCTGTAGCTCAGTGGATAGAGTATTGGCCTCCGAAGCCAAGGGTCGTGGGTTCGATCCCCGCCAGCCGCACCAATATTGAGTTCCCAAGATAATGCGCACTCACTTTGTGAGCTCGACCTGTTAGGACCAATACTCACTTAAGCTCGTAGGCCCAAAATGGGCTAATGGTCAAGTTGAAACCAGACAATTTTCCATGGCCCATCTGTGGCTCAAGCGTGGCCCACGGCATGTTCAGTCATCAGGAAATTACGTTGGGTGCGACATTGGACTTTAGCCCACCGATCCTTCAAATAGATCGCAAAGTTGCGCAATGAACGCGGTGAAAATTGAGCACTTTTGATGCCACGCGAGTTTTCATCGATGACAAATACGTTGATCTTTCCTTGACTGGTTTGTTGCAGGCAAATTGTCAGTTATCGTCATGCTTAGTGTGCTGCAGGAGATTTAGAAAATATAGAAGGTCAGGGCCCTTGGCGCGGTTACTTGCCTCCACCCGATTTAAAGAACGTGAAGAATGACCCTATGACACACCCGCCGATCTACGACAATCAACGCTCTGACTGAAAACCCATGCAAACCAAGACTTTCTCCATTCTTCCTGTCATCTTCGCAATCGCTGCAGGCGCCCTGATTCCTAGCTCGGCATCGTTAGCAGTCGTTCACCGCGCTGCCAAACCAGCGTCTCACAAGAAGGCCGCTGCCGCTGTGAACGCGCTGCCGCCGCTTGCTGCTCAGACCTCCTTGGCGAGTAACCCACCGGCGCTGCCAGCCAAGGCGTGGTTACTGATGGATTCAGACTCCGGCGAGGTGCTTGCCTCGGCCAACGCTGACGAACCCTTGCCGCCGGCTTCGCTAACCAAGATGATGACCAGCTACCTGGTTGAGCAGGCGCTGCGCTCCGGCAAACTCAAGCAAACCGACTTGGTCTCGGTCAGTCTGAACGCTTGGTGCCGTGGGTCGAGCACCGAGTCGTGCATGTATTTACCGCTCAACAGCCAGGCCACGGTGATAGACATTTTGCGAGGCATCATCATCCAGTCCGGCAACGACGCGTCCAAGGCGATTGCCGAGCACATGGCCGGCTCCGAAGCGAGCTTTGCCAAGCTGATGAATGCAGAAGCACAGCGCCTTGGTATGACGCGCACGCATTTCGTGAACGCCACTGGCCTGCCAGATCCGGAACACAAGTCGTCAGCGCGTGACCTCGCCATCCTGGCGCGCGCCATCATTCACGACAGCGTTGACTATTACCCGATCTACGCTGAGCGCGAGTTCAAGTACAACGGTATCAAGCAAGGCAACCGCAATGCCCTGCTCTACACCGATCCTACCGTTGACGGGCTGAAGACTGGTCATACCGAAGCGGCCGGCTACTGCCTGGTCACCTCATCCAAGCGCAACGAGATGCGCATGATCACAGTCATCCTCAACACGAACAGCGCTCAGGCGCGTGCTGACGAGACACGAACGCTGCTCGGTTGGGGTTTCAGCAATTTCGAGAAGGCCACCCCGATTCAGCCGAACACGGTCGTCGCGACGGCCAAAATCAGCTTCGGCAAGGCAGACACGGTCGCGGCGGGACTGGGAGCACCATGGATGCTGACCGTGCCACGGGGCCAGCAAGTGCAAACCTCGGTGGAATTCGGGGCGGGCCTGGAAGCGCCAGTGACCAAGGGCTCTGTGATCGGCAAGGTGGTCGCGACCTCGAACGGCAAGCCAGTAGGCGAAGCACCGCTCGTCGCTCAGGCTGATGTCGAACGCGCAGGTCTGCTGCTACGCACCTGGCAACACATAGCCAAGTTGTTCGGAAAGTGAACGCTGGCAGGCCCGCGCCAACCATCTCAGCCACTTTGGCCTGGGTCTCATTTTCCTTCAGCGTTTACTTTCTCTTCCCCCTCTACGCGCGGCGCCTGCAAGGTGGCGTTGACCAAGTCTTTCACCTGCTGCTGAATTTGTTGGCTTTGTTGGGTTGGCGTCGCGCCTTGCGTTGGGGTGATGGCTGTGCCCATCGATGAAGCCGCTGGGGTAGCTGCCGTGCTAGTTGATTTGAGCTGCGTCTTCACCAACAGACTTACGATTGCAACTACCAGCAGAAGTCCTACCAGTCCAAAAATGGATTTCATTGCTTACCTTTATTGGCTGAAAAGTTAACGGCGGTTTCACGCTTAATCAGGTGATTTTAAAAACGGTTCTGATCCGCTTGGAACCCACTTTCTCCTCGTACGCCGCCCATTGCTTGATGCCTTTGACCAGCACGGCTGTGCTGACATCTTTGACAGGACTCTTGGCCTTGAGTTTGAGGCTCAACCAGTCCTGCACATGCGGCATGATGTTGCCTTGCTCACCCGTTGGAATGAGCAACTCTTTCCCGGCGACGGAGCCGGCCGATATAACTGTGATCTCAGTAGCAGGCATGGTGATTTTCTCTGGAGCATAAAGACATGAATTCAGTACGGCAAAAGCTAACGACGCACTTGTTGACTGTAGCGCTTAGCGCATGGCTGGCGGGCCTCTCATTCATGGCCAACGCGCAAGCCGACTACCCGAATCGCCCGCTGACCCTTGTGGTCGGTTTTGCGCCCGGTGGGCCGAACGACATTTTGGGACGACAACTGGCCACGGCTTTGACGCAGCGCTTGGGCCAGCCCGTGGTGGTGGTCAACCAAGCCGGAGGCTCGGGTAACCCGGCCAGTGCGGCGGTGGCACGCGCTGCGCCGGATGGCTACACGCTGCTGCTGATCGGGCCGGCCAACGCCATCAATGCCTCATTGAATCCCCATCCAGGCTTTGATTTCCGGCGAGACATCATGCCCGTGGCAGGCATCACGCGTGAGGCGCTGGTGATGGTGGTGCACCCCTCGCTCCCAGTGCGCAGCGTGGCCGAGTTCATTGACCATGTCCAGCGAGGCGAGTCTATCACCATGGCCTCAACCGGTAAGGGTAGCGCGCCCCATGTCACCGGCCTGCTGTTCAACCGCACAGCGGGCATTGAGCTGCCGATCGTGCACTTCGGTGGAGGTGGCCCTGCTTTAGCGGACATGGTCAGCGGCGGCAAAACGCAGATGATGTTCGAGCCGCTGTCGGCGGCCATTGCCCCCGTGCGGGCTGGCCAGTTGCGCGCGCTGGGCGTTACCACAGCGCAGGTGTCTGCGGCATTGCCCGGTGTGCCCACGATCGCCGCCACCTTGCCCGGCTTTGAAGCCAGCGCGGTGACCGGCATTGGCGTACCCAGGGGCACACCGCAGGCCATCGTGGACAGGCTCAGTCGTGAAGTCAATGCGGTGATGTCTGACCCGCAATCACGCGCTCTCTTCAAGGACAGTGGTGGCGAGCCGTTGGCGGGTAGCCCCAGCGAATTTGCGCAACGGGTCTTCGGTGAAATTGACAAGTGGGCCAGCGTCATCCAGGCGGCGGGGATCAAGGCAGACGACAAGGTGTCCACGCCCACTGCGCAAGATCGACTGAAATACCCGCACAAAGAAATCCAACTCATCGTTCCCTTTCCCACCGGCGGCGTCACCGACATCAACGCCCGCATTCTGGCCAAACACCTCGCCCGCCACTGGGGCCAGCCCGTCTCCGTGGCCAACCGGCTGGGCGGGGGCGGCACCACGGGCACGCTGGAATTATTGGCCGCACCCAAAGATGGCTACACGATGATGATGAACGCCACTGGCCAAGCCACGCAAAACCCGGCTATCGACAGTAAGTTGCCCTACCGGTGGGACGAGCCCACGCTGGTGGCGCGCACCAGCGTGAGCCCGCTGGTCTTTGTGGTGAATGGCGATTCGCGTTGGCAAACGCTGCAGCAGATGCTGGACGATGTTCGCAAGAATCCAGCGGCCTACAAGTACGGCACTTCAGGGCCGGGCGGGGTGGGCAGCATCGCCATCTCACTGCTGTTTGGGGCCAGCGGGGTGGATCCGCGCCAACTCGGCCGCGTCACCCTGCAAGGCGGCGCGCCGCTGCTCGACGCCGTCATCACCGGCAAGACCGACTTTGCCGCGCAGTACCTGGCAGAAATGGGCCCGCTGCTGCACAGCAAGCAACTCAAGGCGCTGGCGGTCAGCACGCCTACGCGAGTTAAACAATTGCCCGATACGCCCACGGCCAAACAGGCGGGCTCTGACAGCTTCACCCTGATTGGTTGGAACGGTATCGCCGGGCCAGCCGATTTGCCCGCCAGCATCGTCGCCCAATGGGATCAAGCCCTGCGCACGCTGACCAATGACCCTGCATTCGTGCAGGACACCGAGGCCAGCGGGGCTGAGGTGGCGTACCTGGGGCCAAAAGAGTTCAAAGCAGCGTTGCGCAAGGAGTACGAGGCGGCGGTTGTGCAGGTTGAGAAGCTGGGGCTGCGTCGATAGACGCTTGTTGTTTATCTTGATGCGTCTGGCTTCTGCTTCGCGGGACCAGGCCGGCGGGGGACAGCCGCGGAGCCACTTACCCCAAGTGCCGGGGCGTACAAACCACATCGAATCGTGAGTTTCAAAACCGTCCCTAAAATTGCTGCAACCAACCTGAAAGAACCTGTGCCATGACCCGAATTTACTTCAACGAAGTCGTTACCCGTGACGGCTTTCAAATCGAACCCCACTTCATCGCCACCGATGACAAGATCGCGCTCATCAATGCCTTAAGCCAATGCGGTTACGCCAAGATTGAAGCCACCTCATTCACCTCGCCCAAAGCCATCCCCATGCTGCGCGATGCCGAAGAAGTGATGGGGCGCATCACCCGCGTGCCGGGGGTGGAGTACACCGTGCTCGTGCCCAACTTGCGCGGGGCCGAGCGTGCGTTGGAGTCGCGAGCCGATGAGCTCAACTTGGTCATGTCCACTTCCGAGACCCACAACCTCGCCAATCTGCGCATGGCGCGCGAGCAAAGCTTTGCGGCGCTGGCCGATGTGGTGCGCCATGTGGCGGGGCGCACGCCCATCAACGTGTCGCTCTCCACCGCCTTTGGTTGCCCTATGGAGGGCGATGTGCCGCAGGCGGTCGTGCAGCAGTTTGCGCAGCGCTTTGCCGACCTCGGCGTGCGTGGCCTGACCATTTGCGACACCACGGGCATGGCCCACCCCGCGCAGGTCTCGCGCATGGTGCAGGCGCTGCAACACCAGCTGCCCCACACCCAGCTCACGCTGCACTTTCACAACACGCGCGGCATGGGCTTGGCCAATGTGCTGGCGGCGGTGCAGGGCGGCATCACGCGGCTGGACGGCTCGCTCGGCGGCTTGGGTGGCTGCCCCTATGCGCCCGGTGCCAGCGGCAATATTTGCAGCGAAGACGCCATCCACATGCTGGACGCCATGGGCTACGACACCGGCATCGCCTTGACCCCACTGCTGCGCGTGGCGCGCGCCTTGCCTGCGCTGGTGGGCCACGATGTGCCGGGCCAGGTGGCCAAGGCCGGGCGCATCACCGACTTGCACCCTGCGCCTGTCAATTGAGACTTTCATCAATAGAGGCAAAGGCGCATGAACTCCAACCCAAACTGAAAGGCGCTGCCGAATGATTGACCACCTCGACCACTTGGTACTGACCACCTTCAATGAGGATGGCTGCGTTGACTTCTACACCCGCGTCATGGGCATGACGTTGGAGCGCTTTGTCGGCGGCACACCGCCCGTGACGCGCCAGGCCTTCAAATTCGGCCATCAAAAAATCAACCTCCATGTGCGCGGCCACGAGTTCGAGCCCAAAGCCCACCTGCCCGTGCCGGGCGCACTGGACTTGTGCTTCATCGCGTCCGTGCCCCTGGACGACGTGATCGCGCAACTCCATGCGGCCCACTGGCCTATTTTGGAAGGCCCCGTCATGCGAACCGGTGCTACTCACACAATCAGGTCGGTTTATGTGCGGGATCCTGATCTGAATTTGATAGAGATATCTGAGCTGGTCAGTCCAGTGGTGAGTTAGAGTAGTTGTCACCATCCCTGTTTAATTCCCTGTGTTTTTGCCACGCCTTAGCTGACGTGATTACCTGTCGCTGATTTGTGAAACGCTTTTTTCTATCGTGGCTTCAGCAATCCCATCGTATGGCTTGGGTGACGCTGGTTGTCAGTTTGGGCTTGGTGGTCGCAGCAAATCATGCGTTTTATGAGCAGGCCAGCAAGTTCGCGGAGCATAGGTTTGATGTGAGCGTCAAGGAGGTTATGGAGGCCATTGATGAACGCATGAATCAGCACGCTCAAATTTTGCTGGGAGGCGCGGGCTTGTTCAATGCCAGCGCTTCGGTTGACCGACTAGCCTGGCAGCGCTACGTCGAGAGTCTGCGGCTAGACCAATACAGTCAGGGTGTACAGGGGGTTGGCTATGCCGAAGTCACTGCCCCTGAGCAATTGGCGAATCGAAGCCTGGAGCCCCAATCAAACGGCCACCCCAGCTTTAAAGTTTATCCGACGGGAAAGCGGGATCTATACAGTGCTATCGTTTACTTGGAGCCGCTAACCGAGCGCAATCAAGGCATTATTGGTCACGACATGCTGACGCAGACTGACCGGTCTCAGGCTATGTTCCGGGCTGCCGAAACCGGACTTCCCAGTCTGAGTAACCGGGTGAACCTGAGGTTTGTGAGCGACTCGAATATGAAGGCTGGATTTTTGATGTTCATGCCGGTGTACCGCAAGCACAAAAGCTTGGACACGGCTTTTGATCGTCGGCAGGCTTTACAGGGATTTGTATTTTTGCCTTTTCGCGCCAAAGATCTATTGAGAGGACTCTTGGGTGAGGGCGATCGACCACTTAAGTTCCAGATTTATGACGGCCTCCAGACTTCAGCGCTCCAAGCGGATGCGCTATTGTTTGATTCAAATAGCGAAAAGAGTTTTGAAGCGCAAGTGCAGGCCAAGCCTAAGTGGACAACCTCCCGAGAGATTTCCATTTATGGACGGGATTGGACCGTGCGGTTTTGGAGTGATCCAGCGATTCAGCCCGCTTGGATCGACGTAACTAACCGAGCGGTTCTGGCGCTAGGTACCGGTTTAAGTCTGCTTTTTACTTTGTTCGTTGTGATTTTGAGTTCTAGGCGTAATCAAGCTGAGACGATGGCGCTTCAAATGACTGGCGATCTGGAAACTCAAACGCAAGAGCTTCGTGCATCACAGAAAATGCTGGATGCCATCGTAGAGAACATTCCTGCGGGGGTGTTTGTTAAAGATGCCCAAGAGTTTCGCTACCAGCGGGTTAACCGTGCTTGGCGTGAAATGCATGAACGTAATGGGCAGGACCTGATCGGAAAAACGGTGCACGAGGTCTTCCCCCCCAATGTGGCAGACATCTTCGATGTGGATGACCGCACTGCCGCTGCCGCTGCCGCTGGAAAAGTCCATGTCATTGAAGAGAGTCGAGTGCGCACGCCTTTTGGAAACGACCGGGTTTTGCGCACGATGAAGGTCGGCGTTCAGAATGAAACGGGGGAAATGTCACAGCTGCTTGGGATTTCGATGGACATTACAGAGCAGGTGGCTGATCGCGTGGCCATTAAAGAGAATGAGCAAATGATGCGGGCCATTTTCGACAATGTGGCCGATGGCATCATCACCCTGAATCACTTTGGAAATGTGAACTCAATGAACCGGGCTTCCGAGTTGATGTTTGGCTATACGCAGGCTGAGCTTAAAGGGCAGTCCGTTAAAGTTTTACTGCCGCCAAAATTCCATGACCAAGCGGATGCGGTACTTGAAAAAACACCCGCCAGTTTTGAGTTAGGGTCCATTGGTCGGTATCAAGAAATCGAAGGGAAGAATAAATACGGTCATACTTTCCCTCTGGATTTGGCCTTAACAGGCAGCTCTCATCTAGGCATGCCGCTTTGGATTTGTCTCATACGAGATATCAGCCTTCGCAAGAAGAGCGAGCAAATGAAGGCTACATTTGTAGCCACCGTAAGTCATGAATTGCGCACCCCGCTCACTTCAATCAATGGCGCTTTGGGGTTGGTGTGTGGGGGAGTGTTGGGGGAGACCTCACCCAAAGCCAAGGCGGTGTTGGACATCGCCTATAAAAATAGTAACCGACTTACATTGCTTATCAATGATCTGCTTGATCTGGAAAAAATTGATGCGGGCAAGATGCGCATAAATATGTCTGTTACTGAGTTAACGCCATTGGTGCAGCAAGTTATCGCCATGGCTGAAGGCAATTCGCAGCGACAACAGGTACTGGTGCAGCTAAAGGCGCCGAGCGAGTCTGTGCATGTTCTCGTAGACCCCAGTCGCTTACAACAGGTTCTTGGGAATTTGTTGTCCAATGCCGTGAAGTATTCAAACCCCGGCGGGCTGGTCGAGGTGAGCGTTTCAGTTGATTCGCAGGAACGCACGGCGCAGGTCGCTGTGACAGATCATGGGCCCGGGATTCCCTCTGAGTTTAGAGCTCGAATATTTCAAAAATTTTCTCAGGCAGATGACTCTGACACCCGTGCAAAAGGTGGCTCTGGCTTGGGATTGGCCATCAGTAAAGAGTTGATGGAGAGCATGAATGGTTTGATAGGTTACGAATCTGTGCAAGGTCAAGGGGCGAGGTTCCATTTTGTGTTGCCGGTCTGTTCCGCACCAGGCGTAAAGAGCCTAGAAGCTATAGCGATTCAGGATGCCATGCAGAAGGCAATCTCGAAACGGATTTTGGTGGTTGAAGACAATCCGACTGCAGCTAGTGACTTGTTTGTCATTCTGAGTCGTGCAGGGTATGTTGTTGACATCGCTACCACGGCAGCCATGGCCCTTGAACGGATTCAAAGTCATCGCTACGCAGCAATCACACTTGATATGGTATTGCCTGATCAGTCTGGCGTGGCGTTGGTGCGTAGTATGCGAGCCCGCCCAGAGCTGGACGAAGTTCCTATTTTGGTGATATCAACGGCTACAGAGATGGCAAAGTTGGCATTGCAAGATGAGGTTTTTGATTTGAGGTGGCTGACCAAGCCTGCGGACGAAAATCAATTGCTTGAAATCTTAAATTCCCTCCGCGAATCAAGCGATAAAGAGAGAAAAACTTATGAAGCTTGAACGAATATTGTTCGCTGACGACGACCCTGACATCCAATCCGTTACCAAGTTGGCTCTAGAGGTTTTGGGCGGCTACGAAGTTTTGCTGTGCAGCAATGGAGCTGATGTATTGAAGCGTGTTGCCGGTTTTGAACCGGACCTAATTTTGTTGGATATCATGATGCCTGGCATGGATGGCCTAGCTACTTTGCGGCGACTGCGAAGTGATTCTTCAACCATCAAGATTCCAGTTGTTTTTTTGACCGCCAAAGCGCAAACTAGCGAAGTCAAATACTTTCAGAATTTAGGTGCGCTTGACGTTATTCTTAAACCTTTCGACCCCATGACGTTGGCAGAACAAGTTCAAAAAATATGGGGGAAAAACCATGGATCAGCCGAATAAAAATGATGCGGAATTCGCTGAGCAGCTCGCGGTTCTGCGACGTAGGTTTGCTGATCAATTGACGGATACGCTGGATGAGTTGAATCGTCTGATGGCGGGACGTGGGCCGAATCTTCCTCGAGATTTGTTGCTGCAAATTCATTTGCGTTTGCACAAACTGGTGGGTGCAGGCAGCACCTTTGGCTTCCCTGAGCTTTCTGTACAAGCGTGCGCGCTGGAGGAGATGGTCAAGGGTTGGTTGGAAGGCAACAAGTCTGCGCCGAGAGATCAGTGGAAAATTTGGTTGGAGGGCTTGCAGGCACTGAGGGCTAGTATTTTGGTTCAGGATGATCTGATCGAGTTCAATTCAGTTCCTGAACCCGTCACATCAAGGTTGGCAGCCAGGGGGGTGGTGCGTGTTGCCATGGTGCATTCAGATGAGTCATTTAGCTTGATGATGTGTCGGGGGTTGAGGCAATTTGGCTACATTGTGTCCGCCCACCAGGATTTGCGATCTGCGCCGGACGAGCTTTTGAGCAACCCGCCACATATCGTGTTGATGGAAAGCCCGAGTGATGATGACGAGAACGATTCCATCCGAAATGCTGTTGCGAGTTTGGTGGGTCAAAAGGGCAGGCAGGCCGCCTTGATTTATTTTACGAGGCGCGCCGATTTCCCTATTCATTTGCTGGCGGCAAAAATGGGAGCTGAAGCTGTTTTTATACAACCAGTGGACGTGCCTATGGTGGCGGCCCGGATTGAATCGCTCGTGAGGGCTCGAGAGCAGCAACCGTACCGGGTCTTGATCGTGGAAGACGACGAAGCACTGGCAGAGCATTACCGACTTGTGTTGCAGGCCGCCGGCATGTTGGCTGAGCGGGTGAGTCAACCCAGTGCAGTTTTGATTGCGCTTCAAGCACTTCAACCCGATGTGTTGCTGATGGATCTTTACATGCCCGATTGCACAGGAGAAGAGCTGGCTCGCTTGATCCGCTTTGACAATGCTTGGCAGAGTTTGCCCATTGTCCTGATGTCAACTGAGTCTGACTTGAGTCGCCAGGGACAAGCGCTGAGTAGCGGTGCCGACGATTTTCTTCTCAAACCCATTTCTGACGCCCAGCTTGTGGTCGGTATGCGTGTTCGGGCCGCGCGTGCGCGTAAGGTAGCCGAGCTGATGAACCAAGACAGTCTGACAGGTTTGCTTAAACATGCCAGCATCAAAGACCGGCTGACCCAAGAGGTGGATCGCGCGCGGCGCAACGGGAAACCCGCTTCTATCGCAATGGTGGATATTGATTTATTCAAGCGCGTGAACGACAACTGGGGTCATCCCATGGGTGATCAGGTCATCAAGACCTTAGGGAATTTGTTGCGCCAGCGCTTGCGCCGCCCAGACAGTGTGGGGCGCTATGGGGGCGAGGAGTTTATGGTCGTCCTGCCCGAGTGTTCTGAGTCGGATGCGATCAGGTTGTTGGACGATATTCGACAGCGCTTTGCTGACATTGTCTTTCGCAGTGGTGAGCAGGAATTCAAAGTTACCTTCAGCGCGGGCATTGCGGTCAGCACTCCTGGGTGTGAAGCACATGAGATGTTGGCTGAAGCTGATAAAGCACTTTATGAAGCGAAGAAAAGTGGCAGAAACCAGATTCGCAAGCTGGTTGTTGGGAAGGGGTCAGAACATGTCGATCCTGCGCCTTAGGCTCGGTGGCCTCGACGAGGGTAAGAGCGATAAAGAGCAAAATAATTATTGCATTTGCCATACTTTGGGTGCATAGTGAAACCGCGCAGTGACTAGCTCAGTCGTCGTTACTGAGTTGGTTGTTGTGGGCAGTTCTTCAATCGTTAGTGCAATAGGAGGTTATTCATGAATTTGACGATCAGCGGTCATCATTTGGAAGTTACCCCGTCTCTGAGAAGTTATGTCACGACCAAGCTGGATCGAATTAGCCGACACTTTGATCAAGTGGTAGACATCAAAGTATTGCTGACCGTGGAAAATCAGAAGGAAAAAGAACGACGACAGCGGGCCGAATGCAATATTCACGTCAAAGGCCATGATCTGTTTGCAGAAAGCGCCAATGAAGACCTGTACGCCGCCGTTGATGACTTGGTTGACAAGTTAGACCGGCAGGTGGTGAGACATAAAGATCGCCTTCAAAATCACAACCATGAAGCCGCCAAGCGCATGATGTAGATGGGCAAATGCCCGTGTGAAAAGCCGCGAGACTCGCGGCTTTTTTGTGCATAATCAGCCCCCATTACTATGAACCGACTCTCCTCCATCCTGCCTTTGGCGCAAGTGCTTGCGCACTTTGACGCCAGCAGCAAAAAAAGAGCCTTTGAAGAGGTGGGTTTTTTGTTCGAGAGTTTGCATGGCTTGAACCGTGCCGTCGTGACTGACAGCCTCTTTGCACGCGAGCGACTGGGCTCAACAGGTTTAGGCTACGGTGTGGCCATACCACACGGTCGTATCAAAGGCCTTAAGACCCCCATGGCTGCCGTGATTCAACTGGCCCGGCCCATCGGTTTTGATGCGCCGGACGAACAAGCCGTTCAGCTTTTGATTTTTTTATTGGTGCCCGAGGCAGCCACGCAAAAGCACTTGGAAATCCTCTCAGAAATCGCTGAGATGCTGAGCGACAGCACTTTGCGAGAACAACTCCGCACCAGCGATAGTGCTCAGGCTTTGCATAGCCTGATCGTCGGCTGGCAATCCTCACAACAAGCTTAACCCCGGGCGCTACCGAGTATGAGACCTACCGTCGTCAGCGCCGAAGTGCTTTTCAATCAATTCCGAGTCCTTTTGAACTGGGAGTGGTTGGCCAGTCTGGGAGCCGCGGAGCGCCGTTTTGACGAGGTAGCCGTGCGTGCTGCTCGGTCTGGGGCAGATCTGGTGGGCTACCTGAACTACATCCACCCCTACCGAGCACAGGTACTGGGTGAGCGTGAAGTCGCCTACCTCGTGAATGCAACGCCTGATGACTGTGCCCGACGGGTGGCCCGCATTGTGGAGCTGGAGCCCCCCGTTTTGGTGTTGGCCGATGGCCAACTGCCCCCGGCTTCGCTGATGGCCATGTGCGAGCAGGCGCAGATCCCGATGTTTGCGACCAAGGATTCGTCGGCCTATGTGATTGACGTTTTGCGCAGCTATTTGTCCAAGCATTTCGCAGACCGTATTTCGATGCACGGTGTGTTGCTGGATATTCTGGGCCTGGGCGTGCTGATCACGGGTGAGTCGGGCCTGGGTAAGAGTGAGTTGGGCTTGGAGCTGATTTCCCGCAGTCACGGCTTGGTGGCCGATGACGCGGTGGACTTGTACCGCATTAACCAAGACACGATTGAAGGCCGCTGCCCTGATCTTCTGATGAATTTGCTGGAAGTACGCGGCATTGGCTTGCTGGACATCCGTGCGATCTTTGGCGAGACGGCCGTGCGGCGCAAGATGAATTTGAAGCTGATCGTTCATTTGGTACGAAGCGAGACGCTGGAGCGCGACTACGAGCGCCTACCCTATGAACCCTTGACTCAAGACGTGCTGGGTATACCTGTGCGTAAAGTGGTGCTTCAGGTGTCAGCTGGGCGAAATTTGGCCGTTCTGGTCGAGGCGGCAGTGCGCAACACCATTTTGCAATTCCGTGGGATCAACACCTACCAAGACTTTGTGGACCGGCATCGCCGGGCCATGGACGAGCAAGCTTAAGTCGGGCACTCAGGCGCCTCGCGGCGGCGGCCTATTCGGGCAGGGAGTTTGAGTGCAGTGGGCGTACAAACTTAAAGAGTGTTCTGCAATCATGAAGCCTTTGGCCTTGGCCACAGCGTGTTGACGACTCTCAATTTCCGCATCGAAAAACTCTTCTACTTTGCCGCAGTCCAGGCAGACCAGGTGGTCATGGTGCTGGCCTTCATTAAGCTCATAGATCGCCTTGCCACCCTCGAAGTTGCTGCGGGTCAAAATGCCCGCCTGTTCAAACTGGGTTAGCACCCGGTAAACGGTGGCCAAGCCCACGTCGGAGCGATCAACCAGCAGGGCGCGGAAAACGTCTTCAGCCGTCATGTGCCGTTGCGTGCCATTTTGAAAAATCTCCAGCACCTTTAAGCGCGGCAGCGTGGCCTTGAGGCCGGTACTTTTGAGTTCGTCAATGCTGTTCATGGAAAGTCTTTCAAGCGGATGTTTGCGGGAGATGGGGGTGCTTGGTTGGGGCACTAAACCCAGGCCGCTACAATGGGCCGATCATATCGTTACACATCGAGTCATGTCCGATTTTCTGCGCCGTGGCCCTGGTTTAGGGTTGGTTTTTATTTTCTGCGCCACTCTGTCCGCTTGCGGCACGGTGGACGGTTCGAGCAATCGTCTGCTCAATGTCTTCAGACCCTACAAAATGGATATTGTGCAGGGTAATGTGGTCACCAGCGAACAAGTTGCATTGCTAAAGCCTGGCATGAGCCGAGTGCAGGTGCGAGATGTGTTGGGTACACCTTTGTTGACCAGCGTTTTTCATGCAGACCGTTGGGATTATGTGTTTACTCTTAAGCGTCAAGGTGTGGAGCCCCAGTCTCGACGCGTGACCGTGTTTTTCAAAAATACCGAGTTACTGCGCTTTGAAGCCGACCCTTTGCCTAGCGAAACTGAGTTTGCGGCCAGCTTGGGAAAAATGAACTTGCCATCCAAGTTGCCAGAGTTGGAGGCAACTTCTGAGAGTTTGCAAAAGGTTCCCGCACCCGTCAAGGCGGCAGCACCTGCTCCACTGCCGCCTTTGCCCTCCAGTTATCCACCGCTCGAGTCATCGGCCCGTTAAACGCGCCGTTCTCCACCTGACACGGCTCCGCCCTCGTCGCGTACTTTTTGATTTCTTTGCCATGACCCAGTCCACACCCCAAAAAATCGCCATCGCCGGCACTTCCGGCCGCATGGGTCGCATGTTGATTGAGGCTGTTAAAGCCGATCCGGGTTGCATTTTGGCTGGCGCATTGGATGTTGCTGGCAGCGCCGCCTTGGGGCAGGACGCGACTGCTTTTTTAGGGCACGCCAGTGGTGTGCTCATCACGTCAGATTTAAAAACGGGCCTGCAAAATGCGCAGGCCTTGATTGACTTCACCCGACCCGAGGGCACGATGGCCCACTTGCAGGTGTGCCGTGCGCAGGGTGTCAATTTGGTCATCGGCACAACTGGTTTCAGCGAAAGCCAAAAAGCTGAGATCGCAGCCGCCGCCAAAGACATCGCTATCGTCATGGCTCCCAATATGAGCGTGGGCGTTAACGTTACGCTCAAGCTGCTGGAGATGGCGGCCAAAGCCCTGTCCACCGGCTACGACATTGAAATCATCGAAGCCCATCACCGCCACAAGGTGGACGCGCCGTCGGGCACGGCCCTCAAAATGGGCGAGGTCATTGCCGGTGCGCTGGGGCGCGACCTGAAAGACTGCGCGGTCTATGCCCGCGAAGGCGTAACGGGCGAGCGTGACCCATCCTCCATCGGTTTTGCCACCATCCGGGGCGGCGACATTGTGGGCGACCACACGGTGCTGTTTGCGGGCACGGGTGAGCGCATCGAGATCACCCATAAATCGTCCAGCCGCGTCACCTATGCCCAGGGCGCTTTGCGGGCCGCTCGTTTTCTTTCGACGAAGCAGGCGGGCCTGTTTGACATGTTTGACGTGCTCGGACTGCAATGAACTTTTCCCAGCTCTTCACCCAGGGTGACGCGGTCAGCCAAGGGGTGGCGCTGCTCTTGCTGTTGATGTCGGTGGCGAGTTGGGTGGTGATTGTTTGGAAAACCTGGTTTCTGCGCCGCGTTCGTTCTGATGTGGCGCGCAGCACAGCGGCCTTTTGGCAAGCCGCCAATCTGGACGCCGCGCGGCCCCAACTCAAGGCCTTTGACCGAGAGGCGCTGGTGCTGCCCCTGCTAGAGGCCACGCACGCAACCGCGCAAGGCACCTTGGCCGCAGCCGGTAGCCCGTCACAACAACTCACCCGTGTGCTGCGTGATGCGCTGCACGCCGGTTTGCGCAAGCTGCAATTCGGTCAGGTCTTGTTGGCCACCGTGGGCTCTACCGCGCCCTTTGTTGGCCTGCTGGGCACGGTCTGGGGCATCTACCACGCGCTCACTGGGATGACCAGCGCCGGTCAGATCACGATTGACAAAATCTCTGGCCCCGTCGGAGAGGCCCTGCTCATGACGGCTGCGGGTCTGGTGGTTGCCATCCCCGCTGTGCTGGCCTACAACGTGCTGGGCCGTCTGGTTGGGCAGATTGAGGCGGATCTGGAAGGCTTTGCGTTTGACTTGCGTGAGCTGCTGCTGACGCAGAAATCGGAATAACCGTATGACGTTCGGCCGACTTGAGCGCACACCGGCCCCCAAGCCCATGAGCGACATCAACATGACGCCCTTGGTGGACGTGATGCTGGTGCTGGTGGTGATTTTTATCTTGACCGCCCCGCTGCTTGCCACCTCTCTGCGGCTGGATCTGCCCTCGTCCGCTGCCGCTCAACCGCAGGAGCCTGCGCGCGCCGTGCGCCTCGGCTTGGACAAGGCAGGGCAGGTCTATCTGGACGATCAGCCTCTGGCCCTGGACGCCTTGAAAGAGCGTCTGACGCAAATCGCTCAACAAAACCCCTTGAGCGAAGTGCAGTTGTGGGCCGATCAGGCCGCCCCCTATGGCCAAGTGGTGACCTTGATGGGGCTGGCCCAGCAAGCGGGCTTGAGTCGCATTGGCTTTGTCGCAAGCCAAAAATAAAAATCATCCCCGTTCCCCCAAGACGGGGGTGGCCAGGCTGGGTCGTCCCAATGTCGGCCGCATCACAGCCCAGTAAAATACCGGGTTTCCCCGACCCCCATTTTTTCCGGAGCTGCCCTTCCCATGGCCAACACCCCCGCACTGTCCCAAGCCATTGACAAAGAGATGGCCAACGCCATCCGCGCCTTGGCGATGGACGCCGTTCAAGCCGCCAACTCTGGCCACCCCGGCGCCCCCATGGGCATGGCCGATATGGCCGTGGCACTGTGGGGCCCGAGCGCCGACGGCACCGGCCACAGCCACCTCAAACACAACCCCGCCGACCCGCATTGGGCCGACCGTGACCGCTTTGTACTGTCCAACGGACATGCCTCCATGCTGCTGTACGCGCTGCTGCACCTCAGCGGCTACGACCTGCCGCTGGCCGAGCTGAAGAACTTTCGCCAGCTGCACAGCAAGACGCCAGGCCACCCCGAGTCCGGTCTGACCCCCGGCGTGGAAACCACCACCGGCCCGCTGGGCCAGGGCATTGCCAATGCCGTGGGCATGGCGCTGGCCGAGAAGCTGCTGGCCAAAGAGTTCAACCGTGATGGTCACACCATCGTCAACCACCACACCTATGCCTTCATGGGTGACGGCTGCATGATGGAAGGCATCAGCCACGAAGTCGCCGCTCTGGCCGGTGCGTGGAAGCTCAACAAACTGGTTGCCCTGTACGACGACAACGGCATCTCCATCGACGGCCAAGTCGCGCCCTGGTTCATCGACAACACGGCGCAGCGTTTTGCTGCCTACGGCTGGGACGTGATTGGCCCGGTGGACGGCCAAGACGCGAAAGCCGTGGCCAAAGCCTTGGCTCAGGCCAAAAAATCGACGGACAAGCCCACGTTGATCGTCTGCAAGACCGCCATCGGCCACGGTAGCCCGAACCGCGCCAACACCGCCAAGGCGCATGGCGAGCCGCTCGGTGCTGAAGAAATCCGCCTCACTCGCGAATCACTCGGTTGGGCGAATGAGCCCTTCGTCATCCCGCAAGACGTTTATGACGGCTGGAATGCCAAGCCCCAGGGCCAGGCCACGCAAAGTCAGTGGGACACCCGCTTTGCCGCCTACCAGGCCGCCTACCCCGAGCTGGCCGCCGAGTTCATCCGCCGCATGAAGGGCGAGCTGCCTGCCAACTTCGCTCAGGTCGCCGTGGACGCGGTCATTGCTGCCGACACCCAAGCGCAAACCGTGGCCAGCCGCAAGGCCAGCCAGCTCGCGTTGGAAGCCTTCACCGCCGCCTGCCCCGAGTTGCTGGGCGGCTCGGCCGACCTGACCGGCTCCAACCTCACCAATACCAGCAGCACACCCAACCTGCGCTTTGACGCCACGGGTGCGGGCAACGGCGGTCGCCACATCAACTACGGCGTGCGCGAATTCGGCATGGCCGCCATCATGAACGGCGTCACACTGCACGGCGGCTTCATCCCCTACGGCGGCACTTTCCTCACTTTTAGCGACTACTCGCGCAACGCCATTCGCATGGCCGCGCTGATGAAGCAGCGCGTGATCCACGTCTTCACCCATGACAGCATCGGTTTGGGCGAAGACGGCCCCACACACCAGTCGATTGAGCACGCCGCCAGCCTGCGCCTGATCCCCGGCCTCGACGTCTGGCGCCCCGCCGACACGGCTGAAACCACAGTCGCTTGGGCCGTCGCGTTGCAAAACAAAACCCGCCCGACCGCGCTACTCTTGAGTCGCCAAAACATCGCCTACTCGGCTAAAGGCGCATCCAAGGCCGCCGCCGCCAAGGTGGACGCCTACGGCCTGGACGCCATCAACAAAGGCGCTTATGTGCTGGCCGAGCCCGCGCAAGTCGGCTTGAAGAAAAAAGCCCAAGCCGTCATCATCGCCACAGGCTCAGAAGTTCCCCTAGCGCTTGCAGCACAAGCACAACTAGCTACTAAAAAAATAGCAGTTCGCGTGGTCTCCATGCCCAGCACCACCACCTTTGACCGCCAATCCGCCGCCTATAAAGCCGCCGTCCTGCCCGCAGGCCTGCCGCGCATCGCGGTAGAGATGGGCGTGACCGACGGCTGGTGGAAATACGGCTGCGCCGCTGTCGTCGGCATCGACACCTACGGCGAATCTGCCCCCGCGCCGGTGCTGTTCAAACACTTTGGCTTTACGCCTGAGAATGTGGCAGCGACGGTGGAGAAGGTGTTGGCGAAGAAGTAAGCCGTGCACCCAGGCCAGACTTTATGAATTTGTAAATGTGTTTTTAACCTTGATGGAGTAACGGACATGACGATCAAAATTGGTATCAACGGCTTCGGCCGCATCGGGCGCAATGTGTTGCGTTCGGCCCTGCAAAACTTCAGCGACATCGAAGTCGTCGCCATCAACGACCTGCTGGAGCCCGACTACCTGGCTTACATGCTGCAATACGACTCGGTGCATGGCCGCTTCAAAGGTGAGGTTTCGGTCGAGGGCAACACCCTGGTCATCAACGGCAAAAAAATCCGCCTCACGCAAGAGCGTGACCCGGCCAACCTGAAGTGGAACGAAGTCGGCGCTGACGTGGTGATCGAGTCCACGGGTCTCTTCTTGGACAAAGTCACGGCGCAAAAGCACTTGGACGCCGGTGCCAAAAAAGTGATCTTGAGCGCCCCGAGCAAGGACGACACCCCCATGTTTGTTTACGGCGTGAACGACAAGAGCTACAAGGGCGAGGCCATCATCTCCAATGCCTCATGCACCACCAACTGCCTGGCCCCTATCGCCAAGGTGATGAACGACAAATGGGGCATCAAGCGCGGCCTCATGACCACCGTGCACGCCGCCACCGCCACGCAAAAAACCGTGGACGGCCCCAGTAACAAAGACTGGCGCGGTGGCCGTGGCATTTTGGAAAACATCATCCCCTCCAGCACCGGCGCGGCCAAGGCGGTGGGCGTGGTGATTCCTGAGCTGAACAAAAAGCTCACCGGCATGTCCTTCCGCGTGCCCACCAGCGATGTGTCGGTGGTGGACCTGACCTGCGAGCTGAACAACCCCGCCACCCTGGCCGAGATCTGCGCCGAAATGAAGGCCCAAAGCCAGGGCGCGCTCAAAGGCATTCTGGGTTACACCGAAGACAAAGTGGTCGCCACCGACTTCCGTGGCGACACCCGCACCTCCATCTTTGACGCCGACGCCAGCATCGCGCTGGACGGCACCTTCATCAAGCTGGTGAGCTGGTACGACAACGAGTGGGGCTACTCCAACAAGTGTTTGGAGATGGTGCGCGTCGTTTCTAAATAACGATCAGTAATGCGGCGGCAGCTCGTTGCCGGGCTGCTGTGCCGTGGCACTGTTGCCATCCGGCAGGTGTTGCTTCAATTGGCGAACCTCGCGCAGCAGCCAGTCAATCTCTTGCTGTTGCCGCACGATGACTTGGTTGAGGTGGTCTAGCAAGTCTTCGTTGAAGCTGGCTTTGATTTCCAGCTCGGTCAGACGTTCTTCGGTGCGGGTGGGTTGATCCATGGCGGTATTGGACACGATCAAGCGCCACTTTGGCCGCTGCGGCGCTGCTCGCGCAGCATGAAGAGGTACAGCCCCTCCACCTTCTCCCGTGCCCAGGGCGTTTTGCGCAGAAATTTCAGGCTCGACGCCACGCTGGGATCCAACGTGAAGCAGCGCACCGGGATGCGCGTGCCCAACTCCTCCCAGCCGTAATGCGCCGCCAGCGCCGTGACGATGGTCTCCAGCGTCAAACCGTGCAGGGGGTTGCGGGCCTGGGTGGGTTGTTTGGGTGGTGGGTTGCTAGGTGGGCTGGGGGGAAAGGGCGGCGTTTGCATGGGTCTATTTTGGCATTGCGCTTGGCGTGGGGTGGTTTGGCTTGTAGTCATTTCATAGAATAAACCTAAATATTTATTCACAAACATACATAAGTCATTGAAATTAAATGAATTTGTTGAAATTTTATTTATTCATATAATGATTCATGGCCACCCCAAGCGAGCTCACCCCCAAAGCCTTGCAGGCGCTGCGTCGGCAGGGCGGTGTGGTGTCCAGCGCAGAGTTGCAGGAGGTGCTGGGCGTCAGCCAACCCACGGTCTCACGCGCTTTGGCGTCCCTCATCCAGTCGGGGCAGGTGCAAAAGGTGGGGGCGGCGCGCTCCCAGCGCTATGTCTTGCCGCGCACCGTACCCGGTGTGGGGCGCGAGGTGGCGGTGATGCGGGTGAACGCACAGGGCCAAGCGTCGCCGTTTGCGCGCATGGTGCCGCTAGAGGGCGGAGCCTTTTGGGTGGATGAGGCGGACGGTGTCAGCGCCCGGCATGGCAGCCTGCCCTGGTTTCTGGACGACATGCGTCCTCAGGGCTTTATGGGGCGCACCTTTGCCCACGCGCACCCCGAGCTGCAACTGGGGGGTGATCCCCGCCATTGGAGCGATGACGACGTGTTGCGGGCGCTCACCTTGTTTGGGGATGACTTGCCGGGCAACCTGATCCTGGGCGAGCCCGCGTTTGAGCGCTTTCACACGCTGGCGCAGCGGGCCTCGCGGGCCGAATCGACGCGCGACTACCCGCAACTGGCCGAGCAGGCCATGCAGGGCACGCACCCGGGCTCATCGGCGGGTGGCGAGCAACCCAAGTTTTGCACCCTCATCGCCGGGCGCGCGGTGTTGGTGAAGTTCTCCCCGGCAGGCGATTCACCCGCCGATCAGCGCCTGCGCGACCTGCTGGTGTGCGAGCACCTGGCCCTGCAAACCTTGGCCCAGGCGGGCCTGCCCGCAGCTCGCACGGCGCTGGTGCGCGAGGCCGGTCGGGTTTTTCTGGAGTCCGAACGGTTTGACCGCACGCCCCAGGGGGGGCGCATTGGCATGGTGTCGCTCCAGGTGTATGACGCCGAGTACGTGGGTGAGATGGACAACTGGGCGGCCACCGCCAACCGCATGGCCGCACGCCAGCTGCTGAGCGCCGCCGATGCGCGCAGCCTGCGTTTGCTGGAGGCGTTTGGCGTGCTCATCGCCAATACAGATCGGCACTACGGCAACATCTCGCTGCTGCTCAAAGACGACGACTGGGCGCTCTCGCCCACCTACGACATGCTGCCCATGCTCTACGCCCCGGTGGGGGGCGAGCTGGTGGCGCGCGACTTTGCCAGCCGCCCGATGCAAGCCACTGCCGCCACCCTGCCTGAGTGGGCGCAAGCCCGGGCATTGGCACAGGTGTTTTGGCAAGCTGTAGGCGCAGATGAGCGGATATCGGTCGAATTTCGGGCCATTGCGATTGAAAATTTAAGCGTAATTGCCCGCTGACTTCAAGCCATTGAGGTCGTTTGCATACGCAACCGCCGCGCTGCGTCTTCGGCCCGCGCGTCGTCAATCTCGCGCATCAGGCTGCCCACGTCCACGTCGGCCTGGGTGCGCTGGTAGCTGCCCGTCAGCAGGGTCTCGTTGGTGAGCAGGCCGCTCTGGTACAGGGCCCACATCTCGGGGCCGTAATCGGTGGCCAGCAAGTCGGGGGCGAACTGGCCAAAGAAGTCGCGCAGATTGCCCACGTCGCGCAGCAGCATGCGCTGCGCGTGGTTGTTACCGGCTGCGTCCACCGCCTGCGGTAGGTCGATGATGACGGGAAAATCCACGCCTTCACCATTCACATCACTGCTGTGCGCCAGCAAGATGTTGAACTCCGATAAATCCCCATGCACCACACCCGCGCACAGCATGCGCACCACCTCGGCAATCAAGGTGGCGTGGTGGGTGCGGGCTTGCTCGGGCGTGAAGTGCACGTCGTTCAGGCGCGGGGCCGCGTCGCCCTGCGCGTCGGTCACCAGCTCCATCAACAGCACGCCGTCACAGAAGTTGTAGGGCTGCGGCACGCGCACGCCCGCAGCGGCCAAGCGGTAGAGCGCATCGACCTCGGCACTCTGCCAAGCCGCTTCTTGTTCTTGGCGGCCAAACTTGCTGCCCTTGGCCATGGCGCGGGCGGAGCGTGAATTTTTGACCTTGCGGTTCTCGGTGTAGTCCACCGCCTGGCGAAAGCTGCGCTGCGTGGCTTCTTTGTAAATTTTGGCGCAGCGCGTCTCGTCGCCGCAGCGCACCACAAACACCATGGCCTCTTTGCCGCTCATGAGCTGGCGCACCACGCTGTCGATCAAGCCTTCTTCGATCAGGGATTGCAGACGGGGTGGTGCTTTCATGGGGCTTGTCTCAAGAGACTCATTTGGTGCTGGGGCTGCCCACCACCGACCAGCCCGCATGGCGGTTGACCTTGTTGTTCTCGTAGTCCCACAGCGTGCCGCAGCGCTCGCAGCGGTAGCGGGTGATGGTGACCGTGCCGTGTCTGTGTTCCACGCTGCGGTTGGTGCCTTGCATCAGCTCGGGGTGGCCTTTGGCGCGGCGCCAGTTTTGCTGAACACCGGCGCAGGAGTCGCACAGTGCGGGGTCTGAGGTGTCGTTGGGTTGGGGAGTGTCTTGGGTCATGGGCGGGCTTTGAAGTTGGGGCAAGCTTGCCTCGGAAATTTTTGCATCAAGCCTGATTGTCGCTGCCCGGCCCACACAGTGCGCGCAAACGCTGGTGGGCAGCATCATCCAGGTTCACCGGTAGCTGCTGCTTGGCGTTCAAATAGTGGGTGGTGAACACGTCCAGGTAAGCGTCCAGTACCTCAGCGGCGTGCGCCTCAGCGGCCAAGGCCAGGCATAACGCGGCCACCTCGGAGGTGCAAAAGTGGTCGTCTCGCTTGGAGCGGCGCAGGCGGTAGTTGGATATCTGATCGGGCTGCAAACTCAGCACTGGCAAATGCTGGAGGTAGGGGCTTTTGCTGAACATCTTGCGCGCCTCGGCCCAGGTGCCGTCCAGCAGGATGAACAGCGGGCGCTTAGCCGCTTGCTGCGGCGGGCCAAGGGCGGCAACCGTATCAGCGGTCAGCAGCGCAGTGAGCACCCGCTCAGGTGTCACAAACTCCCCCGGAAACACCACATAGCCCTGCCACTGCGCATCAGCCAATAGCGCCAATAAAGCAGGGTCAACCTCAGTCCGCGTCCAACCAAAAGCAAAGGTGTCAGCCACCACATCCGCAACTAACCAACCCGTGTTGCTGGGCTTGAGCGGCTCAATGTCGGCCATCAGCAGGCACATGCCCGCCCGCGTGGGCACAGAAGGGCATAAGGCACACAGACAGTGGCTAGGCAGCAGCCGACAACCCGCGCAGCGCTCCCCACGCGGACCGCCACGGGCGAGGAAGGGTTTGACGCTGCGCGCTAAACGTGAGGCGCGCAAACGGGCTACGGCGTGGGTCATGTTGCGATTGGTTCTGTCATGTTGGGTTTGCCACTGGTTTCCAAGCTGCTGCACCACTGACCCGTATCCGGGCACACACTCACCCGCGCACCGTTCAGCCAGACTTGCTCTTCATCGAGCTGCAAGGGGCTTGAAGATTCAGTGTCGAAGTCGATCTGAAGTGCTTGGCTGATAGCGGCATGCTCAATGGGAAGCTCCCAGGTCAGGAACACCTGCGTGCAATCTTGCTCGAGCGGGAAGTCGGCCACCTCAAAGCCGCTGCTGCTGCGCGCAATCACGGCGTGCGGCTGGCCTGTATCGAAGATCACCACAGTGCCTCTGACCAAGGGGATGCGATGACCCGTAGCGGGAAAATGCAAATCCTGCCCTCGGTCTTCGCACAGGAAGAGATTGCAAAAAGCCGCGCCGCCATATTGCGCGCCGTCATGGTGGTACCGGGCACCCCGGCAGGCCATCAAGGCCACGTCACTGGTGGCCAGCACCTCTGGCAGTCCGAGCGCGTTCATCCATTCAGTCACGGCCTGCACGCAGTGGCTGTACTCTGGCCAACGCATGCGCGCACGTGCCAAAGGTAAGGTCTCGACGTCGCCGGGCTCCAACTCCAGACGCAACGATATTTCTCTTTGCCAATCGGCCATTAGTCTTGAAGGCGGTACAGGGATGTCAACCCGGCCAGTCAGTACGACATCACTTACGCGTCGAC
Source organism: Comamonadaceae bacterium (assembly GCA_947455145.1). GTDB lineage: Bacteria > Pseudomonadota > Gammaproteobacteria > Burkholderiales > Burkholderiaceae_C > CANCDA01. The sequence goes on from CANGME010000006.1 coordinate 84,661, forward strand.
TGCGCATGACATCTCCGCTCCAGAAATAGGACGTGAGGCAGTTCAGCAAAGCTCGCAGTTGAGGGGAGGAGCTCATCGATTCAGTGTATTCAATTGGTTGATGCTACAAATGGAAAATTTCAACAATAAGTATCAGAGTTGAAGCTGACGCAATGCAGTTCAGACTTCGATGGCCGTTGTAAAAGGATCTTCAATCGCACCGGTGATTCCAGCGCCGCCCAAGTTGCGGACGTAGACCGCGCTCTTGAGGCGGAGAGCAGCACTTCTGAATTGAACTCGCGGGCCTAGTTTAAATGTGTCTCGTGTTTCTAATGCCGACCATTGCTTAAGTCTCGAATCTCCATGCCGATAAGTAGTACACCCCTAATAAACATCCACTCATGCCCCATGTTCACTCGATCACTCACTGAACTCACGATCTTGTTGGTTGACGACGACAAAGCGGTGCGTGCGTATCTTTCTCATTTGCTCAAATTGGCCGGGCATCAGGTGATTGAGGCCGCAGATGCTATCTCGGCACTCGTTCTGTTTGATCAACATCGACCTGACTTGGCCTTGCTTGACGTGGTGATGCCGGGGCACGATGGATGCTGGCTCGCTCGTCGGCTACGCGAACGCGAAGCCGGGCAATGGATGCCGATTATTTTTCTTTCCAGTCGCGACAACGATGAAGACTTGGCGCTCGCGATCGACGCTGGGGGCGACGATTATTTGGTTAAACCGGTCTCTCCGGTGGTGCTTTCGGCCAAGCTTCGGGCCATGTGCCGCCTCCGGGTGATGCAGGATCGGATGCAAGAGTTGTCTGAGCAATTGAGCGCCACCAATCGTGATCTGCAGCATCTAAGCGAGCACGACACGCTGACCGGCTTGTTGAACCGGCGTGGCTTCGATGTCAGGATTGCCTATGCTATTGCAGTGGCACGGCGCAGCAAGACCCCATTGACGTTGATGATGTGTGACATTGATCAGTTCAAAACCTACAACGACACGCTGGGCCACCCTGCGGGCGACGTGTGCCTGAGTCAGGTTGCCAAACTGCTGGAACAGGTTTGCCGCCGCCCGAGTGATGTAGCCACACGATATGGGGGCGAAGAGTTTGTGTTGATCTTGCCGGACACACCCAAGTCCGGTGCGATGACGCTGGCGCGGGCTATTCGACGCGTGTATGAACGGGCCGCGCTGCCACACCCGGCCTCGGTGGCCGCACCTTATGTCACTCTTTCCGGCGGCATCACCACCTGCGTGCCTAACGACAGCACCACAGTCGAGGGCATGCTGAAGCGCGCCGACGAGGCGCTATACGTCGCCAAGTCCAAAGGCCGCAACCGCTTCTTCAGCTTTGAGATGCAGGTCGACTCCAGCGTATCGAATTCAGAATTCCTCCATTTTTCCCAAGATGCGCACCCGGCGGACGCACCCCCGGTGACAAACGCAGGACAGAGGCTCAATTCGGATTTATGAGCAATCTAGCAAGCTGGAACGCAAGGCCGTTGCCCAAGCCATGAAGGGTTTGCAGATTGGCACCAAGAGGTTGGCCTATCCCGGTTGAACTGAGCAAGATCGCTCACCGATTCAAATCAAACAACCCCGCACCCTTTCTCATCACACTCTTCGCAATCACCCCTCGGTGAATCTCGCTGGTACCGTCGAAGATGCGGTAGATGCGGGCGTCGCGGTAGTAGCGCTCTATGGGCAGCTCTTTGCAAAAGCCCATACCGCCGAAGATTTGCACGGCACGGTCCACCACGCGGCCCAGGGTTTCGGCTGCGTGGACTTTGACCATGGCGATCTGTTCGCGGGCGTCCAGGCCCTGGTCCAGCATCCACGCGGCGTGATAGACCATCCAGCGGGCGGCGTTGATCTCGATCACGCTGTCGGCGATCTGTTGTTGCACCATTTGAAAGTCGCCGATTTTGGTGTTGAACTGGTGGCGCTCGTTGGCGTAATTCACCAACAGCTCAGCAACATGCGTGGCCTTGCCCACGGCACGTGCGCCCACCTGCGCCAGGCGCACCACGTTGAGCGCGCCCATGGCGAGCTTGAAACCTTGGCCCTCAACGCCCAGTAGCGCCATGGGCTCTAGCGCCACGTTGTCAAAGAACAGTTCCACGTGCGGGGTGCCGCGCAGGCCCATCATCTTTTGGTCTTTGCCGACGGTGAAGCCGGGCAAGCCTTTATCGACCATGAACATGCTGATTTCTTTGTCCCCAGTCTTGGCTGAGACGAGAAAGAAGTCGCTCCACTCGCCGTCGCTGATGAAGTGCTTGCTGCCATTGAGCACCCAACCCGTGTCTGTCTTTTTGGCATGGGTCTTGATGCCCGCCGCGTCCGAACCCGCACCCGGCTCGGTGATGGCAATGGCGCAGGTGCGTGTGCCTGCCACAGCGGGCTTGAGCCAACGCTCGACCTGCTCGCCCTTGCAGTGCAGCAGCGGCTCGTACACATTGCCAAAGGCGCGGCGGATGAGGATGTCGCTGGTGTGGCCGAACTGCTCTTCGCACAAGATGCGATCCATATTCGACAAGCCACCACCGCCCAGCGTGTCGGGCATGTTCATGCCGTACAGGCCCAGCGATTTAGATTTTTCATAAATCGCTGTGGCTTTGGCTTGGTCTAAAAAGCCCGTGTTCTCGATCTCGTCTTCCAGCGGTTTGAGTTCTTCTTTGATGAAGCGACGCACGGTATCGATCATCATTTTTTGTTCGTCGTTGAGTGAAAAGTCCATGGTGTTGCTCGCAGTGAATCAGGTTTGAGGTTCAAGAAAATGGCGGCTAATTTGCAGGCACTCGCGTGCCCAGGCTAGCGGACGCATGGCTTTTTCGCGTTCGAAGTTCACCACCTCCACGCTCACGGGTAAGTCAGCGGGCAAGGCGGAGAACAAGCCTTTGACATCGATGCCGCCCTCGCCGGGGAGCAGGCGCTCACAGCGCGCCGTGTGGATCATTTCATCCACAGTGAAGGGGCGGCCGATTTGCGCGGCGGTGGTGGCATCGCACAGTTGCGCGTAGTGCAGCAGCTCACGCGGAATGGCGCGGATGTCATCCAGCGTGCTGGTGGAGCGGCCAAAGTGCAGCGCATCGACCAGGATGCCCGCGTTGGCTGGGCGACCCGCGTTGGTGACGATACGCAGGGCGGCCTTGGCATCGGGCACCGCCGTCCAGGGCATGAACTCCAGGTCCGCCGTCATGCCGTAGGGCTGCATCACCTCGCACAGGCGGGCGTAGTTATCCGTGAGGCGGATTTCATCGGGGTCGTCACCGGCCACCAGAATCGCCTTGGCTTTGAGTGCCGCACCTGCGTCGTACAGCGCGTCCCAGGTGTGGGGGTTGAAGTCGGCGTTGATGCGAATGAGCTCCAGATCCAACAGGCCCACACCCGTGTCGTTTTGTGCGGCCACGGTTTCGCGCAGCACATCTGGTTGGCTCAGCAGGTGTTGCTGCGGCCCGCCGGGGGCGTTGGGCCACAAGCGCAGGCTGGCATAGGTGTAGCCGCAAGCGGCGGCGATGCGGATGACCTCGGGCGGGGTACAGCGGTGCGACGTTAAGTACGCAAGGGAATAGATGCGACTCATGACAGATTCACTTCATCGGCGACACGGCCGTCGGCATCGCAATCGTGGATGTCATCGCCGTGGTCAGCAGCGCGGGTCCGCCTTTGGGCGGCCAGATGCCTTGGGCCACGGCGTCGGCGCGGATTTGGCTGCGGGAGTTCAGGCTGTCATAGGCCCAGATGTTGGTGAAGCGCAGCGGGCCGTCTAGCGCCACCATGGCCACCAAGCAGGGCGAGAGCTTGTCGCGCAGCGGCACGAACTGTTGCCACAGCTCCACCGTGCCCTGCACACCGCCGGGCTTGATGCCGTAGGTGCGGATCTCATACACCGGGCCACTGATGCCGCTCTCGCTGCTGGGGCGCACCGGCTTCATCCACGGGAAGCCCTGGTAGCTGTGCTGTTCCAGGGTTTGGAAAATATCGCCGCAACCGAAGGGGCTAACGTGTTGCTGTGTGCGCTCGCGCTCCAGGCTCAGATCGTCCAGCGTCTTGAAGCCGCGCAGCACGATCATCTGGTTCAGCACGCCGATGTCGGTGAACCAGCAGGCCAGCAACTCACCGTGGGCCTGGGGTTCTTCGCAGAAGGTTTTGACTTGGTTGGCGGCTTGGCCTGCGGTGCCAAAGGGCAGGGTCATGGTGGCGAGTTCGTAGTACATGGGTTCCTTTCAATGTCAGTTCTAAAAATGGCCTGCTGCATGTCGCGCAGCGATAAAACCAAAGGTCATGGCAGGCCCCAGCGTGATGCCACCGCTGGGGTAGTTCCCGCCCATCACACTGGCCATGTCGTTGCCACTGACATACAGCCCTGCTATGGGTTGCCCGTTTGCATTGAGTGCCTGCGCGTGGGCGTTGGCGCGCAGCCCGGCAAACGAGCCCAGACTGCCCGGCAGCACCTGCACGGCGTAGAACGGGCCGCGCTCAATGGGTGCGACGGTGGGGTTGGGCCAGTGCTTATTCGCCTTGTAGCTGGCATCGCCCTGAAGGCGGTTGTAGGGCGTGTCGCCGCGTTGGAACTGCGCGTCGAACCCCCGGCGGGCGTGGTGGTTGTAGGCGCTCACGGTGGCTTGCAAACCTTCCGCCTCAATGCCGCAGGCACGTGCCAGTTCAGCGATGGTGCGGCCCCGCTTGAGGTAGCCGTTGCGCAGCCAGCGGCCCATGGGCATGGGCGCGGGCTTGACAGCACCCAGCCCGTAGCGGCGCAAAAAAGCGTGATCGACAATCAGCCACGCCGTGGGCAACGCGCCCTCGGGTGTGGCGCGGAACAGTGCCTGCATGAAGTCGTTGTAGCTGTTACCCTCATTGCAAAAGCGTTGGCCTTGGGCGGTGACGGCAATCAGGCCCGGCTTACCGCGCTCGATCAGGTGCGGGAAATGGCATACCGTGCCGTCGGCACGCGGGGCCAGGGAGACCGGGGCGTTGGCCATGGGGCTGACGAGACTGGTGTCCACCACCGCGCCCACCGCTTCGCCCAAGCGCAAGCCGTCACCGGTGTTGCTGTGGGGCGCGGCAGAAAAATGCGGCGCGCCGAATTGCGCCACAGCCGCTTGCGCATAGGGCAACAGTTGCATCTGGCGCGCGCTGTCGTGCGGGCAACCGCCGCAGGCCAGCACCACACCGCGCGTGGCGGTGAAGACGCGGCCATCGCTCAAATGCACGCCGTTGACCCGGCCCTCAGCGGACTGGAGCAGCCGCGTGACCTGCACCCCGGTCAGCCACTGCACGCCCGCGTCTTGCGCTGATTTGAACAGACGCGCCGCCAGCGCATGGCCCGCCACCAGTTGCATAGACCTTCCGTGCAGGAGCAGGTCGCGCGCGTGGCGCAGCACGCGGCCCGCTACGTACAGCGCTGAGCGAACACTGCGCAGTGCTTGCATGAAGTGGCGCAGATCCGCACCCGCCGCAATGCCCATGCCCCACAGCGTGCTCATGTCCAGCGGCGCGCGCAGTTCTTTGATGCTGTCGCCCAGCTCACGTCCATCAAAGGGCGCAGCGCAGACCGAGCGACCACCTCGGGCGGCATAGCGGTTGTGGCCATGAAAGTCGGGGATGGCATTGCCGTCAATGAACTGCACGGCCGTGTTGTGGCGAAAGAAATCGACCATGCGCGGTGCGTGCTGCAAAAATGCATCAACGCGCGCGGCGTCAAATTTGTCACCCAATTCGTGGTGCAGGTAATGGCGCGGTGCGCTCACATGCTCGTCCAGGCCGGCCTTGCGGACCAGCGCATTGCGCGGCAGCCACATCCACCCGCCCGACCAAGCGGTAGTGCCGCCGAGCACGGCTTCTTTCTCCAGCACCAACACTTTCAAGCCCAGGTGCGCGGTGGTGACCGCCGCCGACAGGCCACCCGCGCCGGAGCCGATGACGATGAGATCGACCGCGTTATTAACGTCGTCAATGCTTGACATTACGGCGCATAAATGGGCGTGGCCTTAACGGGGTGAACCGCGTCAGTCAAACGCTTGCTAAAAAACGGAGAAGCCCCGCTGGCCGCAGCCATCTGCGCCGCAACGGCCAACAGCTCAGCCGCCAGAGCGCGCATTTTTTTATCAGTAAACCGCACCGTCGGCCCGGCAATGGTGATGACGCCGATAGGCGCTTGACCCTTCAATCGCACCGGCGCGCCCATGGCGTTCAGGCCAGCGGTGTAGGTCTCTTGCGTCAGGCTGTAGCCGAGCTTGCGTGCGGCCTTCACGCGGGTCATCAGCGCGGTCAGGCTGGTGGGCGCGTTGGGGCCGTAGTCCTTGGGCGTACCCAGGTCTTGCTGCTTCACCCGCGCCATGGCTTCTTCGTCTGACAGGGCCAACAGCCAAGCCTGACCCGATGCAGAGCAACTCAAGCGCGCGTCGCTGCCCATGTCGGGGTCATAGCGCAGGCCTTGGCGTGCACCCTGCGCACGCGCCACCCAGGTGAGCCGGTCGCCGTCAATCACCGACAGGCGCACCAGCTCGCCCGATGTTGCGGCCAGCCGATCCAACAGGGGCTGGGCGATATCGACGATGCCGGTGTTGCTGAGGTAGCTCAGTCCCAGTGAGACCAGCTTGGTGGTGAGCACGTAGTCGCCATGCTCGCGCGCTTGGCGCACATAGCCGCAACGCACCAAGTCGGTCAGCAGGCGGTGCGCGCCGCTGCGCGGAATTTTCAGCTGATCGGCAATGGCGGCCAGCTCCAGGCCGTGGCCATGCTGGGTCAGCAGCTCCAGGATGGCCAGGGTTCGGTCTAAGACGCTGCTCATGAGAATAGGGTGTGAATTACAAAAGTGGAATGCTATTCCATTTTATGTAAGATGCATAAAATTTTGCCAATTCATCAGGAATTTATCTGCCATGTCAGAACCCTTAAGCGGCGCGAGCCGCGTGCACTTCATCGTGGGCGACCCGATTGCCCAGGTCAAATCCCCCGCTGGCGTGAGCCAGGCCTTTCACGCGCGCGGTCACAACGCCTACGTGATGCCCGCGCACGTCGCTCCGGCTGATCTGGCCGCTTGGTTAGCGGGCGTGTCATTGGCACAGAACGTAGACGGAATCATCGCCACCGTGCCGCACAAGTTCGCCTGCTTTGATCTGTGCGCCAGCACCTCGGAGCGCGCCGCTTTTTTGCGCACCGTCAACACCCTGCGTCGCAATGCGGACGGAACTTGGCATGGCGACATGTTTGATGGTGTCGCCTTCGTCGCCGCCGCGCGCGACCAAGCTTGCGTGCCAGAGGGCAAGATCGCCCTGCTGGTGGGCGCGGGCGGCGCGGGCTCGGCCATTGCGCACGCGTTGGTGATGGCGGGCGTGAGTCATCTCGCCATTCATGACGAAGACACCACGCGTCGCACCACACTGGTGGAGCGCCTTGCGGGTTTGAATCATTGCCCGGTCACGCACGGCAGCGCCGACCCGAGCGGCTTTGACATCGTGGTCAACGCCACGCCGGTGGGCATGAAAGAGGCCGACCCCTACCCGCTGGACGTGAGCCAGTTGACGAGCGCCATGTTCGTCGGCTGCGTCATCACCGCGCCCGCCGTCACCTCGCTCATCGCCGCCGCGCGTGCCAAGGGTTGCGCCACGGTGACGGGCACACAGATGTTTGGCCGCGTGCGGGATTTGATGGTGGATTTTTTGTTGAAGGCTTGAAATGCAAGTGCTTAAAAACCTCAGCGACTTGCCCTCTACCGCGGCCTTTGACGTGGTGGTCATCGGTGCAGGCGGCGCAGGCTTAGCGGCAGCGCTGTTCGCGGCGATAGACGGCGCGAAGGTGCTACTGGTGGAGCACACCGAACATGTCGGCGGCACCACGGCCATGTCAGCAGGCACCACCTGGATCCCCGGCACGCACCATGGCGCAACGGTCAACCCTAGCGACACTTTGAACGACGCGGCGCGCTACCTGAACAACGCCATTGGTGAGCGTTCACCCGCTCACCTGCGCCAAGCTTTTTTAGACAACGGCGCGCTCGCCGTGCAGCGCATCGAAGCCAACTCAGCCGTGAAATTTCGCGCCTGTGCCAAGCACCCCGATTACCTCTCGGAGTTGGACGGTTCCACCCTAAATGGCCGCGCGCTAGAGCCCCTGCCGTTTGATGGCCGCTTACTGGGCGAGCAGTTCGCGCTGCTGCGTCCGCCCATCCCTGAGTTCACCGTGCTCGGGGGCATGATGGTAGACCGCGCCGACATCAACCATCTGCTGGGCATGACGACCTCATTCGCCTCGCTCAAGCACTCGGCCAAGCTGCTGTTGCGTCACGCCTCAGACCGGCTGCGCTACCCACGCGGCACGCGGCTGGTCATGGGTAATGCACTGGTGGGGCGGCTGCTGTATTCGCTGTCGCAACGGGCCAACGTGACGCTGGCGCTCAAGACCTCGGTTGACCAAATCAAGCAGGGTGCAGACGGTGTCGAGTCCGTCACGCTGATGCAAAACGGTGTGAGGCGAACGGTGCAGGTCAAAGGCGGCGTCATCCTCGCCAGCGGCGGCTTCAATCGTCACCCGGCATTGCGGCAGACGATGCTGCCCGGCATCAACCCGGCCTGGTGCCCAGGCGCGCCGGGACACACCGGCGCGGCGCAAGACCTGGCGCGTGGTCTGGGTGCGCACTTTAGCGACACCGTTAACTCCAATGCTTTTTGGGCCCCCGTATCTCTGAGGCAACGCGGCGACGGCACGCAAGCCGTGTTCCCGCACTTCGTGATGGATCGCGCCAAGCCCGGCATGATCACCGTCAACCAAGCGGGTCAGCGCTTCGTCAACGAGAGCACCTCTTACCACCTGTTTGCGCTGGCCATGCAAGAGGCTAACAAAACTACAAAAGCCATCCCGGCCTACCTGATCTGCGATGCAGAAGCCCTGCTCAAATACGGCATTGGTATGGTGCGCCCCGGTGGCAAGGGCTTGGCGCCGTTCATCGCCGATGGCTACCTGACCGAAGGCCAAACCCTCAGGGAACTCGCGCAAAAACTAGGCGTCGATGCCACAGGCCTAGAAGCCAGTATCAGCAAGATAAACAGCTACGCCGAAAGCGGCATTGACCCCGATTTCCATCGCGGAGAAACCGCTTACCAGCACAACATCGGCGATGCCACAGCGGGTGGCAAAAATCCCAACTTGGGCCCGCTAAAAATCGCGCCGTTCTACGCCGTCAAGCTCTACCCCGGTGACATCGGTGCCTCCACCGGCCTGGCCACCGATGGCGATGCCCGCGTGCTAAACCAAGACGGCCAAGCCATCCCCCGCCTGTACGCCGTAGGCAACGACATGCACTCCATCATGGGCGGTGTGTACACTGGCCCCGGCATCACGATTGGGCCGGGCTTTGTGTTCGCCTACCTCGCGGCACGGCATGTGGTGACAAGCAAAGTGAAGGACAACTGCTCAAACGTTTAGCCAACCGGAGACTTGCACATGATGGTTCCACGAGTCAATTTTTTACACACAATGCGTCACGCGTTGATGCTCACAGTGAGCGGAGCAACCCTGTGTTTCCTGAGTGCCTCCGCAGCACTCGCTCAAACCTACCCCACCAAGCCGATTCGCGTCATCGTCCCTTATGCGGCGGGCGGCTTCTCTGACCAAAGCTCGCGCGTCATTGCCGAGGCACTTTCACAAGAACTCAAGCAACAGTTTGTGATTGAAAATCGCGCCGGTGGCGGTGGCCGTATTGGTGTCGATGCCCTGAGCAAAATGGCCCCTGACGGCTACAGCCTGCTCCTCACCACCAACGGGACGCACACCTACATGGCGGTCACCGAGAAATCTTTGAGCTACGACCCTATCAAAGACTTCACCCCCATATCGTTGATCGGCTCTTACGGCCTGCTGATGGTGGTCAACCCGGCCGTACCCGCGCGCACGGTGGGCGAGCTCATCGCCTATGCCAAGAGCAACCCCGGCAAACTCAACTACGCCAGCTCCGGGCCCGGCAGCGGCCTGCATTTCGCGGGCGAGGTGTTCAAGTCCATGGCCGGTATTGATATGGTGCACGTCCCCTACAAGGGCTCAGGTCCAGGCATGCTGGACGTGTTGGCGGGCAACTGCCAGGTGATTTTTGCGGGTGAGGCCAAGCCCCACATCGACAGCGGCAAAGTACGCCTGCTCGGCACCACCAGCGCCGCGCGCGACCCGCGTTACCCCAACGCGCTCACGATCAGCGAGTCCGGCTTAAGCGGCTACGACTTGACGTATTGGGTGGGCTTGATGGCCCCCAAAGGCTTGCCGGCAGACATCCAGCTCAAGCTCAATGCTGCGGTTAAAAAGGTACTGACCGAACCCAACGTGAAGAAACTCTTCGCCGACATGGGCTTGTCGCCCGTCGGCAGCTCGCCCGAGTATTTGGTGGATCAGATCCGCACCGAAACCGCCAAACTCAGCGCGGTGGCTGCCAGCATTCCGGGTGGGATTAATTGAGGTCTGGATCCCTGCCTTCGCGGGGATGACGGCTAGCGGGGTGACGGTTGGCTTTAAGCCCCCGTATAAACCGGCGCAGGCTGACTGAAAAATCCCTCCAGCAGGTGGTACACCAGTGCAAAGTTTTTCGAGCGCGTGCTGGTGTGCGCAATGCCGGGCATGACGATGAATTGCTTGTCGCCGTTGGGGAGTTTGGCGAAGAAGTTGGTCAGGTCTTGCAGGCTGGCTATGCCGTCGTACTGGCCGCGCATGATGAGCGTGGGTACGTTGAGTTTCTCGGGGTCGCACACCGGCAAGTTGGCTGACATGTCGATGTAGGTGCCCGTGGGCACGGACGTGTCCAGCGCCAGCACGGCGTCGGCAAAGGCGTCAACAATGGTCAGATCACTGGTGCCGGGGTGGTCGCGCGTGAAGATGCTGCGGATCATGGTGCGGTCGATGGGGCGGCGATTGTTGGCGCGGTAGGTGTCCAGTTTTTTCTTGCGCTCGGCCAGGGTAGGGCTACCTTCACCGGTCCACACAAAGGCGTCCAAGGCCAAGCGTGACACGCGCTCGGGGTGGCGTTGTGCGAACAGGGCGGCACGCAGAGCGCCTGAGGATGAGCCATAGAACAGGGCTTTCTTGCTGCCCGAAGTCTTCAAGATGTACTCGCTTACCACCGTGATGTCGTCGGCCCCGTCGGCGATGGTGGCGTTCATGTTGCGGGTTTTGTCAGAGCGGCCATAGCCCTCGCAGTCAAAGCACCAGGTGTCGTAACCCAGCCGCGCGAACCAGTCCATGGTGGATGCCTCAATGCGCCCGGGGATTTGCAGGTCAAACACAGGGGTGGATGAAACCGAAGAGCCGTGCACAAAAATAAGCGTGCCACGCGCCGGGGCTGCGCTGGGGTTGCGCAGTTTTTTGTTCCACATGAACAGGCGCACGTCTTGGCCCCCGGCCTTCTTGATCGCCCAGTGTTCTTTGCCAACGATTTCGGCCGTGGGGGCTGCTCGGGTGGCTTGCGCTTGCGCGGGCGTTGTGCTCAACGCAGCCGTGGTGGCCGCCACAGCACCGAGAGCGGTGCTGGTCAAAAAGCCTCGGCGTGAGCCTTCGGGTGTGGTGTCTTGGGTCGGAGTGTGTTGGTTCATTGCGTCTGTGTCTCTTGGGGTTGAATTTTTCTCATATGCAGCGCACAGCGGGCTGTCAGAATAAAGATCGCTGAATAGTAAAAGCACGTCGAAAAATCTGCATAGGGTTAAACCCTTGGGCGGGGTTTTGAGAGGGGAGAAGAGGGTTACATTCGGCTGAATTCAACTAAAAGGCTCACACCATGAACTTGCGTATTGCCATTGCCGCCCTGACGGGTTTGGCCGTTCTTGCGGGTTGCGCGAACATGACGCCGCCGCCCGGCAAACGCGAGCTGATGCTGGTGGCCAATGATGAAAAGCAAAGTTGGGATGATGCAGGCAAGGTCATCCTGTCCGACGCGGGCAGGGACACGGTGTCCATCCTCGACATTGGCACTGACCCGCTGGCTCCCAAGATCATTGCCAACCTGCCCATTCCCAACACCATCGCTGGGCCACCGGTGAATCTGGCGATCACCCCCGATGAGGGATTGGCCTTGGTCGCCAATTCCATGAACATGGTCACCGAAGCAGGTGTGCGCAAGCTGGTGCCTGACAACCGTGTGTTTGTCATTGATCTCACGGCTAACCCGCCCAAAGTCATTCAGACGCTGGCCGTGGGCAAGCAGCCATCAGGCATGTCCATCAACGCCGCAGGCACGATGGCGCTGATCGCCAACCGCACCGACAACTCCATCAGCGTGCTGCGTATTGCTGGCAAGAAGGTCGAGTTGATCGATACAGTGGCCATGGGCGAGCAGGTGGCCCACGTGCGCTTCACGCCCGACGGCAAGCGCGCCTTGGCCGCCAAGTTCCCTGGCCACAAAATTGCCATGCTCAATGTGAATGGCGAGAAGGTCACGTACAACAAGCTCGATGTCACGGTGGGCCTTTGGCCGTACAACGTGGACGTCACGCCGGATGGCAAGCTGGCGCTCTCCGCCGACAACGGCAATTCGGGTGCGTCTGACGGCCATGTGGACACGGTCAGTGTGATTGACATCGAGTCCAATCCCCCGCGCGTGATTGACAAAGTGGTGGTGGGTGACGCGCCCGAAGGCTTGGCCATCAGCCCGACCGGCAAGCTTGCGGTAGCCGTGCTGTTGCGCGGCACCAACGTGTCTAAAACCGCCTTCTTCTACAACCGAAATGCCACCGTGGTGGCGCTCAAAATTGACGGCAAAAAAGTCACGCGCAGCAATGAGGTGGAGGTGCGCGGCCTGCCCGAAGGCGCGGTCTTCAGCCAAGACGGGCGCTACATCTACGTGGGCAATTTCATGGACAGCGACATCTCTATCTTGCGGGTGGATGGCGACCAGATTGTGAATACGGGCAAGTCATTTAACTTGCCAGGTCACCCGGCGGCTATGCGCGGGCGAACACACTAAAACCTCTTTCAACTTATCAGGAAACAAACATGCAAATCACAGTCGGAATTTTGGGTTTGGGCATCATGGGCTCGGCCATGTCGGGCAATATGCTCAAAGCGGGCTTCAGGGTCGTGGGTTTTGATGTGGATGCAGGCCGCTTGGCCGATTTCAAAAAAGCCGGTGGCGAGATCGCCAGTTCACAGCGTGAGGTGGCCGAGAAGGTGGACATCATCGTCAGCGTTCTGCCCAGTGTCAAAGCATTGGATGAAGGCATCAGCGGCCTGCTGGCCTCAGGCCGCCAAGGCTTGATCTTGATCGAGTCCAGCACCTTGCCGATTGAAGACAAAGAGCGCAACCGCGAGCGCTGCGGCAGCGCCATCACGATGTTGGATTGCCCCTTGAGCGGCACCGGCGCGCAGGCGCTGACGCGAGATTTGTCGGTCTATGCCAGCGGTGACGAGGCAGCCGTGCAGCGCTGCATCGCCGTGTTTGAAGGCTTTGCCCGCTCGCACCATTACGTGGGTGAGTTCAGCAACGGCAGCAAGATGAAATATGTGGCCAACCTGCTGGTGGCGATTCACAACGTCTCCACCGCCGAAGCCTTTGTGCTGGGCATGAAGGCTGGCCTGGACCCGGCCATGATTTACAAGGTGATTGGCGACGGCGCAGGCAGCTCGCGCATGTTCCAGGTGCGCGGCCCCATGATGGTGGAGGGCGTGTACGAGCCCGCCGGCATGAAGGTGTCGATCTGGCAGAAAGACATGAAGATCATCTCCGAGTACGCCACCAAGCTCGATTGCCCCACACCGCTGCTGGCCGCATCCGCCGCCTACTACACCGCCGCCATGGCCAAGGGCCTGGGCAACCAGGACACCGCGGCTGTTTGCGATGTGCTGGAAGAGTGGGCGCGGCATTTGCGCGCCGGTGTTAAAGCCGAATCTAAATAAACCCAGCCCGTTCGGGCTGAGCTTATCGAAGCCTTGCAACCCTTCGACAAGCTCAGGGCGCACGGTGTTTTGAAATAAACAAGGAACAACAGAGTGAACTCAATCTCTTTAGACCAAGCCCGAATCATCGCCGACGCGGCGCTGAAAAAAGGCCGCGCCCTCAACTTCGCCCCCCTCACCGTGGCCGTGCTCGACGCCGGGGGCCAACTCAAAGCGCTCCTGCGTGAAGACGATTGCAGCCTGCTCCGCCCGGAGGTCGCCATTGGCAAAGCCTGGGGCGTGCTGGGCATGGGCTTTGGTGGGCGCGAGTTGTCGCGCCGTGCCGAGAAAGTGCCGACCTTCTTCACCGCCCTCAACGCCATGTCCAATGGCCGCATGGTGCCGGTGGCGGGTGGTGTGTTGATCCGCAATGCCGCAGGGCAAATCATCGGTTCAGTCGGCATCTCGGGCGACACGTCTGACAACGATGAAATCTGCTCGGTCGCAGGTGTGCAGGCCGCTGGCCTGGCGCCCGATACCGGCAACCCACTGTCGTGAGCACTACCGCTTCTTTGCCCACGGGTCGCGTCGCACTTGTCACCGGTGCGGCACGCGGCATTGGCGCGTCCACCGTCCTAGCCCTAGCGCAAAGAGGCATTGCCCCCGTGCTGGCCGTGCGTGACCCGCAGGCCGCGCAAGCCGCTGCGGATGCCGTGAGCGCCCTGGGTGTGGCGTGCCGCATCGAGGTCTGCGATGTGGCCGATTACGCCTCAGTTCAGCGCTGTGTGACCAACGTGCTCAAGGCATGGGGTCGCATCGACATCGTCATCAACAACGCAGGCCAGATCGAACCGCAAGCGCCGCTAGCGCAGACCGACCCCGCGCAGTGGGCACGCGCCATGCAGGTCAATCTGGTCGGCCCGTACAACATCATCCACGCCGCACTGCCCGAGTTGTTGCAGCGCAAAGGTGTGGTGCTGAATGTCTCCACCGGTGCAGCGCACACACCACGCGATGGGTGGTCAGCCTATTGCACCTCCAAAGCAGGTTTGCTCATGATGAGCCGCTCGGTGCTGAACGAATACGGGAAAGAAGGCCTCTCGGTTTACAGCCTGCAACCCGGCCTGGTCGATACCGCCATGCAAGGCCTGATTCGCGCCCAGGGCGTGAACGAAATCAGCCGCATTCCGCAAGAAAAACTCGCACCACCCAGCGTGTCCGCAGGCCTGATAGCCTGGCTGGCCGACACCGTGCCGCAAGACCTCATGGGCAGCGACTTGTCGGTGAATGACGCGGGGTTGTTGGCGCGTGCTGGTGTGGTTCTGGCCTCTGCTCATTGATGTTGCCTTTGATGATGACTCGTGATCTTTTGCTTACCTTGCGTCTTGCTGGTATCGAGCGGGATCGGTCATCACGCGGGGAGTCATCTCGGGCAGAGTCATTACGCGCTATGTCATCACGGGATCATGTCGGCGGCGCACTCTGCTCCGCGACTGTCCCCCGGCCTTCGGCCTCCACCTTGATGTCGCTGCGCAGAGCGCGCCACCGACCTGATCCTGCGAGCACCCCGCGTCACCCCGGTTTCTCTCGTCATTCTCGTCATTCCCGCGAAGGCGGGAATCCAGTCTCGTCGCACACCCACCCTGCTCGCTGCCTCGGCGCTTGGGGTGAGTGGCGTAGCGAAATCAAGGAGGATGCCGCAGGCCGGGGGACATTCGCGAAGCTACTTACCCCAAGTGCCGAGGCGTACAAAAACCCGGCGTCAACTCACCTGTTCACGAACAAAACCGCTTCGATCAAGTGACCGACTAAACGATCAACAGCGCAACTTCACAAACCACACCATGGCCCAACCCCGCAAAGTTATCATCACCTGTGCCGTGACCGGCGCGATCCACACGCCCTCTATGTCGCCGCATCTGCCGGTCACGCCGGACGAAGTGGCCGCTGCGGCCATTGGTGCGGCTGAGGCGGGCGCGGCGGTCATTCACCTTCATGCGCGTGACCCTATAGACGGTCGCCCCACACAAGACCCCGCCGCCTTTGCGCAGTTCTTGCCTGAGATCAAGGCCAAGACCAGCGCCGTCATCAACATCACCACGGGTGGCAGCCCGCACATGACCGTGGCCGAGCGGCTGCGCCCGGCGCACCACTACAAACCAGAGCTGGCCTCGCTCAATATGGGCTCGATGAATTTTGGCCTGTACCCGATGCTGGATCGGCAAAAAGAATTCAAGCACGCGTGGGAGCGCACGCACCTGGAGAACAGCCGCGACCTGGTGTTCAAAAACACCTTTGCCGACATCGAATACGTGCTCACCTCTTGCACGGCCAATGGCACGCGCTTTGAGTTTGAGTGCTACGACATTTCGCACCTCTACAACCTCGCGCATTTTGTGGATCGCAAACTCGCCACGCCGCCCTTCTTTGTGCAAAGCGTGTTCGGCTTGCTCGGTGGTATTGGCGCACACCCCGAAGACCTGATGCACATGAAGCGCACGGCGGATCGCTTGTTTGGTAAAGACTTTGTGTGGTCAATTTTGGGCGCGGGCCGCAACCAGATTCCGCTCGCCACACTTGGCGCGGCACAAGGCTCCAACGTGCGCGTGGGGCTAGAAGATTCGCTGTGGATTGGGCCGGGCCAGTTGGCCGAATCCAACGCCGCCCAGGTGCGCAAAATCAGGCAGGTGTTTGAAGGCCTGTCGCTTGAAATCGCCACGCCCGCTGAGGCGCGCCAAATGCTCGCGCTCAAAGGCGCAGACCAAGTCAATTTCTAAAAATCATTTGCACAAACTCTAAGGATTGCCACGATGAAATACAGCATGTTCATGATGCCCCTGCACCCACCCGGTCGCAACATCAGCCAGACTTTGCAAGAAGACCGCAAAGCCGTCATCATGGCCGACCAGCTGGGCTATAGCGAGGCCTATGTGGGTGAGCACGTCACCGACGCGGCCGAGACCGTCACCTCGTCCCTGATTTTCTTGGCTAGCTTGATTGCCGAGACCAAGCAGATCATGCTGGGCACCGGCACACTCAATCTGCCCAACTCGCACCCCGCCGCCATTGCCGCCAACGCGGCCATGCTGGACCACCTGCTGCAAGGGCGCTTCATCATGGGCATCAGCCCCGGTGGCTTGATGTCGGACGCAGAGCTGTTTGGCAACTTTGGCAAAGACCGCAACGCCATGTTTGTCGAGAGCATCAACACCATTTTGAAAATTTGGGAGTCCGAGCCGCCCTACAACATCGAGGGCCAGTTCTGGAACACATCGGTCGCCAAAACCATGATCCCCGAGATCGGCCAAGGCTACATCATGAAGCCGTTTCAAAGGCCGCACCCGCTGATTGTGGGCACAGCGGTGGCCCCGTTTTCCAAGGGCGTGACTGAGATGGCCAAGCGCGGCTGGCAACCCATCTCGGCCAACTTCTTGATGCCCGAGTGGGTCAAAACACATTGGCCCAATTACGTCGAGGGGCGCGCTGCGGTGGGCGCGGTGGCCTCACCTGCTGAGTGGCGCGTGGCCAAAAGCATCTTTGTGGCGGACGACGAAGCCACGGCCAAGCGCTACGCGCTGGAAGAGGGTGGCCCCTACCATTTCTACTTCAAGCAACTGGTGCGCAAGCTGGTGGGCGGTGGCCGCAGCAACCTGTTCAAGACCGACCAAGCCATGCCCGACAGCGAAGTCACCCCCGACTTTGTGACGAAAAAATTGGTGCTGGCCGGCACGGTGAATTCCGTCGTCGATCAGATCCTGGCCTTCCGCGAGCACGTGGGCGACTTCGGCAACCTGCTCTACGCCTGCCACGACTGGATGGACCCGGCCCTGGGCCAGCGATCCATGGAACTGTTTGCCACCGAAGTCATGCCCCGCGTTAACGCTGCAATTAACCGATAAGGAAAACCCATGTTTTACACCTGCGCCCCCCAATGCTCTGACCCCAACCACAACCACACCAAGCCTGGCACAGCATCAAACGCCAAGAGCCAAGCCGCCACGCGCGCCAAGCCCGTGGCCAAGACCCAAACCATCGTCAAAAACAGCAAGGGCAAATCCAAAATAGTGGACATCCATTGCCACTACCTCAACCCGGTGGTGAACCAGAAAACCGCCCACCTCAACGCCGCCAAGTACGACCCCACGGTGACGTTTGCCAACGCCTTGACGAACGAAACCAACGTCAAGCAAATGAAAGACCGCGCGCCCAAGCTGATGGGCATCGAGCAGCGCATGGCCGACATGGACCGCATGGGTGTGGACATTCAGGCCGTGTGCCCCGCGCCCTACCACTACTTTTATTTCACCGAGCCCGACCTGGGTGCCAGCTTGGCGCGCGAGGTGAACGAAGGCATTGCCGCGCTGGTGGCCGCGCACCCCGACCGCTTCGTCGGCATGGGCTCCGTACCCTTGCAAAACGCGGAGTTGGCGGTGCAAGAGCTGGAGTACGCGGTGAAAAAACTCGGCCTCAAAGGCGTGGAGATCAACACCAACGTCAATGGCCTGAACTTGACCGACCCCAAGCTCGGGCTGGAGAAGTTTTTTGCCAAAGCCAATGAGTTGGGCGTGGTGATCTTCATGCACCCGCTGGGCTTCACCCAGGGCGAGCGCTTGACCAACCACTACTTCAACAACGTCATCGGCAACCCGCTGGACACCACCATCGCCGTCAGCCATTTGATCTTTGATGGTGTGGTGCAGCGTAACCCCAAGATCAAGTTCATCGCCGCGCACGGCGGCGGCTTCATCGCCCACTATTGGGCCCGCATGGACCACGCCTGGAAGGCCCGCCCTGATTGCCGTACCGTCATCAAGCGCAAGCCCTCCAGCTACCTGGAGAAGTTTTACTTCGACACCATCACCTTCGACCCGGCGATGCTCAAAAACCTGATCGACCGCTACGGTGCCGACCACGTCTTGCTGGGCACCGACTACCCCTACGACATGGGCGAAGACGACCCGCTCGGCCTGATCCGCGCCGTCAAGCGCCTGCCTGCCGATCAGCGGCGGCAGATTGAAGGCCTGAATGCCATGAAGTTATTGAAGATCAAAGCGTAGCAATTTTGAAGTTAACTCAACCCAAGGAGATGACATGAAACAAGTGTTTAAGTTTTTGAAGTCTGTAGTCGGCGGCAGTGCACTCGTGCTGGCCGCTGCGGGCCTGGGCCATGCCGGTGCTCAGGCACAAGCTTTCCCCAATAAACCCGTCAAGCTCATCGTGACCTACCCCGCTGGTGGCAGCTCCGATTTGATGGCCCGCATCATGGGGCAAAAGCTGAGCGAGGCTTGGGGGCAGCCGGTGGTGATCGAGAGCAAGCCCGGTGCGGCTGGCTCTATCGGCATGGAGTTTGCCGCGCGCCAAGCGGCTGATGGCTACACCTTTGTCATCGGCAACCTCGGCCCCGCGTCGGTCAACCCGATCATCAACAAAGTGCCCTACAACATGGAGAAGGACTTCATCGCCGTCTCCTTGGTGGCCACCGGGCCCAACATCTTGGTTGTGCCCACCAGCTCACCCTTTAAAAGCCTGGCCGATTTGCTGACTGCGGCAAAAGCCAAGCCCGGGGCCTTGAGCTTTGGCACCAGCGGCCCGGGGAGTATGTCGCACCTGGCGGGCGAGATGATCATGCGCCAGGCCAACGTCAAACTTATCGGCGTGGCCTACAAGGGAGGCGGTCTTGCGGTCAATGACCTGCTGGGTTCGCACCTGCAAATGTTGGTGTCTGATGCCTTGCCGGTGTCGCAGCACATCAAGAGTGGTCGCCTTCGGCCACTGGCCATCACGAGTGCCCAGCGCTCACCTCTGTACCCCGACATTCCCACTTTCACTGAAGCTGGTCTGCCCTTGGCCGCACTCAACTGGTGGGGCGTGTACTTGCCTACCGGCACACCCAAGGCGGTGGTGGACAGCTACCATGCAGCGCTGGTCAAAGTCATGGCCGACCCGGATCTGAAAGACCGCTTCGCTGGTTTGGGTGTGGAGGCTATGGCCAGTTCACAAGACGAATTCAAAGCCTTCATGGCTGCAGAGCATGCCAAGTACGCCAAGTTGGTGGCCGACAACAACATCAAGGGAGAGTAATGTTTCAAGCACCGCAACCGGCCGGTCGCGCCGACCAAACTCTTTCCCACAACATGAAGCTGCTGGCCCACCACGAGCTGGCAGGCTTTGGCGGCTTGGGCGAAGGCATGGCCATGCAGCTCACGGGTGATGGCCGCCGCATCATGTGGCTCGCGCATGAGGGCGCGCCCAAGAATTTCTCGGGTGTGGATGTGACCGATCCGCGCAACCCCAAGCTGATCGTGCAGACCGATTTGCCGCACGCCAAAGTGCGCTCCAACTCGCTGGACGTGGTGGGCAACATCATGGCCGTGGCCTACCAAACCCAGGTCGTTGGCCTCAAGCCTGCGGGGGTGGATTTGTTTGACATCAGCACGCCCGAGTCGCCGCGCCTCATCTCTCACTTTGACTGCTCAGGCCCGCATTCGCGCGGCGTGCACGCGGTGTGGTTTGTCGATGGCAAAACCATCCACATGTCGGCCGGTTCGGGCGACTTTGTACCCACCAACCCGCTGGACGATCAGTTCTACCGCATCCTGGATGTATCCAATCTCTCCAAGCCGGTGGAGGTGGGCCGCTGGTGGTACCCCGGCACGCGCGTGGGCGATAGCGCCCCGCCGCCGCCGCGCTTGCCCGCGCCGTTTGACATGGGCTTTCGCACCCACAACACCAACGTCTTCCCCGATCAACCCGACCGGGCTTATGTGGGCTACATCGACGGCGGCGCGCTGGTGCTCGACATCAGCGACCTGAGCAACATCAAGGTCGTCTCCAAGTGGAACCACTCACCCCCGTTCAACGGCTTCACCCACACCGTGCTGCCACTCAAAGAGCGCGGCCTGTGGATCGTGAGCGATGAATGCGTGCTGGACAACGGCGCCGACTGGCCCAAGCTGGTCTGGGTGGTGGACGCACGCAATGAAGCCAATCCCGTGCCCATCAGCACCTTCCCCGCGCCCCCGGTGGAGGCCTTTGCCAAACGCGGTGGCCGCTTTGGCGCGCACAACCTGCATGAGAACTTGCCCGGCCCCGGCTCGTTTCGCTCCGACACGATCATCGTCGGCACCTTCTTCAACGCCGGTGTGCGCGTCTATGACACCAGCAACCCCTTTGCCGTGGAAGAAATCGCCTACTACGTGCCCGGCGCGCCCAAGCTCTCGCCCGCTGGCGCGATTCAGCTCAACGATGTGTTCGTCGATGAAAACCGCATCGTGTACACGGTGGATCGGTTCACGGGTGGGCTCTATATCCTTGAGATGAACATTTGACCTTCCAACGCGACCCCCTGGCGGGCAAGATTCCCGTCACCCTCATCACCGGTTTTCTGGGCAGCGGCAAGACCACGCTGATCTCCAAGCTGGTGCGACATGCCGACATGAACCGGGTGGCTGTGGTCATCAACGAGGTGGGGGAGATTGGCATTGACCACGACTTGATCACCATGGCGACGGAGAACATCACGCTGCTGGCCAATGGCTGCATTTGCTGCTCGGTCCGCACTGATTTGCAAGAGACTTTGCGTGAGCTGTTTTCACAACGGCACATGGGGCAGGTGCTGGACTTTGACCGCGTGGTGATCGAAACCACCGGCTTGGCCGACCCCGCACCTGTGGTGCAAACCCTGGTGAGCGACACGCTGCTGGGTGCGCAGTTTCGGCTGGACGGCGTCATCACGCTGGTGGACGCGGTGCATGGCTTGGGGCAGTTGGACAGCCAGCCCGAGTCGGTCAAGCAAATCGCGCTGGCCGACCGCATCTTGATGAGCAAATGTGATCTGGCCGACCCGACCACGGTGAGTGAGTTCAGCGCCGCCATCGCCGCCATCAACCCGGTGGCGGATATTCGTCACGTATTGAATGGTGAAGTCGATCCGTCCGAGCTGATCGGCCTGGGCTTGGCCTCGGCCCGCGCAAGTGCGCTGACCTTGAGTTTTTTGGGTGAGTCGCTGGTGGATTCAGGTGCAGATTCCGTTCGGGCTGAGCCTGTCGAAGCCTCGGATGAGCGGGGCAACACGGCTCAGGGCCGCTACCTGGGCCAGCGCACCTCGCGCCATGACCCGGCCATCGCCACGCTGTCCGTGCGCTTCGATGCGCCCTTCACCTGGGCCTCGTTTTCTGCGGCGATGGAGTTGCTGGTCACACTGCGCGGGCCGGACTTGCTGCGCGTCAAAGGCATTGTGAACATCGAAGGTCAGCCGGTGGTGGTGCAGGCCGTGCAGCACATTTTTCACCCGCCTGTGACGCTAGACCATTGGCCGAGTGCGGACACTGGCTCGCGTCTTGTCTTCATCACTCGCAACATCGATAGCAGCGTGATTCGCAATTTGCTACAGGCGGTCGGGGCGGTGACTGGATTCCCGCCTGCGCGGGAATGACGGAGAAGGCGCGGGAATGAGGCCTGGCGCGGGTCAGGCCAAAACGCGCAATAACCAGGCTTCCAGGTCAGCCACCTCTTGCGGGCACACCGAGTGCTCCATGGCGTACTGATGCCAGTCCACTGTGTAGCCCAGCGCGGCCAGCGCGTCGCGTGAGGCCTCGGCGCGGGGCAGTGCCACCACGCCGTCATGCGTGCCGTGGCCCATGAAGATGGGCGTGCTTTGGTTGGCCGCACTACGCTCCGCTGCAACCGTATCGGCCAGCGGCAAATAGCCTGACATACCCACGATGCCCGCCAGTGCTTCAGCATGGCGCAAGCCCACCATCAGCGCCATGGCGCAACCTTGCGAGAAGCCTGCCACCACGATACGGTTCGCAGGCATGCCGCGTGAGGTCTCATGCGCAATGACAGCTTCAATCGCCGCCTGCGATTGGCGCAAGCCCGCCGCGTCTTCGCGCCGCACCAAGTCAGCCGCGAGGATGTCGTACCAGGCCGGCATGACGTAGCCACCGTTGATGGTGACGGGGATCTCGGGTGCGCTGGGGAAGAGGAAGCGCACCGGGCCGATGCTGGACAAATCCAGCTGCTCGGCAATCGGGATGAAGTCACGCCCGTCGGCTCCCAGGCCGTGCATGATGAGGATGGTGGCGACGGGGTTGTCACCCGTTTGGGCTTCTAGTACTTGGAGTGTCATAGTGGCTTTCAATACGTACCGATGTAGTCCTTCTTGCCCACCTCAACCCCGTTGTGGCGCAGGATGGCGTAGGCCGTGGTGGTGTGGAAGAAGAAGTGCGGCAGGCCGTAGTTCAGCAAGTAAGACTGGCCGGTGAATCGCTTCTCTTTGGGGGTGCCGGCCTGGGTGATGATCTCGCGCGTGGCGGCGTCGGCAAACTGGCTGGGGCTCAGGCTGTCCATGAAGGCCAGCACCGTGGTAATGCGGGCTTGCAGTTCGGCAAAAGTCGTCTCTTTGTCTTCAACCTTGGGCACGTCCACGCCCGCCAGCCGCGCTGCCACGCCCTTGGCGAAATCGCTCGCCACCTGCACTTGACGCAGCAGGTTGAACATGTCGGGGAACAGGCGGGCTTGCAGCAGCGCGTTGGGGTCGATTTTTTTGGCTTCTGCATGGGCCTCGGCCTTGCGCAAAACGTCGGCCAGGCCGCCCAGCATTTGTTTGAAAACGGGGATGGAAGTTGTGTACATAGAGGTGGTCATGGGGAGATCCTTGGTTAAACAATCAGGTGGTTTGCAATGGCTCGCTAGTCTTGGGGCTTGGCCGCGAGGGGGCCTTCATCGGCCAGGCCACTAGCAGCCAAAGTGTCATGCCGATAGCGCAGGCCACGAACAATCCCTGCATACCTGTGTGCTTGATCAGCCAGCCACCTGCTGCCCCGCCCGCAAAAAACCCGAGAGACTGCAAGGTGTTGTACACCCCCAAAGCGGTGCCGCGCGCGTGGGTCGGGGCGATTCGTGAAGCCAGACTGGGCATGCTGGCCTCCAGCACATTAAAGCCGCAGAAAAACAAGAAGAGTAAGAATGCCAACGCCTCAATGCTAGGTCCAGCGCGCAGCTCCCATAAGAGCCCCAGTTGCACAATACCAATCAGACCCAACGCCCCGAGGAAGACCGCTCGCAGGTAGCCGCGCTTCTCCAGTGGAAACAGGGTGAAGCCCATCACCACAAAGGAGGCCAAAACGGCCGGCAGATACACCCACCAGTGAAGTGCTTTGCCCAGACCCGCCTGCACCAGTAGCGCAGGGATGGCCACCCACATGGCCAGCTGAACCGCGTGCAAAATGAAGACACCAAAATTTAACCGCAACAATGCGACGTGTTGTAAGACCTCAGACAAGCGGCCACGTGGCATGTCCTTGTGTTTGGCGGGTTCCGGCGGTACACGCCAGATCACTATCGCCACACCACCCAGCGCCAAGGATGCAGTGAGGGCAAACAAACCTGACAAGCCTATGGCTGCAGCCAACACAGGTGCTAGCACCAAGGCCAGGGCAAACATCAGCGCGATGCTGGCCCCGACCAGCGCCATGGCTTTGGTGCGTACTTCGTCACGGGTCTGGTCGGCCAGCAGCGCGGTGACCGCTGCCGACACAGCCCCCGCTCCTTGGATGGAGCGCCCGATGATGAGCCAAGTCAAGCTACCGGCCAGCGCCGCGACGACACTTCCCGCCGCAAACAACAGCAAGCCCAGCACGATCACACGCTTGCGCCCAAAACGGTCTGAGGCCATGCCAAAGGGAATTTGCAACAGGCCTTGCGTCAACCCGTAAATGCCCATGGCCATGCCCACCATGACCGGGTCGTCTCCCCCGGGGTACTGCGCGGCCTCTAGCGCAAACACCGGCAAGACCAAAAACAAGCCGAGCATGCGCAGGGCAAAGATAGAGGCCAGCGAGAGGCTGGCGCGCCGCTCCAGCGGGGTCATGCGGTTCTCTGTGGGGGACGCTGGCGTGGACAAGGGGACTGAGAGATTAGACAATTGAGCAGGCCGCTCATCACGGTCAAAACAAAAGAGACGATTGTCCCCGATTCCAATAGCCGGGTTGACGGCAAGCATTTTGGCAACCAATCTGAGCTAAAGCAAGCCAACCCCAACGCTGTAAAACGAGATGCATGATGCCATGTTAATCGACCATGAACCTCCTACGGTTTGATCGTTAGCTGCAAAATTTTGTGGAACCGAGCTCCTCGCTCTACACTTTCATATTGCTTAATCGCCGAATTAATTGGCAACACCCAATCGACCCTAGAAATTGTCTTGAAAGCCAAATAAACGTGTCTGATTCCACACTCACCACCTTTGTAGCTTTGGATGGTGACAACTTGGTGCTTCAAGATTGGCCATTGGAAGACGGACAACCGCTGCGCGGCATGGTTTTTTTGGTGCATGGTTTGGGTGAATACGCTTGGCGCTATGACGCATTAGCGCAGCGGCTCAACCACTGGGGCTTTGTCGTGCGGGGTTACGACCAGTATGGACATGGAGAATCGGGCGGTGTGCGTGGCGGCTTGCCCAGTGATACGCGCCTGCTAGACGACCTTGCCGACGTGCTGGAAAGCACTCGGGCACGCTTGACCCCCAACACTCCACTGATTTTGCTGGGCCACAGCCTGGGTGGCCTGCTGGCAGCGCGTCTGGTGGCGTCAAACCCGGGCTGTGTGCAGGGCTTGGTGTTGTCGTCCCCAGCTTTTGACTTGGGGCTGAGTGGATTCCAAAAAATCCTGCTGGCCGTGCTCTCGCGCATCGCACCTGATTGGCGCTTGGGCAATGGCATCAATCCGACACTGATCTCGCATGACCCTGAGGTGGTGGCGGCCTACCGAGCCGATAAATTGATTCACCGCCGTATTTCAGCCCGCGTGGTGCGTTTCATGTTGGAGGCCGCGCGCGCTACCCTGGCGCAGGCCCCGCAGTGGCGGGTGCCTACGCTGTTGATGGTCGCGGGGGCGGATCGCATCGTGAGCCCGGCGGGCAGTCAGGCTTTTGCTGCGGCTGCACCGTCAGCTGTAGTGAGCACTCAGGTGTTTGACGGGCTGTACCACGAGCTATTTAACGAGCTGGACGCAGAGCCCGTGTTCAAGTGCTTGCAGCAGTGGCTGGACGCTTCATTTTGATCCACATCAAGGCTACACCAATCAAGGCCACGGGCACCAACGAACCTAAACTGAGCAGGTGCCAGCCCTGAGTGGTGACCAGCGCGCCAGAGGCAAACGAGGTGAACGCCATGACTGCAAACACGCTGAAGTTGATGGCCGCCTGGGCGCGGTCTTTCTCCTCAGGGCGGTAGGCCTGCATGGCCAGGGTAGTACTGGCGGTGAAGAGAAAGTTCCAGCCTACCCCCAACAAAAACAGAGCGGCTAAAAACTGCTGCAAGTCCACACCCGAGAGCGCAATCGCAATGCAGAGCAAGTTCAGTGCTACGCCCACGCCCATGATGGGCAAGGTACCAAAGCGCTTGATCAAATGGCCGGTAAAGAACCCTGGCGCAAACATGCCGATCACATGCCACTGCAAGACCAGCGCCGCGTCGTCAAACGGGTAGCCACAGACCTGCATGGCCAGCGGCGTGGCCGCCATCAACAGGTTCATCACACCGTAGCCGAGTGACGCACCGATGGTGGCGACCAAAAAGACCGGCTGCGTCATGATCTGCAAAAGCGGGCGGCCTGCGTCATGACCGGCTGGCTTGGCAGGCACGGGGGGAAAGCGCACAAAAGCCATTAACACCATGGCCAATATCGCCACCCCACCCAACGCGAAGTAAGCCCCAGCAAAGGGCGTGGACATCATGTTTTTAGTTTGTTTGGCCAGGTTGGGGCCAATGATCGCGCCAATTAATCCGCCCGCTAGCACCAGCGACACGGCTTTCTCTCGCAGGGCCGGGGCCACCAGCTCGGCCGCAGCAAAGCGGTAGAGCTGGCCATTGGCGCTGTAGTAGCCCGCCAACAGGGTGGCGCTGACCAACAGCCAGAAGTTATGCGTTTGCGCTGCGTAAGCGCACAGCAGGGCCGAGAGCAAGGCCACCACCAGCCCGATTTGAAAAGAAACCTGCCGCCCCCAGCGCGACTGGGTGCGTGCCACGATGCCCGTGCTCAACGCACCACCCACCACATAGCCCATGACGGGTAGCGTCGCCATCCAGCCCAGAGGGGCCAAGCTCAAGCCCACCAGTCCGTTGATGGCGATGAAGATCAGGTTGTTGGTGAGGAACAGGCCCTGGCAGACGGCCAGCAGGAGAAGTGGAGGGTTCATGCCCCCAGTGTAAGCGCTGCCAATGCCGCTAGCGGCGCAGTCTCGGCCCGCAGCACGCGTGGGCCAAGAGTGACGGGTGTGAAGCCGACACTCAATGCCGCAGTTTCTTCGGTCGGGCTCAAGCCGCCTTCAGGTCCGCTGAGGAATGTAATGCTGGACATAAAGGAGTGATCAACATCCCCGTTCACCCTGAGCTTGTCGAAGGGCCCTTCGACAAGCTCAGGGCGAACGGCTAAATCCTTCAAGGGCCGCGCTTGAGTTTGCAGCGACAGCAGCAGCCTGGGGTGCTGTACCTGTGGCTCTGCGTTGGCTGCGGCCTTGCGCAACCATTCGCCGAGCGTCATCACCGGGTGCACTGTCGGCACTTGGTTGCGTCCGCTTTGCTCGCACGCGGCAATGGCAATGCTTTGCCAGTGCGCTACCTTCTTGGCTGCGCGTTCGCCGCTCAAGCGCAGCACGCTGCGCTCGCTCATCACCGGCTGAATGCTTGCCACGCCCAGTTCGGTGGCTTTTTCTACCAACCAGTCCATGCGCTCATTGGCGGGCATTCCCATGACCAAGTGCACGGCGCAGGCCGCTTCGCGCTCCACGGTGTGGTGCGTGCCGACCAGCACTTGCACGTCGCTGCGGCCCATGTGGGTGATGCTGGCTTCGAATTCGCCGCCGCCGTGCTCAGAGTCTCCACGGAATAGCGTGATGGTGTCGCCGGGTTGCAGGCGCAGCACCTGCACATGGCGTGCCGCGCTGAAGGGCAAGTCGAGCAACTGGCCGCTGGCCAAGGGGGTGGGGCAATGGAAACGGGGCATGCTCACATCCGGCCATAGGCAAAGCCACTGACAGCTTCACTGCCCTCCACCTTGTCGATCAAGCGCATCAGGGGTTTGAGCTCGACGTAGCGGTTGGTGGTGGCGCGGATGTAGTGGATGAAGCGGGGGGTGTCGGCCAGGTACTGGGGCTTGCCGTCGCGCAGGGTCAGGCGGGCAAAGATGCCGGCCACTTTGAGATGGCGCTGCAAGCCCATCCACTCCACGCCCCGGTAGAACTCGCCAAAGTCATCGCCCACGGGCAGGCCAGCTGCGCGGGCCTTTTGCCAGTAGCGGATGGTGACGTCGAGCACAAAGTCTTCGTCCCAGCTCAAAAACGCATCGCGTATCAGGCTGGCGATGTCGTAGGTGATGGGGCCGTAGACGGCGTCTTGGAAGTCAAGAACTCCAAGCGGGGTTCCATTCATCAAGTTCCTGGGCATGAAGTCACGGTGCACGTAAACGCTAGGCCAGCGCAGGTTTTGTTCGGTGATGTGTTGGAAGGCGGTGTCCAGGGTCTGGCGCATGGTGGCGTCGATCACCACGCCCCGGTGTTTCGTCAGATACCACTCAGGGAAGAGCTCCAGCTCGCGCCTGAGCAGCGCTGCGTCATAGGCTGGCAATACGTCGGGTTTGGAGGCCAGTTGCCAGGTGATCAATGTGTCCACCGCTTGCTGGTACAGATTCAGGTTGGCTTGCGCGTTCTCGCGGTCAATGACTTGCATCATCGTTTGCGCGCCCAGGTCGCTCAGAAGCATAAAGCCTTGTGATTCGTTCCAGGCCAACACTTGCGGCACGTTCAAGCCTGCGGCCTGCATCAAGCCCGCCACATGGACAAAGGGGGCGCAGTTTTCCTGCGCCGGGGGAGCGTCCATGATGATGCGGCTGCCGTGGGCGCTGTTCACTCGCAAGTAGCGGCGAAAGCTCGCATCGGCCGAGGCCAGAGACAGCGTTTCGCGCTGAAGCTTCTGGGGAGCTTCGACCGTGGCGAACCATTGGTGGAAGGCGGCTTCGCGCTCGGCGCTGGCCCAGGGAATGGCGTTTTCTGACATGGAATGGGTGCTTGGATGCGTAAGAGTGGCAGGGGCGGTGGTCATGGATAATCCATTCTACAAACCTAAGCCTGTGTGCGATGGCATTGTGTCCTTCACCCCTGAATTGAATGTTCGTTTTTTGCCTACTTCCCGATGCGCCTGCCGTCGCTTGAATTGAACGCACTGCGGCCTAGCCCTCACATTGCACTGCGACAGCTGGCCTGGCTGGTGTGTTTGCTGTGCCAAGGTGGGTACGCGCGCGCGCAGGCCGTGGATTCGGCGACCGACGCACCGCCAGAGCTACCTACGAGACTCAAAACCAGCCCTTTTCTGCAAGAAAAAATCCTCCCTGCGCAACGCGGTCAATTACCCATCTTCCTTTTTGGCGACATCCTCACGGGTCAAACCGACAAGAACATGGTGATGCAAGGACAAGCTGAGCTGCGGCGCGGCGATACGGTGATTCGTTCTGACCAGCTCAGCTACGAGATCCCCGAGGACAAGCTGCGGGCCAGTGGCCATGTGCGTGTCAACCGGGCGGGCAATGTGTTTGAGGGGCCGGAGCTGGAGCTCAAGGTCGATGCCTTTGAGGGATTTTTCAAACAACCCAGCTACCGCTTCCTAGCCACCGGGGGCCACGGTGATGCAGACCGGATTGATTTTTTGGACGATAAGCGCGCAGTCATTCACAACGCAAGTTACACCACCTGCCAACGCACGCCAGGCCCAAATTGGTTGCCGGATTGGTTGATGCGATTTACCTCTATGCAGTTGGATACCGAAGTTGATGAGGCGGTGGCAACCGATGCCAAGCTGAGCTTTAAGGGAACTACCCTTCTAAGTCTGTCGTCCTTGAGTTTTCCCCTGAGCGATAAGCGCAAGTCGGGTGCACTGCCCCCTACGTTTGGCGTGGATAGCACCAGTGGCACGGTGGTGACCGCGCCCTACTACTGGAACATTGCGCCCAACCGGGATGCCACGCTCTTTCCCACCGTCATGAGCAGCCGTGGTTTTGATTTGGGGGGGGAGTTTCGCTACTTGGAGTCCAGCTACAACGGGCAACTGCGTGCCAACTACATGCCGGGAGACAAGCTCAGCGGAACCGACCGCTGGGGTGCGGCATTCTTGCACAAAGGCTTCATTGATACAGGCTTGGCTTCGGTGGGCAACATCGGTTTTAACCTGAACCTGAATAGGGTTAGTGACGACAGCTACTGGCGTGATTTTCCTCGAGGAACCACGTCCCTGACTCAACGATTGCTGCCCAATGATGCGAGCTTGAATTGGGCTAAAGGTGACTATTCAGCCGCACTGCGCACGTTGAGCTGGCAAACGCTTCAAGATGTGAATGCGCCCATTGTCCCGCCCTATGACAGGATGCCTCAACTCATGGCGCGCTATGGACGATTGGATGTGGGTGGTTTTGACTTTTCGGTTGAGGGCGACACCACTCAATTTCAAGCCAACCGCTTTTTAACAGGGCAGCCTAATGCTCAGCGCAGTTTCATGTTGTCTCAA
Source organism: Comamonadaceae bacterium (assembly GCA_947455145.1). Taxonomy (GTDB): domain Bacteria; phylum Pseudomonadota; class Gammaproteobacteria; order Burkholderiales; family Burkholderiaceae_C; genus CANCDA01. Next base: position 115,056 of record CANGME010000006.1, read on the forward strand.
ATCAGCCGTCCCTGGCTCAGTGCGGCGGGCTTCATTACGCCGAAACTGCAGCTGCATGCCAGCTCCTATCAGTTTGATGCGCTGCTGGCCAATGGCGCTGACACGGCCTCCCGTGTTGTGCCAACCTTCAGTCTGGACAGTGGACTCGTGTTTGAGCGCGATGCCAGCTATTTGGGGCAAAGTTTTCGCCAGACATTGGAGCCACGCCTGTTTTATGTGTACACACCTTTTCGTGATCAAAGCCAACTCCCGAATTACGATTCTGGGGCTTACGACTTCAACTTTGCAAGCATTTATACTGAGAACGCGTTTGTGGGCAATGACCGGATCGCGGACAACAATCTGCTCACGGGCGGCGTAAGTACACGGTTACTTGATCCGAAAAGTGGTTCTCAACTCGCCAGTTTTGGTGTTGCACAGCGCTTTCGCTTCGCCGATCAAAAAGTCACCCTGCCGGGTGGTTCGCCTTCATTGGCGGGTTTGAGTGATGTGATGCTGGGCGCGTCGGTTAATTGGGATCGTCATTGGATCTTGGACTCTACCGTGCAATACAACCAGAATACGGGTCAGTCCGTTCGCTCTTCAATCGGTACGCGCTACACACCCGGCCCTTATAAAGTGCTGAATTTGGCCTATCGATTTCAGCGGGATTTAAGTGAATTGATCGATGTGGGTTGGCAATGGCCACTGACGGCGGAGGTCAATTCCAGCAGCGAAGGCCGTTGGTACACCGTTGGTCGAATGAACTACAGCCTGCCAGACAACAAGTTGGTCGACTCCATTTTTGGTTTTGAGTACGATGCAGGTTGTTGGGTGGGGCGTGTCGTGCTGGAGCGGTTATCTACGGGCTTGGTCACCACCAACCAGCGGATCATGTTTCAGTTGGAGTTGGTTGGTTTTTCCCGGCTTGGAATTGACCCGTTAACGACTTTGAAAAACAACATTCCTCGCTATCAAACCCTGCGTGAGCAGGTAAGCCCCCCCAGTCGTTTCAGCAATTACGAGTGACCCTTATGACTTCTCGCAACATAACTCCTGCAGCTGTATGCTTAATCGCTGTGGCTTTGATCTGTGTTTCAGCCCAGGCTCAAGGGCTTAAACTTTCAAATACATTGACACCCCCGCTTTCCCGTGAGGCGAAAAAACCAGCGACAGTGAGACAGGCAGACTTCATTGTTGCCATCGTCAATACAGAGCCCATCACAAACGTTCAGGTTCAATCCGAAGTACAGCGCACCAAGCAAATGTTAGCAAGCCAGGGCCGAACAACACCCAACTCACGAGAACTCGCGGCCGAGGTGTTAGATCGTCTTATCACCGAGCGGGTGCAACTCAACCATGCCAGCGAGACTGGTTTGAAGGTGGAAGAGTCCTCTATCGAGCAGGCTGTGCAAAATGTGATGCAACAAAACAAATTGGATTTGCCAGAACTGAAACTTCGTCTGACTCAAGACGGCATCGATTACGGCCAATTTAGAAATCAGTTGCGTGAGCAACTCACACTGACACGGTTACGCGAGCGCGAAGTTGCACCACGTGTCAAGATCAGTGACTTAGAGGTAGATCAGTACATTCAAGAGCAGCAAGACCTCAACAGCAATCCGGCCAATGTTCAGATTAACTTGGCTCACATCCTGATAGCGGTGCCAGAGGCCGCTACCTTGGAGGAGCAGGCTAGCTTGCAAGCTAAAGCGCAAAAGGCCATGATGCGTGCGCGTTCCGGTGAAGATTTTTCGGTTTTGGCGCGAGAGTACTCCGACTCTCCAGAGCGTGCTAACGGAGGCCAGCTTGGTCTTCGAATGGCGGACCGTTATCCGCCCCTGTTTTTAGAGGCAACTAAAAAGTTGAAAGTCGGCGAACTTTCTGAGCTCGTCAGATCTGGAGCGGGCTGGCATATTGTCAAAGTTATCGAAAAAGGTGCGGCTAATTTGCCGCCCGCCGTTGTTGCGCAAAACAGGTCCCGCCACATTCTGCTGACTTTAGGTCCTAAGTTAAGCGAAACTGCGGCGGTAGCCAAGCTAAATGACTTTAAAAAACGCATCCAAACAGGACAAAGTGACTTTGCTACGCTAGCGCGAGAGAACTCACAAGATGGGAGTGCGGCGCAGGGCGGTGATTTGGGGTGGGCCAATCCCGGTCAGTTTGTGCCTGAGTTTGAGAAGGTTATTCAGTCGCTCTCAGTAGGGGAGGTGAGTGTGCCTTTGACTTCTCGTTTTGGCGTGCACTTGATCCAGTTGATGGAGCGACGTACCGTTCCTTTGGGTGAACGTGAGCAACGTGAGATGGTGCGCAGCATGTTGCGCGAGAAAAAACTGGACGAAACCTACATCAGCTGGGCTCGCGACTTGCGCGCCCGCGCTTATGTGGAATTGCGTGAACCACCGCAATGACCACAGTTCGCTCCCTCGGTCACCCACTGCGCCGGTGAATTCATGAAGCACATACCACGCAAACGCTTTGGGCAGCACTTTCTGTCAGACCGGGGCATCATCGAGGACATTGTTCAAGCCATCCATCCACAGCCAGGCCAAGTGATGGTGGAGATCGGTCCGGGACTGGCCGCTCTCACCCAGCCGCTGGTTGAGCGGCTTGGGAATTTGACCGTGATTGAGTTGGACCGCGACTTGGCGGTGCGCTTGCGCGAGCACCCGCAACTCGCCGTGATTGAGTCCGACGTGTTGAAGGTGGATTTCTCACAGCTTTTTAAAGATAAGGGCGCGAAGCTCAGGGTGGTCGGCAACCTGCCCTACAACATCTCCACCCCCATCCTGTTCCACCTGCTTGAGTTTGTGGATGTGATCGAAGACCAGCACTTCATGCTGCAAAAAGAGGTGATTGATCGGATGGTGGCCAAGCCAGCCACCTCCGACTATGGGCGGCTGAGCGTGATGCTTCAATGGCGCTATGCCATGGAAAATGTTTTGTTCGTACCACCTGAGAGCTTCGACCCGCCGCCTAGGGTGAATAGTGCCGTGGTGCGCATGGTGCCGCGCCTTGACCCCGCAGCAGTGAACGTCAAACGCTTGAGCGAGATTGTTCAGGTGGCGTTCAGCCAACGCCGCAAATTGCTGCGCCACACGCTCGGACGCTGGCTGGAAGAAAAGCAAATGGGCGGCACGTTTGATGTGCAACGCCGGGCTGAAGAGGTCCCGGTGGATGAATACATCGCGCTGGCCTTGAGGGCATAAAACGCCAATTAAAAAGCCCGCACTTGGCGGGCTTTGGCGTTTGACGGCACTGGATTTCCGCCTTCGCGGAAACACAAGGCGTAATGATTTCAGGCTGCGGCTAACCAATAGCCTGCATTGAACGGGCTGCTCATGCGTAGCGCCAGGGGCGATACGTCGAGCAGTTTGTCCGTGGGCATTTTTTCGCCCGATTCGTCACCTATCGCTATGCCGGAGGTCAATGAATCACTGGTTGCGCCAGTTGATTTTGCCTCGTTCGCCCGTTCTGCTTGGCTGGTAGATGCAGAACGGGCTACGGAAAAGAATAGAAGCACCTGAAGGGTATCTTTCTATCCCCCCAGTAGTCTGCGGCGTCGCGGAAGATGTCGAGCAACTGCTCACGCGCCTCTTTGTCAAACTTTACGTTGGCCGGGATGTGCTCCAGCACCACGATGAAGCCGGGCTGGGGCCCCGACTTGTGCAGGGGGTCGGTCAGGCAGTCATACAGCGCATCAAAGTTTTTGCCCACGTTGGCGGGTAGCTTGAACTGCTGAGCCAACAGGTCAAGCACGTCTTGCTTGGTCTGTGCATTGGCCAAGTTGGCGTACAAGAAGTGCTGGCCCAAACCTTGAGCAGCCTCCTGCAAGCCATCGACCCGGAACGCCCGGATCGACTGAACGATATTCGTTCTTACGTTACGAAGTGGTGTTTCCATCCTCGCGCCTCTTTCTTTAAAAATACAAAACTGGGTTAAGGCACGATCTTGCGAAAACTCGCATAGTGATCGGCCGTGTAAAAACAAGCGTCGGGCGCTTTGGGCGCACCGCCACACACAATTCGCCGGGTTCCGCGGTTGCGCTCCCCCGGGGTTGCCACGGTGTACTCGTGGTAATAGCCGCGCTTTTGGGGGGCCAAAATACGCTCGCGGTTACCAAAAACAACACCATCTTTCTCGTAAGGAAACGGGCCACCTTGATGGATCAATCGGTAGGTCTCTGCACCTTGGCGAGGCAACTCAGTCACGGACACCGTGCCAACGCCAGAGGTTGTCACCATTTCTTTGGCCTGCACGCCGAAACTGGCGATCAGTAATCCCAGCACAAAGCTGGTGAGTACTAACTTAATGCGAGTGTTTCGGATCATGATTCGGTGTACTGAGCCCCGTTGCCGGAGCGCTGATAAGAAAACGGCGAAGGCAGGAGTTTCGCCGATCCGGCCAAAAAAAGCAAGGGCTTGCCTAGCAAATAGGCAAGCCCTTGGGGGTGGGTCGGCGAGTAAAGTAGGCGCTAACTTGTTTTTATAAGCTTATCGCGCCACGTTTGCGTCGGCCACTGTGAGCGCTGTCATATTGACAATTCGGCGCACCGTCGTGCTGGCAGTCAGGATATGCACCGGCTTGGCCGCGCCCAGCAACACCGGGCCAATGGCAATGCCGCCACCCGCTGCGGTTTTGAGCAGGTTGTAGGCGATGTTGGCAGCGTCCAAGTTGGGCAACACCAGCAAGTTGGCGCTGCCACCCAAGGTGCTGTCGGGCATTTGGGCGTCGCGTGCGACTTCGTCCAAGGCCACGTCGCCGTGCATTTCGCCATCCACTTCCAGCCAGGGCGCTTGGATGCGCAGCAGAGCCAGTGTGTCGCGCATCTTGATGGCGCTGGGCTGGTTGCTGCTGCCGAAGTTGGAGTGGCTCAGCAGGGCGGCTTTGGGGTGCAAGCCAAAGCGCTTCATCTCCTCGGCGGCCAGAATGGTGATCTCGGCCAACTGCTCGGCGGTGGGGTCGTAGTTAATGTGGGTGTCCACCAAAAAGACCTGGCGATCGGGCAGCAGCAGCGCGTTCATGCAGGCATAGGTGTTGACGCCTGCGCGCTTGCCGATGACCTGCTGCACGTAGGGCAGGTGGTGATGGGTGTTGCCCCAGGTGCCACAGATCAAGCCGTCTACATCGCCTTTTTGCAGCAACATGGCGCCAATCAGGGACAAACGGCGGCGCATTTCGATCTTGGCCAACTGCACCGTGATGCCCTGGCGCTCGGTCATGCGGTGGTAGGTCTGCCAGAAGTCATGGTAGCGTGGGTCTTGCTCGACATTGACCACGTCGTAGTCCAGCTCTTCTTTCAGGCGCAGGCCAAATTTTTCGATGCGCTGGGCGATGACGGCCGGGCGGCCAATCAGGGTGGGGCGGGCCAGGCCCTCGTCCACCACAACTTGTGCGGCACGCAGCACGCGCTCTTCTTCACCTTCGGAATAGGCCACGCGCTTCTTGCTGGCCTTTTTGGCGGCGGTGAAGATGGGCTTCATGATCGTGCCAGAGGCATAGACAAAACTCTTCAGGCGCTCACGATAGGCGTCCATGTCGGTTATAGGGCGCAGGGCCACGCCGCTGTCCGCGGCGGCTTGGGCCACGGCGGGGGCGATTTTGAGCATCAAACGTGGATCAAACGGCTTGGGAATCAAGTATTCAGGACCAAAGGCCATGGGCTCGCCTACGTAGGCAGCTGCCACGACTTCACTTTGCTCGGCCTGGGCCAGCTCGGCAATCGCGTGCACCGCAGCGATTTCCATCTCATCGGTGATGGTGGACGCACCAGCATCCAGCGCACCACGGAAGATGTAGGGGAAGCACAGCACGTTGTTGACCTGATTCGGGTAGTCGGTGCGGCCCGTGGCCATGATGGCGTCGTCGCGCACTAGCTTGACGTCTTCAGGCGAAATCTCAGGGTTGGGGTTGGCCAACGCAAAGATGACGGGCTTGGCCGCCATGGTCTTGACCATCTCCGGCTTGAGCACACCACCGGCGGACAAGCCCAAAAAGATATCAGCGCCAACGATGACCTCGGCCAACGTGCGGGCGTCGGTTTTTTGCGCGAACTGGATCTTGTCCTCGTCCATCAACTCAGTGCGGCCTTCATAAACCACACCAGCCAAGTCGGTCACAAAAATGTTTTCGCGGGGCAGACCCAGCTTGAGCATCAGGCCCAGGCAGGCCAGGGCTGCAGCGCCAGCACCGGAGGTCACGAGCTTGACGTCTTTGATGTTTTTACCCGCGATTTTGATGCCGTTCAGCAGGCCCGCGCCCACGGTGATGGCTGTGCCGTGCTGGTCGTCGTGGAAAACCGGGATCTTCATGCGCTCGCGCAACTTGCGCTCGACATAAAAGCAGTCAGGCGCCTTGATGTCTTCCAGGTTGATGCCGCCAAAGGTGGGCTCCAGCGAGGCAATGATGTCCACCAGCTTGTCCAGGTCGTGCTTCTCGTTGATCTCCAAGTCAAACACGTCAATGCCGGCAAACTTCTTGAACAGCACGCCCTTGCCCTCCATCACCGGCTTGGCAGCCAGTGGACCAATGTCGCCCAGGCCCAGCACAGCCGTGCCGTTGGTGATCACGGCCACCAGGTTGCCTCGGCTGGTGTACTTGTAGGCGTTGTTCGGATCAGCAGCGATTTCCAGGCACGGTGCGGCAACGCCCGGCGTGTAGGCCAGGGCCAAATCGTGCTGATTGGTCAACTGCTTGGTGGCTGCGATGGCGATTTTGCCGGGCGTGGGGAACTCGTGGTATTCGAGTGCGGCGCGGCGCAATTCAGCGCGTTTTTCTTCTGTGTTGAATGAGGCATTTGACGGCATACGGGGTCTCCAGTGCAGAGTTTTGCTTGGCTAGTTAAGTGCCAAAGCTTATTACCAAAGCAGAACCAAAATGGGCCGACACGGCCGTTTTGTCAGTTTTTGTAAGGGAGTCGATTGTAGAGGCTGGCATCCACCAGCCTTTGCCGGAGACAGTGCGAAAGCGTCAAAGCTGTTTGAACCGGATGGGTGATCTCGGGGGGGCAATCACTCCCCCCGCATCAGCGCCTCAATCTCATCGGGCTTGACCGGGACGCCGCGCGAGATCAGCTCACAACCGGACTCGGTGACGATGGCGTCGTCTTCAATGCGGATGCCGATGTTGTGGAACTGCGCGGGCACGCCTTCCGCCGGGCGCACGTACAGGCCGGGCTCGATGGTCAGCGCCATGCCAGCTCGCAGGATGCGGCTGGGGCGGTCTTTGATGGTCTCGCCGCTCAAGGGGTCTTTGCGCTCGCTCACCTGGCCCACTTCTGCAGGCTCCACATAGCTGCCGCAGTCGTGCACGTCCATGCCGATCCAATGGCTGGTGCGGTGCATGTAAAACTGAAAATAACTGCGGTTGGCAATCACGTCTTGGGCCGAGCCCACCTTGTCTTTGTTCAGCAAGCCCACGTCCAGCATGCCCTGCGCCAGCACCTTCACGCTGGCCTCGTGCGGGTCAGTGAAGCGCGCACCGGGGCGGGTGGCGGCCACCGCCGCCTCTTGCGAGGCCAGCACCAGCTCGTACAGTGTGCGCTGCGGGCCGGTGAACCTGCCGTTAGCGGGGAAGGTGCGGGTGATGTCGCTGGCATAGCCGTCGAGTTCGCAGCCCGCGTCGATCAGCACCAGCTCGCCACTGCGGATGGGCGCGGCGTCCGCCCGGTAGTGCAGTACGCAAGCGTTGGCCCCAGCGGCCACGATGGAGCCGTAGGCCGGGTACTGCGAGCCGTGCTGGCGAAATTCGTGCAGCAGCTCGGCGTCCAGGTGAAACTCGCGCACGTCTTGGCCCGCGCGCAGCATGGCGGCTGAGCGTTGCATGGCGCGGATGTGCGCCCCCGCGCTGATCTGTGCGGCGCGGCGCATGGTGGTTTGTTCAGACGCGTCTTTGAACAGGCGCATCTCGTCCAACGGGCCGCACAAATCACGTTGCTGCTCGGGGCACAGCGCGCCATAGCGCACGCGGGAACGCACCTTGGCCAGCCAGCCGTCCAAGCGTGTCTCTAGCCCCGCGTGAGTGGCAAAGGGGAACCAGACGGCGTCGCGGTTTTCCAGCAGCTTGGGCAACTGGGAGTCCAGTTCGGCCACAGAAAAAGCCTGCGTCACGCCCAGCGTGGCGGGCGCGGCAGCCGGGCCCAGGCGGTGGCCGTCCCAAATCTCGCGCTCCAGGTCTTTGGGCTGGCAAAACAGCGTGCTCTGCCCGTCCCCCGTCAGCACCAGCCAGGCTTGCGGCTCGGTAAAACCAGTCAGGTAATAGAAATAGCTGTCATGCCGGTAGAGAAAATCGCTGTCGCGGTTGCGCGGACGCTCTAGCGCGGTGGGCAAGATGGCGATGCCGTGCGGGCCGAGTTGTTGGGCGAGGCGGGTGCGGCGTTGGGCAAAGTTGTCGTGGGTCATGGTGGGGTGGGTGAGGAGTTAAGTTGCGTCAGCCGCTGCGGCGTGCCGACATCAGTCCAGTCCCCGGTGTACAGCTCGGCGCTAATGCGTTGATTGTCCATGGCACTGCGCAGCAGCGGGGCGAGCGGGGCTTTGACACCTTGTGGGTTGCCAGCGGGGATGTCGCACCAGGGCGCTTCAAACAAGGTGCGGCGGTATAGGCCGATGGTGCTGTAGGTGTGGAGGGTGTGGCCTGCGTCTTTGGGCAGGTTCAAGGCCAGGCCCGCAGCGTCCAGGCCGAAGTCTCCACGAGGGTTGTGTTCGGGGTTGGGCACGAGCCAGAGGTGGGCCAATTTATCGCTGGCGATAAAGTCTTGCACGGCCTCGGGTGCAAATTCAAACCCCGGCGCAAACACATCACCGGCCAGCACCCAAAACACATCGCCCAGGTGCGGCAGCGCACGCACAATGCCGCCCAGGGTCTCTAGCGCCTCGCCAAAATCTTGGCCTTCGTGCGAGTAAATGATGTCAACTTGCTTGTGTTTTTGCTCTTGATTTAATAGCTGTTCATGCATATAAAACAAGGGATGCAGCTCAAAATGCTTTTGAATTTGCTCGCCCAGCCAGGCCGTGTTGATGACCAGATGAGTCACGCCACCGCGCGCCAGCGCCTGCGCATGCCATTGCAGCAGCGGCTTGCCGCGCACGGGCAACAGCGGCTTGGGTGTGGTATCGGTCAGCGGGCGCATGCGCTCACCGCGCCCGGCGGCCAGGATGAGGGCGGGGATGTTAGGGCTGGAGTTAAGGATTTGCACAGTTCACACTTTAGGGCACTTTGAGGGCTCCCTCATTCCCGTGAGGGCTTGAATCCAGCGTTTGTTGGGCGCTTGAGCTTTGGTATGGGCATTGTTGCCAAACCCTAAAATACGGCATGCAAGAAAAATACAACCACCTTGAGATTGAAAAATCCGCCCAGCAAGACTGGGTCGCACGCGACGCCTACCGCGTGGGCGAAGACGCCCTGGACGCCCAGGGCCAGCCCAAGAAAAAGTTTTACGCCTGCTCCATGCTGCCCTACCCCAGTGGCAAGCTGCACATGGGCCATGTGCGCAACTACACCATCAACGACATGCTCACGCGCTACCTGCGCATGAAGGGCTACAACGTGCTCATGCCCATGGGCTGGGACGCCTTTGGTCTGCCCGCCGAGAACGCGGCTTTGAAGAACGGCGTGCCTCCTGCGAAGTGGACGTTTGACAACATCGCTTACATGAAAAAGCAGATGCAGGCCATGGGCCTGGCCATCGACTGGAGCCGTGAAGTTGCCACCTGCGACCCCAGCTACTACAAGTGGAACCAGTGGCTGTTTCTGAAAATGCTCGATGCTGGCATTGCCTACCGCAAAACCCAGGTCGTCAATTGGGATCCGGTTGACCAGACCGTGCTGGCCAACGAACAGGTGATTGACGGCAAGGGCTGGCGCACCGGCGCGGTGGTGGAAAAGCGCGAAATCCCCGGCTACTACCTCAAGATCACCGCCTACGCCGAAGAGCTGCTGGACCAGGTGAAAAACGGCCTGCCAGGCTGGCCCGAGCGCGTCAAGTTGATGCAGGAAAACTGGATTGGCAAGAGCGAGGGCGTGCGCTTTGCCTTCCCGCATGACATTAAAGATGCGGCCGGGCACTTGATCGGCAATGGCCGCATGTACGTCTTCACCACGCGCGCTGACACCATCATGGGCGTGACCTTTTGCGCGGTTGCGCCCGAGCACCCGCTGGCCTTGCACGCTGCCCAATCCAACCCGGCACTGGCCGCTTTCATTGACGAATGCAAGTCCGGTGGAACGACCGAGGCCGAACTCGCCACGCAAGAGAAAAAAGGCATGGCCACCGGCCTGAAAGTTACCCACCCGCTGACCGGTCACTCGATAGAAGTCTGGGTCGGCAATTACGTGCTGATGAGCTATGGCGACGGTGCCGTCATGGGTGTGCCCGCGCACGATGAGCGCGACTTTGCCTTTGCCCTGAAGTACGGCATTGAGATTGTCGAAGTGGTGCATGTGGACGGCCAGCACTTCAACTACCACCAGTGGCAAGACTGGTACGCCGACAAGCAGCGCGGCGTGACCATCAACTCCGACAGCTTCAGCGGCCTGGGTTTCAAAGACGCCGTGAACGCCGTCGCCCACGCCTTGGAGAGCAAAGGCCTGGGCGAGAAAAAAACCACCTGGCGCTTGCGCGACTGGGGTGTGAGCCGCCAGCGCTACTGGGGCACGCCCATTCCCATCATCCATTGCGACACGCATGGCGCAGTGCCTGTGCCTGAGAAAGACCTGCCCGTGGTCTTGCCGCAAGACTGCATTCCTGATGGCTCCGGCAATCCGCTGCACAAGCACGAAGGTTTTCACGCCGGAGTTGTGTGTCCCCTGTGCGGCCAAGCCGCGCGGCGCGAGACCGACACCATGGACACGTTTGTGGACAGCTCGTGGTACTTCATGCGCTATTGCGACCCTCAAAACACGCAGCAGATGGTGGGTGCTGGCACCGACTACTGGATGCGCGATCAAAACCAAGCCACCGGCGGCAGCGGCATGGACCAGTACATCGGCGGCATAGAGCACGCCATCCTGCACCTGCTCTACGCGCGCTTTTGGACCAAGGTCATGCGCGACTTAGGGCTGGTCAAAGTGGACGAACCCTTCACCAAGCTGCTCACCCAGGGCATGGTGCTCAACCACATCTACTCGCGCAAAAGCGCCAAAGGCGGCATCGAGTACTTCTGGCCGCATGAGGTTGAAGACCTCTTTGATGCCGCAGGCAAAGTGACCGGCGCGAAACTCAAAGCCAACAAAGGCGATTTGCCCGCCGGCACGCTCATCACCTACGAAGGTGTGGGCACCATGAGCAAGAGCAAGAACAACGGCGTTGATCCGCAAGACTTGATCGAGAAATACGGGGCCGACACCGCCCGCCTGTACACCATGTTCACCGCACCACCCGAGGCCACGCTGGAGTGGAACGACGCGTCGGTGGAAGGCAGCTACCGCTTTTTACGCCGCGTGTGGAACTTTGGCGTCAAATTGAATGCTATTGATTCAGGCGCTTTCAATGCCAGTGTGCAAAGGGCTACAGGATTCAATGATCTTGAATTCTCGAAAGAAGCCAAGGTTTTACGGCTCGAAATCCACACCGTGCTCAAACAGGTGGACTACGACTACCAGCGCATGCAATACAACACGGTCGTCTCCGGTTGCATGAAGCTGCTCAACGCTCTAGAAGACTTCAAGTCGTTGGACAGTGTGGGCGGCAAAGCGGCGCTGTTTGAGGGCTTTGGCATTCTCTTGCGTTGCCTGTACCCCGCCACACCGCACCTGGCCGCGCGCCTGTGGGCTGACTTGGGCTACAGCGCGAGCCAGGGCGACATGCTGGACACGGCTTGGCCGCAGGTGGACGATGCGGCGCTGTTGCAAGACGAAATCGAGCTGATGCTGCAAATCAATGGCAAGCTGCGCGGCGCGATCAAAGTACCTGCCACAGCCAGCAAAGAAGCCATTGAAGCCATGGCCGCGGCCAGTGAACTGGTGCAGGCGCAGTCGCAGGGCGGGCCCATCAAGCGAGTGATCGTGGTGCCGGGGCGTCTGGTGAACGTGGTGCTATGACAGTGCAAGAGCTGCTTCATCCAGCGTGTGACACATCGCGACGTACGCTGCTGGCACGGGGTGTGGCATGGGGGAGCGTGTTGCCGGTGGTGGCCAGTCTGACCGCTTGCGGTTTTAAGTTGCGGCAACCGCCGGAGTTCGCTTTCAAGTCCATCTACACCAACGTCTCGCCGGTGTCGGTTTTGGGCATTGAGCTCAAACGCCATTTGCGCGCCATGGGCAATGTCGAACTCATCACCGACCCCGCGCTGCAAAAAAATGCGCAAGTGATTTTGGATGTGTTGCAAGAGCTGCGTGAGAAGTCCGTGGTGGGCATGAACGCTGCGGGTCAAGTGCGCGAGTTTCAATTGCGCATCCGCTTCAAATACCGGCTGCGCACGCCGGCGGGCAAAGAGATCATTGAAGAGACCGAGTTGTTGCGCCAGCAAGACATCAGCTTCAGCGAGTCGGCCGTGCTGTCCAAAGAGGTTGAAGAAGCCCAGCTCTACCGCAGCATGCAAAACGACATCGTGCAACAGCTCTTGCGCCGTCTGGCGGCGGTGAAGGACACTGCTTTCACGGACTAAGCATGCAAGTCGCCCTCGCTCAACTCGACAACCACCTGAACAAGGGCCTTAAAAGCCTGTACGCGATTCATGGCGATGAGCCGCTGCTGGCACAAGAAGCCGCAGACGCCATCCGCGCGACGGCGCGCACCCAAGGCTATACCGAGCGCACCGTTCACACCGTAGCGGGCGCGCACTTTGACTGGAGCGAGGTGCTGGCGGCAGGCGGCAACCTGAGCCTGTTTGCAGACAAACAAATCGTGGAAATCCGCGTCCCCTCGGGCAAGCCGGGCAAGGACGGTGGCGCGGCCTTGCAGCAGTTGGCGCAACAGTCGCGCGACAACGACAGCACCCTCACGCTGGTGATTTTGCCGCGCCTGGACAAGGCCACCCAGAGCACCGCCTGGTTTGCGGCGCTAGAGAGCTTTGGCGTCACGCTGGCGCTCGCACCCGTAGAGCGCAGCGCCTTGCCGCAGTGGATAGCCCAGCGCATGGCCTTGAAGGGCTTGCGCGTGGCGGCGGGTGAAGAAGGCCAACGAACTTTGCAGTTCTTTGCGGATCGGGTGGAGGGCAATTTGCTGGCCGCGCATCAGGAGATTCAAAAACTGGCCCTGCTCTACCCGCCCCATGCGGAAGGTGCGGGTTCTGGTTCAAGTCCAGGCGGTGAGTTGAGCTTTGAGCAGTTGGAGCAAGCCGTGCTCAACGTTGCGCGCTATGACGTGTTCAAGCTGTCCGAGGCTGTGCTGGCCGGACAGGCCGAGCGCGTGCAGCGCATGCTGGACGGCCTACAGGCCGAAGGCGTGGCCGAGGTCTTGGTGCACTACGCCTTGAGTGAAGACATCCGTGCCCTGGTGCGCGTGAAAGACGCCATCAGCCAGGGCCGTCCCCTGCCCATGGCCCTGCGTGAACAGCGCATCTGGGGCGTGCGCGAGCGGCTGTTTGAGCGCGTGCTACCGCGCCTGAGCGCGCCCGCTTTGGCGGCGTTGCTGCAATCCGCACATCTGGTCGATGGCATCGTCAAAGGCCTCAAACAACCCGACTGGCCGGCCGATCCTTGGCAGGCCCTGCACCGGCTCGCTAACAGCTTGTGTTCTCAGTGCAACGTGAGAAAATAATAAACATGAACGCGTTCAATATTGCCGAATACACCCAAACGCTGGGTCTGCAAGCCAAGGCCGCTTCGGCCCTGATGGCCAAGGCCAGCTCGGCCACCAAAAATGCGGCCCTGCGCCGACTGGCTGCACTCTTGCGCGCCAACTTTGACACCCTGGCGACCGACAACGCATTGGACTTGGCGCGTGCCCAGACCGCTGGATTGTCTGAGCCCATGGTGGACCGCCTCAAGCTCACACCTAAGGTGCTTGAGACTGTGGCCCAGGGCTGCGAGCAACTCGCCGCCATGCCCGACCTCATTGGTGAAATTAGCGGCATGAAGCAGCAGCCCAGCGGCATTCAGGTCGGGCAGATGCGCGTACCGATTGGTGTTTTCGGCATGATTTTCGAGAGCCGCCCCAACGTCACGATCGAGGCTGCCAGCCTGTCCATCAAGAGCGGCAACGCCTGTATCTTGCGCGGCGGCTCAGAGGCGATTGACTCCAACAAAGCGCTGGCGCGTTTGGTGCAGCAAGCGCTGATGGAAAGCGGCTTGCCTGCTGACGCCGTGCAACTGGTGCAAACCACCGAGCGCGAGGTGGTAGGCCAGCTCATCACCATGCCGCAGTATGTGGACGTGATCATCCCGCGCGGGGGCAAGTCACTCATCGAGCGCATCAGCCGCGACGCCAAAGTGCCGGTCATCAAACACCTGGACGGCAATTGCCACGTGTATGTGGACGACCCCTGTGACCTGGACATGGCCGTGCGCGTGGCCGACAACGCCAAGACCAACAAATACAGCCCTTGTAATGCGAGTGAGAGCCTGCTGGTGGCGCGAGGCGTTGCAGCGGCTTTCTTGCCCCGTATCGCAGCCGTGTTCGCTGCCAAAGGGGTGGAGATGCGCTGCGACCCCGAGGCACTTTCGATAGTGAAAAATGCCGTTCGGTCTGAGCCTGTCGAAGGCCAGCACCCGCCCGTGATCGTCGTCGCCACAGAGCAAGACTGGTTCGAAGAATTCCTCGCCCCCATCATCAGCATCAAAGTGGTGGCCGGGCTGGACGCGGCCATTGCCCACATCAATCACTACGGCAGCCACCACACCGACGCCATCATCACGCGTGACCACATGAACGCCCAGGCCTTTTTGCGCGAGGTCGATTCTGGTAGCGTGATGGTCAATGCCAGCACCCGCTTCGCCGATGGCTTCGAGTACGGTCTGGGGGCCGAAATCGGCATCAGTACCGACAAATTCCACGCCCGTGGGCCCGTGGGTCTTGAAGGGCTCACCTCGCTGAAATACATTGTGTTGGGGCAAGGTGAAATAAGGACTTAAACCATGGTGCCGCACCTCATCACCGCGCTGACTGGCCCGATCAACGAGCTGGAGCAGCGCATGCTGGACGCCACGCCCGCCATCGAGCGCTGGTTCCGCCTGGAGTGGATGGAGCACACGCCGCCGTTTTACAGCTCGGTGGACATCCGCAACGCGGGCTTCAAGCTCGCCCCCGTGGACACCAACCTCTTCCCCGGTGGCTGGAACAATCTCACCCCTGCCATGCTGCCGCTGGCCGTGCAGGCGGCGATGGCAGCGATAGAAAAAATCTGCCCCGAAGCGCGCAACCTGCTGCTCATCCCCGAGAACCACTCGCGCAACACCTTTTACCTGAGCAATTTGGCCCAGTTGCGTCGCATCTTCCACATGGCGGGTCTGAATGTGCGCATCGGCTCCATCGACCCGGCCATCAAAAAAACCACCACCATTGAGCTGCACCATGGTGAGTCCATCACGCTGGAGCCGGTGATCCGCAATAAGCGTCGACTGGGTGTGAAGGACTTTGACCCCTGCACGATCTTGCTCAACAACGACCTGAGTGCGGGCATCCCCGGCATTTTGGAAGACCTGCACGAGCAATACCTCCTGCCCCCGCTGCACGCAGGTTGGTGCGTGCGCCGCAAAAGCCACCACTTCAAGAGTTACGAAGAGGTGTCCAAACGCTTTGGCAAGCTGCTGGGCATTGACCCCTGGTTGATCAACCCCATGTTCAACCACTGTGGCGAGATCGATTTTTCCGAAGGCTCCGGGATGGACTGCCTGAGCACCAATGTCGATGCCCTGCTGGGCAAAGTGCGCCGCAAGTACAAGGAATACGGCATCAAGGAAAAACCCTTTGTGGTCGTCAAGGCCGACAATGGCACCTACGGCATGGGCATCATGACCGTGCGCGATGCCAAAGAGCTGGAAAACCTCAACCGCAAGACCCGCAACAAAATGGCGGTCATCAAAGACGGCGGCGCCGTGAACGAAGTCATCATCCAAGAAGGCGTGTTGACCCACGAGCGCGTGAACGATGCCGTGGCCGAGCCGGTGGTGTACATGATGGATCGCTACGTGGTGGGCGGCTTTTACCGCGTGCACGCCGAGCGCGGCGAAGACGAGAACCTCAACGCCCCCGGCTCCAGCTTTGTGCCACTGGCTTTTGCCGACAGCCCACACCTGCCCCAGCCCGGCATCAAACCTGGGGCCAGCATGCCCAATCGCTTTTATATGTACGGGGTGATCGGGCGCTTGGCCATGCTGGCTGCTAGCTACGAACTGGAAACCACAGACCCGCAGGCTGAGAGTTACGAATAAGTTTCAAATAAGTCCTTGAAATGAAAGTTGCTGCAATGCAACATTTCCTCATTTATGGACATTTAGAGCCATGAACCGACGAAAGTCCGAGTCAACCGTCGCACAATAGCCATCCCAAATACCACGGAACCCTGCCCTCCAAGGCCGGGTGCTTTTGTGTCATCAAGCAAATCCTCACTCACGGCCCTCACTCTGGGCGCCATCGGCGTTGTGTATGGCGATATCGGGACCAGCGTCTTGTACGCGATCAAAGAGGTCTTTGCTTCCGGTCACGTCCCCTTCACACCTCAAAACGTCATGGGCATCTTGTCCATCTTCTTTTGGACCCTAACGGTCATTGTGTCGATCAAATACGTGAGTCTGGTACTGCGGGCCGACAACAACGGTGAAGGTGGCTTGGTGGCCATGCTGGCCCTGGCCTCGCAAAGCGTGAAAGACAAGCCCGTGTTGCGCCGCTGGCTGCTGGGCATTGGCATCTTTGGCACCTGCTTGTTTTATGGCGATGGGGTCATCACCCCGGCCATTTCTGTGCTATCAGCCGTCGAAGGTCTAGAGATCATTTCGCCCGCCTTCACCAAGGCGGTGATCCCGCTCACACTGGTGATTTTGTTTGGCTTGTTTGCTGTTCAAAAGCACGGTACCACCGGCATCGGCAAGTTTTTTGGCCCCATTACCCTGGCTTGGTTCATCGTAATCGCCGTGCTGGGCGTGGTGCAGATTGCCGCGAATCCGGCCATTCTTTGGGCGCTCAGTCCGCATTACGCCCTAGGCTTCATGTTCGACAACCCTGGGGTGACATTCATCATTTTGGGTGCAGTGGTTTTGTGTGTCACGGGGGCAGAAGCCTTGTACGCTGATTTGGGTCACTTTGGACGCAAGCCGATTCGGCTGGCCTGGTTCTCCGTGGTCATGCCCGCCCTCACGCTCAATTACTTCGGTCAGGGTGCGCTCTTGCTCAAAAACCCTGAGGCCGTCAAAAACCCTTTCTACCTCATGGCACCGGATTGGGCTTTGGTGCCCTTGGTATTGCTGGCAACGATGGCCACGGTCATTGCCTCACAGGCATTGATCACCGGAGCCTTCAGCGTGACCAAGCAGGTCATCCAACTGGGCTACCTGCCGCGCTTGCAGGTGCAGCACACCAGCGTCAAGGACGTCGGTCAAATCTACATGCCCTTTGTCAACTGGGGCTTGTACGTGGCCATCGTGATGGCGGTGGTGATGTTCAAATCATCGAGCAATCTGGCCTCCGCTTACGGTATCGCGGTGACACTGGACATGCTCATCACCACCACCTTAACTTTCTTCGTGATCCGCTATAGCTGGAACTATCCCTTGGCGCTTTGCATTGGGGCTACGGGCTTTTTCTTTCTGGTTGACCTGGCCTTCTTTTCGTCCAACATGATGAAACTGTTTGAAGGTGGTTGGTTCCCATTGCTGATTGGTGCGGCAGTCTTTACCTTAATGACGACCTGGAAGAAGGGGAGGGAGTTGCTGACACAATCCATGCAAAGAGACGCGTTGGACTTGCATGGTTTTCTGGATGCCGTGTTTGTTAGCCCCCCAGTGCGTGTCGAGGGTACGGCAGTCTTTTTGACGGCAGAGACGGGCATCGTACCCAATGCCATGCTGCACAACCTCAAACACAATAAAGTGCTGCATGCCAACAACCTGTTTGTGACGGTGCAACACCATGAGGTGCCGTGGATCGGTTTGGACAAGCGGGTTGAGATTGAGTCCTTGGGCCACGACTGCTGGCAAGTCGTTGTGCACTATGGTTTCAAGAACGACCCCGATCTGCCCAAAGCTTTGCATCTGCTCAGGGGCCAGGGCTGCGACCTGAACGACATGACCACCAGCTACTTCCTTTCCCGCGATATCGTGATCCCCACCATTGGGGGTGGCATGGCGCAATGGCGCGAAAAACTATTTGCCCAAATGCACCACAACGCCAGCGGCGCGGCTGCCTTTCTACGCTTACCCAATAACGCGGTGGTGGAGTTGGGCTCTAAGATCGAAATATGAAACTGCTTTTTATTGCCGACCCGCTGGAGTCCTTCCAGATCTACAAGGACACGACCTTTGTCATGATGCGCGAGGCGCAGCGGCGTGGCCACAGTTTGGCGGCGTGCGAGCCCAAAGACATCGCTTGGCAGCGCGGTGGCCGTGTGCAAGCCCAGGTGCGTCGCATCACCCTTACCGGTGACAAGACCCACTGGTTTACAGCGTTGCCGCAATCGTCGGATGAAGCACGTTGCGAGTTGAAAGATTTTGACGCCATCGTCATGCGCAAAGACCCGCCCTTTGACAGCGAGTATTTCTACGCCACGCATTTGCTGGAGCAGGCTGAGCGCGAGGGGGCCAAGGTCTTTAACAAACCACGCGCCTTGCGGGATCACCCCGAGAAGCTGGCGATCATGGAGTTTCCCCAGTTCATTGGCCCCACGCTGGTGACGCGCGACCCGCAGGCCATCAAGCAATTTCACGCCGAGCACGGCGACATCATCCTCAAGCCCTTGGACGGCATGGGTGGTATGGGCATCTTCCGTGTCGGGCCCGATGGCTTGAATTTGGGATCGATCACCGAGACACTCAACCAGCACGGCACTCGCAGCCTGATGGTGCAAAAGTTTTTGCCAGAGATCGTGCTAGGTGACAAACGCGTGCTGGTGATTGGCGGCAAGCCCGTGCCCTACAGCTTGGCTCGCATTCCGCAGGGCAGCGAGGTGCGTGGCAACCTGGCTGCAGGCGGCAAGGGCGTGGCCCAAGCCCTGAGTCAGCGTGACCGCGAGATCGCCGAGGCCCTGGGCCCCATTTTGTATAAACGCGGCCTGTTGCTAGCGGGCATTGACGTGATTGGCGACTGCGTGACCGAGATCAACGTGACCAGCCCGACCTGCTTTCAAGAGATATTCGACCAGACCGGGTGCGATGTGGCGGCGCTGTTTGTGGATGCGCTGGAGGCGGCGGTTTCTGGCAGAGCTGGTGCCTGACGGGTTCAGTCGGTTTTAGTCTGCGCCAACCGGCGCACCGTCCACAAACACCATCAATTCCCCCGGCGCCAGCGCAGTCCAAGCTTCATTGGTAGTGAGCGGCGCGGTGACAACAACGGCCACGCGGTCGCTGGGGCTGGCGTGTTCGGCAAAGTTGATGCTCATGTCTTCGTCGCTCAGCGTGGCGTTGGCGAAGGGGTATTGACGCACTGTGTAGTGCAGGTGCGTGGCGGCATGCGCCCACAGCGCCTCGCCATTGCTGAGCAAGAAGTTAAAAGTGCCGTGGGTCGCAATTTGGGGTGCGAGCTCGCGCAGGGTGAGGGTCAATTCGGCCACACTGGGCACACTGGCATGCGACTTGGCCAGCTCTTGCATCAACCAACAAAAAGCCAGCTCGCTGTCGGTACTGCCCACCGGGCGAAAGTTGCCGTGCAGACGCGGCGCGTAGTCTTTCAGGTTGCCGTTGTGGGCAAACACCCAGTAGCGCCCCCACAGCTCTCGCACAAAGGGGTGGCAGTTCTCCAGCGTCACCGCGCCTTGCGTTGCTTTGCGGATGTGGGCGATGACGTTGCGGCTTTTGATCGGGTAGTGGCGGATCAACTCGGCGATGGGCGAATTGCAGGCCGGTTGGTGGTCCACAAAATGGCGCAGGCCTTTGTCTTCAAAAAACGCAATGCCCCAGCCGTCGCCATGGTGGTCGGTGTTGCCGCCACGCTCGGCAAAGCCGGTGAAGCTGAACATCACATCGGTGGGGGTGTTGCAGTTCATGCCCAGAAGTTGACACATGGGTTTTACTCGACTTGACGGGTGTGAAGGGTGACGCGGTGCAGGCGGGTGTGATGCGCCAGAGTGTCTTGCACGGCCTGTGTCAGTTGGGTCAGTTCGACCGGGCGCAATGCAGAGGACAGGTCGATGTCTACTTCCAGCCCCGTGTCCAGGTAGTGCAGCCGCAGCGTGGCCGTTGCGGGCAACAGCGGTGTCAACAGAGCTTGCACTTGCGGTCGTGAGGGCAAGGTCAACAGCGGCCCGATGCGGTGCGCCTGAACCGGGTCGATGTGCACGGTGCACTCGGCCACCCGGTGCGCGGCACGCACCACAGCGCTGACCTTCTCGGCGATGTAATGCCCCTCGGACACCGAGAGGTGCGAGGCCACCTCCGCATGCATGTCCATCACTGCCCAGTCGCCCATGCGTCGGGTTCGCAAGCCGTGAAGTTGCACGACGCCGTCCACCGACAAAATCGTTTGCCGGATGCGTTTGATTTCTTCCGGGTCAAGCGCGTGATCGGTCAGGCTGTGAAAGGCTTCGACGCTGAAGTTCCATCCCGCTTTGGCAATCATCACGCCCACGATGATGGCGGCCACCGCGTCCATGCTGTGGTAGCCCATCAAGTTGGCACCAATGCCTACCGCCACCACCAGGGACGAGGCCGCATCGGCCCGCGCATGCCAGGCATTGGCGATCAGCATGGACGACTTGAGCCGCTCGCCAATGCGGCGCATGTAGTGGAACAAAGACTCTTTGGCCACCAGCGTCAGCAAGGCAATGGCCAGTGCTACCGGATGCACGGCGTCCATGGCCTGACCGGCGTGCAGCTTGACGCCTGCTGACCAGATCAGTCCGATACCCGTGCCTACCAGAATCAAGCCGATGACGAGCGAAGCAGCGGTCTCAAAGCGGGCGTGCCCATAGGCGTGGGTTTCGTCGGCGTCAGCTTGGGCGTGGTGGGTGGCAAACAGCACGACGACGTCGGACACCAAATCAGACAGGGAGTGAACGCCATCCGCAATCAGCGCTTGGGAGCGGGCCCATAGGCCGACGGCGATTTGCGCACTGGCCAGCGCGATATTGATCCACACACTGACCCATGTGGAGCGCAAGGCTTGGTGTTGCTCTTCGTTGGTGCGGGTCATGGTGTGGGGGCGGATGTTTTGCTGAGGGTGGCGCAGGCCTGGCAAATGCAGGCTTGGCGGCGTGCAGCATCGGGAACTTGCGCTAACAGTGCCACCTCAAAATTAACCGTGGTACACCAGCAGGGCGGTTGCGCCTGACCCGTAGTTTTCTCCAATTCCATGGCGCACTGGTTCGGCTGCGCGCACAGCGGGCAGCGGGTCGGGTCAACAGTAACGAGGAGGGTCATGGGCGGAAGGTGGTAGCGCGAGTGCCGTGCCAGTTTAGCGCCAATACCCGCCACGCATTCCCGCCACCCATTCGCAGTGTTCCGTTTAGACTTGGGCCTCAACATTTACGCCAAACGCCTCCCAAATTGCCACCCCAATTGATTGCCACTTCAAGTCCCCGTTTGTCGCTTTCACTTCTTTTGATTTTGGCGGGCTCCACCCTGCTCCATTTCGCACTGGGCTGGGCTTTGGGTTTAACCGGCGACGAAGCGCACTACGCCCTCTACGCCGCCCACCTGGACTTGAGCTATTACGACCACCCGCCCCTGGTCGGCTGGATTCAGTGGCCCTTGGTGGCGCTGGATGCACCGGCGGGTTTACTGCGTGTGATCCCTGAGGCCTTATGGGTCATCACCGCTGTGCTGATCTACGCCATTGCGCAGCGCTTGCAGGGCAAGGTTTCAGAGCCATCAGGCACGGCCTCTAGCGCGGGCCTGTGGGCCGTCATCGCCTTCACCGTGGCCCCCATGTCCCACATCCTGGGCATTGGCCTGCTGCCCGACACGCTGTTGATGACGCTCACCGCCGCCGTGATCCTGCAAACCCTGCGCATGCAAGACGCGGTGGAGGTGCGGCGGCTCCCGGTCTGGCTGCTGCTGGGCGGCTTGCTGGGGCTGGCGGGCCTAGCCAAGTACACGGCGATTTTTGTGGCGATCCCGGTGGTGTTTTGCCTGATCGTTGCGCATGGCTGGCGTGTGCTGTGGGCCCGTGGGCCGTGGCTGGCGCTGCTGCTGGCCGTGGGCTTGGTGCTGCCGGTGTTTGTGTGGAACGCCCAGCACGACTGGATCTCGTTTGCCTACCAACTGCACCACAGCTCGGGCAGCCGCTGGCAGTGGTCGCAAATGGGCTTGTTTGCACTGGTGCAGGGCTTGCTCTACCTTTTACTGGCGTGGGGTTTGGTGGGCCTGATGCGCCGCAGTACCCAGGGGCCGGGTCAGCGCCTGAGCGGCCCCCAGTGGAGCTTGCTGGCCTTCTTTGCCCTGCCCTTTGGCGTGCTCATGGCCTTGTCGGGTGGCGGCTCGGGTCTGCCGCACTGGACGGCCCCGGCCTGGGTGGCGTTGGCCCCGTTCGCGGGCGTGGGGCTGGCCACGCTGTGGGTCAGTGGCCGGCGGCGTGTGATCTGGGTGCTGGGTGTTGTGCAAGGCGTGTTTTGTGGGCTCTTGATCGCACTCATGCTCAGCGCCGGGCCACCCTGGATCAGCAGCGAGAAGCCTCCCGAGCCCATCAATCCGTTCACTGATTTCTATGGATGGGACACCGCGGCTGCCAAGGCTCAGCAGCTCGCCAAAACGCACAACGTCAATCGCTTGGCGGTGCAAAACTGGACGCTGGTCAGTCGCCTGGCTTGGTACGCACGCCCGTTGCCCGTGCACGTGCTGGACGCCGCGTTTGACCAATCGTTGCTGTGGTCGGGCGAGCTGCCTTTGGGTGCGGACGTGCTGCTGATGGATTGGTCGCAAATGGCCTACCAGTTGCCCGTGGGCGCCGGCCAGTTCCAAAGCTGTACGCCGTTCGACGCCTTCCCCGTGCAGCACTGGGACCGACCGGTGGCTCACTTTGCTTTTTATCTCTGTCGGGGCTGGGGCGGCAAGCCGCAGCCCAAACGTCAAGACTAACGATGAGCCCAGATTCAATGACAGAAACTCCCGTTCGGGCTGAGCTTGTCGAAGCCGCTCAAGCCCCCATCCGCCCCTGGCACTGGGCCGTGCCCTTGATCGTGGCTGTGCTCACCGCCCCGTTGTGGCTCAGCTACTTTGAGCCCCACGTCTTCTACTTTTTCAACCAGCATCTCCAGGTGCTGCCCGACCTCACCTGGTCTTTGTTCTCGCTGCTGGGCACAGGCTGGGGCATCTTGGCTGTGACCTCGCCCGCCCTGTGGTTGCGACCACGACTCGTGTTGGCATGGGTGTGCGCGGCCCCACTGGCCGGGGTGTTGACACGCGCGGGCAAAACCTGGGCCAACAGCGTGCGCCCGTTGGAGGTGCTGGACGCGTCCACGGTGCACGTCATCGGCGAGCCGCTGTATGTCGCGGCCATGCCATCCGGCCACACGCTGACGGCGTTTGCGGCCGCTGCTGCGCTGTACTTTACGCTGCCCGCTTTGAAGCGTGGCCGACACCTGTGGCTGTTTGCGCTGGCGCTGGGCGTGGGCCTGTCGCGCATGGGCGTGGGCGCGCATTGGCCGGCCGATGTCGCCATGGGCGCGGCGCTGGGCCTGCTTTGTGGCTTGTCGGGTGCTTGGCTGTGTGGCCACATACCCGAGCGGCATCAGCAAGTGCAAAGCTGGGTCACGCGCGCCTTGGCGGTGCTGGGGATTTATGCCTTGTATGTGCTGCTGACCGACCCCATGGGCTTTGTGCAAAACATGCCCACGCAGATTGTGCTGGCCGGTTTTCTGGCCATCAACCTCGCTGTCTTTTTTGCCAAGACTTTCAAATCCTCAACCCTTCCTCTAACGCAATAGGTGCCCCATGATCCTCTATGACCTCGTGAATCAAAAGCAAGCCCATTTCAGCCCCAACTCTTGGCGCGTGCGCATGGCGCTGGCGCACAAAGGGCTGTCGTATGAGGTGAGTGACCTGCTTTTTGGTGGCGTGCCCCGCATCAGCCCCACGGGCGAGAAACGCACCATCCCCACCATCGAGCACGAGGGCCACCAAGTCACCGACAGCTGGGAGATCGTGCGCTACTTGGACGACACCTTCCCCAACACGCCGCGCCTGATCGCCGACGCGGCCCACAGCGCCGAGAGCCACGTCCTCAAGTTCTTCCAGTACTGGGTGCAGACCACCCTGCACGCAGGCATCGCCCGGCTTGTCATGCTGGATCTGCACAACAGCCTGCACCCGGACGACCACGCTTACTTTCGCAGCTCGCGCGAGAAGCAAATTCAAAAAACGCTGGAAGACTTTCAAGCTGGACGTGAGACCCGCGTGGATGAATTCCGCAAAACACTCCAACCGTTGCGTCTGGCCCTGGCCCATGGCCCGTTTGTCAGCGGCGAGCAACCCGGCTACGCCGACTATCTGGCCTTCGGCGCCTTCCAGTGGGCACGCTTGAGCAGCCCCTTCAAGGTGCTGGCGGAAGACGACGTGATCCACGCCTGGTTTGAGCGTTGCCTTGATTTGTACGACGGTCTGGGTCGGCGGGAAGCGGCTGCAACCTGAGGCAGTCTTCCGATGAAGGTGACGACGGAATTGCGTTCTTGATGACCTTTTGTCTATAAAGAAACATGCGATTCTCCCCTGCGGAATCAGCGCATAAAGCCATCAAAATAGTAGCAAACTCAACTGTCGGAGCACAGAAAAATCAGGAGGGTATGGTGGTTTTCATGAGATCGCCAGGGGGGCGATGCCTGATATATTGGGCTCGAATTCCCCAGCCTTTGGTGCTCATACATGTTGTGGGGAATTCCTGACGGACTGTTTCAGATGAAAACCATTATTCAAGGTATCTGGGAACGCGGGCAAACCCTGCGCAGGCAGCATGACATGGTCGTGCAGGCAGCCCAGCTGGACACGGTGCGCCGTTTGCCATGGATACTCGCGACGGCGATGGCCGCGCTGCTAATCGGTGCGCTGGCAAACTGGAACCACCCTGGAGCGTTGGCTCCGGCCCCCTTCACCGGAATAAGCGTGGCGAGCTGGATCAATTTGGCCATGTTCGGATGGCTGCTGATTGTGGGGGTGCTACTGCGCTGGATTGACTTTGCACGTCGGGGGGCGTTGCCCGTGCTGCTACTGGCAACTAGTTGCCTGCTCTTCGCCTGCGTGCGATCTGTCGTTGACCAATGGGGTTCGGCGTCGGTCACGATGTTCTCACTGGGCTGCATGTTCGTGGGAACACTGATTTTGATTCGTCCCGCCCATTCCGTCGCGCTGTACCTGGGAAGTTACGCTGTTTTTTACGTCGCCTTGGGATATACCCAGATCAACCCGGTCGTGCTGCAGGTGAACCGGGCCCAAGGATTTGGTGCCATGATACTGGCCCTATTGATGGCGGTTGTACTTTGGCGCAAACACACGGTCGCAACCTTGCTCCAGCGCCAGCTCGAAGCGAGCAATGAAGAACTCAGACGCCAGCAACTGGAGCTTGAAATTCTGTCACAGCGAGATGCCTTGACTGGCTTGTTCAACCGACGTGAATTCACTAGGCTCGCCAATTTGGAGCTGCAGAGCACCAGCCGCCACGAAAGCCACACGGCCCTCATCATGGCCGACCTGGATCTCTTCAAGCACGTGAACGACACTTACGGGCATCCGTTCGGCGACGAAGTGATCCAGTTCATGGCCAATACCCTGAGCAATGGGGTGCGTGCTACGGATGTGGTCGCCCGCATGGGCGGGGAGGAGTTTGCCGTCTTGTTGCCAAAAACATCGTTGGCAGCCGCAATTCTGCTGGCAGAAAAATTGCGTGCTCTGGTGCAGCAGACCCCGGTCAATACCGAAGTCTGGCAAAGCATTCAGGTGACAACCAGCTTTGGCGTGGCATGTATAGAGCAAGGACAAAGCGGTTCATTGGCATCCTTGTTAAAGGCGACAGACCTGGCCCTATATGCCGCGAAGAATGGCGGCCGCAACCGGGTCGAGTCATCCCTTGGGAGCCTCGACGGCCAACCAGTACACAGGATCGCAGCCCGTAAACTTGGCCGATGAGCGAGCTTCTCTTTCCCACCCCGCTAATCTGCGCCGTGGGTCTGCTGGCGGGCGTGCTGGGCGGCGTCATCGGCTTTGGCACCACCATCGTGTTGATGCCCTTGCTGGTGCACTTTTACGGCCCACTGCTCGCCGTGCCAATTCTGGCGCTGGTCGCCATCGTCGCGAATCTGGTGCGCGTCGTGCTCTGGTTGCGCGCCATTGATTGGCGCGTCTTTGGCGTCTACAGCATGACCGGCGTGCCTGCCGTGGTGCTGGGGGCGCACACGCTGGTTCAGTTCAATCCCCGCTTGATCGAGTTAATGTTGGGCGTCTTCCTGCTCGTGATGATCCCTGCGCGCCGCTGGCTGCGTCGGCAAAGCTTTCGCCTGGGGCTGGCGCACATGGCTGCGGTGGGGGGTGTCATCGGATACCTGACGGGGTTGGTCGCCACCACAGGCGCCATCAATACTCCGTTTTTTCTCGCGTTCGGTTTGACCAAGGGCGCTTATCTGGGCACCGAGGCTGCCAGCTCACTCGTGGTCTTGCTGGCCAAAGGCGTGACCTTTGAACAACTTGGCGTCCTCGATCATTCCGCCATCGCCCAGGGCCTGATGATCGGCGCTTTTGTGCTGGTCGGCTCGACGCTGTCAAAGCGGCTGGTATTGCAACTGCCCGAGCGCTACTTCGTCTGGCTGATGGAGGGCGTGATGGTGGTGTCTGGCTTGTCGATTTTGGGGATGGTTTGGGGGTGAGTGAAACGCCGTGATTTTTTAGCGAATCACAAATCCAGATTAGCCCCTCTTTGTCGCAACCACTCTTTGCGTTCACGGTAATTGGGCAGCACCTTGTCCACTTCATTCCAGAATGCGTCGGAGTGATCTGGGTGGTGCAGGTGGCACAGCTCATGAACGACGATGTAGTCAATCACTGTCAGCGGGGCCATTAAACACTTCCAGTGAAAGTGCAAGTCCCCGCTGGGCAAGCACGTTGCCCAGCGAAAGCCCAGCCCCTTCACTTGCACCGTTCCGGGGCTAACGCCAACTTTGGGGGCAAAGTGCGCAACTCGTTGTTTGATCCTGGCTAAGCCCTTGGTTTTGAAAAACGCTTCAAACGCTTGCTGTGCCCCGTCTCTGCCGTGTGTCTCTATGACCCGGCGCTGCAATTGAAACCGCCCATCCTTGAGTTTGAGTGGTTCGTCCTGCTCGTTAACGAGCAACAACCGGTAGCTGCTCCCTAAGTACAAAAACGACTCACCACTCACCCACTCGCGCACCACCTTGGTGGCGTTCAGGTCGCGCCACTCGGCCAGATTGCGGTAAATCCACATGCGTTTGGAGAAAACGGTTTCATCCACCTGCTCAGGCGTCATGCTCATTGGTGGGCGAACGCTCACTGCACCATCCCGCTCAATCACGATGTCTGTGGTTTGCCGCGCTGCGCCTGGCAATAGCTGGTACTGAATATCGTGCACTTGACGAACTTGCATTTACGCCCCCTTGCCCGTCTGACGGTGAAGCAATTTGTCATGACGGTTTTTCGCCAGCTTCATTACTTCCACCGTCACCCGCTCGCGGTTGGTCTTGAGCGCTTCAATGCCCGCTTTGGAAATCTCGGTCTTGATGGCCCCCCGCACGCGCTTTTGCTGGTCCGCATTCAGCCAGAAGTCCAGGCTGCCAATCGTCTCTTGCAGCACTTCCACCAGTGTCTCCATCAGCGCCTTCATGGCCGTTTGGTCTGCCTCTGGCACCGCACCATGGGCAAAACCGACTTGCACAATGTGCTCGTAAAACGTGGTCGCCTCGCGGCTCATGCCGCTGTCGCCCTGTGTGCGGCCCGCAACGGCCTCTGTTCGCAACTCGGCCAGTTTTTCTGCCAGCAAGTCCCATTGCTCGTGGTGCTTTTCTATCAGCGCGTCCACCTTGGCAGAAAGGCTTTTGAAAAACGCCGGGTCTTCATCATGGTGCACGGTGCAGTGCTTGCGGATGGCGTGCTCCATCTCGCTGGCCTTGGCCGCCGCATTCTTGCCAGCGTGTGCGGCCAGCTTGTCCATAAAGTCAGGTGCTAGCAGCTCCACGGGCTCTACCTTGGGGTTGATTCCCAGGCTGATCAGGTGCGTGTTGATCAGCGCCTTCACCTTTTCGCCCGCGTCACCCAGGTTCAGGCTGGTGTCCTTGTAGCGCTCTTTGGTAACGGCCAGGATGTAGCCAAACCGCCGCGCAGGCACGCGGTAGGGCTGGGCAGCGGCATGGGGCAACACGATGTCCATGCTCATCAAAAACTTCTTCAGGTACACATCGAAGTCGGCGCGGTGTTTTTCGTTTTTTAGAGCACTGACTGCGGCATGCACTACGGCGGCTTCTGCGTCCAGATTGGGTAGCTCGCCGTTTACAAACGCCTTCAGTTGCTTCACCCCCAGGGTATCGAAATGCTGCAACAAGCGCTGGTAGCGCTCTTCCAGCACCGGCAGCTCGGCGCTGATGTTTTGCAGGCCGCTTTTCAGCTCTTCCATCTCATCGCTGGCGGCGTAAATCGTCAGTGCTTCCGTCAAGTGATTGGCCAGGCCGATGTAGTCCACGATGTAGCCACGCTTCTTGCCGCGCGACACGCGATTGGTGCGCGCAATGGCCTGCAGCAGCGTGTGCTCGCGCAGCTTTTTGTCGATGTACATCACCTGCTCAATCGGGGCGTCAAAGCCGGTGAGCAACATGTCGCACACAATCAAAAAGGCAATGCCCGTGTTGCTGGCCTCTGGGTCGTTGGGGTTGAAGGCCTTGCAAAAATTGTCAACCGCGTTCAGCCGGGCGGCCTCTTTGCGCGCCTGGGTCACAAAGGCGGCCTCGTTGGTGCCGTCGGATGAAATCACCACCGCTGTTTTCAAAAACTTCAGCTTCGCAATCAAGGCCATGTCGATGCAGGCCTTCAGCTCCTCGCTTGCAATGCGCTCAGCCAGCGCGGCGCGTATGCCGTTTTGGTAACGAATGCACGCCAGCTTGGAGTGGCACACCACCTGCGCCTTGAAGCCATTGGGCAAGATGTTGTCCACATAGTGGGTCACCAGGTCCTTGGCAATGGCGTTGATGCGGTTCTCCGCCTCCAGCAAATCACCCGTGGCCCCGTATTTCTTTTTGATGGCCAGCAAGTCCTCGGCACTGCGTTCTTTAAACAGGTCTTCAAACGCCGTATCAAACGCATGCTTTTCGTTGAGTGCGGTGTCGGCGGTTTTGCCTTCGTACAAGATTTGCAGCGTCACCTCGTCATTCACCGCATCCATCAGCCGGTAGGTGTCGATGTACTCGCCAAATCGCTTATGCGTCTTGCGGCCACCATGCCGCTCGGTGATGAGCGGCGTGCCGGTGAAGGCAATGCGCGTCGCGTTGGGGAAGGCTTCAAACAGGTTGTCACCCAGGTCGGAGCCCTGCGTGCGGTGCGCCTCGTCAATCATCAAGATGATGCGGTCTGACACATTCACCACACCAAAGGTTTGCCCGGCGGGCATGGCCAGGTAGGTGCCCAGCGCGTCGGCCACGGTGTTGGTCAAGGTTTCCTTGCGCTCGGCAAATTTGTGCACCATCACCATGTTCACATCCGAGCTGTCGGTGGCCAACTGGTAGCGCAAGGCGTTGCGGGTTTCAATCACGTTCACCCGTGCACCTATCAGGGTGGCGGTCTCGCCTAATTGCTCTTCCAGGTCGTTGCGGTCATTCACCAGCACAATCTTGTAGTCATTCAGATCGCTACTCGCGCGCAGCATGCGCGCCAAAAACACCATGGTCAGCGACTTGCCCGAGCCCTGCGTGTGCCACACCACACCGCTGCGCTCGGCGCTGCTGGCCCCTGTGCGCAAGCGCTGCACGATCTTGGCGGCGGCGCGGTACTGCTGGTAGCGGCACACCACCTTGATGCGCGGGCCGCTGTCTGTGTCCATAAACACCGTGCTGGTGCGCAGTATTTGCAACAGGTTGGTGCGGGTCAGCATGCCCGCCACCAAGCGCTGCTGGGCGTTCATGCCGTCCATGCCTTCGTCGCCCAGCGGGTAGAGAGTTTTCCAGTCGTAAAAATGTTCTTCGGTCGAGGTAATGGTGCCGTAGTCCGCATCCAGCCCGCAGGTTCGTACCAAAAGCAGACTGCTGTGGAACAGCCGTGGCTCTCCTTCGCGCAGGCCTGCTGCGGCCGTGTCAGCGCGCTTGTTCATGTAGCGCTGCAGTTGCACAAAAGCCTCGGCCATGGGATTGGCGCAAGTTTCCGAACCCTTTTTGCACTCCACCACGCACAGCGGTATGCCGTTCACCAGCAGCACGATGTCGGGGATGATGAATTGGCGCACGCAGCCCGGCGTGTCAATGCGGAACTGGTTGATGGCGTGAAAGCTGTTGTTCTCAGGCTGCGCAAAGTCAATCAACTTCACCACCGGGTCGGCCTCGCCAGTGGCCTCATTCACATCCACTTGCGCCTTGAACAGCAGCGCCTGAATCGCCTCATTGGCCTCCAGCAGTGTGCGGTTGGGTTGACGCAGCAACTGGCCGCGCAGGTCGTCCAATTGGCGGTCGGTGAGCCACGGCTTGCCATCAGGCAGGGTGTTAATGCGGCGCACCGCCTCGTTAAAAACGCCGGGCAATAGCCAATCACGGAAAGAGGTGCGCAGGCTGGCCGCCGGGTCTTGAGGAATAGTGGCAAAGCCCTGGTCCACCACCGTCCAACCCAGGGCGGCGAGCTGCTGCAAAAACGGTTGCTCTACTTCGGTGTATTCGCTCATGCCTTTTTGCCTTGGCTGGCCAGCCATTGCCGGCCTTGGGTGGTGAGGCGATAGCGCTGCTTGCTACTGCGTGGCGTGTCGGGCAGTGTCATTTCAATTAAGTCTGATGCGAGTGCGGGACGCAGGTAACTTTTGCGGAAATGCTCCGTGTCTTTTAGGCCTAGCGCCTGCTGAATTGCCAGTCGTGTTACCTCGCCTTGCACCGCTAGCAACACCCGCTGTACTTCCGGGGTGACTTCCGGGGTGACTTCCGGGGTGACTTCCGGGGTGACTTCCGGGGTGAGGCGTTTGACCAGTGAGTGAACCGGCAGCCGCACAACGAATGACAAACGCTCTTCATCGGTTTCAAACACGGGTGTGGGTGATCCGTTGGCTTCCATCACCTTGAGGATTTTGGGTATCCCCGTGGCCCTACCTTCTGTCAGCTTGAGTTCTTTCAAAAACTCGCCAATGCGCCGGTTGCGGTAGCGCCTGCTTACAGCGCGCCCGACCCGCAGGTCCTCTAGCCGCACCGACCGATCCGGCCCAGGGTAGCTCAAAATTGCCAGCTCATCCGGCGTAATGCGCACCTCGATGGGGTCCAGGCTTTCGTAGTTGCGGTGGTACACCGCATTCACCAAGGCCTCTTCCACCGCCGCAAAAGGAAAATTCCAGAGCCGTGTGGCCTCGGCTTGTTGCGGGTGTTTGATCACCGTTTCACGCAAAAAATTTCGTTGGATGTAGTCAAGCGCCTCGCGTGTCATGCGCGCCAGCGGCCCCTTGAAAGGCTTCTCGACAATGACATCGCCACCCGTGCCTTGGGGGAAGTCCACCACATCAATCTGCGCACCGGGGAAAAACTGCGTGGGCGCGTCGCTGAAGAACAGCAGCCCCACATTTTTGGGCCAAGGCGATTCGGCAGGCCCACCCACCACATTCATCTGCCGCCCCAGGGCCTCTACCGACAAGTCCGCCGCATCATCGGCCAACGCACTGCCGACCTCTTGCAGAAACGCCTGCATCAAGGGCTTGGACAGCGCCTCCACCCCGGCGGTCTGGTGGAACCGGTCGTCAAACGGCACCTTGGCAGTCAGGCTCAGCAACTCCTGCTCAGCCTCGCCCTTGGCTTGCACGGTGCTGCTGTAGCGGCGAATATAGGGGTGCCAGACCTTGTGTTTGGCTGTCACAGCATCGGGCGCCTTGTAAGGTCGGTTTTGCCCGCCCGGCGCCCATAGCACCATCAGGTTGCGGCCCTCCACCAACTCCACGCTCAGCACCGGAAAGTAAGGCGGCTGTATCAACTGGCACGCTGCCAGCAACTCCTGCTGAATCTTGTCGAGCTGGTTAGTAGCCAAACCCACGGGCGGAAAGATGGGCTGACCATTGGCATCGCAGTCTTGGCCCATCACCACATAACCGCCACCCAGATTTTCAAAATCGTTGGCAAACGCACACAGCGTGCGAATGACGGCGTCCGGGTTCCAGCCTGCTTTGTACTCAATGCGCTCGCCCTCTACCGTGCGCTGGCGCAGCAGGTCGAGCAGGTTGATGGGGAGCTTATTGCCTGTCTTCATGACTTCAAGCGCTTTTGCGCTGCCTTGGCCAACTCTGCCATCTTTTCTGAAACCCTTTGCATCGCCGACTGGTACACCACACTGTCTTCGCGTTTGTCCACCGCCATCACCATGACGATCAGCACATCGTCTTGCACGCCATAGACCAGCCGGTAGCCTTGCTTGTTGAGCTTGATTTTGTAGTGCCCGGCCAGCGCCCCGTGCAGTGCTGCGCCGGGCACATGCGGGTTGTCCAGCCGCTTCTTGAGCAGCTTGCGCAGCGGCTCTTTGACCGAGCCATCCAGCTTTTGCCATTCCGTCCATGCGCTGGGGACAAACTGCAAGCGGTACTTGTGTTTGCGTGCAGGCTCTTCGGCTTGCGCGGCCTTAGATGGCATCGATGTCCACCTCTATCGCCTGCGCCCGCTCGCCCATGCGGGCCAGCACCGTGCGCCCCAACTCCTGGTCAGACAGCTCCTCCAGCATGGCCTCAAACAAGGCGGGCTCAATCATGTAAAACGCCGTCTTGTTGTGGTTCAGCACCGCCACCGGGCGGCTATTGGCTTCGCGCAGCACAGCCGCAGGGTTCTTTTTGAACTCGGACATGCTGATCATCACGTCGGCATAAATGGCTTCCATAGTTGGCTCCTTAATTGGCTCTGATTATGGCGCTTAATTGGGAGTTGAGCTACCAGGCTGAAAAGTCAGGCGGTGGCCTCAATGGCTGGCGTATCCACCGTGACCGCGACTTTGCCGGTGAGCAGGTCTTGCATGAGGCCGAGTTTTTGTTGTCTCAGCTTTTGCATGACTTTTTGCTGGGTATGAATTTTTGTATTCATCGCCTTGATTTTTTGCGTCATCTCCTGTTGCTCTTGGTATGGCGGCAACGCCAGTAGAAGGCTGCGCACATCTGCGACGTTGAGGTGTGGGTTGGTTGTGCCTGCGGTCAGTTCGGCTATACGGGTGCTAAGTGCCCCTGAGTAAATCTGTGCAACCAAGTAGTCGCTGTCTAGCAACGCTGCTTTGGGTTTGACCAACATGACTCTTTGGCCGAGACAAATTTTCATTCCATGAGGGATGACAAAAGCCTCGCCAACAGGTGCTTCGCGAGTGAGGATTACATCGCCGGGCTTCGGTTCAGCGCGGGCAATTCGATCTTGGTATTCCTTCTCCGAAACGCGTGATGCCTCGTCCTCCAAGAAAACGCCGTTTTTGATATGCATGGTGCGTGCAACCAAAACACCGCCAAGTAAAAAACTGGGTGTTGAGTGCGGGCAATCTACGATGGTTTGGCAAACCCTTTCTAGCTCGGATGTCTCCCACTCCCTCGGAATCCACCCAATCGCCGTTTCCTGGTACAGCTCGGGCGCTTGTTCACGGGGTGGGCGCAGTTGGCCGTTGGGGAGCACGCCACGGGTGAAGAGGTCGTGCATCAGGCCGGCTTTGATGTGCTGGTATTTCTCGATCAGCGCTTCGGTTTGTTCGATGGCGGTGTCGATGGTGGAGAGGATGGCTGCGATTTTTTGTTGCACCCTTACATCCGATGGGTGCAGAATCAAGACGCGCGCTGTGTCCTTCTTGTTGATTTCTGGAAAGGTGCTGCCTGCTGCATAGCGCTCAAAGGCACCGCGCAATCGTTGCACTTGGTAGAAGAGAAACTTACCGTCTGTGCCTGCCGATGTAGTCAGGCTTTTGAAGCCCTGATTTGTGCAGACTGGAATGCCTGCAATACGAGAAACACCAACAGTAGCACGCGAAGTGAAGAGGATTGAGCCTGCCGGAAGCAGCTTGGCCGAGCAGCTATGCAGTCCGATCTTTGTAATTCGATTGGCAGTGTCAAAGAGATAGTTTGCCTTGCAGGCGGTGATGTCAGTTGGCGTCACCCAGGGAATATCCCCGCCCCAAAACTCGGTCTTATCGGTTGAGGGCGTGCCACCGCTATTGATGGCAGCCAAGTTGCCAAGGGGAAGCTCACGCCACATAACCGAGCTCCACCAAAAACCCATGCAACGCCGCCGCCGCCGCATCCCGCTGCGCCTCAATCTGCTTGGCCGTCACCGCGTACTTGCGCCACAGGTTTTCAACCGCTGCCACGCAAGCCCGTTGGTCGGCGCGCAGGTAGTGCTGGTAGCTGGCCAGCAGCACTTGGCCCAGCCGCTCCACGATGATGATGCGGGCCTCGTCGGCGCTGATCTTCAGGCGGGCTTGGGCGACCAGCGTGTCCTTCTTATCCGTGGTGGTTTTGATGTGGGCTTTGAGGGTTTTGGCTTCGTCTTCCAACGTTTTGTGGCGAAGGAGTTGCGCCTCGATGCGGTCAGCCTCTACCTGAAAAGCCTTCCAGTCGCCCAGAGCCGTGTCGCGCTTGGCGGCCTTGGCCATGCCTTTGGCGTCCTTGAGAGCGACTTTGAGCGCCTTCACTTCATCGGCGGGCAGCACGCCAGTGTCCTCGGTGTCCTCAAAGTCTTCTTCACTGGCCGCCGCAATGAGGGCTTGCAGTTCGGCCAAGCGGGCGTGTTGGGTTTCCAGCTCGGCCAGCACCTGTGGGAATTGGCTTTGCAAAATGTCGTCGTCCGGTATCAGCTCCGGGCCCCAGCCGCTGGCGGCGATGGATTTGAGGTCGGAGGCGAGTGTTTGGTAAAAGTTGGCAAACGCGCCGCGCACCTGGTAGCGGGTGAGCAGGTTTTGATCGGTGAAGGTGCGCTCAATGCCTTCGAGCAGTGCGGCGCGCACGGCGTAGACGTTGCGGCCTGTGGCGTTCTGGTTGGTGGCATCGGGCGCCAGCGCTTCGACGACTGGCAGGTGGGCTTGCCACCAGGTGGCCAGCTGTTGCATGAACTGGGCCTGGGATTGCTGCACTGCGGGGTGTTGGGCGATGTGGTCGGCAATAGTGCGCTGGTTTTGCAGGGCGGGTGTGAAGTCGGCGTAGGGGACTTGGGCATGCCCTTCGACAGGCTCAGGGCGAACGGTAAGGGGATTAGTGCGAACGGGTTGGGTTGTCACCGGGCGGGGTGCAAAGCAGCTTTCGCGCAGGCCGGGGTAGTTGTGCCAGAAGTGGGTCAGGGCGTCAACCTCAGTCACGGGCACGCCGCCGTGCAGGTGGGCGCGCACGTCGTGTGGCTCGGGGGGCAGTGCGTTGTCTACATAGCGGCGGATGTTGCAGTTGTAGTCCTCGGTCCGAATTTCGGCCAAAGGTACGCGGCGGGCATAGGCGGGGATGTTTTGCCCCGCGCGGTAGGCGTGGACGATTTTGTCGATGTCTTCGGCGCGCAGGTGGTTTTGGGCTTTGCCTTCGCGGTATTCGCGGTCGGCGTTGATGAAGAGCACATGGCGGCGTTGCGCCGCGCCTGCTTTGTTCAACACCAGGATGCAGGCCGGTATGCCGGTGCCATAAAACAGGTTGCCGGGCAGGCCGATGACGGCCTCCAGAGTGCCGCTGTCAATGAAGTGTTTGCGCGCCTCGCGCTCTTCGCCACCGCGAAACAACACGCCGTGTGGCATGACGGTAGCCAGGCGGCCATCGGCCTTGAGCACGGCCAGCATGTGCTGCACAAACATGAGGTCGGCTTTTTTGCCCTTCTCGGGCATCCACACGGGAAAGCGACCGGGGAACTGCATGTCCTTCTTGATGTAGTTCTGGCTGAAGGGCGGGTTGGCCAGCACGCGGTCAAAGCGGCGCAGCTGGTTGGTCTCATCCTTGTGCTGGGGCTCGCGCAGGGTGTCTTGCTGGCAGATGTCGGCATCGGGAATGCCGTGTAGCAGCATGTTCATTTTGCAGATGGACCAGGTGGTGCCGATCTTTTCTTGGCCGAACAGGCGCACGTTGCTGGCGTCCTGGCCTTTCTCACGCACGTAGTCGCGCACCTGGATCAGCATGCCGCCCGAGCCCACGGTGGGGTCGTACACGCGCATGCCGTCTTCGGGGTCGCAAATTTCTACGCAGATGCGCACCACCTCGGCGGGGGTGTAAAACTCGCCGGCCTTTTTGCCGGCGGAGTCGGCAAAGTATTTGATGAGCCATTCATAGGCTGCGCCCAGCAGGTCGGGGAACTCGAAGTCGCTGTCTTTGAGCGGGATCTTGTCGAAGTTCTGGATGAAGTCCGCCAGGGTGTCGTCGTCCAGCGTGGTCTGGCCAATTTTTGGTTGAAGTTGATGGTGCCTTTAAGCACGTCTTGCAGGGCGTCGGCGTTGTCGTCTTCCAGGGCTTCCAGCGCCTTGTTCAGCATGGAGCCTACGTTGACCTTGGTGTGCTTGATGGCGCTCCAGCGGGCACGCTCGGGCACAAAGAAGTATTTGCCGGAGTACTGGTCTTTGTCTTCCAGATTCAGGGCAATGTCGGCGGCGTTGAGTTGGACGGACTTGCCTTCTGCCTGGATGGCTTCGCGTCGCTCGTCAAACAGGTCGCTGGCGCGCTTGAGGAAGAGCATGCCAAAGATGTACTGCTTGTACTCGCTGGCGTCCATGTTGCCGCGCAGGGCGTCACAGGCGGTCATCAGCAAATTTTCAAGGCGGGCGAGGGTAAGTTTGGCGGCGGACATGGTGGACGATGGTAACAAGTCCCCTGGCGTCGCTGGGTGAAAAGGCAAACGGCACCCGAAGGTGCCGTTTGACAGAGAGCTTTCAATGCCAAATTGGCCTGAAACCTTTTAAATACTAGCGTAAGCAGCTACCAAATCAGCAGCAACTCACGCATCATCTTCAAGCCACCCCAGCCTTCACCTTCAGCCGCCAAGCATGCAGCAACGGCTCGGTATAACCACTCGGTTGCGCCAGGCCTTTAAACACCAGATCACACGCCGCCTTGTAAGCCGCTGAGGTCTCAAAGTTACCTGCCATGTTTTTGTACAGCGGGTCACCGGCGTTTTGGCCGTCCACCACGGCGGCCATGCGCTCGAAGGTGGCTTGGACTTGGGCCTCGTTGGTGATGCCGTGCAGCAGCCAGTTGGCGATGTGCTGGCTGGAGATGCGCAGGGTGGCGCGGTCTTCCATCAGGCCGATGCCGTTGATATCGGGCACTTTGGAGCAGCCCACGCCCTGGTCGATCCAGCGCACCACGTAGCCCAGGATGCCTTGCGCGTTGTTGTCCAGCTCTTGCTGGATTTCTTCGGCGGTCCATTTGGGTTTGACGGCCACGGGGATGGTCAGCAGGCCTGTGAGTAGCTTCTCTTCTTGGGCGCGTGCACCTTTGCCGGTGGCTTGCTTTTCCAGCTCGTCTTGCAGGGCCGAGACGTTGACCTGGTGGTAGTGCATGGCGTGCAGGGTGGCGGCGGTGGGGGAGGGCACCCAGGCGGTGTTGGCTCCGGCCAGGGGGTGCACTACTTTTTGCTGCATCATGGCGGCCATCAGGTCGGGCATGGCCCACATGCCTTTGCCGATTTGGGCGCGGCCTTTGAGGCCACAGGCCAGGCCGACTTGAACGTTGCTGGTCTCATAGGCGGCAATCCAGTCCGTGCCCTTCATGGCGGCTTTGCGGATCATGGGGCCGGCGTGCATGGCGGTGTGCATCTCGTCGCCGGTGCGGTCCAGGAAGCCGGTGTTGATGAAGGCCACGCGGCTCTTGGCGGCGGCGATGCAGGCCTTCAAGTTCACGCTGGTGCGGCGCTCTTCGTCCATGATGCCGAGCTTGACGGTGTTCTCTGGCAAGCCCAGCAGGGTTTCAACGCGAGCAAACAACTCGGATGCAAAAGCCACTTCAGCCGGGCCGTGCATCTTGGGTTTGACGATGTAGATGGAGCCGGTGCGTGAGTTGCGCATGCCATTGCTGGTCAGGCCTTGCAGGTCATGCAGCGCGATGGTGGTGGTGATGACGGCGTCCAGAATGCCTTCAAAAATCTCGGAGCCATCGCCACACAAAATGGCGGGGTTGGTCATCAGGTGGCCGACGTTGCGCAGGAACAGCAGCGAGCGCCCATGCAGCTTGATCTCTTCACCGGCCACACCGGTGTAAACGCGGTCGGCGTTGAGGCGGCGCGTGAGGGTCTTGCCGCCCTTGCTCAGGGTCTCCACCAGCGTGCCTTTGAGGATGCCTAGCCAGTTGTCATAAGCCAGCACTTTGTCGTCGGCATCGACAACCGCCACCGAGTCTTCCAGGTCGAGGATGGTGGACAACGCGGCTTCTATCAGCAAGTCGCTCACGCCTGCGGCATCACTCTGGCCGATGGTGGTGCTGCGGTCGATTTGGATCTCGATGTGGATGCCGTTGTTGCGCAGCAGGATGGCCTTGGGCGCTGCCGCGCTGCCTTGGTAGCCGATGAATTTATTGACATCGGCCAGGCCACTGGTCTTGCCGTTCTTCAGCGTCACCACCAGCTTGCCACCTTGCACGGTGTAGCCGGTCGAGCCGACGTGTGAGCCGTTGGCCAAGGGGGCCACGCGGTCCAGCACGTTGCGGGCGTACTCGATCACTTTGGCGCCGCGCAGCGGGTTGTAGGCTTTGCCATCAGCGCTGAGCTTGGTAGCGCCTTTGGTCTCGGGCAGCACGTCCGTGCCGTACAGCGCGTCGTACAGCGAGCCCCAACGCGCGTTGGCGGCGTTCAGCGCGTAGCGGGCGTTCAGGATGGGCACGACCAGTTGTGGGCCGGCTTGAACGGCGAGTTCAGCATCCACATTGGCGGTGTCGCTGGCCACCGATGCGGGCACGGGTACGAGGTAACCAATCTTGGTGAGAAAAGCGCGGTAGGCCTTCATGCTCTTGATGGGGCCGGGGTTGGCTTTGTGCCAAGCGTCCAGGTCGAGCTGCATGCGGTCGCGCTCGGCCAAGAGGGCGGTGTTTTTGGCACCTAGTTCGTGGGCGATGGCGTCAAAGCCTTTCCAGAAACCAGCGCTGGTGACGCCTGTGCCGGGCAGCACTTTGTCTTCGATAAAGCGGTACAGGTTGGTGGCCACTTGCAGGCGGTGGGCTTTGGTGCGGGGAGTGGTGGTCATGGTGTTTAACTTAGTCTAGGGCTATAAAAATTCTAAAAATCAAAAGTGTGCTGAGCTAATGCTCAAGCGGTTTCAAAAAAACCCAGCACATCCGTTAGGGTGCTGCCAGTGCGGGTGGGCTGTGTGCCCAGTTCTTCGAACGGCAGTTGGTAGCGGTTCACCCATAGGGTTTGGTAGCCGTACCAAGTGGCAGCCAGGGCGTCCCAGCCGTTGCAGCTGACAAAGGCAATCTGGCTGGCCTTCAACCCCGTGGCTTTCTCACCCAAGGCATAGGCCTCGGGGTCGGTTTTGTACTTGCGCACCGCATCCACGCTGATGACGTGGTCCAACAGGTTTTCCAGCCCGGCGCTGCGCACCGCAATGCCCAGCATGTCCGGGTCGCCGTTGGACAGGATGCCGGTGACGATGCCCCGGTCTTTCAGTGCTTGCAGAACGGCTTTGTTCTCGGGGAACGCGCTCAAGTGCCGATATTGGTTCATGAGCTGCGCTTCACGCTCGGCGGTGAGGTCGAGTTTGAGGCGCTTGCAGGCATAGCGCAGGCCAGAGCGGGTGAGCTCCCAAAACGGCTGGTAGTGCGCGCCATGGTTGCTGGTAGTGACCAGCCGGGTGTATTCGATTTGCTTGTCGCGCCACATCACGCTTAAAGCGCTGCCGTGGCCAGGGAACAGTTGCTCGGCCAGCAGGCCCACGCTGTAGACGTCCAGCAGCGTGCCGTAGGCGTCAAAAAGCACGGCTAGGGGCTGTTGGGGGAGTAGTGAACGGATTTTTTCCATCCCCTCACTCTATTTGATACTTGAATGTCGATTAATTAGCTAAACATTCATTTATTCGGTACAAAAAGGATGGAGTCTTGGCTTAAACCATTTTTCGCGTGGCAGTTCGACTGAAGACCGAAGGTCGGGCCAAGAAATGAATGAGCGGTGGGTGCTCAGTCGGCATACACCCCAGCTGCGCGGATCACAGGCCCCCATTTCTGGGTCTCAGACTGGAGCCAGCTTTTCAGACCCTCAGGGGTCTGTTTGGCGTCTGGCGCTATTTCTGCACCCAGATCGGTCATACGATTCGCGAAGGCGGGGTCTTTGAGGGCCGTGCGCAGCGCGGCGTTGAACTTTTCGATCACGGAAACGGGCGTGCCCTTTGGCGCATAAACGCCGTGCCAGACGATGACCTCAAAGTCTTTCAGACCCCCTTCATTTAAGGTGGCGGCGTCTGGCATAGCGCGGATGCGCTCTTTGGTGGTCACGCCGAATAGCTTGACGGTACCGGCCTTGATGTGTTGTGTGGTTTGAGTGGTCTGGTCACACAGCAAATCAACCTGGCCGCCAAGCAAGGCGTTAAGAGCCGGAGCCGTTCCGGAAAATGGCACAGTGGTGACTTCAGTGCCCATGGCTTTTTGGAAGAGCATGCCGCACAGGTGCGATACGGCCCCCAGGCCGGCGTTGGCCAGATTGATCTTGCTGGCGTTGGCTTTGACGTAAGCCATAAGTTCTTGCAGATTTTTGGCGGGTAAATCCTTGCGTCCAATCAGAGTCATGGGTACGTCCACAACCTGACCGACATATTCAAAATCAGTCAAAGGGTTAAAGCTTAGTTTGCGGTACAGCGCAGGCGCGGTGGACATGCCGTTATGGTGGATCAAAAACGTATAGCCGTCAGGTGCGGCCTTGGCGACATAGCTCGCTGCTAGCGTTCCACCTGCACCCAGCTTGTTTTCAACCAACACGGTTTGCCCCAGGGGCTTGCTCATGGCTGCGGCTAGTGTACGGGCCACGATGTCGGTGGGGCCACCGGCGGCAAAAGGCACGATAAGGCTGATGGGCTTGGCGGGGTAGCTCTGCGCCAAGGTACTGCCCGTAACCAGAACGAGGCTGACGGCGACGGTGGTGGCCAGAACGGCAGAGCGAATGAGGCGGGTGTGTTGGCGCATGGTGGAAGATTTTGTTGAGGCGATAAATAAGAGCCGTTGCATCGTCTTTCAAGTGGGTGTAAATCGCACGGGGGTTTACCCTTGGGTGAGTGGTCATTACACTTGGCACAACGATGATCAGTAGCACCCCCACTCCCTTCGCACAGCAACTGGCCGAGCTGCGCACTTATCTGCTGAAGTTTGCGCGACTGCAGTTGCGCAATGAGGCTTGGGCTGAAGACGCGGTGTCTGAAACCGTGCTCGCCGCCTTGGCCAAGCCTCAGTCTTTTAGCCAGCGATCTCAGCTGAGAACTTGGTTGGTGGGCATCCTTAAACACAAAATCATTGATGCCCTGCGTCTGCATGGTCGCGAGGTCAGTTCATCCCCGTCAGACGATGATGAGGGTGATCTGCTGGATACCTTGTCCTTCAAACCCGACGGCCATTTTGTGCAAGCACCGGCCGACTGGGGCAACCCAGAGCAGGATTTGGGCAGTCGTCAATTCTTTGAAGTGCTTGAAGCCTGCGCCGATAAGCTGCCCGCTGCGCAAGGGCGTCTGTTTTTGATGCGCGAGTGGTTGGAATTGTCCAGCGAAGAAATTTGTAAGGATCTGGGGCTCACGCCGACTAACCTTTACGTACAGCTTCACCGCGCCCGCTTGCGTTTGCGTGAGTGCCTAGAGTTGAACTGGTTTGCCAATCCTGCTTCCAAATCGCTGACCTTATGAAATCATCCCTGCCGTTCATGCGCACCTGCAAAGAGGCCTCGGCCCTGATGTTGACACGCGAAGACCAAAACCTGCCGATGCAGGATCGTCTGGCCCTGCGTCTGCACCTGGCTATCTGCGCCGCTTGCCCCCGCTTTGAGCGGCAGTTACTCACCATGCGCAGTGCGATGAAGCAGTGGCGCAACTATGCGGGTGATGACAAGTGAGTGTGTGGTTTTAAGCGAAGAAGTGCGAAAGGCTGCTCGCCTTTGTCATGCCCCACACGCGGGTGATCACTGCGCGCATTTGCGCATCACTCGCCCCGTCGTGATAGCGCGCCAAGCGGATGGCTTTGTCTTCTAGCTCTGGGCGTGAGAGCGTGTTGCCAGGGTCGCCTTTGGGTTCATCGACTCGCCCGTGCAAGATGCGGCCATCCACCGTCTCAACCCGCACTTTGCCGATCCATTGCGCGGGATAAGCGGTATCGACTTCCGCGTCGAGTTCCATCACCACCTTGTCGTGGAAATCGACGACCTCGGGGCTCTTAAAGCTGGCGTCAAACTCGGTTAAGCCGGCATGGTTCAGCACGGCCACCAAGCCCAGTACTGTGCCCATGGAGAACTTGCTTTGGTGCACGGTTTGCGGGTCGGTCACCGGGCCCAGCACGTCAATCGCACCCTGGTGCACCAGCGCGGTGACGTACTTAACGTCCGTCGCGCGCAGGTTGTGTGTGCGCATCACCTGCTGCAGTGCGTCCGCTGCGGGGTGGGTGTGGCGGCAGGATGCGTGAAATTTGAACGAGGTCTCGGCCAACGTCCAGCGTGTGCCCAGGCCATCGACGAGTTTGCGCGGGTCGGCGTCGCTGGACATGCCTGCGGCCATGCCTTGTGGGCCTTCCAAAATGCGGCGCGCGCCGGTGAAGCCACCTTGCGCCAAGTAAGCGGCGGTCAGGCCTGCGCTTGAGGCGTGGGCGGTGTGCAGTTGTTTGGAGTCCGCCGCGTCGCGCAAGAATTCCCACAGCCCGCCCGACTGCGTGCCCGCCGAGCCAAAGGCGTGCAACATTTGCTCCGGCGTTAAGCGCAGTAAATGGCCGACTGCGGCGGCTGCGGCCAAGGTGCCTGCTGTGCCGGTGGTGTGGAAGATTTTGTAGTGCGAGCGGCCCAAAAATTCGCCCACTCGAATGCCCACCTCGTAGCCCGC
This sequence comes from Comamonadaceae bacterium, assembly GCA_947455145.1. Classification (GTDB taxonomy): domain Bacteria; phylum Pseudomonadota; class Gammaproteobacteria; order Burkholderiales; family Burkholderiaceae_C; genus CANCDA01. The sequence goes on from CANGME010000006.1 coordinate 158,172, forward strand.
CACGCTGGCGGTGATCAGCTCTTGGCCAGACCTGCCCAGCGCCTGCGCCACCGCCAAGGCGGCGGAGAACACAACCGTGGCGGGGTGAAATACCGAGCCGTTGTGCACATCGTCTTGCTCGGCGACGTGCGATGCAGCGGCGTTGATGGCCGCGGCAATCAGCGGGCTGCTGCCGCGCCTGTGAATCAAGATTTCGCTAGGGCCATCGCTGGGGCCCATGCTTTCCATGAACTGCGCCAGAGTTTCAACCGCGCGCGCGCCCTTGCCAGCGAGAGCTGAACCAATCCAGTCGAGGAACAGGTCTTCGCAGCGGCGAATGACGGGCTGGGGAATGGCCTCAAAACGCAGGTTGGCGGCGAAGGTGGCCAGGGATTCGGTAGAGGGCGTCATGTCAGAAGGAGCGTGGCAATCCCAATACATGTTCAGCCACATGCGACAGGATCAGGTTGGTGGAAATGGGGGCAACTTGGTACAAGCGCGTTTCGCGGAATTTGCGTTCGATGTCGTACTCGCAGGCAAAGCCAAAACCACCGTGCATTTGCAGGCACACATTGGCAGCTTCCCACGAGGCCTTGGCGGCCAGGTACTTGGCCATATTGGCCTCGGCCCCGCAAGGTTGGTGCGCATCGAAGAGTTCGCAAGCTTTCCAGCGCATCAGATTGGCGGCTTCGATCTCGATGTAGCTCTCAGCAATCGGGAATTGCACGCCTTGGTTTTGACCCGTGGGGCGGCCAAACACCACGCGTTCTTTCACGTACTTGGTCACGCGGTCGATGAACCAATAGCCGTCACCAATGCATTCAGCGGCAATCAGTGTGCGCTCGGCGTTCAGGCCATCGAGGATGTATTTGAAGCCCTTGCCCTCTTCGCCAATGAGGTTTTCGACCGGGATTTCCAGATTCTCAAAAAACAGCTCGTTGGTTTCGTGGTTCACCATGTTGGGGATGGGGCGCACGGTCATGCCGGTCTTCTCGGCTTGGCGCAGATCGACCATGAAGATGGACATGCCTTCGGATTTTTTCTTGACGTCGGCTAACGGCGTGGTGCGCGCCAGCAGGATCATCCAGTCGCTGTGTTGCACGCGGCTGATCCAAACCTTTTGGCCGTTGATGACGTAGCGGTCACCGCGTTTGACGGCGGTGGTTTTGATCTTGGTGGTGTCGGTGCCGGTGCTGGGCTCGGTCACGCCCATGGATTGCAGCCGCCACTCGCCGCTGGCGATTTTGGGTAAGTACAGCTCTTTTTGCGCTTGCGAGCCGTGGCGCAAGAGCGTGCCCATGTTGTACATCTGGCCGTGACACGCGCCTGAGTTACCACCGCTGCGGTTGATTTCTTCCATGATGACCGAGGCCTCGGTCAGCCCCAAGCCCGAGCCGCCGTATTCCTGCGGGATCAGGGCGGCCATCCAACCCGCCTTGGTCAGTGCGTCCACAAAGGCGTCCGGGTAGCCGCGTTCAGCGTCGATCTTGCGGTGGTATTCATCCGGGAACTGAGCACACAGGTCGCGCACGGCGTCGCGGATGTCTTGGTATTTGTCGGTTTGGGTCATGGTTTGTGATTTTGCCCCAGCGCCACTCATTTGGGTTTGGTGCTATCTAGGGGAAAACACCTGTTATTGGTGACTTAATTAGGCGTAATCTACGCCTATGGACAAACTAAAACAGATGGAATCGTTCGTATCGGTGGCGACCAAAGGCAGCTTGACGGCTGCGGCCAACGCCGAAGGTGTGGCTCCGGCCATCATGGGGCGACGCTTGGACGCGCTGGAGGAGCGGCTTGGCGTCAAGCTGCTGATGCGCACCACGCGGCGCATCACGCTGACGCATGAAGGCAGCGCTTTTCTGGAAGATTGTCAGCGCTTACTGATTGATTTTGCCAATGCTGAGGCCAGTGTGTCGGCTGGTGGGGTCAAGGCCAGCGGGCATTTGCGCGTAACAGCGCCGGCGGGTTTTGGGCGGCGGCACGTTGCGCCACTGGTGCCGCGGTTTCGTGAGCTGCACGCCGATGTCACCATCGCGCTGAACTTGAGCGACCGGGTGATGGACATTGCGGGCGATGGTTTTGACTGCGCCGTGAGGGTGGGCGACATGCCGGACTCGTCGTTGGTCAGTGTGCGCTTGGCAGAGAACCGCCGCCTGTGTGTAGCCACTCCCAAATACCTGAAGCAGCACGGCACGCCCGCTAAACCCTCTGATCTGGCCAACTTTGATTGTCTGGTGCTGTCCAGTGAGGCGTCGCAGACGCGCGGCTGGGCATTCAAAATGCCCGCTGACCAGGGGGGTGAGGTGATGCACTTCAAACCACATGGTCCCATGGATTGCTCTGACGGCCAAGTGCTGCATGAGTGGTGTTTGGCAGGTTATGGTATTGCGTGGCGCAGCACGTGGGAGGTGCAGGATGACGTTAAAGCGGGCTTGCTGGTACCGGTTCTGGAGGACTATGCATCACCCGCCAACGGCATTTACGCGGTGTTTCCCCAGCGCAAGCACCTGCCATTGCGCCTGCGTTTGTGGGTTGATTTTCTCAAGCACAACTATAGCCAGAGTGAATATTGGCAGGCCCCGCCTTGAGCCGGGTGCTGCTCTGATGCTTTTGCGCGCCCAAGCGGGCCGCATCAAAATAAAACCCCGCCAGTTTGCACTGATCGGGGTTTTTAAAAGCGGTGGTGAACGCTTAAATGGTACTAGCGCTAACCAGCTTACTTCTTGACAGCAGGCGCAGCCGGGGCAGCGGCGGGTGCTGCAGGTGCTGCAGGTGCAGCAGCAGCGGGGGCTTTCTCGTCAGCCATACACTTCTTGATGTGGCTGCCTTTGGCGGCACCGGCCAGTTTCTTGTCTGCGGCTGATTTCTCGCAGGCAGGGCTGGTGGCAGCGGCAGCGGGCTTTGCGCTCAGGCAGCTTTTCATGAAGGCTTTGCGCTCGTCGCCTTTTTTGTCACCCGCCTCTTTGTTGCAGGTGCCCATCTTGTTTTGCTGTGCGGTGGCGGCTTTGTCATCGGCAGCATGCGCAGCGCCCAAAGACAGCGACAGACCCAGAGCCAAAATTGCGATCAGTTTGTTCATGTTGATTCCTCGATTCATAGAGTTGAAGTTAATAAATGTCACGGAGCGGAGCAAGCATACAACGCCGCGACTTGCAAACCGGATGACACGCGCTTCCCCGTAAAATCACGTCCCTATGTTGTCTGTTAAAAATGAACTGCTCACGGCGCTAGGCGCTGCCCTAGAGCAACTCCTCCCCGGTATGGGGGCTAAAGCCGCTTTTGAGTCGCCCAAAGTGGCCGCCCATGGTGACCTGGCCACCACAGCGGCCATGCAATTGGCCAAGCCCCTCAAACTTGCGCCGCGCCAAGTGGCCGAACAACTGCGTGAGGCCTTGCTGGCCGCACCCGCCTTTGCACGCTGGGTGGATGCGGTGGACATCGCCGGGCCGGGTTTCATCAACATCAAACTCAAACCTGCGGCCAAGCAAGAAGTGGTGCACGAGGTCTTGCAAGCGGGTGCGCTATTTGGTCAGCAACCCAGCACGGGGCGGCGCATGCTGGTGGAGTTTGTCTCGGCCAACCCCACCGGCCCGCTGCACGTGGGTCACGGGCGGCAAGCCGCCTTGGGTGATGCAATTTGCAATCTGTTCCAGACCCAGGGCTGGAATGTGCACCGGGAGTTTTATTACAACGATGCGGGCGTGCAAATTGCCACCCTGGCCACCAGCACGCAGATGCGTGCCAAGGGCTTCAAGCCGGGGGACGCCGAGTGGCCAGAGAACGCCTACAACGGCGAGTACATTGCCGACATCGCAGCCGACTTCTTGGCGGGCAAAACCGTGCACGCCGACGACCGCGCCTTCACCGCCTCGGGCGATGTGAACGACCTGGACGGCATGCGCCTGTTTGCCGTGGCTTATCTGCGGCACGAACAAGACAAAGACCTGCAAGCCTTCAACCTGAAGTTTGACCACTACTACCTTGAATCCAGCCTGTACACCAGTGGACGGGTCGATGCCGCTGTGCAAAAGCTCCGCGACGCGGGCAAGACATACGAGCTGGACGGCGCGCTGTGGCTCAAGTCCACCGATTACGGCGACGACAAAGACCGCGTCATGCGTAAAGGCGACGGCAGCTACACCTACTTTGTGCCCGACGTGGCCTACCACATCACCAAGTGGGAGCGCGGTTTTGAGAAGGTCATCAACATCCAGGGCACCGACCACCACGGCACCATCGCGCGCGTGCGGGCGGGCTTGCAAGCGGCGGGCGTGGGTATCCCCGAGGGCTACCCCGACTACGTGTTGCACACCATGGTGCGTGTGGTGCGCGGCGGTGAAGAGGTCAAAATTTCCAAGCGCGCGGGCAGCTATGTCACGCTGCGCGATTTGATCGAGTGGACCAGCAAAGACGCGGTGCGCTTTTTCCTGCTCAGCCGCAAGCCCGACACCGAGTACACCTTTGATGTGGACTTGGCCGTGCAAAAGAACAACGACAACCCGGTGTACTACGTTCAGTACGCGCATGCGCGCATCTGCTCGGTACTGACGGCGTGGCAAGACAAAGACGGTGGCGACGTGGCAAGCCTAGCGCAGGTTGACCTGTCTCCACTGCAAAGCCCGCAGGCCCAGGCCCTGATGTTGATGCTGGCCAAATACCCCGAGATGCTAACTTCGGCGGCACAAGACTTTGCCCCGCATGACGTGACTTTTTACCTGCGAGAGTTGGCTGCCAGCTACCACAGCTACTACGACGCCGAGCGCATTTTGGTGGACGATGTTGCAGTCAAAGTAGCCCGCCTAGCCTTGGTGAGCGCCACCGCTCAGGTGTTGCACAATGGCTTAGCCGTGCTGGGTGTGGACGCCCCGCAAAAAATGTAGAAAGCAATCGAATGACACAGCAGAAGTGCAAGCAAAAAGGCGGAACCATTTTGGGTTTCATCATTGGGGTTGTGGTTGGTTTGGGGGTTGCCTTGGCTGTGGCCATCTATATCTCCAAAGTGCCGATTCCCACCTTTCTCAATAAGGGCCAAACTCGTTCGGTCGAGCAGGATGCTGCTGAAGCGCAGAAAAACAAAAACTGGGATCCCAACGCCCCCTTGTATGGCAAAAACCCCGCCAAACCTGTGGCTCCTAGTGCTGCTCCTGTTGCTGCGCCTTCTGCGGAACCCGTGGCCGCTAGCCCCGCAGCGAAAGTTGAGCTTAAGCCTGCGGTCTCAGCAGATCCTCTGGGTAATCTGGCAAAAGCCAAAGTGGGATCTGATCCATTTAATTATTTTGTCCAGGTTGGTGCCTTTCGCTCACCAGAAGACGCTGAAAGCCAGCGCGCCAAACTCACCTTGAGTGGTATGGATGCCAAGGTCTCTGAGCGTGAGCAGTCCGGACGACTGGTGTACCGGGTACGAGTCGGCCCGTTTGACAAAAAGGACGAAGCTGAAAAAAGCAAGGCGAAAATGGACGCCTCTGGTTTCGAAACCGCGCTGGTACGTGTGCAGCGTTAAGCTAATTCTCTACTGTTAATGAAGGAGTGATGAATGATCAAGCGTCGTGAATTTTCTATGGTGAGCAGTGTGGCTTTGGTTGCTGGTGTGGGTTATGTCTCTTTGGCTCAAGCACAGTCTGGTGCATTCAGTGCCGGTGTGGATTACCAACGATTGGACAAGCCTGTGGCGGTGGACACGCCCGCAGGAAAGATCGAAGTCATCGAGTTCTTCTGGTACAGCTGCCCGCACTGCAATGCCTTTGAGCCTGCGCTGGATGCCTGGATCAAACGTGCACCGAAAGATGTTGTGGTCAAGCGTATTCCTGTAGGTTTTCGCCCAGATTTTGGACCCCAGCAACGTCTGTTTTTCGTTATCGAAGCCATGGGCTTGGTGGAGAAGCTACACGCCAAGGTGTTCCAAGCCATTCACGTGGAACGCCAGCGCCTAGACACACCAGAATCGATTGCCGACTGGGTGGCCAAACAAGGCGTGGACAAAGCCAAGTTCATGGAGCAATTCAACTCCTTTTCAGTGGCCAGTAAGCAGAAGCGAGCTGTGCAATTGCAAGATGCGTATCGCGTAGAAGGAGTCCCGGCTCTGGGAGTTGCCGGGCGTTTCTACACGGATGGCACTTTGGGCAAAGGCATGGAGCGAGCTTTGAAGGTGGCGGAGCATTTGATCGACGAGGTACGCAAAGGGCGTTGAGATCAATATGAAGAAGCCTGTAATTCCGCTTTTCTTGACAGTAGCCATCGCTCTGTCGGGAACACTGGCGCTCGCCGAAAAGGCGGATAACAGCAAGCCCATGAACATTGAGTCTGATGCGCTGCGCTATGACGACCTCAAGCAGCTCAGTGTCTTCACAGGGCGTGTGGTGATGACCAAAGGCAGCATCGTCATCCGTGGCGGTATGGTTGCTGTGCGTCAAGATGCCCAAGGCTATCAGTTTGCTGAGGTGACTGCCGAGACGGGCAAGCTCGCGTTCTTTCGGCAAAAGCGTGAGGGCGTGGATGAGTTCATCGAGGGCGAGGCCGAGAAGATTGAGTTCGATGGCCGCGCAGATACGGTCAAGTTTATAAAAAGCGCGCAAATGCGTCGTTTGCGGGGTGCGAGTCTGGCCGATGAGGTGACTGGCAGCACTATTCTCTATAACAATGGCACCGATGTGTTTACGGTGGATGGCGGCGTCACCCGCAGCCCAGCCGACAAGAGCCGGGGGCGTGTGCGTGTAGTGCTTACGCCCAAGCCGCAGATCGACGTTAATCCGGCGTCTGCAACACCTACCCCGCTGCGTTCAACCACGACCTTGGATGGAGAGCGCCAGTGAGCGCGGCGGATTGGATGCCTACTGCGGGAACCGATGTAACCTTGCCTGCGGATCGCGACAGTATCTTGTCGGTCAGCGAGAGCAAGCTGGAAGCACTGAATTTAAAAAAATTCTATGGCAGCCGAGAGGTGGTCAAAGACGTTTCGCTCACCGTGCGCAAGGGTGAAGTGGTGGGGTTGTTGGGCCCCAATGGCGCAGGCAAGACCACATCGTTCTACATGATCGTGGGCTTGGTGCGTGCAAGTGCCGGCGACATTCGAATTGACGGCCAGCCTGTTGAGCACATGCCGATTCATCGGCGTGCGCGCCTGGGTTTGGGTTACCTGCCGCAAGAAGCTTCCATATTTCGACGACTCAATGTCCAAGACAATGTACGTGCCGTTCTGGAGTTGCAACGCGACGAGGCGGGCAAGCCACTAGCTAAGCCCGAGATTGAGCAGCGCTTAACTGAACTTTTGCAAGATTTGCGTGTGGACCATTTGCGTGATTCTTCCGCGCTGGCGCTTTCGGGTGGTGAGCGCCGCCGCGTAGAGATTGCCCGAGCGCTGGCGACGCGGCCGCGCTTCATCTTGCTGGACGAGCCTTTTGCCGGTATCGACCCGATTGCGGTGATTGAGATTCAACGCATTATCAATTTCCTCAAAGGGCGCGGCATTGGCGTTCTCATCACTGACCACAACGTGCGTGAGACCCTGGGCATTTGCGACCACGCCTACATCATCAGCGACGGCCATGTGCTGGCGCAGGGCACCCCGGCCGAGATCGTGGACAACGCCGATGTGCGCCGGGTGTACCTGGGCGAGCACTTCCGAATGTGAACATGCTGCCCCTCACGCTTGTCGCTGCGCGTACTGCGCTGCCCCCCAATGGGGCTTGCCTTGCTTGGGGCGGCCCTGCGCTGCGGCGGCGTGTTGCCCCCACGCTTGTCGCTGCGCGTACTTCGCTGCCCCCCGAGGGGGCGTGCCTTGCTTGGGGCGGCCCTGCGCTGCGGCGTTGAATGAAACAAGGCCTCTCCCTTCGGGTCTCCCAGCATCTGGCGCTTACGCCGCAACTGCAGCAGTCGATTCGACTGTTGCAGTTGTCCACCCTGGAGTTGAGCCAAGAGGTGGGGCAGATGCTGGACGACAACCCCTTTCTGGAGCTGGACGCCGATGAAGCCGCTGAACGTGAGGCGTATGGCTTGGAGCAGGCCGATGTGCCGATGCAGGCTGACGATTTTGGCGCCGACAACGGCATGGAGAGTGCTTCAGATTTCACAGCTTCTCACGTCAGTGAATCGGGATCCGCAGACCAAAATGAGTATGAATCTGCAACGTCAAGCAACGACAACGAGCCCAATTGGGACGGTGACGGCAGTAGCGATTCCCCGTCGAACGACAGCGAGTGGGGCGACGATGCCCCGGCCCGTAGTCAGGCCGCGCGCGATGATGGCGATGCAGCCGACGCCACCGAGTTGGCGCGCAACCAGGAGTCACTCACCGCCTATTTGCACCGCCAAGCGCAGGGCATGCGTTTGGGGGATGTGGACCGCGCGGCGCTGCAGTTTTTGATCGAGTCACTCAATGACGACGGCTACTTGGAAGACTCGCTCGACGCCCTTGCGCAAGGGCTGGCCGGTGATGATGAAGCTCAGCTCGAAGATGTGCTGCACCACTTCACCGTGGCGCTGGGCTTGCTGCAAAGTTTGGAGCCTACCGGTGTGGGCGCGCGAAATTTGGCGGAGTGTTTGAAGCTGCAATTGCGTGCTCGGCAGGCCGACAACCAGGGTGATGGGCATCAACACAGCGTCTTCGCACTGGCCTTGGAAATTTGCGCGCAACCCATGGACGTGCTGGCTCGGCGCGATGTGCGCCGCCTGGTGCAGTTGTGTGGCGGCAGTGATGGCCTGACCCGCGAAGCACTGAGCTTGATCGCGCGGCTAGAGCCCCGGCCCGGCCGCCCTTTTGTGGAGGTCGAGCGCAACATCGTCGTGCCCGATGTGATCGTTAAACAAGTCGGCAGCGGTGCTCGCGCGAGTTTTCGCGTGCAGCTCAATCCTGATGTGATGCCGCGCCTGCGCGTGCACGACCTCTATGCCAATGCCATGAAGGGCGGGCGCGGCGCGGGCAAAGACAGCGCCCAGTTCGCGGGCATGCAGCAGCGGCTGCAAGAGGCGCGCTGGTTTATCAAAAACATCCAGCAGCGTTTTGACACCATCCTTCGTGTGAGCAAGGCGATTGTGGAGCGACAAAAAAATTTCTTCAGCCATGGCGAGATGGCCATGCGCCCGCTGGTGCTGCGCGAGATCGCGGATGAACTCGGCCTGCACGAATCCACCATCAGCCGCGTGACCACCGCTAAGTACATGGCCACGCCTTTTGGCACCTTTGAGTTGAAGTATTTCTTCGGCTCTGGGCTGGACACCGAGGCGGGCGGCATGGCCTCCAGCACGGCGGTGCGCGCGCTCATTAAACAGTTCATCGCCGCAGAGAATCCGCGCAAACCCTTGAGCGACCAAAAGATCGCCGACATGCTGCAAGAGCAAGGCATTGAATGCGCCCGCCGCACTGTGGCCAAATACCGCGAGGGGTTGAAAATTGCCCCGACGAACCTGAGAAAAACACTGTGAACTCACTCCAACTCTTCCTCCCCTGCGCCGCTGGCGTTGAGGACTTTCTGGCCGCCGAAGTGCACGCCCTCACTGGCTTGCAAGGCCAAGACCTGCTCACGCGCCGGGGCGGCGTGCTGGCCACGGCCTCTTGGCGCGACGCCATGCTGCTCAACCTGCATTGCCGTTTGGCCCAGCGCGTGCTGGTGCAGCTCTCTTACGGCGAGTACCGGACTGAGCAAGACCTCTACCGCGCAGCCTCAGAGGTGGCGTGGGAGATATGGTTCACCCCCAAGCAGACGATCAAGGTGGAAGTGACCGCCCAGCACAGCCCGCTGACCTCGCTCAACTTCGCCGCGCTCAAGATTAAAGACGCGGTGTGCGACCGTTTCCGTGACAAACGCGGTGCGCGTCCCGACGTGGACACCCAGTGGCCCGACGTGCGCCTCTACGCCCACCTGACCACCGACACGCTCTCCCTCTACATCGACACCTCAGGCGAGCCGCTGTTCAAGCGCGGCTGGCGCGAGGACAAGGGCGAAGCCCCGCTGAAGGAAACCCTGGCAGCGGCCATGATCGCCGCCTGCGGCTGGGCCGAAGGCGAAGACGATTTGCTGCCCTTGTATGACCCCTGCTGCGGCAGCGGCACCATCGCCATCGAGGCCGCGCAAATCGCCTGCAACATCGCGGCGGGCTCACTGCGCCGCTTTGCCTTTGAGAAGATGCTGCCCTACCAGCCCCACGTCTGGACGGCGCTAAAGCAAGAGGCCGACAGCCAAGTGGTCAAGCCCGAGCCCGGCCAAGCGCCGCTGGTGTTTGGCAGCGATGTGTCGCACCGCATGGTGGACTTTGCCCAGCGCAATGCGCAGCGGGCTGGCGTGGCCGATGTGATCGAGTTTCGCGGTGGCGACGCCTTGCAGCGCTTACCGCCATCCGATGTGCCGGGTGTGATGCTGATCAACCCACCGTATGGCGAGCGCATTGCCGTGGCCGGTGTAGCGGGCGTTTCAGGTGCTGAGCAAGGCGCAAGAAGTGGCGCTCGGGAAGAAGCCCATACCGAAGACGGCGGCGAGTTCTTCAGCCAGCTCGCGACGCACTGGAAGAAAAATTACAGCGGCTGGACGGCGTGGGTGCTCACCCCCGACTTGAAGCTGCCCAGCAAAATGCGCCTGAAAGAATCGCGCCGCGTGCCGATGTGGAACGGCCCGCTGGAATGCCGCTTGTTCAAGTTCGACATGGTCAAGGGCTCTGCGCGGGGAAAAGGGGGTCAGACCCCAATTCAGGACAATCACCTCAACGGCGACTCATAAGGCGAACGAAATTGGGTTCTGACCCCCTTTTCCCCGTCGTCATCGACACCAACGTCGTCCTGGACTTATTCGTCTTCAACGACCTAGCCTGTGCGCCATTGAAACAAGCCCTTGCCGACGGGCAATACCACTGGATCGCCACCCTGCCCATGCGCGAAGAGCTGGCGCGGGTGCTGGCCTATCCTAAGATCATCCCGCGTCTGGCGTATTACCAACGCAGTGAAGAAGAAGTGCTGGCCCAGTTTGACCACCACGTGCAACTCATGCCCGTCGCCCCCAGGGCGCCGCTGCGCTGCGCAGATGCAGATGACCAGTGCTTTATTGACTTGGCGGTGCAGCACCAAGCCCTGCTCTTGAGCAAGGATGGTGCGGTGCTTTCAATGGCTAAGCGGCTTGTAGCGCACGGTGTGTGTGCGCAAGCTGCTTTTTAGACTTCGTCCGCAATCGTACTCGTCAAAATGCCGATGCCGTCCACCTCGATCTCGCACACATCGCCAGGGGCCATCCACACTGGGGGTGTGCGGGCATAGCCCACGCCTGCGGGCGTGCCGGTGATGATCACGTCACCGGGTTCCAGCGTCATGCACTCGGTGATGATAACCAGGGCCTCAACCACGTTCCACAGGAACAGCCCAGTGTTGGAGTCCTGCATGATTTTGCCGTTCAGGCGCGATTGAATGCGCAGGCCTGCTGCACCGGGGGGCAGCTCGTCCGGCGTGACCAGCCAAGGGCCAAACGGGCCGCTGCCGTCGAAGTTTTTACCGATGGTCCACTGGTTGGTCTTGCGCTGGTAGTCGCGCAGGCTGCCGTCGTTGAAGCAGGAGTAACCGGCCACGCAGTCCAGGGCGTTCTCAGCCGTCAAGTGGCGGGCTTTCTTGCCAATCACCACCGCCAGTTCGGCTTCGTAGTCCAGCTTGTGCGAAGCTTTGGGGCGAATGATCGGCTCGTTATGGCCGATCATGGAGGTCGCACCGCGCAGGAAGAAGCTGGGGTACTCAGGGCGGGCATGGCCACCTTCTGCGGCGTGGTCAGCGTAGTTCAAACCCAGGCACACAATCTTGCCAGGGCGCGGCACCAGGGGCAAAAACTTCACACCGGCCATAGGCTTAACTGCCGAGGCGGGGGCCTTTGCTGCTGCGTCTTTGGCGGCAGCCAAACCACCGGGCTGGGCCAACAGGGTAGTCATGTCGGTGGTCAGCGCGGGCGCTGCCAAGGTGAGGTCGATGAACTCTTTGGCGGAAGCGTCTTTGAGGACGCCAATACGGGCTTGGCCCTGCTCTTCAAAACTGATCAAACGCATGACAATTTCCTTGGTGGTGAACAAACAAACGAGGGTGAAATTTTAACGGCCTGGCAACACTAGGCCTTTTACAGCATAAAGCTGTGCGCACTGGCCTGTGGCCAATTGCGTTGGTAGATGTGGGGCAGTCCGCTCAAATCGGATTGCAACAAAATTCCGTCTTCCATCTGGGTCAGGATCAGTTGCCCTAGGGACTGCACTTTGTGGTCGCTGGAGCGGCGCACGATGTGGTGTGCCGTGATCTGGTTCGGGTGGTCAAGCCCGGCCGCCTGCACCAGTTCCTTGAGTGCCTTGAGAGTGCCCTGATGGAAGTGGAGCACGCGCTCGGTCTTGTCACCCACCACCAGAGACTGCTGGCGCAGCGGGTCTTGCGTGGAGACGCCGGTCGGGCATTGGCCAGTGTGACAGGTCTGGGCCTGTAGACAGCCCAGCGCAAACATAAAGCCGCGCGCACTGTTGCACCAGTCGGCCCCCAGAGCCATCAGGCGCGCAATGTCAAAAGCGCTGATCACCTTGCCTGCGCAGCCCACGCGAATCTTGTCGCGCAGTCCCACACCGCGCAGCGTGTTGTGCACCAGAAGCAGCCCTTCTTGCAGGGGGGAACCCACATGGTCGGTGAACTCCAACGGGGCCGCGCCCGTGCCGCCTTCAGCCCCATCCACCACAATGAAGTCGGGCGTGATGCCGGTGTGTTGCATGGCCTTGACCATGGCAAACCACTCCCAGGGGTGGCCAATGCACAGCTTGAAGCCGGTCGGCTTGCCGCCTGAGAGTTCACGCAGGCGTTTGATGAACTGCATCATCTCAACAGGCGTTGAAAACGCGCTGTGTGAGGACGGTGAAATGCAGTCCACCCCCATTGGCACGCCTCGGGCCTGGGCAATCTCGGGCGTCACTTTGGGGCCTGGCAACACGCCACCGTGGCCGGGCTTGGCCCCTTGGCTGAGCTTGAGCTCGATCATTCGCACCTGGGGTGTGCAAGCATTGGCCACAAACTTTTCTTCGTTGAAGCTGCCATCTGCGTTGCGGCAACCAAAGTAGCCCGAGCCGATCTCCCAAATCAAATCCCCCCCATGCTGGCGGTGGTGCACAGAGATGGAGCCCTCCCCCGTGTCATGCGCAAAGCTACCCCGCTTGGCCCCCGCATTCAGCGCCAGAATGGCGTTGGCACTGAGCGCGCCAAAACTCATGGCCGAGATGTTGAAGACGCTGGCCTCATAGGGCTGTGCCGTGCTGGCCCCAATGGTGACGCGAAAGTCGTGCGAGGCAATCTGGGTCGGCACTATGGAGTGGTTGATCCACTCGTAGCCCTGCGCCTGCACATCGAGCTGGGTGCCAAACGGGCGCTTGTCCGAGTCACCCTTGGCGCGCTGATAGACGAGTGAGCGCTGAGCCCGTGAGAATGGCGTGGTCTCGTTGTCGCTCTCGATGAAGTACTGCCGAATCTCGGGCCGGATGAACTCCAGCATGAAGCGCAAGTGGCCAATGATGGGGTAGTTGCGCAACACCGAGCGCCGGGTCTGCCGCAGGTCGTACACACCCACACCCGTTAGCAGCCCAAAGACCAGCGCGCAGACGGTTGCCTCTGACGCCACGCCCGTACTTAGCCTGGCCAGCAGACTTAGCCCCAAGCCCAACACACACAGGCCAAAGACGGTGTAGCGAATGGGAAAGAAGGTGTTGAGGTAGTTCAGCATGGCGGTATTAACCGCTTACTCAGCGCTGGCCCCGGTTTCTTTGACCACTTTGGCCCACTTTAGTAACTCGGCCTTGAGGTACTGCGCAGAGTGATCGACGGAGCCACCCACAGACTCAAAACCCACGCCTGCCAGCCGAGTCTGGAACTCGGGCTGTTGCAGAATTTTTTCAATTTCGGTGTTCAGGCGCTGCACCACGTCAGCAGGCGTTTTGCTGGGCGCAAACACGCCCACCCAGGTGTAGTCCTCAAAGCCGGGAAAGCCCGACTCGGCCACGGTGGGCACGTCGGGCAGCGAGGCCACCCGCTTGGCGCTGGTCACGGCCAGCGCACGCACCTTGCCGCCTTTGATCAGCTCTACCGCTGGAGGCAGGGCCACGCTGGCCAACTCGACCTGCCCGCCCATCACGGCGTTGGCAGCGGGGCTGCCGCCCTGAAACGGGATGTGGGTCACATTGACCTTGGCCAGCACCTTGAACAGGTACTCGGCCGTGAGGTGGGGGGATGTACCCGCGCCTGCTGTGCCGTAGTTAAGCTTGCCGGACTTGGCCTCGGTCAGCGCTTCTTGCAGCGTCTTGGGTTTGATGCCGGGGTAGGCCAGCAAGATGTTGGGGCTGGAGGCGACCATGCTGGCCAGGGTGAAGTCTTTCTCAGCGTCGAAACTCTGTTTTTTGGACAGGGCGGCGTTGACGGCAAAGGACGTGGTGGTGACCATCAGCGTGTAGCCATCGGGCGCTGCCTTGGCCACCAAGCCGCTGGTGACGTTGCCGCCTGCGCCCGCTTTGTTCTCCACCACGACGGGTTGGCCCAGCACATCCGAAAGCCGTTGCCCCAGCAGGCGCGCAATGATGTCAGCCGGGCCACCAGGGGCAAAGGCTACGACGAATTTGATGGGCTTGTTAGGGTAGGGCCCGGCCTGCGCGTGGGCCACGCCTGAGAAAGACAGCACAAGGGATGCCGCCGCTGCGAGCAGGGTGCGGCGGTGCTGGCCTAGTCTGTGTGTCGTGGTGTTGGTCATGGCCCTTGTCATGAGGTTCTTCATGCCGTTTGGGCCAACACATAATCGGCCATTTCTTTACGCGTGCAGACCCAGACCTCAGGGTGTTTTGTCACGATGGCCATGATCTCGTCATAGACCCAGGCCCCGGACGGTCGCCCCAGCACATGGGTGTGGGCTGTCACGTCCAGCATCAACGGTGCGGCCTCGCGTTGCATGGCGGCCAGGGTGTCGGTGAAGGTGTCGAGCATGTGGCGCGGCGCGTGGCCGTAGCGGATGCAGGTGGGCAGGTCGTTCACGTCCATGGTGAGCGGTATGCCCACGATGCGCTTCCCCGCGAAGTCCATCACATAGGGTCGGTCGTCGTCGTTACAGTCGCCGTGGTGGGTGTAGCCCGCCTCGGCCAGCAGTTGCGAGGTGATGGCGCTGCCCGTGCCGCGCGGGCTGATCCAGCCGACCGGTTTGACACCGGCCACGAGGGTCAAAATTTCATCGTTGCGGCGCAGGTTCTCGCGCTCTTGTTCCTCATTGAAGTACACCGGGATCACGTCCATGCCCCAGGAGTGGTTGACGATCTCATGGCCACGCACGCGCAGGTCGCGCACCGTGGCAGGCTCGCGTTCGGCCAGCACGCCGTTGACCATGATGCTGGTCTTGACGCCGTGTTTGTCAGCGATGTCTGCCAGCCGGTGAATGCCGCGCACGGCGCCAAACGATGCCCAGGAGTGGGCGTTGGTGTCAAAAAAACCCGGCTTCAACACATTGCCCATGGGGCCAATGCCCGGTGCTTGACCGTCGGACCAAGCCTCGTAGGCGATATTGAAAATAATCGCCAATTGGCGCCCACCCGGCCAGCGAAAGCTGTCGTCGAGGCGGGTGATCTTGGGTTGGGTCTTGGGTGTGAGGGTTGTCATGAATAAATAGTAGTCGATAAAAACTAAAATCTAACCTATGAAAAACCCACCCCTTGACGATCAAACCACCGACGATGCTGAGCTTGACATCGGCCTCGCCCCCGAAGTTTTCGACCGGCTCGATGAGATCCTGGACGAGCTGCGCACCCGCTACGACGAAACCCCGCAGTGGGAGTTTTGCGAAGGCTTCATGGCCGCACTGATCTGCTGCCGTCGCCTGATCCCGGCCAGTGAATACCTGCCCGTGTTGCTGGGCCTGGGGGATGAAGCCCTGCCGGGCGAAGTGACAACAAGCGCCGAAGAAGAAGGCTCGTTTGCCGACGCCGCCCAGGCCGCCGAATTCATGTCGCTGTGGATGCAGCGCTGGAATGAGATTGCCACCTCGCTCGATGCCGATGTGAAGTCACTCGAAGACGAAGCCGCCTACAACCCCGAGGTGATGGACGTGCGCGGTGGCGTGGCCGCCTTGCCCCCCGAGGCGCAAGCGGACATGGCCGATGAAATACTGCCCTCATTCGCCCAAGTCTGGGCGCTGGGTTTTATGTTTGCAGTAGAAAACTGGCCCGAAGAGTGGGCCCCGCCGCGCGACAAAGAGGCCGCCGAGGCCTTGAACGACGCGCTGGAGTCCATCGTCAGCTTAACGGAAGACGACGAAGACGAGCCCGAGATTTCCGTATTCAGCGACGACGGCCCTCCCTCGGTGAGCCTAGCCCGTTTGAATGCTTTTGGCGATGCGATTTGGGCGGTGTACGACTTGCGCGAGATCTGGCGCAGCATTGGTCCGCGCGTTGAGACCGTGTACCGCGCGCCAACCCCAGGCCGCAATGATGTTTGCTATTGCGGTAGCGGCAAAAAGTACAAGAAGTGCCACGGGGCGACTTGAGTTCTGTAGTCAGTAATTCACGATTCCGACGGGGTTTTGTATGCCACTCACCCCAAGCGCCTCCATCACAACGTTCGTCATCCCCGTGAAGGCGGGAATGACGGGAGGGACAGCCGCGGAGCTGAGTGCGCCGCCGGCCTGATCCCTTACAAGCGCTCCCTTAAAACCCAAACGCACAAACCAACCCACAACAAGAGCCGAAGACTCAAGCCCGTTCGCGCACCAAGTCCACCACCGGCGCGGGTGCGGCCACAGCAACAGGATGTGCAGCGACAGGCGGTGTCAAGTGCAGCACTTCGCCACTCGTGTATTCCGAAATATCTAACGGCCCATTGCCTGCCCAACGATCCAGGTAGAGGTAAATCACTGGGGTGATGTACAGCGTGATGGCCTGTGAGAACACCAGGCCACCCACCACAGCGATACCCAGCGGCGCACGCAGCTCAGCACCGGCACCCAGTCCCAGAGCGATGGGCAAGGCACCCATCAACGCGGCCAGGGTCGTCATCATGATCGGGCGAAAGCGCAGTACGCAGGCTTGACGTATTGCCTCCTCCGGCGACATGCCCTTGTTACGTTGTGCATCCAGTGCAAAGTCGATCATCATGATGGCATTTTTCTTGACGATACCGATCAGCATCAATATGCCGATGGTGGCAATCAACGTCAGCTCGATCTTGAAGAACCACAAAAACACCAATGCACCCACAGCAGCTGAGGGCAAGCCCGCCAGAATGGTGAGCGGGTGAATGTAGCTCTCGTACAGCACACCCAGCAGCACATAGATCACGGCCAATGCAGCCAAGATCAATACCAACTGGCTGGACTGCGACCCTTGGAACACCGCCGCATCACCACCGTAGCTGGTGATGATGGAGGCGGGCAGGCGCAGCTCTTCAGTGAACTTGCTAATTTTGGTTGTTGCATCCCCTAGGGGTACATCGGGAGCCAAGTTGAAAGAGATCGTGACGGCCTGCAACTGACCCTGGTGGTTCACCGCCGTGGGGCCAACCGTGCGTTGTACGGTGACCACTGAGGACAAAGGCACCACTTGTTGGGTCACGCGTGAGCGCACGTAGATTTTGCTGATGGCGTCTTCAAACTGCCGGTACGCGGTGGGCGCTTCCATGATCACCAAATAGCTGTTGACCGAGGTGAAAATGGTGGAGATTTGACGGTCGCCAAAGGCGTTGTACAGGCCATTGCGGATATCTTGCATGGTGATACCCAGCGCACCGGCCTTGTCGCGGTCCACCTTCACATTGGCTTGCAGGCCGCTGAGCTGGGAGTCACTGGTGACGTCGCGGAAGTTGTTGTCCGCACGCATTTTTTGCTGCATCTTGAGCGACCATTCGTTCAAAGACTCAGCGCTCACGCTTTGCATCACATATTGGTAGCGGCTCTTGCTGACCTTGCCGCCGAGCTGCAAGTTTTGCACGGGCCGCATGTAAACGGCAAAGCCTGGCATGCGCACTTTGTTGCGGATGCGCTCAACAATCTTGGACATCTTGTCGCGCTGGTTTTGTGGCTTGAGCACAATGAACATGCGCCCGATGCTCACCGGCTGCGGGTTGTTGGCCGCAGCGCCAATAAAGGAGGACACGTAGGCCACAGCCGGATCATCTTTGACAATGGCAGCTGCGCGGGCTTGCAGGCGTGACATTTCATCGAAAGAAATGTCTTCGCTGGCCTCAGTGGTGACCTGGATTTGACCCATGTCCTCCTCGGGGAAGAATCCTTTGGGGCTGATGGTGAAGAGCCATACGGTCAGACCAAAGGTGGCGAAGGCCACGGCCAGCACAAAGCGGCGGTGTTTCAAGGCGATTTCCAGGGTGCTGGCATAGCCGTCCAACACGGCTTTGAAGCCGCGCTCAAAGGCGCGGCCCATTGCATTGTCGGGGGGGTGGCCAGCAGGCAAGAAGCGGCTGCACAGCATGGGAACAAGGGTCAGTGACACCACGGCCGAGACCAGCACGGCCAGTGCCACCACCACGGCAAATTCATGGAACAGCATGCCGATAACACCGGGCATAAAGAAGATGGGGATGAACACGGCCACCAGCGAGACCGAGATGGAGATGATGGTGAAAGCCATTTCCTTGCTGCCCTTGAGCGCAGCTTCCATCGGCGTCATGCCGTCTTCCACGTGGCGCACGATATTTTCCAGCATCACAATGGCATCGTCCACCACCAAGCCCACCGCCAGGGTGATGCCCAGAAGCGAAATGTTGTTCAAGCTGTAGCCCAGTGGGTAGAGCAAGGCGATGGCGCCGATCAGTGAGACCGGCAGGCTGAGCGTGGGGATGATGGTGGCCGCTGCGTGGCGCAAGAACAAAAAGATCACCAAAATCACCAGAACTACAGTCAGCGCGAGCGAAAGTTTGACGTCGTGAATGGCCTCACGAATCGACAGCGAGCGGTCATTGAGGGGCAGAATTTCAATTGAATCTGGCAGTTGCTCTTTGAATTGGGGCAAAAGTTTACGGATGGAATCAATCACCTCTACCGTGTTGGCATTGGGCTGGCGCTGAATCGCCAGGATGATGGAGCGCTGGCCGTTGTAGCTGGCCGCTGTGCGCACCGACTCAAAGCTTTCTTCCACGTTGGCTACGTCGCGTAGCTTGACGATGTTGCCGCCTTTGGTGGAAACCACCATGTTTTCAAAATCAACGCCGCGCACCATTTGTTTGTTGGTGGTAATGGTGAGCAACTGGCGTGGACCTTCGA
This sequence comes from Comamonadaceae bacterium, assembly GCA_947455145.1. Classification (GTDB taxonomy): domain Bacteria; phylum Pseudomonadota; class Gammaproteobacteria; order Burkholderiales; family Burkholderiaceae_C; genus CANCDA01. Next base: position 177,377 of record CANGME010000006.1, read on the forward strand.
GTGTGCCCAGCGGGGTATTGGAGTTGCCCGCATTGACGGCGCTGGTGATGTCGTCCATCGCCAAGCCACGTGAGGCCAGGGCGTCAGGGTTGGCCTTGATGCGCACGGCATAACGTTTTTGCCCAAACACGTTAACCAGGGCCACGCCGTTGGTGGTGGAGATGGTGGGGGCGACCAAGTTCTCCGCGTACTCATTGAGCTCGGACAGGCTCATGGAGGGCGAGGTCATCGCCACGAAAAGCACCGGTGCATCAGCCGGGTTCACCTTGCGGTAAGACGGCGGGTTGACCATCTCAATGGGCAACTGGCGCTGCGCGCGCAGCAGGGCCGCTTGCACGTCCACGGCCACCAAGTCGATGTTTTTGTCGGCATTGAACTCCAGCGTTATGTTGGTCGCGCCCAGGATGTTGGTGGAGCTGATGACGCTGATGCCGTCAATGGTGGAGAACTGCTTTTCCAGAGGCAAGGCGACTGAGGCGGCCATGGTCTCGGGGCTCGCCCCCGGGAACTGCGCGGTGACGCTGATTACCGGCGTGTTGTAGCGCGGCAGGGCGGCAACCGGCAACTTGAGGTAGGCCATCCAGCCCGCCAACACACAGCTGACGCAAAGCAGCACGGTCATGACCGGCCGCTGGATACACAGTTGGGGGAGGTTCATGGTTTGCTGGCCTCAGTGGGTTTGGCGCTGGCGTCCGCCGTTTTTTCTGTGGGTTTGGTGTCAGCGGGCTTATCTTTTTCGGCAGCTTTGTTACCCGCTTTATCACCAGAGCCGCCCGCGGTCTTGGGTGCTTGTGGGCTGATGACGCGGATTTTGCCGCCAGGGCGCAGATTCTGCTTGCCATCGGTCACCACGCGGTCACCCGCATCGATGCCAGAGACGGCCATGCTGTCGCCAAAGGTGTGGCGCACGGTGATGGGCTTGTTGCTGACGGTGTTGTCTTCGCCCGCGACATAAACAAACTTACCCGTCAGGCCCGTAATGACGGCAGCGGAGGGGATGGTGACGGCGTCTTTAAGCGTTGCCAGTTCCACGCGCACTTGCAAAAATTGCCCAGGCCAAAGCAGGTTGTCTTTGTTGGCAAATTGCGCCTTGGCTTTGATGGTGCCCGTGGTGGCGTCCACCGCGTTGTCTACAAAGTACAGGTGGCCCTTTTGCTCGTCACCCGTGGATGGGATTTTGACTTTGACGTTGGACTTGTCTTGCTGCGCTTTGAGTGTGATTTGCAGGTCTTTGAGGCTGCTCTCGGGGATGGTGAACTGCACGGCAATGGGGTCCATCTGCGTGACCGTGACCATTGAGGTGGTGTTGGGCAGAATCAGCGATCCAGGGAAGACGTTGATCAAACCCGTTCGCCCTGAGATTGGTGCGCGAATGGTGTTGTAGCCCAGGGCCACTTGGGCTGCGGCCAAAGCGGCTTCGTCGGACTGGATGAGCGCTAATTGCGCGTCGCGCTGCGCTGTAGTGGTGTCCAAAGCGCTTTGCGTAATGAAGTTTTTCGCTTTCAACTCTTGTGAACGTTGGAATTGCCGGTCTAGATCTGCCCCCAAAGTGCGGTCACGCGCCAAAGTGGCATTGGCTTTGGCGACGTTGGCAATGTCGGTTCGGTCGTCCAGCGAAAACAAAGGCGTTCCCGCTTGCACAAACTGGCCTTCCTTGATGTGTACTTTGGACAGCAGGTTGGTGGCTTGCGCCCGCACATCCACGGTTTTGAGCGACACCACCGCGCCATTCACATCCACGATGACGGGCACGTCTTGGGTCTTAGCCACAGCAACGCCAACGGCTTGCTCAGTGGGCCCTTTTTTTGCCTCTTCAGGCGCGGGCTTGAGTCGATAAGCAACGCCAGCTGCCACTGCGCCTATAAGGCCGATCAAGATCAGAATTTTTTTCGTGTTCATCTTTGCGTCAGGTGCTGGGGGTTAGTTGTTAGGCAGAATTTACGTCGGTCGGCTATTTTGCACACCCTGAACTGTGCTGTTTTGGCTTGAAGCAGGGTTTACTTAACTTTACGGACCTATTGATGCAGGCATCGAAAGCAGAGCCTATCCTTGCAAGGGGTGTGAATCAGCGCGGATTCTAGTCCGGACGCCCAAATATTGCATTGACTCGAGTCGCGTGTGTTGTGAGAGGGGACTGAAGTGAAAGCAAATTCATCGATAGGTGCCACAGTATTGGTGGCTGTGGTCGCATTGGCGGCGGCTGGAACGTGGGTTTGGTGGAAGTCGAACACCCCCAATGCTCGGGCGCGTGAGTTGGTGCGTGCCCAGCTCAAAGAGCCGGGAAAAGTAAATTTTGATGCACTGCGGCAAAACCCCACCAGCAAAGCGGTTTGTGGACTGCTTCAAACCCGCAACAGCAGCGGGCACTTTGTGCGATCAGGTAGCTTTGTGGCGCTAGCCGACGGGCAGGTGTGGTTGGAGCCTACAGCTCGCATGGATGAGAGTTTGGTTAAAACTGAGACATTGACGGCGCAGAGCCCTCAGGTTTTTGCGCAAGTTAAAGCGGAGCATTGCCCCGGGCTGTCATGAGCACACCACCCGCTCTGTAATTACTTGAAAAATGCGTGCAATGCCGTTGCGGTGGATTGCGGCAACTCCTCGGGGATAAAGTGGCCTGCTGCCATGGCTTGCCCACTCACCGTTCCCGCGCACTGCGCTTGCCAGAGTTCGATTGGGCGGAAGAACTTGTTCACCACGCCGCGTTCACCCCATAAGACCAGCAGGTCGCAGGCCAGCTTCTCGCTGCGCGCACGGCTCTCGCGGTCGTGGTCCAGATCAATGCCCGCGCTGGCGCGGTAGTCTTCACAGGCGCTGTGGATGGCTTCAGGCTTGACAAAGCAGCGTTCGTACTCGGACAGTGCCTGCGGCTCAATGAAGTCCAGCCCGGCAGAGCCCCAGCCCCCCAGCTTGGCGTGCAGGTAATCGCGCGCGGCTTCAGGTGTGGCGCCGATCATGCGTTCGGGCAGAGGGCTGGGTTGGATCAGGTGGAACCAGTGGTAGTAAGCGCGGGCGAAGGCCATGTCGGTCGCGTTGTACATGTCCAGCGTGGGAGCGATGTCGATCACGCACAGCTTGCTCACACGTGTGGGGTGATCCAGCGCCAGTCGGTGCGCCACGCGCCCACCGCGGTCATGGCCGCACACCAAGAAGCGGCTCAGGTTCAGCGCGTCCATCACCGCCGCCATGTCTTGCGCCATGGTGCGTTTGCTGGCCTGGGCGTGATCGGCAGTGCCCAGGGGCTTGCTGGAGTCACCATAGCCGCGTAAATCTGGCATCACCACAAAATAATCTTGCGCCAGTTGCTGCGCCACGCGCTGCCACATCACATGGGTTTGCGGAAAGCCGTGCAGTAGCAGCAGAGCGGGGCGCGTGCCCTGCGCATCACGGGGCACGCGCGCAAAAATCTCGATGCCGTTGACCGCAAAGCGGCGTGTTTCAAAGCCTTCAAACCAGCTCATGCCATCAACTCCTTAACAATTCAGTTAGCCTTTGCAAGGCGTGGGTCACAGCGGCACGCCGTACCGCTGCGCGGTCACCCGTGAACTGCATTTTTTGCGAGTGAACCTGACCCGACACCCCCCAGGCAAACCACACCGTGCCTACTGGTTTGGCAGGGCTGCCGCCACCCGGCCCGGCTACGCCGGTCACGGCAAGCGACACCTGCGCTGCTGAGTGCACCAGCGCGCCCTGAGCCATAGCCCGCGCCACGGCTTCGCTCACGGCACCGTGCATGACGATCAACGCCGCGTCCACGCCCAGCAACTCGGTCTTGGCTGCGTTGGAATAGGTGACAAAGCCACGCTCAAACCAATCACTCGATCCCGCCAGATCGGTGCAGGCCGCCGCTACTGCGCCGCCGGTGCAGCTCTCTGCGGTGACGAGTTTAAATTTTTTTTCAAGAAGCAAATCGGCCAATTTCGGAACAAGGACGCTCTCAAGGAGCTCTTGATTTGATGGCATTGATGATGTCATAGGAGCCGCCAAAAAGCCATGAGCAACAGCGTGCAAGCAGCCGCCACCAGATCGTCGAACAAGATGCCCCACCCCGCCATTCGCCAGCCCTGGGGTGTCCCCGTGCGCGCCCGGTCGTGGAACAACTGGTCAGCCCAGCCGACAGGGCCCGGTTTGACCGCGTCAAAAAATCGGAACAATCCAAAGGCCAGCAGCTGATCAACCCACCCGGCAGGCGTGACCAGCCATAGCACCAGCCAAAAAGCCAGCACTTCGTCCCACACGATGCTGCCGGGGTCGGTCACGCCCATGTTGCGCGCCGTCACCGTGCAGGCCCACCACCCTAAAGGGAGCGAAGCGGCGATCAACAGTGCCCAACGGGCGTCGTTCATCCAGGGTTGTAGAGCGAGAAATGCCACCCAAGCCCATAGCGTGCCCACCGTGCCCGGCGCTTTGGGGCTGAGGCCCGCCCCAAAACCCAGCGCAATGACATGCGCCGGGTGGGCCAGCATGAAGCGGGCGGTGGGGCGCTGAGGGGGGGCAAAGGCCGTCAGCGCTGGGGCCAACTGCACAGCAAGAGAGGGTACGGACTCGGTCATGCGCAGATTATGGTGGAGTCAAGCACTGCGCCCAGTAGTCAATGCAGGCGCGGATCTTGGGCAGGCGGTGGCGCTCTTGCAGCATGACGGCGTAGATCGGCTCTTGCACCTTGGAAAACTCACCCGGCAACACCGGCACTAGCGCACCGCTGGCGACCAAGGGTTGCGCTAACACATCCATCAAACGTGCGATGCCCACGCCTTGCTGTGCCAGCGCCAAGACCACGGCAGAGTTGTCGGTGCGCGTGTGGCCTTGCACCAGCACTTCTTGGCCCTTGCCGCTGGCCAGCAGCCAGTGGTTGAGGGTGGGGCTGGCGCTGTTGCCGATCAGCCGGTGCTGCGGCAAATCATCCGGGTGCTGCGGCGTGCCAAAGGCTGCCAAGTACGCGGGCGCGGCATAGAGCGAACGGCTGAATCTGCCAATCTGCCTCGCCACCAGCGTCTCGCTGTTTGGCGTGCCGGTGCGAATGGCAATGTCGATCCCCTCGCGCGCCATATCGGCCATGCGGTCGTCAGCGCACAGGTCAATGTCCAGTTGCGGGTGGCGCTGGTACAAGCCATTCAGGCTGGGCGCAATCAGCATCTGCGCGATCACCGGGCTCACGCTGATGCGCACCCAGCCACTGGGGCCGCTGATCTTGCCCGTGAGCTCGCTGCTCAACTCGGCGGTGGTGTCCAGCAGGCGGCGGGCATAGGTCACGAAGGTGTCACCTTCGTCAGTCAGGCTCAGACCATGGGTGTTGCGGTGCATCAGCCGCGCGCCGCAAGCGGCCTCCAGCCGGGCCAGCGAGCGGGTGACTTGGCTCACCGGCACATCGCGCTCACGGGCAGCGGCGGAGAGGGTGCCGAGTTCGGCAATGCGGGTGAACAGGGCGACGTCATCGAGATGGAGTTGCATGGTCGTATTTTGCGCTTGTCGCGGCTTTGTTTTGCAATTAATGCAAAGCCATATTGGTTTTTATGCCGTTTCGCAATGTTGCTTATTTCAATAAAGTTCATTCCACGCCCAGGGCCCAGCCCTGTTTTCAACCGACCAGAAGTAAGCATCATGAAAACCCCACCCAATACCCGCAGCATCAGTACCCAAGACTGGGCTCGATTGAATGACGTGTCACGCCGCCGTGCTCAGGCCTTACGGCGCGAGGCGATCACTGATTTCTGGCGCGGTGCCGACGCCGCTTTTCAGGCCACGCTGTCGTCTGTCGGGCGCAGCGCACAACGCTTGGCGCATCGACTGACCCACCACGGTCGAGGGCGTGCAGCCCAGGCCAATGCACCCGCTGCTCAATCTGCACGGATTTAAACCATGCCCACCTTGCAATTGAAAATCTCCCCGCCCCAGCCCCCGGCGATGTACGCCGACTTGGCCCGTGAGTTGACCGCGATCACCGCCACTATTTTGGGCAAGCGCCCCGAGGTGACCGCCGTGATGATTGAAGCGCTGCCCGCAGCGCGCTGGTTTGTGGGATCAAACCCTGTGGTGCACGCGACGGCTTGGCTGGAGATCAGTATCACGGCTGGCACCAACACAGCGGCGCAAAAAGCCGACTTCATCGAGGCCGCTTTTGCCTGTCTGCAAGACCAGCTGGGCAATGGCCAGGCGCTGGAGTCCGCCAGCTACGTCATCGTGCGGGAGTTACCTGCGGGTGACTGGGGATATGGGGGCCAAACGCAAGCGGGGCGCAAGCGTTCAGCCCAGCCCGTAGCTCACTGAGTCGTGCGGCACGGGGTCAGGCAAAGTGGTCGAAGGACGCAAATTGACCGCTGACGGGTTGCCCGTTGGCATCGACTAAGCGCAGCCCGGTTTCTTCGTCCATGCGGCCAATGCGGGTGACCGAAGTTGCACTGCTGTGGGCAGCCTGAATCACAGCGGCTTGTGCGCTTGCGGGGGCGGTGAAGAGCAGCTCGTAGTCGTCGCCACCGGCCAACACCCAGTTCAGCCGGTTTTGGAGACTGAATTCGGCATCAAATTGTCCTGAAGCCCTTTTTCCGCAAGCGTGAGAGGCTATTAATTGAATGGCAACCGAGGTGTCGATGCTGGCCCCGCAGTGCGAGGCCTTGAGCACATGACGCAGATCACCGAGCAGGCCGTCGCTCACATCAATCGCCGCCGTGGCGATGCCGCGCAGTGCTATGCCCAGTGCTACGCGGGGTGTGGGTTGCTCTAGGCGTTGGCGGGCTTGGGTCAGCACGTTGGCAGGCAGTGAGATGCTGCCGCGCAGGGCGTCCAGCGCCAGCCGCGCATCCCCCAGCGTGCCACTGACGTAGAGATCGTCTCCCGCTCGTGCGCCCGAGCGCAACAGGGCTTGGCTTTTCCCCGACACCACAGGCACCTCGCCAAACACCGTGATGCAGATGTTGAGCGGGCCTTGCGTCGTGTCGCCGCCGATCAGCGCGCAGCCATGCGCGTCGGCCAGCGCGAACAGGCCGTGCGAGAAAGCGGCCAGCCAGGGCTCGTCCACGCGGGGCAAAGCCAGGGCCAGGGTGAAGGCCAGGGGTTTGGCACCGCAGGCGGCCAGGTCGCTTAGGTTGACGGCCAGTGCCTTGTGGCCGAGATGGGCTGGATCGACATCGGGAAAGAAGTGCCGCCCTTCCACCAGCATGTCGCTGGAGATGGCCAATTGCATGCCGGGGCGGGGTTGGAGCAGGGCGCAGTCGTCGCCGATGCCCAGTGCCACACCCGGCTCGGCTTCGCGGGACGGGCGCTTAAAATAGCGTGCGATCAAATCGAATTCACCCACCGTTGGGCTCCTTGGCGTCCACGGGCGGTGAGCCTTTTGGCGGGCAGACGAAACTGAGTGGTGCGGCGCGTACCCGCGCCCAGATGGCCGAACGGATGCGAGCCCGGTCGAACCCGCTGACGTTGTGAGCGCGCAAAGCCAGGCGAAAGGCCAGGTAAAAACTCACGCCCACGTTGAGCAGGCCGATCAGCGGCACGGCGGCCACGGCCCACCATAAAGCGGGCAGCTGGAACACGGGCAGGCCGAACGTGACGCACGCCAGTGCCAGTTGACCGGTGGCCAATGTGACGTGGCGCAAGTCCAGTCCGAGCCCGAAGAAAGTGGCAAAGGCCGGGAGTAAACCCAGCATCAGCCCCAGCGAAAGGTTGGCCGCCAGCCCCGAGATGTTGTTGCGCATGAATCGCGCCCAGCGCGCCGCCCGCGACACGCCCAGTAGCCCGGTGATGCGGGGGTGGTAGCGCAGGGCGGAGCCCAGCCGGTGGAACACGAACCAGTTCTCGGCCCAGCCCGCCATGATGCTGGAGGCAAACAACAGCACACCCGTGAGGGCCGCAAAGAAAGCGGTGGGGCCGAGCAGGGAGTGGCTGACGAGTATGGACAGCGCCTTTTCAGCATCTACCGCGAATTTTCCGAACAACAGCCAGTAGGCCCCGCTGAGCAGCAGCACGCCGGGCACGACCAGGGCCAGATTGCCCACCACCGCCGCCATCTGCGAGCGCACCAAGTGGGTGACTTCGTCCACAAAACCATCCACCGCGCCGGGGGCCCCCAGTTCCTTGAGTTTGGCTGCCATGGCGGGTGCCGTCATGGCAGGTTGCTTGGTGGCCAGGGTCCAGTGCATGAACTGGATGAACATGAAGCTCAGGGCGAAGTTCATGCCCGCAAAAAACCCACCCCAAAAGGCCGACAGGCCGAGCGAGAGCAGTAGGTATTTGAGCAGCGTGGTCACCGACACCACCGCCCCGCCCCCGGCTGCGTTGCGCAGCATGTCGCGGTATTCGGCTGGGGTTCGGGTGATGTAGCGTTCGCCCGTTTCGGCGCTGCGGTCCGTCACTTTGGCTGCCAGCAGCGATGAGTTGCTGGCGATCAGGGCACGAATGCTGCGGCTCTGGTGGCCCGCTTGAACCAGGCTGGCCAAAAACTGGGTGGCGCTGTGGGCCGGGGCGGGCGATAGCAGGCAGTCCAGCAGCTCGCGGGTGCGCAGCACCCGCTCCCGCAATTGACGCAGGCGAAAGACCATACCCACCGAAATACCGTTTTCATCCAGATGGACGTAGACGCTGGAAGCAGCGTGTCGGCAGGCGTCCAAACGTTCCTTGAAATGGTGAACGGCTTGGTGCTGGGCGGCCTCATCGCTGGGTGTTTGGTTCAGCGTTGCCATAACCGCGTCAAAGTCCGCAGTCAGGGTGTGAAAAGCGCGGGCTTCACGCGCTGACGCGCTCATGCGCTGGCGCAACTCGGGAGAGAAGCCTGTGGCCTGAATCTGGCTAACACAGAAAGTGAGTGCTTCCATTAGTGCCCGCTGCCAGGGTGAATGCCCCGCGGACTCCGGTAGGGCCAAGAGTCGCGCCAAGCGCTCGGCGGTAACGGCGTCCAGGCGAGCCAACCACTTGGCGTCTGCGGCCTTGGGGAAGAGCAAGGGAAACAGTTCCGATGAGTCGCGAGTCTCGGGCGTGACGGGGAGGACTTTGTGCTGAAGACGTTTTAAAAATTCGCTCACCAGCGAGTGCCGCTGGGCAAAACCATGGTCGGCCAGCAGCGTCGTGGCATCCACCGACTTGACTAGGGCTTGCCACCAAGCCTGCAAGCGTTGCTGCAGCTCGGGGCGCGCCTCCACCACGTCGAGAAACATCACCACGCGGGCGACCGTGTCCTGTGCTGATAGGTCATTTCCACGAAACCAGCCCAGCAGTGCTACGGCCCAGAGGTGGCGCTGTACCAGCGGAGCTTGCGGGTCCAGATCGTCGAGCAGGTTACTCAGATCGCGCATGGGGGGCACCGGGTGGGCGGCATGTGGCCTCAATGCAGTGTGTGGGTCGCACCACCGGCGCTCAAAGCGTCAAGCACGAACATGGGGATGTCGGTGTCGAACCGCTCTCCGTCTTCGGCCACGAAGAAGTAGCTGCCGTGCATGGTGCCCGTGGGCGTGCGCAGGCGCGTGCCGCTGGTGTACTCAAAGGTCTGACCGGGCTGGAGCAGAGGCTGCTGCCCGATCACGCCCAGGCCACGCACGCGCTCGGTGTGGCCCGCTGCGTCGTTAACGTTCCACTGGCGGGAAATCAGTTGCGCTGCAACTTCACCCGTATTGGTGATGGAAATCGTATAAGCGAATGTGAAAATTCCCTGCTCGGGGGCGGATTGATCCGGCAAATAGCGGGGCAGGACTTCGGTGAGAATTTGATACTTGGCCATGGGCTGATCGTAACTGCGAAATAAGCGCTCCCTTTGCGTAGTGTCCTATGTGGAGAGGACGCGAGCGTGAACACTTAAAATTCTGCCATGACCTTTCGCATCGCCCCCTCCATCCTCTCCGCCGACTTTGCCCGCCTGGGTGAAGAGGTCAAAAATGTCATCGCCGCCGGGGCCGACTGGATTCACTTTGACGTTATGGACAACCACTATGTGCCCAACCTCACGTTCGGGCCCATGGTGTGCCAAGCCCTCAAACCCCACGCCAAGCGCGCGGACGGCACCGCCGTGCCCGTCGATGTGCATTTGATGGTGCAGCCCGTGGACGCGCTCGCCGCCGCCTTTGCCGATGCAGGCGCGGATCTCATCAGCTTTCACCCCGATGCGTCGCACCACGTGCATCGCAGCATCCAAGTCATCAAATCCAAAGGCGTCAAGGCAGGGCTGGTGTTCAACCCGGCCGAAGAGCTGGACGTGCTCGATTGGGTGATCGACGACATCGACCTTATCCTCATCATGTCGGTCAACCCCGGCTTTGGCGGGCAAAGCTTCATCGACTCAGCCCTGCGCAAGACCGAGGCCGTGCGCAAGCGCATTGAGGCCACGGGACGTGATATTCGGCTAGAGGTGGATGGCGGCATCAAGATTGACAATATCCGCCGTGTTGCCGATGCCGGGGCCGATACCTTTGTGGCGGGGAGTGCTATTTTTGGCAAGCCCGACTACAAGACGGTGATTGATGCCATGCGTTTTGCATTGGCTTGAGGAAAATTTCTTGTGCTTTGTGGCCGCTTTATGAGCGTAGGCCGATTGAGTTGGCTGAAACACTACGGTGTTGAATCGAAAAGTCGCAAGACATTGCGGCCGTCGGTTTTGGCTTGATACATCGCGGTATCAGCGCGATGCAACAGCTGGTCTACGCTTTCATTTGAATCTTTGAACAAAGTGAGTCCTATGCTGGCTGTGAGCCAGTAAGGCGAGTCGCCCAGTTGATAGACCTCACGCAACGCGGTCAAGAGTTTGTTCCCAAACTCCTCCGCTTGGGTGGCAGCGTGTACTGCATCTGAATCAAGGTTTTCCAATGCAACTACGAATTCATCACCGCCAAGGCGCGCTACTGTGTCGCTTTCGCGGATCGAGCTTGATAGGCGTTGGGCGACCTGCTGTAGCAGCAAGTCGCCCATTTTGTGTCCGCGCGCGTCATTGAGTTTTTTGAAGTCGTCGAGGTCAATAAATAACAATGCGCCATGCTTGTGATTTCGGTTGCTTTTGTGCAGAGCTTGGGACAGTCGATCAATCAGTAAGCGCCGATTCGGTAGTGCCGTTAGAGGATCGTAGTGCGCCAAATGGGTTGCTTCGTTCTCAGCCTTTTTCCGCGCTGTTATATCGCGCGCCAGACCCAGGATTCCTATGAATTCTCCATTGTCACCGTAGAGTGGCGTTTTGATGGTTTCAAAGAGGCATTTTCCGCCTGTGTCGGCGATGTTTAACCAGTGTTCGATGGTGAGCGCCTTACCGCTTTGGGCGACCCGGGCATCCTCATCAATGAAAATTTGGCTTTGCGTGGCGTCAATGTTTGAAACAGCATATGCGGTCTTCCCAATCAGATCCTCACTTTTCACGCCATGAATGCGTTCGAATTGAGGATTGCAGGCTAGGTAGGTGTGCTGCGCATCTTTCAGCCAGAGCATATCGGGAATGGCATCGATAATTCCCTCGAGACGGTTACGAGCCTCTCGCAGTTGTTGGTAGGGCTTTTCGACGGTTTCAAACACCAAGGCGCGATAGAGGTATGCGTAGGAGACGATTTTGTACACATGCCCCATCAAGTTGAACAAATCAGTTACGCTGGCGTAGAGGGTGAAGAAGAATTCGCTCAACCCCATCGCCACAACCGCCCCAAACAACGATGCCGCATTGAATGCTTGGGGTTGGCGCATTCGCCACAGTAGTACAGCAGCCGTGGCGATATTGATTCCTATGATGAGGTATTCGAAGCCTATCTTGAGTACAGTTAAACCTTGTCCAGGGATGAATGTGCGAGGCATGAGCTCTGGGTGAAAAAGGAACAACCAGTGCACTCCCGCTACATAGGCCAACACCGGCAGCAGGAAAGTAAATTTTCCCCAGTTCTGGGTCGAGAGATGCCATGGCAGCAGTGCTATCGCTAATATTGCCAACGCAGCCAATATCCGAGCGGACAGCCAAAAGTTAATTGCTTTTTCTGGCCCATTTGATGTGACAAAGTCAGGCATTCCGGGGAATGAGAGCGCATGTGAAAAGTCCAGCAATGCAACGCCGAGAAAGGCGCTGGCTACCAGTACAACGACCAAGCTACCGCTCCTGGCCTTGCGATGGGCAGTCCATCCGACGGCCGCTATGAGCGCTGCGATCACCACGGAGAGTGTTTCAAGGGCAGTGTGTAAAGAGGCGTACCCAGCAACCCCGCGCAGTTGCGTTAAAGGGGGGAGCAAAGACACACCAAGCACACCCAGGATCAGCGTCAGAATAACGCCGCTGACGCGTTGCAAAGGGCGACGATGGCTCGAGTCAGGTTTAAAGTATGTGAGAAGTGCCACTTTTCATTTGCTACACTTTGAACCTACTATATATAAGTCATCCAACTCCGACATATCCAGATGACTGAATCTGATTTTGCCAATTTGCGTAGCCAAGGCTACAACCGTATTCCGTTGATGGCGCAAGCTCTGGCGGATTTGGAAACACCACTATCACTCTACCTTAAGTTAGCGCATTCGCAAGAAGGGGGCAAGCATTCTTTCTTGCTCGAATCCGTGGTTGGGGGCGAGCGCTTCGGGCGCTACAGCTTCATCGGCTTGCCCGCCCGCACGCTGTTGCGTGTCCGTGGCTTTGGCCCCGACGCGATTACCGAGGTGGTGCGGGATGGTCATGTGGTGGAGACCTCACACGATAACCCTCTGGACTTTATTCAAGCGTATCAAAAGCGGTTCAAGGTGGCGCTGCAGCCCGGCTTACCTCGCTTTTGCGGTGGACTAGCAGGCTATTTTGGTTACGACACGGTGCGTCACATCGAGAAAAAACTGGCCCACTCTTGCCCGGCCGACACGCTGGGTTGCCCGGATATTTTGTTGCTGCAATGCGAGGAGCTGGCCGTCATAGACAACCTCTCGGGCAAGCTATCGCTGATCGTATATGCCGACCCGGCGGATGCGCAGGCTTATGAGCACGCCCAGGCGCGTCTGCAGGTCTTGCGCGAGCGCCTGAAATTGCCAGTCAAAGCGCCCGCCGTCAAGCCCACGCCTGCGCAACCCACGGTACGTGAGTTTGCCAAGGCCGACTACTTGGCAGCGGTGGAGCGCGCCAAGGAGTTGATCTTTGCGGGGGACTTCATGCAGGTGCAGGTGGGTCAGCGCATCAGCAAGCGCTACACCGAGTCGCCGCTGGCGCTGTACCGAGCGTTGCGGGCGCTCAATCCCTCGCCCTATATGTACTACTACGATTTTGGCGAATTCCAAGTGGTAGGTGCGTCACCCGAGATTTTGGTGCGACAAGAGCAAACGCCCGATGGCCAGAAGGTCACCATTCGACCCTTGGCGGGCACACGCCCACGCGGCACTACGCCCGAGTTGGACAAGGCGGCTGAACATGAACTGTTGGCCGACCCGAAAGAGCGCGCCGAGCATGTGATGCTGATCGACCTGGCACGCAATGATATTGGGCGCATTGCCAAAACCGGCAGCGTGAAAGTGACCGAGGCGTTTGCAGTGGAGCGCTATAGCCATGTGATGCACATCGTGAGCAATGTCGAAGGCCTGCTGCTGGACGGTATGAGCAGTCTCGATGTGCTCAAAGCCACCTTTCCGGCGGGCACGCTCACTGGCGCGCCCAAAGTGCACGCCATGGAGTTGATCGATCAGCTGGAGCCCAGCAAACGTGGCCTCTACGGCGGCGCCTGCGGTTACCTCAGCTTTGCGGGTGACATGGATGTGGCCATTGCTATTCGCACTGGCATCATCAAGGACGGCACCCTCTACGTGCAGGCCGCCGCCGGTGTGGTGGCCGACTCGGTGCCCGAGCTGGAATGGAAGGAAACCGAAGCCAAGGCGCGTGCCTTGCTGCGGGCGTCTGAGGTGGTTGAGGAGGGGATGGAATGAAAGCCCTGAAGCTCGTGATGATCGACAACTACGACTCCTTCACCTACAACTTGGTTCAGTACTTCGGTGAGTTGGGGGCCGAGGTTGAGGTGTTTCGCAACGACGAGATCACAATTGAGGACCTTGATGTTCGTTTGTGGGCGGCGCAGATGGACCGGCTGGTGGTTTCGCCCGGGCCTTGTTCGCCTGCTGAAGCGGGCATCTCAGTTGCCGCGATTCGGCACTTTGCGGGCAAGTTACCAATTCTGGGTGTGTGCCTGGGGCACCAGAGCATTGGCGCGGCGTTTGGCGGCAAGATCATTCGTGCGCAGCAACTTATGCACGGCAAGACTAGCGTGATCACGACCACGCAGACCGGTGTGTTTTCGGGTTTGCCCAAACAGTTCACCGTCAACCGCTACCACTCGCTGGCCATCGATCGCGCCACCTGCCCGCCCGATCTGGAAGTGACGGCGTGGACCGAGGACGGCGAGATAATGGGCGTGAAGCACAAGACGCTGGCCATCGAGGGTGTGCAGTTTCACCCGGAGAGTATCTTGACCGAGCATGGGCACGCGATGTTGAAGAACTTCCTCCTTAAAAGCACACACGCATGATCCAAGACCACAAAATCACCCCGCAGCAAGCCTTGCAGCGCGTGATCGAGCACCGTGAAATTTTTCACGACGAGATGCTGCACCTGATGCGCCTCATCATGGGCGGCGAGATGTCGCCGGTGCTGATGGCCGCGCTCATCACGGGTCTGCGCGTGAAGAAGGAAACCATTGGTGAGATCACCGCCGCAGCGCAGGTGATGCGCGAGTTCTCCACCAAGGTGCAGGTGGCCGACGCGACGCATCTGGTGGACATCGTGGGCACGGGGGGCGACGGCTCGCACACCTTCAATATCTCTACCTGCGCCATGTTTGTGGCAGCAGCAGCGGGGGCCAAGGTCAGCAAGCACGGCGGGCGCAGCGTCAGCAGCAAAAGCGGAAGTGCAGACGTGATGGAGGCGCTGGGCGTCAACATCAACCTCAGGCCCGAGGCGATTGCGCAGTGCATTGCGCAGGTGGGCGTGGGCTTTATGTTCGCGCCCAATCACCACCCGGCCATGAAGAGCGTGGCCCCGGTGCGCCGTGAGTTGGGCATCCGCACGATTTTCAACATCCTGGGGCCGCTGACCAACCCGGCCGGTGCGCCCAACATGCTGATGGGTGTGTTCCACCCCGACCTGGTGGGTATCCAGGTGCGTGCCTTGCAGCGCCTGGGCGCTGAGCATGCGCTGGTGGTGTATGGCCGCGACGGCTTGGACGAGGTGAGCCTAGGCGCAGCCACCATGGTGGGCGAGCTGAAGAACGGTGAAATCACCGAGTACGAGATTCACCCCGAAGATTTTGGTCTGACCATGGTCAGCACCCGCGCTCTGCGCGTGGACACGCCCGAAGAATCACGAGCCATGTTGCTGGGCGTGCTGGACAACCAAAGCGGCCCGGCGCGTGACATCGTCATCTTGAACGCCGGTGTGGCCCTGTACGCGGCCAATGTGTGCGCCAGCATGGACGAGGGCATTGCGCAGGCGCGTGTCGCTATTGAATCCGGGGCGGCGAAGGCGAAGCTGGCTGAGCTGGTGGCTCTGAGTCGCTCGTTGGCTACAGACTGAGAAAACAAATATGTCCGACATCCTGAACAAAATTGTCGCGGTCAAACGCGAGGAGATCGCTGTTGCGATTAGCCGTAAGTCATTCGCCGCCGTGCGCGCCGACGCCGAGTCGCGGGTTTTGACGCGGGACTTTGTGGGTGCGCTGCGCGCCAAGATCAAGGCCGGGCAGGCCGCCGTGATTGCCGAGGTCAAAAAGGCCAGCCCCTCTAAGGGCGTGTTGCGCAATGACTTCATTCCGGCTGACATTGCCCAAACTTACGAAGAGCATGGCGCGGCGTGTTTGTCGGTGCTCACAGACCGGCAGTTTTTCCAAGGCGAGCCTGACTTTCTCAAGCAGGCGCGGGCCTCTTGCTCCTTGCCTGTGTTGCGCAAGGATTTCATGGTCGATCCGTATCAAATCTACGAATCCCGAGCCATGGGGGCGGACTGCATTTTGCTGATTGCCGCCTGTTTGGACGATGCGCAGATGGCCGAGTTGGAGGCGATTGCCCGCAGCTTGGACATGGCGGTGCTGGTGGAGGTGCACGACGCCCCTGAGCTGGCGCGCGCGCTCAAGCTCAAAACGCCGCTGATCGGCATCAACAACCGCAATCTGCGCACGTTTGAAGTGTCGCTTGAGACCACCTTGACTTTGCGCCAAGACGTGCCCGCTGATCGGCTGCTGGTTACCGAGAGCGGTATCCAGACGCGTGCAGACGTGCAGCGCATGCGCGAGGCGGGGGTGAATGCCTTTTTGGTGGGTGAGGCGTTCATGCGTGCACCCGACCCTGGCGTGGCGCTGGCGGCGCTGTTTGCCTGATGCTGCTGGACGCGGCTGATCGGCTTCAAGCTTGGAACCCGCAGGATTGGCCGGTGGCCGCAGACTGGAAGCCTCTGGTTCAGGCATTTCTGGCCAGTGAGGCGGGGGAAAACCTAGGGAGCTTCATCCGTGCGCGCTTGGCCGCTGGAGCGACGACTTACCCACCACACCCATTTCGGGCGCTTGATCTGACGCCGCTGAGCAGTGTGAAGGTGGTGATCGTGGGGCAAGACCCGTACCACGGGCCAGGCCAGGCCGAGGGCTTGGCGTTTTCTGTAGCGCCCGGCATACGACCGCCCCCTTCTTTGAGAAATATTTTTAAGGAGTTGGCGCGTGAGGGGGCGGTGCAGTCGGTTGGTGATTTGTTGACCAATGGGTTGCAGATAAACGGCTCATTGGTGCACTGGGCGCAGCAGGGCGTGCTCTTGCTTAACACCTGTTTGACCGTAGAAGATGGCTTGCCGTCCAGCCATGCTGGACAAGGTTGGGAAGTGCTTACTGTTGAATTAATCAAGGCTGTGGCATGTCGCAGTGAGCCTGTGGTCTTTATGTTGTGGGGTGCTCATGCGCAAAAACTAGCCTCAATCATTCGACAAATAGGCGCTAAAAATTATGAAGTGTTGATGGCCAATCACCCGTCACCTCTGTCGGCGCTGCGTCCCCCGCAGCCTTTTATCGGTTGCAATCACTTCAATCAGGCCAATGACTTTTTGAGTCGGCATGGGTGTGTGCAAATTTCATGGCATAATCACGGGCTCACCTGAGGAGAGGTGGCCGAGTGGTTAATGGCAGCAGACTGTAAATCTGCCCTCTTACGAGTACGCTGGTTCGAATCCAGCCCTCTCCACCAGTGATTGATGTGTAGAGCGAGGTTGGAAATTGGTATCGCTTGGGGCATTGCGTAGGCGGTGTCTTTGATGCGGGAGTAGTTCAATGGTAGAACCCTAGCCTTCCAAGCTAATGACGCGGGTTCGATTCCCGTCTCCCGCTCCAGCAGTCAGTTGTTGGTTGGTGTTGTTGTTTTTGTGAATGAAAATTGCCCATTTGGCTCAGTGGTAGAGCACTCCCTTGGTAAGGGAGAGGTCGCGGGTCCGATTCCCGCAATGGGCACCAAATTTAAAGCGCGCAGCTTGTGCTGTGGCGCTGTGATAGCTGTAGTCCTTGATCGGTAACTTGCTTTTTGCATCCTTTTCGGAGAATTGAAAATGGGAAAAGAAAAATTTGCACGCACCAAGCCCCACGTCAACGTGGGCACCATCGGTCACGTCGACCACGGTAAAACCACGCTGACCGCAGCCATCACCTCCGTGCTGGCCGTCAAA
>CANGME010000007.1 GCA_947455145.1 Comamonadaceae bacterium
AATGCGCCCATTGCAGCGCCTACCGCGTGTTCCACAAGCTGGACCGCACGCTGCGCTGCCACCACTGCGGCTTCACCGAGCGCGTGCCGCGCGCCTGCCCGGCCTGCGGCAACCCGGACATCACCACCGTGGGGCGCGGCACCGAGCAATTGGAAGAACACTTGGCCGAGTTGCTGGCCGAGGTGCGGCGGCCTGACTCCATCACTGAATCGCAGCCCGAAGGCCTGCCCGTGCGCATCCTGCGCATCGACGCCGACAGCACACGTCTGAAGGGCGCATTGGCCGCGCAAATGGCCCAGGTGCACGCCGGTGAGGTGGACGTGCTGGTGGGCACGCAGATGATTGCCAAAGGCCATGACTTTCGCCGCATCACACTGGTGGCCGCGTTGAACCCCGACGGCGCGCTGTTCTCCAGCGACTTTCGCGCGCCGGAGCGGCTCTTCAGCCTCTTGATGCAGGTGGGTGGGCGGGCCGGGCGCGACGCTGCGCTCAGTAGCCAGAGCGAGGTGTGGGTGCAAACTTTTCACCCGCAGCACCCGCTGTTTGAGGCGCTGAAGCGGCACGACTACCCGGCTTTTGCAGAGCAGCAACTCAAAGAGCGCGAGCAAGCCGCCTTGCCGCCCTTTAGCTTTCAAGCACTGGTGCGCGCTGATGCACGCACACAAGAGGCGGCGCAGGGCTTTCTCAACCACGCCAGTGCGGCGGCCCTTGAGCTGCCCGAGTCACCCTACGTCACGCTCTACCCAGCTGTGCCCATGAGCATCCAACGCGTGGCCAATGTGGAGCGGGCGCAGATGCTGGTGGAGAGCACGTCGCGCACCACTCTGCAACGCTTTTTAAGTGCCTGGCACGACGTGCTGCACACCACCCGCCAGGGGCCTGAAGGCAAAGGCCTGATCCGCTGGGCGGTGGATGTGGACCCGTTGCTGATTTGAGCCGCTATCCACATCGGCATCACTGCCGTGAGTGAGATCAAGCCAGATCGTAGCGATCCAGATTCATGACTTTGCTCCAGGCTGCCACAAAGTCATGCACAAAGACCTGCTGCGCGTCGCTGCTGGCATAGACCTCGGCCAGAGCTCTGAGTTGCGCATTGGAGCCGAAGATCAGATCGACCACGGTGGCGGTCCATTTGAATTCGCCGGTCGTGCGGTCATGGCCTTCCAACACGCCTTTGGCTGTGGCGGATGGCTTCCACTTGGTGTTCATGTCGAGTAGGTTCACGAAAAAATCGTTGCTCAAGGCTCCGGGCTTTTGGGTGAACACGCCGTGTTGGGACTGGCCCACGTTTGCATTCAAGGCGCGCAGGCCGCCGATCAGCACAGCCGTCTCGGGAGCGGTGAGCGTCAACAACTGGGCTCTATCGATCAGCAACTCCGCCTGCGAGCCTTCACCCCCCTGGCGGACGTAATTACGAAAACCGTCGGCGATGGGCTCCAGCACGGCGAACGATGCCACATCGGTCTGCGCCTGCGATGCATCCATGCGACCGGGCACAAAGGGCACCTTGACCTCAACACCGGCCTGCTTCGCTGCGACCTCGATGGCGGCGCAGCCGCCCAGGACGATCAGATCGGCCAGCGAGACTTTTTTGCCGCCCTCTTTTCCACCAGCCTGCGCGCTGATGAAGTCCTTCTGGATGGCTTCGAGCTTCTGCAAGACTTTGGCCAGTTGGGCTGGCTGATTGACTTCCCAATCCTTCTGTGGCGCCAAACGAATGCGGGCCCCGTTGGCACCGCCGCGCTTGTCTGAGCCCCGAAACGTCGATGCTGAGGCCCAGGCGGTGGACACTAGCTCCGAAACGGACAGGCTCGAAGCAAGGATCTTGTCCTTGAGAGCGGCAATCTCCTGTTCGCTGATCAATGGGTGATCCACAGCGGGAATCGGGTCTTGCCAGAGCAACTCTTGCGCAGGCACCTCTGGACCAAGGTAGCGCGCACGCGGACCCATATCGCGGTGCGTCAACTTGAACCAAGCGCGAGCGAAGGCGTCGGCAAACTGATCGGGATGGGCCAGAAAACGCCTGGAGATTTTTTCGTAAGCCGGGTCGAACCGCAAGGAGAGGTCGGTGGTCAGCATGGCGGGCGCGTGGCGCTTAGCGGGGTTGTGGGCGTCCGGCACGGTGCCAGCGCCCGCACCACCTTTGGGCTGCCATTGGTGCGCACCGGCCGGGCTCTTCGTCAGCTCCCACTCAAAACCAAACAGATTTTCAAAAAAGTTGTTGCTCCACTTCGTTGGCGTGCTGGTCCAAGTGACTTCCAGGCCGCTGCTGATGGTATCGCCCCCTTTGCCGCTGCCAAAACGGCTCGCCCAGCCAAAACCTTGTGCCTCAATGCCAGCCGCCTCTGGTTCGGGGCCGACCAGGGCCGCGTCGCCCGCACCGTGGGTCTTACCAAAAGTGTGACCGCCCGCGATGAGCGCCACCGTCTCTTCGTCGTTCATCGCCATGCGGGCAAAGGTCTCGCGGATGTCCCTCGCCGCCGCCAGCGGATCGGGGTTGCCGTTTGGTCCTTCCGGGTTCACGTAAATCAGCCCCATTTGAACCGCGCCCAGTGGATTTTCAAGTTGTCGGTCGCCGCTGTAGCGCTCGTCGGCCAGCCACTGACCTTCAGACCCCCAGTAAATGTCTTCTTCGGGTTCCCAAATGTCCTCACGCCCGCCCGCGAAACCGAAGGTCTTGAAGCCCATAGATTCGAGAGCAACGTTGCCAGTGAGAATCATCAAGTCAGCCCAGGAAATTTTGCTGCCATATTTCTGCTTGATAGGCCAAATCAAGCGCCGCGCCTTGTCCAGGTTCACGTTGTCCGGCCAGCTGTTGAGGGGCGCAAAGCGCTGACTGCCGTTGCCCGCACCGCCGCGCCCGTCACCCGTACGGTAAGTGCCCGCGCTGTGCCAGGCCATGCGAACGAACAAGGGGCCGTAGTGGCCGAAGTCGGCCGGCCACCAATCTTGTGAATCGGTCATCAGAACCAACAGGTCTTTCTTCACCGCAGCCAAGTCCAGGCTCTTGAACGCCTCCGCGTAGTTGAACGACTCGCCCATGGGGTTGGACTGTTTGGAGTGCTGGTGCAGCATGTTCAGCTTGAGTTGATGAGGCCACCAGTCAGCGTTCGCTGGGGCGGCTGCCACCGTGTGCTTGGGAGCTCCGCCCGAGAAAGGGCATTGGGATTCGGATGACATGACTTTTTCCTTGAGTGAATGAACGCGTCATCACTTTAGGTCGGAACTGTCAAACTTTCCATTTGATATTGAATATCGACCGAATAGCCCTCGGCTATTGGGGCCCATGAGTCACGGACGTCTGGCCGCTCAAAATCAATGCATGAGCGCAACGACACCCGAGAAGCTCAAAAACGCCGCCGCCGTTGAAACCAAAATAATTCGTGCTATCCGCCCGTTATCCGCCCCAAAACGCTCAGCCAACAAAGAGACATTACTGGCGCTGGGCAAGGCGGCCACCAGCACCATCACGGTCAATGCGGATCGCTCCAACGGAACGCCGAGCTGGATGGCGGTGCTGCCGACCAGCAGCACCAGCAGTGGATGCAAAAAAAGTTTAAGCATCGCCACCGGCACGTAGTCCCGCAAGGGGATGGGTGGGTGGCTGTGCTGCGCGGCCAGCATTTGCGAGCGGGCCAGCACCGCGCCTATGGTAAACAACGCCGTGGGTGAGGCGGCGTCGGCCAGCAGCCAAACCGTCTTTTCAACGGGGCCAATCAAACTTAAGTTCAAGGCCGAGGCCACAACGCCACCCAAAATCGCCCAGGGCATGGGGTTAAACAACATGCCTTTGAGCGCGTTGCGCATGGCCACGCCCATGCCATGCGTGTCGGCCGCGTCTAGCCGAGACAGGCCCACGCACAGCGAGGTGGTGATGACCATGTCCACCACGATGGTGATGATCATCGGGCCAGCCACCTGTGCGCCCAGCAGCGCAATCAAGAGCGGCACGCCCATGAAACCGGTGTTGGGGAAGGCCGCGACCAGCGCACCAAAAGACGCGTCGTTCCAGCCGATACGCCGGTTCATGCTGGCCGCAATGGTGAAGCCCACCATGGTGAGCGCGCACAGCAGCCAGGTGAAGAACACGCTGGCGTCAAGCAACTGGGCAATTGGCGTGGTGGCACCAAAGCGGTAGAGCATGCAAGGCAGGGCAAAGAACAGCACGAAGCCGTTCAAGCCCGAGATGGCTTCCAGCGGCAGCATGCTGCGACGTGCGGCCACATAGCCGCACAAGACCAGGGCGAAGAAGGGGAAGGTGACGGACAAAATTTCAAGCACGGGCGCTATTGTCCTCGCAGTCGCTATGATTCCCGTTCTGATTCCCGCCTTCTCTCGGTACTTTTGCATGTCGTCTCCCCCCTCCCCCGGTCTCAATCTCGCGCAACAAGAAGCGGTCAACTACATGCATGGCCCCTGCCTGGTGCTAGCGGGTGCTGGCTCGGGCAAGACGCGAGTGATCACTCACAAGATCGGACGCTTGATTCAGGCGGGCATGGAGCCCAAGCGCATCGCCGCCATCACCTTCACCAACAAGGCTGCTGCAGAGATGCGCGAGCGTGCCAAGGGGCTGATTGGTCGGGCAGCCAAAGACGTGCGCATTTGCACTTTTCACGCGCTGGGCGTGCACCTGCTGCGCTCTGATGGTGAAGTGCTGGGCCTGAAGCCCAAGTTCTCGATTCTGGACACCGACGACGTGACCAGCATCTTGAAGGACGCAGGCGGCTCGGTCGATGTGGCCACGGCGCGCCAATGGCAGTGGGCCATCAGCGCATGGAAGAACCAGGGGCTGAACGCGGCGCAGGCCGAAGCGCAGGCCAAGGACGACAACGAACTCATCACAGCGCGCATCATGGCGCACTACGAAGAGCGACTGACGGCCTACCAGAGCGTGGACTTTGACGACCTGATCGGCCTGCCGCTCAAACTGCTCAAAGACCATGCGGACGTGCGTGCCAAGTGGCAAAAGCTGATGGGCCATGTGCTGGTGGACGAGTACCAAGACACCAACGCCACGCAATACGAGGTGCTCAAGCTGCTGGTGGGCAGCCATGACCCGAACAATGCACGCTTCACTGCGGTAGGTGACGACGACCAATCGATCTACGGCTGGCGCGGTGCGACGCTGGATAACTTGAAAAAACTGCCCATCGACTTCCCCGAGCTCAAGGTCATCAAACTGGAGCAAAACTACCGCTCCACCGGTGCCATTCTGCGCGCAGCCAACAACGTGATCGGCCCGAATCCCAAGCTCTTCCCCAAGAACCTGTGGAGCGATCTGGGCGAAGGCGAGCCGGTGCGCGTGGTGGACGCTGACCATGAAGAGCACGAGGCTGAGCGCACGGTGGCGCGTATCCAGAGTCTGCGTTCGGGCAACACCGTACTCGCGCCGCTAGACGCCGCAGCGTCCACCGGTGCGGCCATCGAGTTCAGAAGTTTTGCTGTGCTCTACCGCGCCAATCATCAGGCCCGAATTTTCGAGAAGGCACTGCGCAAGGCCAACATCCCCTACAAGGTGTCAGGCGGCCAAAGCTTCTTTGACCGGGCCGAGATCAAGGACTTGTGCGGCTGGTTTCGTCTGTGGGTCAACAACGACGACGATCCGGCTTTTTTGCGTGCCGTCACCACGCCCAAGCGCGGCATTGGCCACCAGACGCTGCAACAGTTGGGCACCTTTGGCAGCCAGTACAAACTGAGCTTGTTTGATGCTTTGTTTTCATCGTCCTTGGCGGCTGTGATGAGCACGCGAGCCGTGGGCAGCCTGCACGAATTTGGCCGCTACGTAAACGAACTTGAATACCGCGCACGCCACACTGAAGGGGCCGAGGACGCGTTGGCTTTTCTGCTGGCGTGGCTCAAAGAGATTGACTACGAAAAGCATTTGTACGACGGCGAGGACAGTGAAAACGCGGCTGCCTCGCGCTGGAAGAATGTGCTCGACTTTTGCGAGTGGATGGCACTGCGCTGCGGCGGCGAAATTGACGATGCAGCGGGCGTCACCACCTCATCCGAGAAAAAATCATTGCTGGAAGTGGCTCAGACCATCTCGCTTCTCTCCACCATTAGCGAGCGCGAGCAAGACAGAGACGTAGTCACACTCTCGACCCTGCACGCAGCCAAGGGGCTGGAGTGGCCGCATGTGATGCTGGTGGGCGTTAACGAGGGTCTGCTGCCCTTCAAATTGAGCGATGGGGCTGATGCCCTGGGGGGCTCGGAGCTTGACCACGAGTCCGCCAATGAAGACATGGCCCAACGCCTGCAAGAGGAGCGCCGCTTGATGTACGTGGGTATCACCCGTGCTCAGCGCAGCTTGGCGGTGAGCTGGACGCGCCGACGGAAAAAGGGCCGCGAGATAATCGTGGCCCAACCCAGCCGCTTTATTGCCGAGATGGGGCTGGATCAGGCCACAGTGAAAGAAGACCCGCGTGAGAAGTTACGTGCGCTGCGGGCTGAGTTTGCTAAAAAGGCGGCGGAAGCGGCAGCCCGTTCTGCGCAGACCGCAATGGGGGTTTGATGCGTCAATTTTTTGCTCTATTTTTAATAACACTCTATGCAAGTTCTGCTTTGTCTAGCGGCATGGATGAGCTTGAAAAACCCTCCGCTACACGCTTAAACAGCACCCCCTGGGTTCAATGCACACAAATGAGCGCAGACCCGACGGCCCGGCTCGCCTGCTTTGACACTTGGGCACAGCAGCAAGCCCAAAAGCCTTCTCCGGCAGAGCCTGTGGCATCACCTGCAGAACAGCCGCCCTTGCCCTTGGCTTCAACGCAGCCAAGCCTACCAGCCAGTGTGACGGCGCCTGATGCGATCACCGCTGCCTCGCCGCCGGTTGATTGTCGCAATGGCTCACCGTCCGAGCTGTCGAGATTTTGGGAACTGGAAGCGGGAAGTGATTGTGGTCGCTTTAATCTGCGCAGCTATCGGCCCATCAGCTTGTCGCTGATCGCTTCAGACAGCGTCAATACTGCCCCCAGCTCACCCACGCCAGGGCATACCGCCAGCTACCAACCCTACCTTACGAGTGAAGAAAGAATACAACTCTCGGTGCGCGTAAAAATCGGTCAAGGATTTCTGACTGGATTCGACTCCAGCGGACATGATTCGCTGTGGTTTGCCTACTCGCAGCAGTCGTATTGGCAATTTTTCACGTCCTCCATTTCCCGCCCTTTTCGCAGCACCGACCATGAGCCGGAGATCATGTACATTGCCCCCACGGATGCTCAACTGCCCGGGGGCTGGCGCTTGCGCTACAGCGGAATCAGTCTGAACCACCAGTCCAACGGCCAAAGCTTGCCGTTATCGCGTAGCTGGAACCGCGTCATCCTGATGGCGGGCATGGAAAAAGACTCCCGCTTCACTTTGCGTGGACGCTATTGGTACCGCATTCCTGAAGAAACCCCCGAGGATGACAATCCCGAGATCAGCGACACCGTAGGGCGTGCAGAGCTCGCGGGCACCTGGAACGTGAACAAAGACAACCGCCTGGGTCTGAGCGTGCGCCACTCATTGCGCGCACAAGCCAATGGTTCGTACCGATTGGAATGGCTCAAAACGCTTGGCGACAGCGGTCAGTCTCAACGTGACAGCGGCTTGCGCTTTCACGTCCAATTGTTCAGTGGCTATGGCGATTCGCTAGTTGACTACAACCGCCAGCGAACGGTGTTGAGTATTGGGCTGAGCCTTGTTGACTGGTGAAGAGTGTGGCGCCCTGCACCCCAAGGGGGCCGTACCTTGTTTGGGGCGGCCCGACGCTGCGGCTGTTTTTTATTCAGGTTTGATATTGGCCTCGCGCACCACGCGAGCCCACTTGGCTAAGTCGGCCTTAAGGTAGGCGGTAAGTTCGCTTGATGTGCTGGTGCGGGGTTGGATGTCTAGCGACGTCAGCTTGTCTTTGTACTCTGCTGAATTCACCGCATCATGTACCTCACGAATCAACGCTTGAACAATCACGCTTGGTGTCTTGGCGGGTGCAAACAGACCGAGCCAGATGGTGGTCTCGTAACCTGCCAGACCTTCTTCCGCAATCGTGGGCAAATCAGGCAGCGCTGGATAGCGCTTGAGGCTGGCCACGCCCAGTGCACGCACACGCCCGGACTTGATGTTAGGAATGGCGGAGGAGGTGTTGTCAAACATCAACGACACATGACCGGCCAATACGTCTTGTATGGCCGGTGCCGCCCCCTTGTACGGCACATGCGTCAACTTGATGCCCGCTTGAGACGCAAATAACTCTGCACCTAAGTGATAGGTACTGCCAATTCCCGATGTGGCGTAGGTGAGCTTGCCCGGATTGGTCTTGGCGTAAGCAATCAATTCTTTGACAGACTTTGCTGCTACGTTGGGGTGAACGACCAAAATATTTTCAATCGTCGCTACCAACGAAATTGGAACGAAGTCATTGACGGTGTCATAGGGCAAGTTGAGCGTGAGGTTAGGGCTGGCCGCCATGATGCTGCTGGTGCCCAGCAACAGGGTGTCACCATCGGGCGTGGCCTTGGCAACGTAGTTGGCCCCAATACTTCCAGTAGCACCCACTCGGTTGTCCACGATGACGGTGCGCTTGAGGGAGGCAGACAACTTGGGTGCTAGCACGCGGGCCAAAACATCCGTAGGCCCCCCTGCGGCAAAGGGAACGACGATGCGAATGGGTTTGTCTGTCGGGGCCTGCGCTTGTACACCCATCCAGGGCATCAACGCGACTAGACCGACATATGCGATGGTTTTGATTATTTTCATTTCAGCGTCCAAATTAATGCAAATGGGAGAGCGGGGGCTTCATGCAAAAAGAATTGCCTTCTAGCTTCGTCTATTGCCCTTTGGCGAGACGTGTTCACGGCACTCAGGCTCATTAACGCCTACTTCAAAGTCGGTCCTGCAGGCTTGATCACGCGACTTAGGGTTTTGTATTCTTCGTGCATATAAAGGTCAAACTCCACTGGCGTGAGCAGCATAGGGTCTGCTCCCAGATTTGCCAGACGATCTCGCACGTCGGGCGTTTGCAAAATACGTGCAATCTCAGTGTTGAGTTTGCTCACGATGTCGCGTGGGGTTTTTGATGGTGCTAGCAAACCAATCCAGAAATTAAACTCTGCGGTTGGCATGCCCGCTTCAGCCATGGTGGGGGTGTCTGGAAGGGTGTTTGAGCGGTTTCGCGATGACACGGCCAATGCCTTTAACTTCCCACCGCGCAAGGTTGGCAGGGCTGAGATGATGGGCAAAAATCCAAACTGAGTTCTGCCACCGATGGTTTCAGTCACCATTTCTGGTGCCCCCTTTAGCGGCACGTGAACCACGTCAATACTTGTTGCGGCAATGAATTTTTCTGCGTTCACGTGAGAGGCGCTGCCCGCACCGCCTGAGGCGTAGTTCAGTACGCCCGGCTTGGCATGTGCGAGTGACACCAATTCTTTGGCTGTGCTGACGCCCAGCGCAGGTGCCACGAACAACACGCTTGGTAAGCTGGCCAAGGGAATAACACCTGAAAAATCTTTGAACGTGTCATAGCTCAGGTTGCCGTAAAACAAGGGGTTCACCACGTGACCAGCCGAAACCACAATCAAGGTATAACCATCCGGCTCGGTCTTGGCCACTTGGCCGGTGGCAATCACGCTGCCTGCGCCGGGCCGGTTTTCTACATTGACCGGTTGACCCCAGGTAGCCGCCAATCGCTCGCCCACGGTTCGCGCCAGGATATCGCTAGCACTACCAGGTGTGAAGGGGACAACGAACCGAATCGGTTTGATAGGGTAGCTGGATGCAACTGAGGCTAGGTTTTGACCTGCAATTTGAGCTTGGGTCTGCGCCACCGCACCCAGGTTTGCCAGCAACATAATCACCATCAACCACGGGAGACGCTTGCAAAGCTTATGCATGGGATTTTTCTTTCCGCAACGCGGCAAGGTGAGGGTATTTTTCAGTTAGCAACGAGCCGGTGTAATAGGTCGGCTTAAAGGAAGGGTGGGCCTGAATCAGCTCGAACCACTTTGAGACGGCGG
Source organism: Comamonadaceae bacterium (assembly GCA_947455145.1). Lineage (GTDB taxonomy): Bacteria > Pseudomonadota > Gammaproteobacteria > Burkholderiales > Burkholderiaceae_C > CANCDA01. The sequence goes on from CANGME010000007.1 coordinate 9,999, forward strand.
GCTTGTCAGCCCACGCCGTGTCCAGGTTAATGTCGTTCATGCGCACGATGACCGGCATGATGGCGATATCGGCCAGCGAAATCGAGGAGCCCATCAGCCAAGGACCACCACTTTGAGCGATCCATTCGTCCATTCGCACAATGGATCGATGCAGGCGATCCAAGGCTTCGTCCATCTCCTTTTTCGGGAAGCCAGATCGACCCATGGTCAGCAAAAATTCTTTACGCAAAGGTTTTGAGTTGGCCAGCGCGTTGAACTCTTCTTCGCTCATGGTTTTGAAATGCGGGAGGAAGGCAAGGTTGTAAGACGGCACCCGGATGGCCGGCGCAGGAATTTCGTCGATGTACCGCATCATCCATCGCATACGCGCGCGCTCAACCGGATCTGTGGGGGTAAAGCTATGGACAGCGCTTTTGACTTCGTCCAGGTACTCAACAATCACTGACGAGTCGAGCACTGTTTTCCCTTGATGCAGCAGTGCAGGCACAACACCGTTAGGGTTGATCGCCAAATAGTCTTGCTTGAGTTGATCGCCCGCAAAAAGATCCAGCTTGTGCTCTTCGAATGCCAATTTTTTCGCATGAAGCACGAAACGTACACGCTGACTGCATGTGGATTGCGGTGCGTTGTAGAGTACAAATTCGCTCATTTGCTTAAGGATGGTAGTTGGTGGGTGTTACTGACGCCAACGACAATCTTCGGCGAAGCCTAACTACTCGTCAATAGCGGCAACCCGGGGATCTCAAACCCTTTCGTTCTTCAACTGAAACGAAACAGCTCACTGATAATCCAGCCCCACACAAAGATCATCTGGAAAAACAAAAACGCCCACATAAAGTGGGCGTTTACTGTAGCGGGATACCGCCATTTTGTTGGTTGCGCGAGAAGGATTTGAACCTCCGACCTTTGGGTTATGAGCCCAACGAGCTACCAAGCTGCTCCATCGCGCGGTAAGAGTTTAATTATACCTTAGTTTGCCGTCTCTGCGGGTGCATCGGCTTCAGAAGTGACCGGGCGGTCAACTAATTCAACCAAAGCCATAGGTGCGTTGTCACCCACGCGGAAACCCATCTTCAAAATACGGGTGTAGCCACCAGGACGGGCGTTAAAACGTGGGCCTAGGTCGTTGAACAACTTGGTCACGCTGTCGCGGTCACGCAGGCGGTCAAATGCCAAGCGGCGATTGGCAACGGTGGCTTCTTTGGCCAAAGTGATCATCGGCTCGACAACGCGGCGCAGTTCTTTTGCTTTAGGCAGTGTGGTTTTGATGACTTCATGCTCAATGAGCGAGTTCATCATGTTACGCAACATAGCAAGGCGGTGCGAGCTGGTGCGATTGAGTTTACGTAGTCCGTGTCCGTGGCGCATGGTGATTTCCTTAATTTATAAAACAAGCAGCCGTATCAGGTACTGCCCGTGGCGCTCAGCCGTTAATCCCGATTGGATTTCAGGCTGATGAAATTTAACGTTTTTCCAACGTGGCTGGTGGCCAGCTCTCGAGCTTCATGCCCAAGGTCAAACCACGGGAAGCCAAAACTTCCTTGATCTCGTTGAGCGACTTGCGACCCAGGTTAGGGGTCTTGAGCAACTCATTTTCGGTGCGCTGAATCAGGTCACCGATGTAGTAGATGTTTTCGGCTTTGAGGCAGTTGGCGGAACGAACCGTCAACTCCAGCTCATCAACTGGACGCAGCAAGATCGGATCGAACTGGCTGCTGCCACGGCTGGCCGGAGCTTCAAACGCTGCCAACTCGCTGCCTTCCAACTGTGCAAATACAGCCAGTTGCTCAACCAAAATCTTGGCAGAGGCACGAACCGCATCTTCAGCGCTGATGGCGCCGTTGGTTTCAATCTCAACCAAGAGCTTGTCCAAATCGGTACGTTGTTCAACACGTGCGCTTTCAACGGTGTAGCTAACGCGCTTGACCGGTGAGAAAGAAGCGTCGAGAACAATGCGGCCAATCGACTTGCTGGGCTCATCGCCATAACGGCGCATGGAGCCGGGAACATAGCCACGCCCTTTTTCAACCTTGATTTGCATGTCCAGCTTGCCACCCGTGGACAAGTTGGCGATGACGTGCTCAGGGTTGATGATGTCCACATCATGCGGCGTTTGGATGTCAGCTGCAGTGATGACGCCTTCGCCATCTTTACGCAGACTCAGTGTGACTTCATCACGGTTGTGGAGTTTGAACACCACACCCTTGAGGTTGAGCAAAATGTTGACGACGTCTTCTTGAACACCGTCAATCGATGAGTATTCGTGCAGAACACCGGCAATCGTAACTTCCGTAGCGGCATAGCCGGGCATGGAGGACAACAAAACACGGCGCAAAGCATTGCCCAGTGTATGGCCATAGCCACGCTCAAAAGGCTCTAGTGCGACCTTGGCGCGGTTCAGGCCAAGTTGTTCTACGTTGATTGCTTTGGGTTTAAGCAGACTTGTTTGCATGCAGACTTCCTGTCAATACCCCCGGTTCGTTACACCGGTAAGGCTGGTGAAGCACCTACGCCGCGGTGGTCCGCGGCGTAGGAACGAGAAATGATTAGCTATTAACGCGAGTACAACTCAACGATCAGCGATTCATTGATGTCAGCGGCGAATTCGTCGCGATCTGGCACCTTCTTGAAGGTACCCTCTGCCTTGTCGAGGTTGACCTCAACCCAAGCAGGCATGCCCACTTGCTGAGCCAACTGCAAGGCTTCAACAATACGGTTTTGTTTCTTGGATTTCTCGCGAACCGACACAACATCACCCACCTTAACCAGGTAAGAAGGGATATTGACGGATTGACCGTTCACGGTCATGGCTTTATGCGAAACCAACTGGCGTGCTTCAGCGCGCGTTGAGCCAAAGCCCATGCGGTACACGACGTTGTCCAAGCGAGACTCCAAGAGGGACAACAGGTTCGCGCCGGTATTGCCTTTGCGACGATCTGCCTCTTCAAAGTAGCGGCGGAATTGACGCTCCAAAATACCGTACATGCGCTTGACCTTCTGCTTTTCGCGCAGTTGCAGGCCAAAGTCAGACGTACGCTGACCAGATGTGCGGCCATGCTGGCCGGGTTTGGAATCAAATTTAGCCTTGTCACCGATGGCGCGACGAGCGCTCTTCAGGAACAGGTCCGTGCCTTCACGGCGAGAGAGTTTGGCCTTGGGGCCGAGATAGCGTGCCACGTGAACTTCCTTTTATGTCATCTGCCGCAAAAATGCGGGAGCCACCCGAGCAATCAGGTGGCGGTGGGCTTACAACTTAAGGCTACGAAATGTAGCCCACGATTAGATACGACGACGCTTTTGAGGGCGGCAGCCGTTATGCGGCATCGGGGTCACGTCGGAGATCAGATTGATACGGATCCCGAGTGCAGCCAAGGCGCGAACCGAAGATTCACGGCCGGGGCCTGGACCTTTGATTTCAACGTCAAGGTTTTTGATGCCTTGTTCAACAGCAGCACGGCCAGCAACTTCGGAAGCAACCTGAGCTGCAAACGGGGTTGATTTACGTGAGCCTTTGAAACCCTGACCACCAGACGATGCCCATGACAAAGCATTGCCTTGGCGATCGGTGATGGTGATGATGGTATTGTTAAACGATGCGTGCACGTGTGCAACGCCGTCTGCAACGTTCTTGCGAACTTTTTTGCGCACTCGTTGCGCGGCATTATTGGCGGGTGATTTAGCCATGGTATTCCTTCAATGCCGGTTATTTTTTCAGTGACTGAGCTGCTTTACGCGGCCCTTTACGGGTACGCGCATTGGTGCGCGTACGCTGACCGCGCATGGGCAAGCCACGGCGATGACGGAATCCACGATAGCAACCAATGTCCATCAAACGCTTGATGTTCATGGTTGTCTCACGGCGCAAATCACCCTCAATGGTGAGTTCTGCGATGTGATCGCGAATTTTTTCCAGATCGCCGTCCGTCAGGTCTTTGATCTTTTTGGAATACGCGATGTCACAGGATTCGCAAATTTTGCGAGCCCGAGTGCGCCCAATGCCAAAAATAGCGGTTAAGCCAATCTCAGCGTGCTTGTGCGGCGGAATATTGATGCCAGCGATACGTGCCATTTTCGTCCTCTAAAACTCTTACGATCAACCTTGGCGCTGCTTATGACGCGGATCTGTACAGATCACACGCACAATGCCCTTGCGGCGGATAATTTTGCAGTTGCGGCAAATTTTCTTTACCGAAGCAGAAACTCTCATTTCACTCTCCTAAAACTTCTAAGGTTTTGTTGATCCAAGGTCTTATTCAAAACCTTGGAGCATATGACAAACTAAAAACTATGTTGCTTTGAAGTTCGCTTTTTTCAGGAGCGAATCATACTGTTGCGACATCAAGTAATTTTGTACTTGGGCCATGAAATCCATGGTCACCACCACAATGATCAGCAGCGATGTGCCACCGAAATAAAAGGGCACGTTGTACTTCAAGACCAAAAACTCAGGCAACAAGCACACGAAGGTGATGTAGATGGCTCCAGCCATGGTCAAACGAAGCAGAATTTTGTCTATGTGACGAGCGGTTTGGTCACCAGGACGAATCCCGGGAATAAAAGCACCACTCTTCTTCAAGTTGTCTGCTGTTTCACGGCTGTTGAAAACCAGCGCTGTGTAGAAGAAGCAGAAAAACACTATTGCCGAAGCATACAGCATCACGTAAATGGGTTGACCCGGGGTCAAGCTGCCTGCAATGTCTTTGAGCCACAACATGGATTCACCACTGCTGAACCAACTCACCACGGTTGCGGGCAAGAGAATAATGGACGAAGCAAAGATGGGGGGGATCACACCCGCCATGTTCAGCTTTAATGGCAGGTGCGATGACTGACCACCATACACTTTGTTGCCCACTTGTCGTCTGGCGTAGTTCACTAAAATTTTGCGCTGGCCACGCTCAACAAACACCACGAAGTAAGTCACCAAGGCGACCAACACCACAATGAACAGAGCCACGATGATACTCATAGCACCAGTGCGCACCAACTCAAGCAGCCCGCCAATGGCGCTGGGCAAACCTGCTGCGATACCACCAAAAATAATGATCGAGATACCATTGCCCAGACCACGCTCAGTGATCTGCTCACCTAGCCACATCAGGAACATCGTGCCTGCGGTTAATGTGACAACAGCCGTCATGCGAAAACCGATGCCAGGGGCAATCACCAGACCCGCAGAGCTCTCTAGCGCCATTGCAATGCCCAGAGACTGGAACAGGGCCAAACCCAGCGTGCCGTAGCGTGTGTACTGCGTGATCTTGCGACGACCGGCCTCGCCCTCTTTCTTGAGCTGCTCAAAAGCAGGCAAGACGTAGGTCATCAATTGCATGATGATCGAGGCCGAAATGTAGGGCATGATACCCAAGGCGAACACCGTGAAGCGCGACAAAGCGCCTCCGGAGAACATATTGAACAGGCTCAGAATGCCGCCCTGCTGACCTTTGAACAATTCTTGCAACTGATCGGGGTTGATGCCAGGCACAGGAATGTGCGCACCGACCCGATACACGACTAGGGCAAGCAGCAAAAAGACGAGCCGACGACGCAGGTCGCCGAACTTGCCAGTTTTTGCTATTTGAGCTGCGTTAGTTGCCACGAGAATTGTTCCTCAAGCCGAATCAGGACAGGCTGCCGCCAGCGGCTTCGATTGCAACTTTAGCTGCAGCCGTTGCACCGATACCCGTCAATTTGACCGACTTGGTGAGTTCACCCGTCTTGATGATCTTGACCACTTTGGCCAATTGACCAACCAAGCCAGCTTGCTTGAGTGTCAACAGGTCAACCGTCTCAGCGCCCAGGGCTTCCAGAGCGGTCAGCGTCACTTCGGCATTGAACTTGAGCAGGTGTGACTTAAAGCCACGCTTGGGCAAGCGGCGTTGCATAGGCATCTGACCGCCTTCAAAACCAACCTTGTGGTAGCCACCCGAACGTGACTTTTGACCTTTGTGACCGCGACCAGCAGTCTTACCCAGGCCTGAGCCGATACCGCGACCGACGCGACGCTTGGCGTGCTTTGCGCCGTCAGCGTGCTTAATGGTATTGAGTTCCATGATGTTGCCTCTCAGAGCACTTTGATCAGATAGCTGATCTTGTTGATCATGCCGCGCACTGCGGGCGTGTCTTGCAATTCGCTGGTGCTGTTGAGCTTGCGCAGACCCAGACCGCGAACGGTGTCACGGTGGGCTTGCTTGCAGCCGATAGGACTGCGAACCAGTTGAAGTTTGACTGTTTGTTGCGTTGTCATTTTTGAAGCCTCCGATTACGCGAAGATCTCTTCAATCGTCTTGCCACGCTTTGCAGCCACTTCCGACGGTGTGGTCGAATGCGAGAGAGCGTCGAGTGTGGCCCGAACCATGTTGTAGGGGTTGGATGAACCATGGCTCTTGGCCACGATGTCGGTAATGCCGATGACTTCAAAGACAGCGCGCATAGGACCGCCAGCAATGATGCCCGTACCTTTGGGTGCTGGGGTCATCATCACAGAAGCAGCACCGTGCTGGCCAGTCACCCGGTGGTGAATTGAGCCATTTTTAAGCGTGATCTTTTTCAGATTACGACGAGCTTCTTCCATTGCTTTTTGCACGGCAGCAGGCACTTCTTTCGATTTGCCCTTGCCCATGCCAACGCGACCATCGCCATCACCCACCACGGTCAGTGCAGCGAAACCGAGGATACGGCCGCCCTTAACCACTTTGGTGACGCGATTGATCGCGATCATTTTTTCGCGCAGGCCGTCTTCAGGACCCTCGGCCCCTTTACCCTGCATTTTTGCTTGAACTTTAGCCATCTTTATTTCCGATCTGCTTAGAACTGCAAGCCAGCTTCACGTGCCGCATCGGCCAGCGCTTTCACGCGGCCATGGTACGCAAAACCCGAACGATCAAACGCCACTTTTTCCACACCAGCAGCTTTTGCTTTTTCAGCAATCAGCTTGCCAATGATCTGGGCTGCAGCGGCATTGCCACCTTTGCCCGAAGCGCCTAACGACTTGCGCACATCTGCCTGAGCGGTTGAAGCGCTGGCAAGAACCTTGCCGCCGTCGCCAGAAATCACGCTGGCATAAATGTGCAAATTGGTGCGATTCACCGTCAAACGGGCCACACCCTGAGTCGCAATGCGAATTCGGGTTTGACGTGAGCGACGAAGGCGCTGCTCTTTTTTGGTCAACATCATGCAGCTCCTTATTTCTTCTTGGTCTCTTTGATCGCGACCTTCTCATCCGAATAACGGATGCCTTTGCCTTTGTAGGGCTCAGGAGGACGGACCGCACGAATTTCAGCAGCCACTTGACCAACGCGCTGACGATCAGCGCCTTTGATCAAGATTTCGGTGGGCGTTGCTGTGGCCACCGTAATGCCAGCAGGCATATCGATGTTCACTGGATGGGAGTAACCCACCGTCAGATTCAGCTTGGCACCTTGTGCGGCGGCTTTGTAGCCCACGCCAATCAAGGTCAGCTTCTTTTCAAAACCCTTGCTCACACCGACCACCATGTTGTTCACCAGCTGACGCATGGTGCCGCTCATGGCATTGGCTTCGCGGGAGTCATTGGCGGGGGCAAAGCTGAGCTTGCCGCCTTCATTGACCACCTTGACCAGCGCTGACTGGGCTTGCGACAATACGCCGCCAGTACCTTTGACACTGATTTGATCGTCCTTGATGGACACATCCACCCCAGCGGGGATGGTTACAGGCATTTTTGCTACACGTGACATTTCAGTTTCTCCTCAATGCCGCCGTTAAGCCACGTAGCAAAGAACTTCACCACCGACACCGGTAGCGCGCGCTTTACGATCAGTCATCACACCTTTAGGCGTGGTGACAATGGCCACACCAAGACCGTTTTGGACTTGGGGGATGGCGTCAGAACCTTTGTACACACGCAAGCCAGGGCGGCTAACGCGCTCGATGCGCTCAATAACTGGGCGACCAGCGTAGTACTTCAGGGTAATTTCTAATTGGGCTTTGCCGTCTTCGGTTTTCACCTGGAAGCCGTCAACATAGCCCTCGTCTTTCAACACTTGCGCAATGGCGATCTTCACTTTGGAAGAAGGCACTAACACAGTGGCTTTAGCAACCATCTGCGCATTGCGAATGCGTGTTAACAGGTCGGCGATGGGATCACTCATGCTCATGTCTAATCTCCTGTCGCTTACCAGCTGGCTTTGGTGATGCCGGGAATATCCCCAGCAAAAGCCAGTTCACGGATCTTGGCGCGAGCCAAGCCGAACTGACGGAATGTGCCACGCGGGCGACCGGTGATTGCACAACGGTTGCGCTGACGTGTCGGGTTCGCATTACGCGGCAACTTTTGCAGACCCAAGCGGGCTTCTGCACGTTCTTCGTCACTGCGCTTGAGGTCACTGGCGATCGCTTTGAGTTCCGCGTGTTTCTTCGCGTATTTGGCGACCAGTTTGTCTCGCTTGAGCTCTCGCTCGATTAAAGCTGCTTTAGCCACAAGTCACCTCAGTTCTTGAACGGGAAACGGAAACCGGTGAGAAGTGCTTTGCACTCTTCGTCAGTCTGGGCCGTTGTCGTGATGCTGATATTGAGGCCGCGCAAGGCATCAACCTTGTCGTACTCAATCTCAGGGAAAATGATCTGCTCTTTAACGCCGATGTTGTAGTTGCCACGGCCATCAAAGGCGCGACCTGAGATACCACGGAAGTCACGAACGCGGGGCAGAGCCACGGTCACAAAACGATCCAGGAACTCATACATCTGAACGCCACGCAGCGTGACCATGCAGCCAATGGCCTGGTCTTCACGGATTTTGAAACCCGCGATAGCTTTCTTGGCCTTGGTCACCACAGGCTTTTGACCTGCGATTTTGGTCAGGTCGCTTACAGCGTTGTCCATCACCTTTTTATCGGCTACAGCCTCGCTCACACCCATATTCAGTGTGATCTTGCTCAGGCGCGGCACTTGCATGGGTGACTTGTAGCCAAATTTGGCTGTCAATTCAGGAACCAGCTTTTCGCGGTAGATTTGTTGAAGACGTGCCATGCTTATGCCACCTTGATTTCTTCGCCGCTGGACTTGTAAACGCGCACGCGCTTACCATCAGCCAACAGCTTGATGCCCACCCGGTCAGCTTTGCCGGTTGCAGCATTGAAAATTGCCACATTGGATTGGTGAATTGGCATGGCCTTTTCAACAATACCGCCCGCAGCGCCCTTTAGAGGATTTGGCTTGGTGTGTTTTTTCACCAAGTTAATGCCCTCAATCAGCACGTGCGAATCATCTTTGCGCAGCGCAATTTTGCCGCGCTTGCCTTTATCGCGCCCTGTGAGCACGATGACATCGTCGCCTTTGCGAATCTTGTTCATGACGCTTCCTTAGAGAACTTCAGGAGCCAGGGACACGATCTTCATGAACTTCTCAGTGCGCAATTCACGCGTGACTGGTCCAAAGATACGGGTGCCGATAGGCTCCAGCTTGGCATTGAGCAGCACAGCCGCATTGCCATCAAATTTCACCAGGGAGCCGTCGCTACGACGAATGCCCTTGGCGGTACGCACAACCACTGCGCTGTAGATCTCGCCTTTTTTGACGCGACCACGCGGAGCAGCTTCCTTGATGCTGACTTTAATGACGTCACCCACGCTCGCATAGCGACGCTTGGATCCGCCGAGCACCTTGATGCACAACACGGATTTAGCACCCGTGTTGTCGGCAACTTCTAATCGAGATTCAGTTTGGATCATTTCTTTATTTCCCAACTTGCACCAGTCACTTCAGAGTTTCCTCATCAAGCTTCCAGTCAGTCTTGGGCCCGTCTTCTGCAACATGAACCACTCACATTGCTTTTGTTGGGCAGAATCTTCACGTATCAAACGCGAAGCTCTCGATTATGCCATGGTTTTAGCGCCGCATCAAGAAACTTTATTCGGCACGCTCAAATAATTCGCGGCCAGAGCGTCGAATGCTTCACTTTGAGGCGCAGAAACCCCCTCTTGCGCCAGGATGGCCGCCACTTTTGGTCCCACCTGCCGGGCCAGTGCAGCATCCAAAAACAGCAGTCTTGAGCGTCGGGCCAGCACGTCTTCTACGGTACGAGCGTACTCATGGCGCACGGCAAAACGCACCATGGCGGGTGTCACCCCGGCCACCAATTCGGGTTCTTTTCGATATAAAGCGAGTACATACTCAGCTTCAGACCCATATGAATGCTGGCCTTCAGATTCTCGGATTGAATTGCCCGCACATGCCGCCTCACTGCCGATCAAGCTCAAATGCGCTGTGCCGCCACGGTGCTGCCAAGTCCCATCGATCAATCCATTTACTAAACAGGCCTCCATCACGTCTTGCGCCATGGCGCGGTAAGTCGTCCATTTGCCACCAGTCACGCTCAGCAGACCACTGGGGCTGGTCCAAATTTTGTGTTCCCGGCTCAATTTTGAAGTTGCACCACCCGAACTACTCGTAAGTTGTGCTTCATGCGCCAAAGGACGCAGCCCGGCCCACGCACTGCGCACATCCTGCCGTGTGGGCGCTCGGCTCAAATAGCGGCCCGCCTCGGCCAGAATGAAATCCACTTCCTGCGCCATCGGTTGCGGCTCCAGCGGCATGTCGTCTCGTGGAGTGTCAGTGGTTCCCAAAATCACCTTGCCCAACCAGGGCAGGGCAAACAGCACTCGGCCATCAGAGGTCTTAGGAATCATCAGCGCCGCGTCGCCCGGCAAAAACTCTCGGTCAACCACCAGATGAATGCCCTGACTAGGCGTCACCGCAGGCGTGCGCTCGCCTGCTGCCGTCGCCTCTGCGGTGGTGCGAGCTGCGGCATCCTGCACGCACAACTCATTCACCCACACCCCAGTGGCGTTGATGACACAGCGTGACGCAACGCGGTAGCGCCGCCCCGTCTCGGCATCCGTACACACCACGCCCGCCACGCGCCCCTGGTCGTAGAGCAACTCATTCACCGGGCAGTAGTTCAGCATCAGCGCCCCATGCGCCGCCGCTGTGCGGGCCAGGGTGATGGCCAGCCGCGCGTCGTTGAACTGGCCATCCCAGTATTTCACCCCACCGTGCAAGTCTTTCGTCTGCACCGTCGGCAACAAGGCTTGGGTTTGCGCTGGGCTCAGCAGCTCGGTCGCGCCCAAACCGGCAGCCCCGGCCAGCACGTCGTACAGCTTGAGCCCCGCACCGTAAAACGGCTTGTCCCACCAGCGGTAGGTGGGGATGACGAAAGCCAGCGGCTGCGCCAGATGCGGCGCATGGGCCAGCAACAAGGCGCGCTCTTTCAATGACTCGCGCACAAAGCCCAACTGCCCCTGCGCCAAATAGCGCACGCCGCCATGCACCAGCTTGGTCGAGCGCGACGAGGTGCCTTTGGCAAAGTCATGCGCCTCCAGCAACAGCACGCGCAAGCCGCGCGCCGCCGCGTCCAGGGCCACGCCCAAACCCGTAGCGCCACCACCCACCACGGTCACATCAAAGGTTTGCGGCGCGGCCAGTTGCGCCAGCAGCTCGGCGCGCAAAGTCAGCTTGGGGGGTTCGGCCAATGTCATGTAGTGTTTATTTGAGAATATCTATTACCCCCGTTCGACCTGAGCTTGTCGAAGGTCTGCCAAGGCTTCGACAAGCTCAGCCCGAACGGGGAAATCTCTAATGAACAATCTCGGCTCATGCCAATTAACCCTGGGCCCAGTGACGTGCATGCGCCACGGCCTGCTGCCAGCGCGCCAGTTTGGCCTCTCGCGCCGCATCACTCAAGCGCGGCTCAAAGCGCCGCTCCACCTGCCACTGCGTACTGATCTCGTCCGCACTCTGCCAAAACCCCACGGCCAACCCAGCCAGATACGCCGCGCCCAACGCCGTGGTCTCGGTCACCCGTGGCCGCAGCACCGGCACGCCGGTGAAGTCGGCCTGCATCTGCATCAGCAGATCATTGCGACAAGCGCCGCCGTCCACGCGCATCTCACGCAAAGCCAGGCCACTGTCGGCCCGCATGGCGTGCAGCACATCGGCCACCTGTAAGGCAATGGCCTCCAGCGCAGCGCGTGCCAAGTGGCCCCGCCCTGTGCCCCGCGTCATGCCCACCAGCGTGCCGCGCGCGTAGGCGTCCCAGTGCGGCGCGCCCAGGCCGGCAAAGGCAGGCACCAGGTACACGTCTTGGGTGTCGGTCACGCTCTTGGCCAGCGCCTCCACATCTTGCGCCGACTCGATGATTTGCAGCCCATCTCGCAGCCACTGCACCGTGGCCCCGCCCATGAACACCGAGCCCTCCAGCGCGTAGCAGGCCTGTGATGTTTGCAAACGTGTGGATTCACCCACCCCCGGCCCAGCCCAAGCCACAGTGCCCAGCAGCCGCTGGTGACTGCGCGGCACCACAGCCCCCGTGTTCATCAGCATGAAGCAGCCTGTGCCATACGTCGTCTTGGCCATGCCCGGGCTGAAGCAAGCCTGCCCAAACGTAGCCGCCTGCTGATCGCCCGCCATGCCGGTGATGGGAATGGCCGCGCCCAGCAGCGCCGCGTCCGTCAGCCCCAGCTCGCCGCTAGACGGCAGCACCTGCGGCAACACGCTGCGCGGCACATTGAAGAGCTTGAGCAGCGCATCGTCCCAAGCCAGCGTATGGATATTGAACAGCATGGTGCGTGAGGCGTTGCTCGCATCGGTGGCGTGCACGCGTCCGCCAGTCAGCTTCCAGAGCAGCCAACTGTCAATCGTGCCAAACGCCAGCTCACCCGCCTCGGCCCGCTGGCGTGTGCCGGGCACGTTGTCCAGTAGCCATTGCAGCTTGGTGGCTGAAAAGTACGCATCCAGCAACAGACCGGTCTTCTTCTGAATCAGCGCCTCTTTGCCCTGAGCCCGCAACGCATCGCAGCGCCCAGCGGTGCGGCGGTCTTGCCAAACGATGGCCGGAGCCAGCGGCTCGCCCGTCTTGCGATCCCACAGCACGGTGGTTTCGCGCTGGTTGGTGATGCCAATCGCTGCAACTTGCGCTGGATTTATGTGCGCCTTGGCCAGCACCTCAAGCGCCACCTCCAGTTGCGTCTGCCAGATCTCATTCGCGTCGTGCTCCACCCAGCCCGCTTGAGGGAATGATTGGCGAAACTCCCGCTGCGCCACAGCCACCACCGCACCCGCACGGTCAAACAACAAGGCCCGCGAGCTGGTGGTTCCCTGATCAAGTGCCAAGATGAAGTTCATGGCTTGCAAGCCTACCGCAAACTGCGACAATCTTCTGTGAAATTTGCCTCCTTAAAAAAACCCCAACAGCGAGCCCCACCATGACCCAAAAAATCGCATTCATCGGCGGCGGCAATATGGCCAGCGCCATCATCGGCGGCCTCATCAACAAAGGCTTCCTCCCCGCGCAGATCGACGTGGTCGAGCCCTTTGCCGACACCCAGCAACGCCTCAAAGCCACCTTTGGCATCACCGCCCATGAACGCCCAGGCCTGTTTCTGGAAGAGGCTGACCTGGTAGTGTGGGCCGTCAAACCCCAGATTTTCAAAGAAGCCGCGCAGCCCGCCCTCATCCACACCCTGCACGCCCTGCACCTGAGCGTGGCCGCAGGCATACCCAGCGTCAGCATCGCCCGCTGGCTCGGCACCGAGCGCGTGGTGCGCAGCATGCCCAACACCCCCGCGCTGATCGGCATGGGCATCACCGGCCTGTACCCCCGGCCCGAAGTCACCGCGCAAGATCGCCTGCTGATCGAGCAAGTGGTGGTCACCATGGGCGAATATTTCTGGCTAGACCGCGAAGACCACCTTGACGCCGTCACCGCCCTGTCCGGCTCCGGCCCCGCCTACGTGTTTTATTTCATGGAGGCCATGATCAACGCCGGTGTCGATATGGGCCTGAGCCCCGAGCAGGCGCAAAAGCTGGCGGTAGAGACCTTTCGCGGTGCCAGCGCTTTGGCCCACGCCTCCATCGAGCCACCCGAGGTGCTGCGCCAGCGCGTCACCTCCAAAGGCGGCACCACCTACGCAGCCCTCAGCGCCATGGAGGCCAGCCACGTCAAGCCCCTATTCATGCAGGCCATGGTGGCTGCGCAAAACCGGGCGCGTGAGATGGGGCTGGAGTTTGGAGAGTGAGTTGGATGGGTGGGTCGCTCAGCGCCACGCCATCCCATACACCACCCCCAAAAACACCGTGAACCCCAGCCAGTGGTTCAGACGAAACGCCTTGAAGCATCCCTCACGCGTTCGCTCACGGATCAGCCGATAGTGCCAAACCACTTGCCCTAGTGCCAAAGAAATTGCTATCAATAGGATAGCTGTCTGCGCAATTGAATAAAGGGCTTCAGCCCAAATTAACAGGTACATCAGGTAGCTGGCCAGCACCGCCAGCACATCGAAGCGCCCGAGCGTGATGGCCGAGGTTTTCATGCCGATGCGCAGGTCGTCATCGCGGTCCACCATGGCGTACTCGGTGTCGTATGCCAGCACCCAGAACAGGTTGCCCAGCAGCAGCAGCCAGGCCAGTGGGGGCACGCTGGCCTGCACAGCGGCCAAGCTGAACGAATCGCCGCCTCGCACGGCGGCGAAGGCCATCGGGATACCAAAGCTGAATGCAACCCCCAACACCGCCTGCGGCATGGCGAAGAAGCGCTTGGCGAAGGGGTAGGCGATGGCCACTGCCAGCGCGCCGAAAGACCAAGCCACGGCCACCGCATTGGTCGTCAGCACGAGGCCGAAGGCCAGCAAGGCCAGCACCGCCCCTAGCGACAACGCCTCGCGCACCGACACCGCGCCGGTGGTCACGGGGCGCTGCGCGGTGCGTTTGACGTGGCGGTCAAAGTCGCGGTCAGCTACGTCGTTGAGGCAGCAGCCTGCGCTGCGCATCAGGATGGTGCCCAGCACAAAAACCGCCAGCAAATGCCAGCCAGGAAAGCCGCCTGCCGCCACCCACAGCCCACTCAGAGATGGCCACAGCAGCAGCAGCCAGCCTGCGGGGCGGTTCCAGCGGATCAGGTCAAGATAGAGAGACAAGCGCGTCATGACAGCCGTTTAACCCCCGGCAACTCACACGCGTAAATCGCGTTGCGCAGCGCCGCAATCGCCTCGTAGCGGGTGAAGCTGCGGCGCCACACCAGCACCACGCGGCGTGTGGGCGCATCGCCCGCGAACGGCAGGTATTTGATGAGCGCGTCACTCGCGCGCTTTGGCTTCACAGCCAAAGCCGCCTTCGGGATGCTCAGGCGCGGCACCACCGTCACACCCATGCCTGCGGCCACCATGTGCGTGATGGTCTCTAGCGATGAGCCTTCAAAACTTTTGCGAATGCCCTCGGCATTGCTGGAGAAGCGGGCGAACTCCGGGCACACCTCCAGCACGTGGTCGCGAAAGCAGTGACCCGTGCCCAGCAAGAGCATGGTTTCTTCTCTCAGCGCTTCGCTAGTGATCGACTCCAGACCCGCCAGCGGGTGATGGACAGGCACGGCCGCATAAAACGGCTCGTCGTACAGCGGGGCGGTGGCCAAGCCGGTGTCGGGGAAGGGCTCGGCCAGCACCGCGCAATCGATCTCGCCGGTGCGCAGCATCTCCAGCAATTTGACGGTGAAGTTCTCGTGCAACATCAGCGGCATTTGCGGCGTGTGCGTGATCATCTGGCGCACCAGATCGGGCAGCAGGTAGGGGCCGATGGTGTAGATCACGCCCAGCTTGAGCGGCCCGGCCAGCGGGTCTTTGCCGCGTTTGGCGATTTCTTTGATCTGGCTGGCCTGCGCCAGCACCGCCTGGGCTTGGCGCACGATGTCGTCGCCCAGCGGCGTGACCGTGACCTCATTGGCGCTGCGCTCAAAGAGCTTGACGTCCAGCTCTTCCTCCAGCTTCTTGACCGCCAACGACAGCGTGGGTTGCGAGACAAAGCAAGCCTCCGCCGCTTTGCCAAAGTGCTTCTCTCGGGCTACGGCAACGATGTATTTGAGTTCGGTGAGGGTCATGGCGTGATTGTCTCAGGCTGGCCCCTCCAAGCGCAACCCAGCCGATCAGCATGTGATCAAGGTGCCGTGACCCGCAATTGCAGCAAGCGGCGGGGCTGGTCTATGGCTTCGCTGCCATAGACACCACCGGGCGCGCTTTTACCTGTCGTCGCCAATGTCACCCATTGACCTAACGGTGCGCTGATCGTGGTGTGCACCTGGTTTTGTGTCTGTGCAGGCAACTCAGGGCCAGTACGCGCATCCACCTGTGACGATTGAACTTCAACGTCGATAGAGACTTCTTTTTTCCCGCCCGGCCAACGCGGCAACACCGTCAAACGCTGGCCCACTTGCAGCCACGTCAGTTGGTTGACCACCCCGCCGCTGCGTTGATTGGGCTTAGGCGGGGTGGTTGCTGGGGCCGAGGCCTGGTGCGCAGGCGGCAAAGCCAGCACCGTCTGTACCCACTGCATGGGCAGGCTCTGCCCCAGGCTCAGGCTGGCTTGGCTGCCGTTGCGCACCTGGATTTGCTGCGCCTCAAACAGGGGGCGCGTCTGGGTGCTTAGCACCACCGCACCGCTGCCCTCCTCCACCTGCCGCAAGGCCACCAGCAAGTCGCGCTGAGGCAATTGCGCACGTGCAGGCCAAGTGGGCAGGGTGGATAAGGAAAACAAAACGACAAAAGCAAGAGGTTTCATGGTTCAAATCGCTCAAATAAACAGTTTCGCTGCAGGCCTTGTGAATCAAGCGCCTGCCGCATGCCACAATTTACACAAACCATCCACTTGAAAGCCCCCCGTGAGCCTGCTGTTTTCCCCCTATCTTTTGCCCTCCCCCAAAGGCGGCCTGACGCTGGCCAACCGTATCGTCATCGCCCCCATGTGCCAGTACTCGGCGCTCAATGGCGAGGCCACCGACTGGCACTTGGCCCACTGGACCAGCCTGCTCAACAGCGGCGCGGGCCTGATGACGATTGAGGCCACCGGGATCAGCGCAGAGGGCCGCATCACCCCAGGCTGCCTGGGCCTGTGGGATGACCGCACCGAGCACGCGCTGGGCGACACGCTGGCGCGCGCCCGCGCACTGGCCCCGGCCATGCCCGTGTGCATCCAGCTCGCGCACGCCGGGCGCAAGGCCTCTAGTGCGACGCCCTGGCACGGCGGGCAATTGTTGGGTCTGGAAGAAGGCGGCTGGCCCACGCTAGCCCCTTCGGCCTTGCCGCAGTTGCCTACCGAGCGCCCACCCGCTGCGCTAACGCTGACGCAAATAGCGCAGGTGAAAGCCGACTTCGTGGCCTCCGCCCAACGCGCCAAACGCATCGGCATTGACGCCATCGAGCTGCACGCCGCGCACGGCTATTTGCTGCACCAATTCCTCTCGCCGATTGCCAACCAACGCGACGACCACTACGGCGGCAGCCTAGAAAACCGCATGCGCTT
The DNA here is from genome assembly GCA_947455145.1 of Comamonadaceae bacterium. GTDB lineage: Bacteria > Pseudomonadota > Gammaproteobacteria > Burkholderiales > Burkholderiaceae_C > CANCDA01. The sequence continues at coordinate 27,318 of CANGME010000007.1, forward strand.
TCCGCTGGAAGTGTTTGTCGCCGTGCGCCAGGTGTTTGACGGCCCGGTGGGCCTGCGTGTGTCGGCCACCGATTGGGTGGAGGGCGCGTGGGATTTGGCCCAGACCGAAGCCTTCGCCTTGCAACTCAAAGCCCTGGGCTGCGACTTCGTCCACATCTCGACCGCCGGAGTCTCGCCCTTGCAAAAGATACCCGTCGGCCCAGCCTTCCAAGTGCCGTTTGCGCGCGAAGTGCGCAAGGCCTCCGGCCTGACCACCACCGCTGTCGGCCTCATCACCGAGCCGCAGCAAGCCGAAGACATCTTGCAAGCCGGTGACGCCGACCTCATCGCCCTGGCCCGCGCCCTGCTCTACCGCCCCCGCTGGCCCTGGGAGGCGGCTGCCGCACTCAAAGGCACAGTCACCGCCAGCGCCCCCTACTGGCGCTGCCTGCCGCGTGAAGTGCAGGCGATTTTTGGGGATATTCGGATTGGGCAGCGGTGATCGGCCAGACGGCAACTTTTGCGGGAATTTGCTGAACGTTGAAGCTCAGGGGCTCACCGCTTTTAGCGCGTCCTGTGGAGCGCTGGGTTGGGCGGCACAGGGGCCGCACGTACCACTTTCGTCATCTCGATTTGGCGTCCAGCCTATATATCCGCTTGGCATTCTCGCTTGCTACGAAACGTGCGATGTCGGCTGGCAGCGCATCAACTAGCCTGCGCGCAAGAGCAAGACGCTCGTTGCCCTCCTCGAAGAACTGGTCGCTGCCAATGATGAAACGATCCGGGAAGTCGCGCAGCAGTGCAACCCAATCGGGGCTCAGCCCGCCGTCAGGAGTGAAAGGCGATGTGCGCTGCGGACCTCTCGGGTCGAGCTTAATGCTCATATAAAGATTAGGGTGCTTTCCGAGTAGTGAGCGCATCAGAGACACGGTGCGTTCACCTGTGTGGTCCCACCCGGCGTGCGCCCAGACAATGAGCGCTTTTCGATTGTGCTCAAGCAAGCGTTCGAATCCAGAAATGTTTTCCTTCAGCCGCTCTGGGTTTGCACCCTTCCTCAGCCGGTCGGGCATTTCCATGTCCCGAGGCACCGCCTCCATGTGGAGATCAATCGGCATTCCAGTCTGCGCCGCGATGTCGGCAAGCGTTAAGAGCAATGGATGATCGGAGCGTGTGGACTCATAGGGATGACCGCCGCGCCCGGAGGAAAAATGTTCCACTGCAAGTTCGCCGAATCCTACAGCGCCGGACTTGACAATAAGTGCGGCCTCACTCTGGAACCGCTGGACATGCTTCGGAGTGACGTTTACGGGAGCAACACTGTGGATCATCGGATTCAATGACTCACCGCCCGCCACAAAAGCGAACCGGTCAGGATTGTCGCGGACCACTGATTCGAGTTCCTGGCGCCCGTAACCAGGGTTACCTGGTGAAAACGGCGGCGGCAGGAGAATCGTCCTCTCGACCTTGAACTCGTTCATGACGCCTAACGCTTGAGAGGTGTTCGCCGCCGGATTTCCCCTTCGACGTCGGACGATATGGGCATGGGTGTCGATGATGACCGCCGCGCTGCCGACGGTCGTGTCCTGGATGTCGGCAGCGAACCCTGTCGCACCAACGGAAAGGCTTCCGACAGCAAGCAGCAGTTCGCTGACCAGTTGAAGAGTTGTCCATTTCCGCATACGCATGGGGTAATCGCTCCGTTTTACGCGATCTTACGATGATGGCTAGCACCGGCTATTGCAGCAGGCTAACGTCCTGGGCTGCGACTTCATCCATATCTCGACCACCAGTATCTCGCCCTTGCAAAAAATCCCGGTCGGCCTGACCACCACGGCCGTCGGCCCCATCACCGAGCCGCAGCAGGCCGAAGACATCTTGCAAGCCGGTGACGCCGACCTGATCGCCCTGGCCCGCGCCCTGCTCTACCCCCCCCGCTGGCCCTGGGAGGCGGCTGCCGCACTCAAAGGCACGGTCACAGCCAGCGCACCCTACTGGCGCTGCCTGCCGCGTGAGGTGCAGGCGATTTTTGGGGATATTCGGATCGGGCAGCGGTGAGGGCGAGCGCGCGAATCATTTACAGAGAACCGTCATTCCCGCGCAGGCGGGAATCCAGTGCATTGCGCACCGACAAAGCGCTTCAAGTGATGATTAAGCTGGATTCCCGCCTTCGCGGGAATGACCAGTTAACTTGCATCCAACTCAAGCAAACTCTGCCTGCAAAGCCTCTTGCGCCAAGGCATTGATGCTTTTGCCTCTTGCTTGCGCCGCAATGGCGAATTTTTCGTGCAACTCCGGAGAAATTCGTAAGTTGAATTTGCCCGAAAAATGACGCTTGGACTCAATGCCTTTCTCTGCACAGGTTTCAAGAAAAACGGCGAGCGAGCGCTTGAACTCTGCACGAAGCTCCTTCGGGTTCTTTCCGTAAAAATCTGCGCCACCGTTGAGGCCCAGAATTTCCCCTCTGAACAGGTCAAGATCAGAGTCAAATTCAATCGTTGCTTGATAGTCGTTAACGGTCATTACATTCATGGTTCAACTCCGTGTTGTTCAAGCCATTTGCGGATAGATACCACCGCACCTTTGTCCGTGTTGGGTGATGTGTGTGTAGGTCATTCTGGGCAACTTTGACTTGGTGGTCGAGGGGTTTAGATGCTCTCACATCGCGCCTACCCAACCCGTTATTCATAAAGTTGCACTTCGAATTTGAACTCCCGAACCCTACTTGCGGGCTTTAATCACCGGCTTGCCTGCGGCCTTGCCACTGGTAGGCTTATCTTTTTTGTCCTCATGCGTCACAAACCCGATAGACCGCTTGGGCGGTGACGGTGGTACTGCCAGCAGCTCGGCCATCGAGTCCACCAGCTCGGCAATATTGCGCTCATGCACCGACACTTTGCGCTCAAGGGTGTTGACCTTGTTGGCTAACTCGCGGTTGCTGGTCAGCATGCCGCGCAACGCCACAAAGGCCCGCACCACATACACACTCAATGCGGTGGCGCGCGGGCTGTTGAGCATGGTGGCCGCCATGATGGCACCGTGCTCGGTAAAAACGTAGGGCAGGTATTTGCGGTGCTGGCCACGCCCGGTCTTTAAGGTTGCAAATTGCAACCTTAAAGACGCGTACTCCTCGTCGCTCAACTGGAACATGAAGTCTTCGGGGAAGCGCTCCCGGTTGCGATTGACTTGCTGGTTAAACCGCTTGGTGGTCTCACCGTAAAAAGCGGCCAAGTCAGTATCAAGCACCACCCGCTGTCCCCGGATCAAGTGAATGCGCTGGGCGATCTCGCCAATAGACAGTGGTTCGCTATCCGAAGGTGCGGGCTTGATAGGCGAAATTGAAGCCATGTTGTCGTGGTGCAGTGGGTTAATTCATGCGACGGATTGTGCAAACTTTAGTCGTCACCTACGACTTGGCAGGCAGCCAACTGCGATCCAGCTAAGCAGCCGCCGCACTCAAAGGCACGGTCACCGCCAGCGCGCCCTGCTGGCGTTGTTAGCCGCGTGAAGTGCAGGCGATTTTTGGGGGCATTCGGATCGGGCAACGGTGATCGGCCATCCCGTAACTTTTGCGGGATCTTGCTGACGTGAAGTTATGAATCGCCGGCAAGAGCCACGATCAGTTCACGCGTCTCTTCTCCAAGTTGCGCAGCCCGCCAGACATCCAAAAGTTGTGTTCTACGGGAATGAATCCACTCCGTCAAGGTTCGCTCGTACTTCATGTCGAGGTTACCAGCAAGACGCTCAGTTGGGTCGATTGAATACGATGCAACATGATTGCGCTTGCCGTAGTCAACGTGCACATGAGGTAGTGCGTGACCGGCCTCCTGATACATCTTCACCTTCAAATCGCCAAGCTTCAGCACCAAAAACTTGGTCCACCCGGGGCGAGTAGGACGCGAAGGTCGGGACAGAAGATCGACTGTGGCGAGCTGCCGCTGCAACTCCGCTACATCATTCTCAATGTTCATCGCTCATCGGAACGCAGATTGAACAGAATTCATCAACGAACTGGACGGTCTTGGACCCACAGGACATCGCGGCAGAGAACACCACGAAGCTTGCCGAGTCCAATTGCTTTCGAGACTGTCTCCTTCGAAGTTCGGTACTTCTCCAAGTACCGAACTGCTTTGATCGGTTCGCCCAGATAGGCAATTTCATCTTCAGATAGGCCAAAGGAAAGCGCCTCTGCGTCAGGGCCAGAAGTGCGGGCTTGGAGTCGGGCTATCTCAACCTTCAGCTCGTCCCGCAGCTGCACAATCCGCATCCGCACGTAAGAGGCTTTTGCCTTCGGTTCGTCCCAATCGCTCTCGGATAACGCTTTAGTCCAGAGCCCCTGCTTAACTGCTGAACTGGCAAGTTCTCCTGCCACGAATTCATAAAGTAATTCGTCCGAGGGGCTCGGCGGAGAATCGCGATCGCGGAGAAATTGAAAAATGTCCATGGGAAGGGATTGATGCGGAAATGGTGTCTTTGGTCAATGCTCGTTCACAGGATCGTGCGTGAAAAGTGCGGGGATCGCGAGCTAGGCATAACGACGTAATGTAGCTCGTCGGATAAACCCGGCGGCCCAGTTTATCCGACCCAATAAACACAATGCCCAGACAAGCCCGCATCAGTGAACTCGGCTGTAACCCGCTTGGCAGCAGCAGCAGCCCCAAGTCAAACGCTATGTTGAACCTAGTTGGCAGCTCTGGATTCCCGCCTGCGCGGGAATGACGGATTTGCGGGAATGACGAATTTATCTCACTCCGGCAGCAGCCCAATCTCTTTCACCGCAGCACTCCAGCGCTCATGCTCCTGGTTCAAGAAACTGCCGAGTGCTTCGGGCGCGCCCAGGGGCTCGGCGATGGGGCCGATGGTCAGGATGCGTTGCGCGGTGTCGGCATCGGCCAGCAAGGTGTTGAACTCTTTGTTCATGCGTGCAATAACCGGCGCGGGCGTGCCTGCTGGCGCCATGAGCGCAAACCAGCCCACCATCTCAAAGCCGGGCAACAACTCGCCCAGCGCGGGCACTTGCTCCCAGCCTGCCACGCGTTTGGCGCTGGTCACGGCCAACAGGCGCAAGCGGCCTTGGCGCACCAAGGCGGCGGTGGAGGCCAGATCGGCCACCACGGCATCGGCATGGCCACCGATCACGTCTTGCACCGAGACGCCGACCGAGGCGTAAGACACCAAATTGGCCGTCATCTGGGTGCGGGCGTTGATCAGGCGCGCGATGATGCCGCCAAAGGTGCGCGGGCCTTCGTTGGCCAGTGACAGCTTGCCGGGTGTGGCCTTGGCGCGTGCAATCAAATCGGCCATGGTGGCGATGGGCGACTCGGCTTTGACCAGCACGGCAAACGGGCTCTTGGCGACAAAGGCGACGGGCACAAAGTCTTTTTGCGGGTCGTAGGGCAGGGTCTTGAACAAATGCTTGTTGGTGACCAGCGCGGCGGTGGTGGCAAAGTAAAAGCTGTAGCCGTCCGGCGCGGCACGGGCGGCGGCTTGTGCGCCGATGACGTTTTGCCCGCCGGGCTTGTTCTCAACTACCACCGCCTGCCCCAGCGGCTTGGCCAGGCGCTCACCCAGCAGACGCGCCACGTTGTCCGGGCCCGAGCCGGGGGGCTGCGACAAGATCAGCTTGACGGGTTTGTCGGGCCAGGGGGCCGGGCTTTGCGCCCACAGCGGGTTGGCCAACAAGACCAGCAAGCCAAGTACCAAGGTGCTTGAAAAAACAGTGCGGCGCAGTGACATCGTTAACTCCTTTGTGTTGGGTGAAATCATAAGGGCTTAGTCATCATGCATCCATCAGGGGTTAGCCAACCGCCATCAACACTTGTGTACCATAGCCGCAGCCCGTCAACTCACACCATTCAACCAACTCAAGGACACACCGTGTTTGCAGAACCTTCCCCCAAGACCCAGGATTTATTGCAACGCCTGCGTCAGTTTTTTGACCAGCACATCTACCCGAACGAGGAGCGCTATTACCGCGAGATCGATGCGTTTCGCCGCGCGGGCAATGCTTGGCAGGTGTCGCCCCTGATTGAAGAACTCAAGCCTCTAGCGCGTGCTGCGGGCCTGTGGAATATGTTTTTGCAACATGATCGCAACGGCGTGCCGGGCATCTCTAACCTGGACTACGCGCCGCTGTGCGAGGTGATGGGCCGTGTCTCGTGGTCAGGCGAAGTCTTCAACTGCTCTGCGCCTGACACCGGCAACATGGAAACCTTTGAGCGCTACGGCACTGCCGCGCACAAGGCGCAGTGGCTAGAGCCCTTGCTGGCGGGTGAAATTCGCTCTGGGTTTTTAATGACCGAGCCTTCGGTGGCATCGTCTGACGCGACCAACATCCAGTGCACGATTCGGCGCGAAGGGGATGAGTACGTCATCAATGGCCGCAAGTGGTTTTCATCGGGTGTGGGCAGCCCACACTGCAAGATTTTCATCGTGATGGGCAAGACCGACCCCGACGCGCCGCGCCACGCGCAGCAGTCCATGGTGCTGGTGCCGCGTGACACGGCGGGCGTCACCGTGCTGCGTCACCTCTCGGTGTTCGGCTACGACGATGCCCCGCATGGCCACATGGAGGTGCTGCTGGAGAACGTGCGCGTGCCGGTCAGCAACATTTTGCTCGGCGAAGGCCGTGGTTTTGAGATTGCGCAAGGCCGCCTTGGCCCTGGGCGCATTCACCATTGCATGCGCTCCATCGGCGCGGCAGAGCGCGCGCTGGAGATGATGTGCGACCGGCTGCGCGCACGCGTGGCGTTTGGCAAGCCGCTGTCTGAGCAATCGGTCTGGCACGAGCGCATCGCTGAGTCGCGCTGCATGATCGACCAGGCACGCCTGCTCACGCTCAACGCCGCGTGGAAGATGGACACCGTGGGCAACAAGGAAGCCCGCGCCGAGATCGCCATGATCAAGGTCGTGGCGCCCAACATGGCCTGCCAAGTGGTGGACTGGGCGATTCAGGCGCACGGCGCTGCGGGCGTGAGCCAGGACTTCTGGCTGGCCGAAGCCTACGCGCACCAGCGCACGGTGCGCATCGTGGACGGGCCGGATGAGGTGCACCGCAATGCGATTGCGAAGATTGAGTTGGGCAAGCGGGCTGCTGCTGCGCTCAAGCCTTAGTACGCCTAGGCACTTGGGGTGAGTAGCTACGCAGCGAGCACCTCGATATGTTGCCGAAGCTGGGTGAACTGATGCGCTAGCTCTGCATCTGAACTGGCCACGCTGAACACGTAGTGATCTGGACGCACGATGGCTGCGGTGCAGTTGTTTTGCGTGAACCAGTTTTCCAACACACCATCGGCTTCGATCAACGCACCCTGCCCCAAGGTGTGCAGGGTCATGCCCTTGACGCCATGCGCGCTGGCCGCAACCTTGAGGGTTGCATCGGCCTGCGGCGAGATGATCAAGCGCCAGCCGCGACCCAGCACCTCGTCCATGCGAACACTAGCGCCCGCGTGTTGAACCCACGGCTGCGGGAACAGCGTGCCACGTGCAGGATGGGTTTGCGCGGCCAAGAGGCCGTGCGTCAAAGCGGGCTGCACGTTCTGGCGGGGCTGCGGCTTCACCACGCCACCACAGGCCTCTAGCAAATGAGCGTCGCGTGCGCGGGCCTTCACCGGGTCGCGCTCGCCTACGATTTGGCCTACGGCCTTGATGCGGGTGGTTAACTCGGTGACATGGCCTCTTCGTTCTTCGCCATAACTATCGAGCAAAGCGTCACCCGCTTCACCCCGCAGCACCGCGCCCAGCTTCCAAGACAGATTGGCGGCGTCGCGCACGCCCTGGCACATGCCTTGGCCGAGGAAGGGCGGCTGCTGGTGCGCGGCGTCGCCCGCCAGAAATACGCGGCCCTTGCGCCAGTCTTGCGCCACCAGCGCGTGAAAGCGGTAGCTGGCTTGGCGCCACAGCGTGGCGTCTTCGGGCGTGAGCCAGCGCGAGAGCAACTTCCAGGTGCCCTCGGGCGTGGCGAGTTGCTGCGGGTCTTCACCGGGGTTGATGGATATCTCCCAACGGCGATGGTTGCCGGGGCAGATCAGGTAAGTGCAGGGGCGCTGGGGCTCGCAGTACTGCACGCTGACCGTTGGCAGCTTGGCCAGGCCTTGCTCGTTGATCAACACGTCCACCACCAGCCAGGGCTGATCGAAGCCCAAGTCTTGCAGCGCCATGCCCATCAGACCCCGCACGGTGCTGGACGCGCCGTCGCAGGCGATTACGTAACGTGCATTGGCCTCGGTCACCGTGCCGTCTTGCGCCTGCAATTGCAGCGTGACGTGTTGCTCGTCTTGAGTCAGCTGCGTTAGCGTTTGGCCCAGCGCCACCGTCACGCTGGGCAGGCTTTGCACGTGCGCGCGCAAGACCTTCTCCACCGGCGGCTGCGAGAACACGAGCGAGGGGTTAAAGCCCAGCGGATAGGGCGGGGCCACGGTGGACATGCAGCGGATCAACTGGCCGTCCACGCCGTAAAACTCAGAGTTGGTGAAGGGCTCCATAAACGGCTCAACCTGCGCCACCACGCCGAGTTGCTGGAACACACGCATGATTTCATGGTCCAACGAAATCGCGCGCGGCTTGTCGTACACCTCGGTCAGCCGGTCACACACCAGCATGCGAATGCCCTGCCCGCCCAGCAGGCCTGCGGCCACCGCGCCAGTGGGGCCGAAGCCGATGATGGCGACGTCGTACATCTCAGCGTTGCTCATGGTGATTGAATTTTCTTTATCGGTTGATCGGTACAAACACCACCGCTCGCTGCGCTTCTTTCAAGCGCGCGCTGGGCGGCTGCGAGATGCCCCATTGATCGACCCGACCCGGTGGCCACGTCCAGTCGCTAGGTTGGTGTGCCAGGTAGCTGTCGTCGATCTGCTGCACCTCGGCGGTGTACTCCACCACCACGTCAAACGGGCCGACAAAATAGTTGAAGGCGTTGTCACCCGGGCCGTGTCGCCCCGGCCCCCACTCAATGCCATAGCCCGCGTCACGCAGACGACCGCCGCCGCGCATGACGGACTCCAGATCGGGCATCAAGAACGCAATGTGATTGAGCGCGTCGTTGTCGGTGTCACCCAGCGCAATGCTGTGGTGGTCGCTGTTGCAGCGCATAAAGGCCATGATGCGCGTGCGGTCTGAGAGCGAGAAGTCCAGCACGGCTTCCAAGAAGTGCTGCGTGGCAGGCACATCGTGCGCGTTGAGCACGGTGTGCGCGAGCCGCAGCGGGCGGTCTATGACGGGAGCGGCATCAGCGTGCTGCGCGTCACCATGTACGAGTTGGAAGATACGGCCATCGGCATCGGCCACCGTCACCGCCACGCCACCACCGGGTTCAGTCACCTCGCCCACGGGCTGCACCACTTGGCCACCGGCCTGCACCGCGGCCTGGGCTACCTCGTGCAAAGCGGCCACGCTGCGCGCACGCAGCGTGACGTGGCGAATGCATGCTGCGCCAGGGGCTTCATGCAGGGCCAGCACGTGGTGATCGGCCCCGGTGGCTCTGAAGTAGAGCGCTTTGTCTGCGCGGGCCACCACAGCCAAGTGCCAGATGGTGGTAAAGAAATATTCGGCTTTGGCCAGGTCAGGCACGGTGAGCGCCACACTGCGCAAGGCGCTGATGCGGGAGGATGCATGGGTCATAACTTAATTCCTAAAAAACGTTCAGCATTACTCTGCACCAGTTGCTCCACCACTACAGCATCAAAGCCCGCCGCTTCAATACGCGCGACAGGGTGTGTGTCATGAAAGTTAAACGGGTAGTCCGTACCAACCATCAACTGCGACTCGCCAAAGGTCTGCACCAAATGTTGCAGTGTGGGCGTGTCAAACACCAGCGTGTCATAAAACAGCTCGCGCGCTTGCGCGGTGGGGGAGCGTGTCACCCGCTCACGCAGGCCGGGGAAGACCGACATGGCCTGCTCCAAGCGTGGCAGCAGCATGGCCAGCGTGCCGCCACCATGGCTGAAGGCCAGGCGCAGTTTGGGCCGACGGGTGATGAGGTTGCTGGTCAGCACCGAGGCCGCAGCCAAGCCCACATCCGTGGGGTAGGCCAACACCTGCTGCAAGGCGGGCGGGCCGACCAGCCGGTCCATGCCCGCCGGGCGCAAGGCGTGCACGAACACCGCCAGGTCAAGCGCCTCGCAGGCTTCAAAGAAGGGATCAAGCTGGGGGTCGCCAATGACCACGCCATTGATGTTGCTGCCAATTTCTACGCCTGCAAACTTCAAATCGTGTTTGAGGTAATGCAGCTCTTTGATCGCCAAGTCCATGTCCTGCAAGGGCACAGCCCCCAAGCCAACCAGCTGCCCGCCGGATTCAGCCACCATGGCCGCAATTTGATCGTTCAGGTAGCGCACCAGTTGCGCGCCCACGGCTGCGGGCAACCAGTACGACAGCAGCTCCGGCATCGGCGAAATGGCTTGCAGGCCCAGCCCCATGGTTTCAAAGTCGGCCAAGCGCCGCGACGTCGTCCAACATTTGTCGGACACGGTGCGGTAGTTTTTACCGTCGATCATCACGTGGCGGTGGCAGTCATCCGCCGGGGCCATAGACGGCCAACCCGCAGGCGTGGCCCCGCCCAGGTAACGCGGAAATTCGCCGGGGATGACGTGCGCGTGGACATCGACGCCGCAGCGGCAGCTCAGCTTCATCACGGAATCGTTGGAGGTGGTTTGCATGGACGGTGCGTGTTGGAGGAAGTTTGGAATCTAACTCATGTGTGTGCCCATGATGCTTGAGCCCCCACTTTTTCTCACCCTGACTGGCGCAATACCCCTTACGATATTGACTTGATTCAACCGGAGCAACCCCATGAGCGAAACCGCCTTGCCCAGTACCCGTGTGCCTTTTTCAGCCATCGTGGATCGACCCCATTTGACCGTGCCTGACGGGGGCCGCATGTTGGTGTGGGTCATCGTCAACGTGGAACACTGGACTATGGAGCGCGCCATGCCGCGCACCGTGCTAAGCCCGCCGATGGGCCAGCCGTTGCAGCCGGATTTACCCAACTGGGCCTGGCACGAGTACGGCATGCGCGTGGGCTTTTGGCGCATTCTGGATGCGCTTAAAAACCTCAACATCGTGCCCACCTTGGCCATCAACGGCGTGGTGTGCGAGAGCTACCCGCGTGTGGCGGGTGCGGCGCTGGATTTGGGTTGGGAGTTCATGGGCCACGGCTACGTGCAAGGCCCCATGCACGCGCTGGCCGATCAGCGCACCTCGATTGCGCAAACGGTGAGTGCCATCAAAGCCTTTACCGGCAAGGCCCCCGTGGGCTGGGAGAGCCCCGGCCTGACCGAGACCAATGACACGATTGATTACTTGGCCGAGGCGGGCATTGAGTACGTGGCCGATTGGGTGTTTGACGACCAGCCCGTGTGGATCAAAGCCAAGCCGCGCCCGGTGCTGTCTGTGCCCTACAGCGTGGAGATCAACGACATTCCCATGATGCTGCTGCAAAGCCATAGCGGTGCCGAGCTGTACGAGCGCGGCGTGGCCCAGCTCGACCGCCTATGGCAAGAGAGCGAAACCATCCCGCGTGTGATGGCCATCAGCGTGCACCCCTACATCACCGGCGCGCCGCACCGCATTGCGCAGTTTGAGCGGCTGCTGGCCTACGCGCAGTCCAAGAGCGGCGTGGTGATCAAAACCGGGGCGCAGATCAACGACTGGTACCGGGCACAAGTGCCTGCGCCGGTCTAGGCGTTGACCATGGGCAAGAACCGACTTGAAGCCTTTAGCGACGGCGTAATCGCCATCATCATCACCATCATGGTGCTGGAGATGAAGGTGCCACACGGCGACGGTCTGGCCGCGCTCGGGCCCTTGATTCCCGTGTTCATAAGCTATGTGTTGAGCTTCACGTTTGTCGCCATTTACTGGAACAATCACCACCATCTTTTGCACACCGTGCACCAGGTGAATGGGCCAATGCTATGGGCCAATATGCACCTCTTGTTTTGGTTGTCGCTCACTCCGTTTGTGACCGGCTGGATGGGTGAGAACCACTTTCGCCCTCTACCTGTGGCCCTATACGGCGTGGTGCTGCTGATGTCGGGCATTGCCTACACAATTTTGGTGCGGGTGATTGTGAAACACCACGGTACGGAGTCCACCCTGGCCAAAGCGATTGGCAGCGACTTCAAAGGCAAGGTGTCGCTGGTCGCCTATGCCTGCGCCATTCCCCTGGCCTTTGTGAACGAGTGGATTTCAATGGGGTTGTACGTTGCTGTCGCGGCACTGTGGTTTGTGCCAGACCGGCGCATTGAGTCCGCCCTCAAGGCTTGAGCGCACCGCCCCATTAAAGCCGCTTCAACGTCGCATCCAGCCCAAGCCCGCCGATGTGCCCCCAGGTTGCGCACCACGGCTCGGACGGTACTCGCAACCGATCCAGCCGTTCCAGCCGCACTGGGCAGCCACCTCGTCGATCACCTCAAACAAATAGGGGTAGTTGACTTCGCCCAGGTCGGGCTCGTGGCGTTGCGGAACACCGGCAATCTGGAAATGGCCGACGCGCCCGGTGGGCAAGTACTGGCGAATCTTTATGGCCACGTCACCCTCGACGATCTGGCAGTGGTAGAGGTCAAACTGCACCTTGACATTGGGCAGGCCGATTTCGGCGATCAGGTCATGCGCGTGGTCTTGGCGGTTCAAGAAGAAGCCGGGAATGTCGCGCGTGTTGATGGGCTCCATCAGCACGTCCACGCCCTGCTTGGCGGCTTGCTCGCCCGCGTAGCGCAGGTTGGCGACATAGGTGGCGCGCAAGGCCTCACGCGTGGCGCCTGCGGGCAGCAGGCCGGCCATGGCGTGGATGCGCGGACAGGCCAGCGTCTCGGCATAGTCCAGCGCCAGGTGAACGCTGGCGCGAAAGTCGGCCTCGCGCCCGGGTAGGCAGGCCAGGCCGCGTTCGCCCGCTGACCACGCCTCTCCGGTGGCACCGGGCGGTAAGTTGAACAGCACTTGTTGCAGGCCATTGCCCGTCAAGCGAGCGCGGATTTCTTGCTTGTCGTACTCGTAGGGAAACATGAACTCAACCGCTTTGAAACCGTCTTTGGCAGCGGCTTCAAAGCGATCTAAAAAAGCGAGCTCGGGGTAGAGCATGGAGAGGTTGGCGGCGAATTGGGGCATGGTTCTGAAGTGGTTTAGCGGGTTAAATAGGGAGGTCCAAGTGTCTGGAAATGACGGTTACTTTTTCGCAGGCAATTCAATGCCAGGGAATATCTTGATCACCGCACTGTCGTCCTCGCGCGCAAAGCCCGCGCTAGAGGCCTGCATGAACATCTGATGCGCGGTGCTTGATAGCGGCAACGGGAACTTGCTGGCCCGTGCCATGTCCAGCACAAGGCCCAAGTCCTTCACAAAAATATCCACCGCCGACAAGGGCGTGTAGTCCCCGGCCAGCACGTGTGCCATGCGGTTCTCAAACATCCAGCTGTTGCCCGCGCTGTGGGTGATCACCTCATACAGCGCAGCCGGGTCAACCCCCTCGCGCAGGCCCAGAGCCATGGCCTCGGCGGCGGCGGCAATGTGCACGCCTGCCAGCAACTGGTTGACGATCTTGACCTTGCTGCCCGCCCCGGCGCTGTCACCCAGCTTGTACACCTTGCCCGCCATGGCATTGAGCAAGGGCTCGCACAGGGCATAGGCCTCGGGCTTGCCTGCGGTCATCATGGTCATCTCGCCGCTGGCCGCTTTGGCCGCACCGCCTGAGATGGGCGCGTCCAGGTAGAGGATGCCCAACGCGGCCAAGCGCGCCTCCAGCGCCACCGACCAATTGGGGTCCACCGTCGAGCACATCACAAAGACGCTGCCGCGCTTCATCGTCGCTGCGCAACCTGTGCCATCGTTGTTGGCACCAAACAGCACGCTCTCAGTCTGCGCGGCGTTGACCACCACGGAGACCACCACATCGCAAGCCGCACCCAGCGCCGCCAGCGACGGGCTGGCCGTACCCCCCTCTGCGGCAAAGGCCTCTGACACTTCACGCCGCAGGTCGAATACATGCGGTGCATGGCCCGCACGCCGCAGCGATGTCGCCATGCCATTGCCCATGGCTCCGAGGCCGATTAAACCAACAATAGTTTTCATTGATTACCTTTCCTATTTCAGGCCCACGCGGCCAACTTCAACATCAAACCCGCCAGCGCACACACACCAATCACCGGCATCACCCCCACCTTGTAGCGCAGCAAAGCCAGCAGTGCGAGAGCCGCCAGAACCAAGGCTGCGAAATCAATTAGAGAAAGCAAAGTGCCAGTAGCACCCGGTTTACTAGCGATGTGTACGATGAAAAACAGAGCAAGACTGGCGATGACGCCCACCACCGCCGCCGTGATGGCGGTCAGCGGTGCGGTGAATCCCAGCTTGCCGTGGGTGCTCTCCACCAACGGCCCGCCGGCCAAAATGAAGATGAAAGACGGCAGGAAGGTGAACCAGGTCACTACCGTGGCGGCCAGCGCGGCACCCAGAAACAACGCGTCCGACCCCAGCACCTGCTTGGCCCAGCCGCCGAGAAAGCCGACGTAGGTCACCACCATGATGAGCGGGCCGGGTGTGCTCTCGCCCAGGGCTAGGCCGTCGATCATTTGCGGGCCGCTGAGCCATTGGTAATGCTCGACCGCGCCCTGATACACATAGGGCAGCACGGCATACGCGCCGCCGAAGGTGAGCAGCGCCGCCTTGGTGAAGAACCAGCCCATTTGCGTGAGCGTGCCTTGCCAGCCGTAGGTGGCCAGAAGCCAGCCCATGGGCACGGCCCACAAGACCGAACCGACCAACAGCAGCTTGATGAGGCGTGATTTTTTAAACAGCGCGTGTTCGGGCGTGGGGGTGTCGTCGTCAATCACGCAGGGCTGATGCGGCGCACCGTCTTTGCCCTTGCCGCCATGCCCACCGCCTGCGGCAAACTGCGCGGGCACAAATTTGGAGCCTAGCCAGCCGGTGAGCGCCGCCACACCCACCACCCAGGGGAAGGGCACGTCCAACAAGGCCACGGCGATGAAGCTGCTGAGCGCCACCACCCACAGCAGCGGCACTTGGCGCGGGTGCTTGAGCGTCTTGCTGCCAATGCGGTGTACCGCCTGCAAGACCAGCGCCGCCACAGCGGGCTTGACGCCGTAAAGCAGGCCCGCCACCCACGGCACGTTGCCAAAGGCCACCACCACCCAGCTCAGGCCAATCAGGATAAACAGCGAGGGCAACACAAACAGCGTGCCCGCCACCACGCCACCCCAGGTGCGGTGCAGCAGCCAGCCAATGTAGATGGCGAGCTGCTGCGCCTCTGGCCCGGGCAAGACCATGCAGTAGTTGAGCGCGTGCAAAAAGCGGTTGTCCGATATCCAACGCTTTTGCTCCACCAGCTCGCGGTGCATGATGGCAATCTGCCCGGCCGGGCCACCAAAGCTGATGAAGCCGAGCTTGAGCCAGAACTTGAAGGCCTCTAAAAAGGAAACCGTTGGAGCTGGAGCCGTACTCATGCGGGCGCTGCCGCAGCTTTGCTGGTCGTCCACTTGTTCAACTTGTCGCGTGCGCCGTTGTGGTCGGGGTCCATCTCAGCATCATGATTGGCGCGCTTGGCGCACAGCTCGATCACGTAACCGTTGGGGTCGCGGAAATAGATGGAATCAATGAAGCCATGGTCAGACGGGCCGCGCGTTTCTATGCCTGCGGCTTTGCCTTTAGCCAGCATCACGGGCAGCACGGGCGAAGCCACTTCCAAGGCGATGTGCAGGTCAAAGTCATGCTGGGGCTTGAAGTCGAAGGACATGTCGGGGGCTTCGAAGAAAGCCAGATGCGAACCGTCGTCCATTTGGTAGAAGGTGTGCAAGGTTTGCGTGGCGCGGCCACTTTTGGTCTGCCCAATCTCCAGCGTGCCGACCAAGGGCAGGCCGAGGAAGTCTTCGTAAAAGCGCCGCGTTTCTTCTGAGTCACGGCAGCGGTAGGCGTTGTGGTGGAGCTTCTCGATCATCTTTGGTCCCTCACAGTCCTTCGAAAGCAGCGTCTTTGTAAGGCGCTACGAAATAGGTATAAAAGCCTTCATTAACTTGGCCCCAGGTTGGCCGAGCCTTCATGGTGGCAATCCAGCGCGACAGGTTAGGCCACTGGGCGTAATCCAGATGAGCGACTTCACCCGCCGACAACATGCCGATACCGAAGTAGTCGGCGATGCTGAGGTCATTGCCACAAAGGTAAGCGTTGTCGCCGATGATGTCCTTGTCCAGAATACCCAGCCAACGGCGAGCCTTCTCGCGTGACCAGGCCAGATTGGCTTGTTGCACGGCTGCATCTTCACGTTTGAAATTTGGCAAGACCTGCGGATAGACCAAGCCGTAGCCCAAATCACGGTACAGACCAGTGTTGAACCAGTCCATCGTTTCATTGATGCGTGCTCGCTTTTGAAGGTCGGCGGGATAGGCCGACGAGCCGGTCTTCTCAGCCAGGTACTTGAGGATGGCCGAACTCTCCGTCAACCGGAAGTCACCGTCTTCCAGCACCGGCACCTGCTGGCTGACGTTAACGCGAGTGAAGGCGGGTTGCAGGTGGGCACCGGTGAATAGATCGACAACCTCGTGCTCGAGCGCGATGCCATCGTCAGCTGCCAACAGCAAGATGGGGCGACTGGTGGTGGATACGGGGTGGTAGTAGAGCTTCATGAGGGATGTCTCCTTGGGCTAAATGAGCTAAGACGTGAAGCATACGCCGCTTGGTGGCGTTTTCAAGGCCCTCCGTGAGCGTCGTCTATCCGTGTTGCGTGCCGCTGTCGCGCTGCAACTTGAACACCGCTGTGCTGGCCAGCGCGTTGGGTAGCCATCGCACTTCACGCCCGTCTTGCAGGCCAAAGGCGTCGAGCATTCGCAGCTGGTTTTTAAGGGCCAAGGCCTCGAAGTCTTTGAAGGTGGCTACGCGGATATTGGGCGTGTCGTACCACTGATAGGGCAGGCGCTTGGTGACCGGCATACGCCCGAGCAACACGGCGATGCGATTGGGCCAGTGGCCGAAGTTGGGGAAGGCGACGATACCCAAACGGCCCACGCGCGCCGTCTCGCGCAGCATGGTTTCGGTGTTGCGCAGGTGTTGGAGTGTGTCGATTTGCAGCACCACGTCAAAGGACGCATCGCCGAACAGGGCCAGACCATCGTCCAAGTTGAACTGGATGACGTTGACACCACGTTGCACGCAGGCCAGTACGTGAGCGTCGTTGATTTCGATGCCGTAGCCAGTGCAGGCGCGCTGGGTCTGGAGTTGGGCGAGCAAGTCACCGTCGCCACAACCGAGATCGAGCACGCGGGATTTGGCCGGCACTAACAAGGCCAATGAATTCAACGCGTGCGACCCTGCGCGAACCGCTTGAACTTGCGCCGGTGCCTGCGCTTGCCCTGAGATGCCCGCCTCGGCTTTCAATTCTTTATCGATGCGCTCAAAGTAGGCGCGCACCAGATTCAGGTACCGCTCGTCGTCTAGTAAAAATGCGTCATGCCCATGCGGTGCGTCAATTTCGGCGTAGCTCACATCCCGGCCATTGGCCACCAGGGCTTTGACCATTTCGCGGCTGCGTCCGGGGGAGAAGCGCCAGTCGGTGCTGAAGCTGACCATCAAAAACTTGCACGCTGCTTGGGCCAGGGCACTCGTCAAGTTGCCGCCGTGGGCACGGGCCGGGTCAAAGTAGTCCAGCGCACGGGTGATCAGGAGGTAGGTGTTAGCGTCAAAGTACTCGCTGAACTTGTCGCCCTGGTAGCGCAGGTAGCTCTCGATCTGGAACTCTACGTCTTGCGTCGAGTATTTGTAGCCCGTTGCGCTGCCCACCACCGCTTCACGCAACTGACGGCCGAACTTCTCGTTCATCACGTCGTCGCTCAGGTAGGTGATGTGACCAATCATGCGGGCGATGCGCAGACCGCGCTTTGGCACGACGCCGTGCTCGTAAAAATGGCCGCCGTGAAACTCCGGGTCGGTCACGATGGCGCGGCGCGCGACTTCATTGAACGCAATATTCTCGGCGTTGAGGTTGGGCGCGCTGGCCACCACCACGGCGTGGCGCACGCGGCTTGCGTATTGCAGCGTCCACGACAGGGCTTGCATACCGCCAAGGCTGCCGCCCATGACGGCGGCCAGGGTCTGAATGCCTAAAGCATCGAGCAGCCGCGCCTGGGCGTTGACCCAGTCTTCGACCGTGACCACGGGGAAGTCGGCGCCATACACCTTGCCGGTGTCGGGGTTCACATCCATGGGGCCGGTGGAGCCAAAGCACGAGCCCAGGTTGTTCACACCGATGACGAAGAAATGATTGGTGTCCACCGGCTTGCCTGGGCCAATCATGTTGTCCCACCAGCCTTCGGATTTGTCTTGTCCTTCATACACCCCGGCCACATGGTGCGAAGCGTTGAGCGCGTGGCAAATCAGCACCGCGTTGCTTTTGTCGGCATTGAGCGTGCCGTAGGTTTCATAGCTCAGGGCGTAGTCGCGGATGGCCGCGCCGCTCTGCAAGGGCAGGGCGGCGGCAAATGACATGGACTGGGGCGTGGCGATCAACATGGCTTGAAAAAAGAGACCTCAGTAAAACAAAACCCGGCTCAGCGCTTGGCGGGGCCGGGTACCGGGTGAGGTCACTCTTGCCGTCTTTAGCTGAACTTCGGAACTCAAAGGTTCCGGCGCCCGCAATCTGGATCAAATCGGCGCTGACGTTTAGTATATGTCCAAGTCCCCCCTCACGCACCAAGAAGGAGTCGCCCATGTCTGAGTTGTTCGGATCTGATGCCTATGCCCCCACCGAAATCGCACGACGGGTTGAAACCGTGGGTGTTGCCAAAGCACGACTGGCGACTTTGCCTTTGCTGCTGCTAGGCGTTCTTGCCGGGGCCTTTATTGGGTTGGGGGCGATGCTGTTTGTGTTGGTCAAGTCCGATGCTTCTTTGAGTTTTGCCAGCGCTTCTATTACGGGGGGACTGGTTTTTTCGCTGGGGCTTTTGTTGGTGGTGGTGGCGGGGGCGGAACTCTTCACCGGCAACAACCTGTTGGCCATGGCCTGGGCCGATGGCCGCATCAGCAGTGTGGAAGTGCTGCGCAACTGGGTGCTGGTTTGCCTGGCCAACTTCGTCGGCGCAGCCGGGCTGGCCCTGATGGTGTTTGCCAGCGGGCATACCAGCCTGAACGGGGGCGCCATTGGCCAGCAGGTGGTCAAAATTGCCCTGGCTAAACAAGCCCTCCCTTTTTGGAACGCGTTTTTACTTGGCGTGCTGTGCAATGTGCTGGTGTGCCTAGCCGTGTGGATGGCCATGGCGGGTCGCAGCGTCGTGGACAAGGCCGTGGCCGTCATTCCGCCGGTGATGGCTTTTGTGGCGGCTGGCTTTGAGCACAGTATTGCCAATATGTACCTGATGCCACTGGCCATGCTGGTTCAAACCTTCGGCCCCACCGCTGCTGCAGGCACACCGCTGATCACGTGGTCGGGTATGGCGGGCAATTTGCTCCCTGTGATTGCCGGCAACCTGTTGGGCGGCAGCGTCTTGGTCGGGCTGACCTACCACCTGATTTATCGACCACGACCCAAGCCTTGAGGACATAAGCACTCTTTTGTTGCATCTTGGCCCGATTTTTGCTTCATTTTGGTGCAGAAGTGTTTTCTCACTTTTTACGCACCAACTTAACGCATTTAACTCAAAGAGGTCCTCATGGAAGCACTAAAACAGGGCGCTGACACCTTGTTCATTCTCCTCGGCGCCATCATGGTTCTTGCCATGCACGCCGGTTTCGCATTTTTGGAGCTGGGAACGGTTCGTCGCAAAAATCAGGTCAACGCGCTGGTCAAGATCTTGGTGGATTTTTCGATGTCCACCGTGGTCTATTTTTTGGTCGGCTACGGCGTCGCCTACGGCACCAGTTTCCTGGTGGGGGCCGAGCAACTGGCAGCCAAGAATGGCTACGAGTTGGTGAAGTTTTTCTTCCTGCTGACCTTTGCCGCCGCCATCCCCGCCATCATCTCGGGCGGCATTGCGGAGCGCGCCAAGTTCTGGCCGCAGTTGATTGCCACAGCTGTGATCGTCGGCGTGATTTACCCTTTCTTTGAGGGCATCGCCTGGAACCAGCATTTCGGCATTCAGGCCTGGATCAAAGCCCTGACGGGCGAAGAGTTTCATGATTTCGCTGGCAGTGTGGTGGTTCACGCCGTGGGCGGCTGGATTGCGTTGCCCGCCGTGCTTTTGCTGGGTGCGCGCAGCAACCGCTACCGCAAAGACGGTGCTATTTCGGCCCACCCGCCGTCCAGCATCCCCTTCCTGGCCCTGGGTGCATGGATTTTGATCGTGGGCTGGTTTGGCTTTAACGTGATGAGCGCGCAAACGCAGGACAAAATCTCTGGCCTGGTGGCCTTGAACTCACTCATGGCCATGGTGGGCGGCACGCTGGTGGCACTGCTGGCGGGCAAAAACGACCCGGGCTTTGTGCACAACGGCCCCTTGGCTGGGCTGGTGGCCGTGTGCGCAGGCTCTGACCTGATGCACCCGCTGGGTGCTTTGGTGGTGGGCGGCATAGCGGGCGGCATTTTTGTCTTTATGTTCACGCTGACGCAAAATAAATGGAAGATTGACGATGTGCTGGGCGTTTGGCCACTGCACGGCCTGTGCGGCACCTGGGGTGGCATTGCAGCCGGTATTTTTGGCAGCAAAGCACTCGGCGGGCTGGGCGGCATTACCTTGAGCGGCCAATTGATTGGCACCGCCATGGGTGTGACTTGGGCGCTGCTGGGCGGCTTCATCGTCTATGGTGCGCTCAAGTTCACCATGGGCCTGCGCATGAGCCAGGAAGAAGAGTTTGAAGGTGCCGATCTGTCGATCCACAAAATCAGCGCCACGCCTGAGCGGGAAGCCAACTGGTAAACCCCGCGGGGCCACCCCCCTCGATGAGGCCCTGCTCGAGCAGGGCCTTTTTTACTCCAGACGGGCAAACCAGGCCTGCAACGCTTCGCCGTGCAGGGGGCGACTGCCCAAGAAACCCTGCATCACATCACAGCCCAGGCGTGTGATGGTTTCTTTTTCGGCTTCGGTTTCGACGCCCTCGGCGGTGACCATCAGCCCCATGCCGTGGCCCATCTCGATCATGCTTTTAACTAGGCGCTGGGTGCCGGGCAGGGTGTCGATGTGGGTGACGAAACTAGCGTCAATTTTCAACTCACTCACCGGCAGTTGTTGCAGGTAGGCCAGGGACGAATAACCCGTGCCAAAGTCGTCAATCGACAGCGCAATACCGAGTTCACGCAAAGTGTTGAGCACGGCCACGCTGCCTTTCATGTCCACCATCAGGCCGCTCTCGACGATTTCCAGGCGCAGTCGCTGAGGGTCAACGCCATGTTGTTCGAGTAGCTGCTTGACCCGGCTGCAAAACAAGGAGTCTTGCAAGTCACGCGTGCTCACGTTGACGGCGATGCTGAGCTCTGGGTGCGTCGTGGCCCATTGCGCCAAGGTGCGCAGGGCTTCACCCAGCATCCAGGTCGTCACCATGCAGATGTAGCCAGTTTGCTCGGCAAAGGGCACGAACTCTGCGGGCAGCACAAAACCGCGCTGCGGATGCTGCCAGCGCACCAGGGCTTCGGCCCCCACGGCGCGCCCGGTTGTGAGCGAAAACTTGGGTTGTAGCCACATTTGTAACTGCGACGTCGCCACCGCTTCGCGCAGGTCAGACACCAGACTGAGGTGGCTCACGCGGGCCGCTTCTTGCGCCTCGCTGTACCAAGCAAAACTCTGCGCTGCTTTTTTGGCGACGTGCAGCGCCACTTCGGCGTTTCGCATCAAGGTGGCAACCGAGCGGGGGATGGTTTCCCGCGCCGAATCGGCCAAACCATAGGCCAGACTCAGATCCACGCTGTGGCCGCTGCAACGGATGGGCGCGGCCATGGCCTGCTCGAATTGCAAGCGCAAGGCGTCCCCCGCCATCCGCTGCGGCGAACTGAACAACACGGCAAAGGTGCCGCCTGACAAGTGCGCCACCAGTGCAGGCGTAGCGCTGATTAACAATCCGCTGCTGACCGCTTCTTTGATGACCGCCTCGGCCCGCTGTGCCAGCTCTTTGATCAGCATGTCGCCGGTGGAAAAACCCAGGGTCTCGTTGATGGTTTTGAGTCGCGCCAGGTCGATCAGCATCAAGCTGTTGTGTGGGCCAGTGGTGCTTGTCCCTGATTCGAGCAAATAAGTGCGGTTGGGCAAACCGGTGAGCGGGTCACGAAACGCCAAGCGCTCAATCTCTTGCTCGCGCGCTGCAATGGCGTCAGTCATGGTGGCCAGCGCGTGGCCCACCCGGTCTAGCTCCTCGACCCGAGTGACAAGCACTGGCGTGCCGTAATCACCCCCTGCAATGCGCCGGGCCGTCGCCTCCAATTGCGCGAGCGGCACCACCACACTGCGCGTGGTGCGCAAGGCCAACCACAGCGCCAACACAAAGGCGACCAATGACAGGCCCGTCACCCACAGGGTCAGTTGTTCGAATTTTTTTTGGGCCTCGCTGGCCTGTTGCTCAATGCGATCACGTTCACGTCCAATCAGTTGGTTGGAGTTGGTGAGCATGTTTTTAAGCGCGGGCTGCACCTGGCTGGTGTAAACGCCTCGGGCTGCTGACAGGTCGTCGCCCTCAATTTCATCCGCCATGTCAATAAACGACTGCGCGTAAACCGCGCGTGCTGCCACCAGAAGTTGCAGCGTCTGCTCCTGTATCGGGTCACCCAGCTGGTCTGTCATCGAGGCAATGAAGCCGTCAATGCGGCGGTTGCGCTCGTCCACATCGGCGTATTCGGCGACCCGATGTTCGCGGGTTGCGTTCATCAAACGCAGCAAAGCGTTGCCTGCGCCCTCAATGGACAGTGACAGCGCCTGAACACGCAACAAGCGCTGCACGTCTTGGGTGGCAAAACGCTGGGTCAGCTCCGTCATGGCGCGAATCTGCAAACTGGCCAGCGTTAACGCGAACAGCATCAACACCACCAGCGATCCAAAACCCAAGGCCAATCGCCACCCCAAGCGACGCGGCCATAACCCAGCCAAGCGCAGACGCAGCGTGGTGAGCTTGTGTTTCATAGAAGAGCGTTTTGATCACCAACCCGTTGCAACGATCGGGCTGCGAGAAGCAGGCCAGTTTGCACAGCCATGGGAAGCCATGCATTGAAGTCCAGCGCAGGCGCAGCATCCAGCGCCTGATTCAAGGCTTGACCCAGGCCCAAACTCTCGATCAGTTCCGCCTCGCCCGGCAAGGCCTCCCGCACGCGGGGACGAAAGCCCTCACGCCATACCAAAGCCACTTCAGATCGGCCCACCTTCAACTGCTGCCTGATCTCTGAAAAATCCGGCTCAGCCAGCTGATGCGCCGACCACATGCTGACCACCGGCCAGTTGCTGTGCACCAAGGCACCACCCGGCGCCAGCACCAGTGTCAATTCAGCGGGTTCGCACTCCATCAGCAATTTGAATGACGGCAGATCGACTTGGGCATCAGCAGCCCTGGCACACAGGTGCAGTGCCCACTCCACGCGAGCCAAGTCCGGCAGATAGGGCTCTTCCTGAAGCTGCGGGTTGTGAGTCAAAAACGCAGGCAAGGCCTCGCCCCACTGACCCACATCGCCCCTCACTGGTGGGCATTCATGCCAGAAGGCGCGCGCCAATGCGGCAAAGCTGTCTTGGCCCACCAATTGCGCCAGCACCGGATAACTGGCCCCTAGGGCGCGCACCGCCAGTGCATGGCCGTTGGCTTGGTACACCATCAGGCCGCGCTCCCAGGGTTGGCCGAGCTGATCTGCCATGGCCTTCGAGGCCGTTTGCGGCGGCCATTCAAACAGGGCTGCCAGCAAGGCTTGTTGTTGGCGCGCTAGCGCGCTCATGGCCGCAGCCTTGCGCAAGTTTGAGAGGCGGCTTTGGCCATCGCAGCTTCGTCCAGCAACACCTCCAACACGGGGATGTCGGTGTCCCATTCAATCAAAGTGGGCGTGGGCCCAAAGCATTCAAGCGCATGCCGATAAAGCTGCCAAACAGGCGCACAGACTCGGCTGCCATGATCATCAATCACGATGCCACCACATTCATCACTCACATGGCAATGCCCGGCCAGGTGAATTTCTCCAACAGTTGCAGCGGCAATGTGGGTGAGCCATGTTTTGCAGCTATCGACAGGGTCGTCCAATGGGTTGGCTGCCTGCGCATTGAGCGCATTGACATAGATGTTGTTGACGTCCACCAACAAGGCGCAACCGGTGCGACGGCTCAACTCAACCAAGAAATCTGTTTCTGATTCATCCAGCGCTTCAGGTGAGCTGCTCCATCGCACATAAGCTGAAAGGTTTTCCACCATGAGCGGGCGTTGAAGACGCTCTTGCACCCGCTGCACGTTGGCGCATAAGACGTCGAGTGCTTCGCGGTTAAAGGGAATGGGCAGTAAATCACCCGCGTGCACGGTTGCAGCTTTGAACGCCCCGCGCGCGAAACAGGCGTGGTCACTGACGCGGATCGGCTCTATGCGTTTGACCAGTTGCGCTAGCTGATTCAGATGCCACTCATCCACACCCACTGCCGACCCCAGCGACAGCCCAACACCATGCAAGCTGATGGGATAGGTGCTTCTCGCCTGCTCTAACAAGGCCAGTGCTGCGCCGCCTTGCACAAAGTAGTTTTCTGAGTGAACCTCTAAAAAATCTAAGGGTGGCTGCCGCGCTAAAAGTTCATCGTAATGCGGATGCCGCCAGCCAATACCAACGGGAGAATCAACGAGTGAGGTGACGGGTGAGCCGCTCGCACTCGGTTCTGTCTTCAAACCCGTTGGCATGGTTGCGAATTCAAAACCGGATCAGATCTTTTTCATGCCCGCTTTGACTTCGTCAAGCGACATGCCCTTCATTTGCTTGCAGGTGCCCTTAGCCACGTACTTCCACTCGCCTTTGTCATTGTCAATTTTGGCTTGGCCAGCACAAGAGTGCCCACCCGTCTGGCTGGCACAGTCGTTCTGCCCGGCTTTGGCAATGCCAAAACATTTCTCTTTTTCCTGCGCGTGTGTGGGCAAGGCCACAAAGCTCAGGGACATCAGGGAGGCTGCAGCGGCGGCAATCATGGCACGTTGGTTCATTTGGAAACTCCTGGGTTGGTGTTGAACTGACTGCCAGCCCCACAGACATGTGTTGCTGGTTAGCCGTTGGTCTGACCACACTGAGAATTCTTACGCAACTTGCAAAAATTTTCTAAGTTAGCTCTCAGTTTACGGCCATGGATCACAGCAGGTCGGCAATTTTGTCCCAAGCTTCTGAGGGAATGCGGCCCGTATAGGTCTCGACAACCCGTCCCGTTTTATCGATCAAGAAGGTCATCGGCAAATGATTGGTTTTACCTACGTTGTCCGCGTACCCCGCCTCACCACTCCACAACTGGATGAAGCGCTGCTTGGCGGGAACCAAGTAGGAGATGAACTTTTCATAATCCTCCACATCCTGCTTCTTTTTATCAACGTTCACGGTCACGAGCTCAAAAG
The DNA here is from genome assembly GCA_947455145.1 of Comamonadaceae bacterium. Lineage (GTDB taxonomy): Bacteria > Pseudomonadota > Gammaproteobacteria > Burkholderiales > Burkholderiaceae_C > CANCDA01. The sequence goes on from CANGME010000007.1 coordinate 52,761, forward strand.
GCTTATCTTTCCAACCTTCGTAGTTTTGTCGCAATTCAGGCATTTTGTTGCGACACACAGCGCAATCGGTGGACCAAAACATCAGCAAAACGACTTTGCCCCGCAGTGAGCTGAGCTGAAAAGGCTTGCCCTGCATGGACTTGCCCTCCAGGCTGATCAAGGGCTGCGCCCCGACGCTCGTGGCAAAGAAGACCAAGGCCAGACACAATGGTTTGAGAATTGAGGTAATCATGGTTTTTGGTCGTCTGAGCCGACACCTTCTTACACGCGCCCCTGCTTATTTGCTCAAAATCAGAGGGCAGAGGCCTTAAATTTGCACTCTTTATGAAAATAATTTGGTTTTTTTGTGGTTTCGCGCATAATGCTTGGGTATTGCCGGGATGCCGGTGATATTAGTTTGCGGTGATTGGTCAGTTTCGCATCTGCTTTAAGTCTTCATTGTTTGTTGATTGTGGGTAATGCTGGGTATTGGACTCCATCGCGTTTTGAGTGTTTTTTGAGGAGTCCTTTCATGGGCAACAAACTTTACGTGGGCAACCTGCCCTATTCCTTCCGTGATGAAGACCTGCAACAAGCGTTTGCAGCTCACGGTTCCGTGTCCAGCGCCAAAGTCATGATGGAACGTGACACTGGCCGCTCCAAAGGCTTCGGCTTTGTGGAAATGGGCAGCGACGCTGAAGCTCAAGCCGCTATCAACGGCATGAACGGTCAGCAATACGGTGGTCGCGGTCTCGTGGTCAACGAAGCTCGCCCGATGGAGCCACGTGCTCCTCGTAGCGGTGGCGGCGGCGGCTACGGTGGTGGTGGCGGCGGTGGCGGCTACGGTGGTGGTGGTGGTGGTGGCGGTTACGGCGGCGGTGGCGGCCGTAGCGGTGGCGGTGGCGGTGGTGGTTATGGCGGCGGTGGCGGCGGTGGCCGTGGCGGCTACTAAGCACCCAATTGGCCTAGAGCCAATTCAAGCTTTCTAAAAAGGGCCCTCACGGGCCCTTTTTTCATGTCCGCGCATTTATCGCAATGTATCGGGTTGAAAGTTATTGAGCAGCTTGACCCGGCACCAAGACACCCCGCACGCGACCTTGCAACGCCAGCGTGGCATCAAAGTTATCAAACTCCAAGGTGTCGGCGGTGAAGTGGTCTTTGCCTCGACTTAATTCCACCGGCTTGTGCGACTTAAGCCGCTCAGCGTCAATGAAGGCGTGAAGAAATTCCCCCTTGAAACTCATGGCCGGAGCAGGTGTTCCATCCTTGCCTTGCGTTGCTTCGCGCACCACGACCGCATTGCCCATCAATTGAACTTCCGAGCCGTCGGCATTGCTCAAGGCCCGGTTGGCTGACGCAGTGGTCAACTGCCCTTTGTCGTTGAAGTTGCGCATGCGCACTTGGTCAATTTCCAGCGTGTCTGTGTCCGGGTAATGCCGCGCCTGCGTGCCCAAAACCTCGCTCTTCAAGCGCCCGTTGAGATCGAATGTTTTCACTGCAAACTGTTCGATGAAATAGTCCGGATCATGGCGCTTGGCCTGCTCTGGGCGGGGCTCAGAAAACCCAGGCGTGCTGCGCACCAGCCAATAAGTACCCAGGGCCAACACCCCCATCAAGGCCACAGGTAAAAACAGGGCAAGACGATCCCACCCTTGGCGCAGCAGGCGAATCACCGCGTACTCTCTTCCAGCAGCGCCGCATAGCGGCCACTGGCCACCACGAGCAAGTCACAAAACTCCCGCGCAGCACCCTCACCACCACGCGCCTGGGTCACGTAATGCGCCAAGGCGCGCGCCTCGGCATGGCCGTTTGGTGGTGCACACGCCAGGGCTGCTCGCTGCATCACAGGCAGGTCGGGCCAGTCGTCACCCATGGCGGCGGCTTGCTGCCAGCTCAAGCCCAGGGCTTGGAGGGTTTGCTCTGCGGGGGGACGTTTGTCTTCTGTGCCGAAGTAGGCGCGATCAATGCCCAAAGCCTTCAGGCGCAGGCGCAGGGGCTCTGAGTCACGTCCGGTGATGACCACCGGCGTGATGCCCGCGCGCTGCAGCAGCTTGATGCCCTGCCCATCCAGCGTGTTGAATCGCTTGAGGGTTTCACCCTGCGCTGAGAAATACAGCCCGCCATCGGTCAACACGCCATCCACGTCAAAAAAAGCAACGCGAACACCTTGGGCTTTGAGTAGCAACTCGGGTGGAAAATTAAGCGCGGGAACAAGCGTGGGGGTCATATTCAGATCACCTTGGCCCGCATCAAATCATTGCTATTCAACGCGCCACACAAGCGCCCTTCGGCATCCACCACCAGCACACTGGTGATGCGCCGCTGCTCCATCAACTCCGCCGCTTCCACCGCCAGCGCATCGACGCGAATGGTGACGGGGTTGGGGTGCATCAGTTCCTGCGCGCTGCGCTGGCGCAAGTCCACGCCTTGCTCCATGAGGCGGCGCAAATCGCCATCGGTAAAGATGCCCAGCACACGCTGCTGTGCGTCCACAATGGCTGTTGCGCCCAGGCCCTTGGCGCTCATCTCTCGCATCAGCGCGCTAAAGCCTGCATCGGGCAGTACACGCGGTGCGGCATCGCCCGCACGCATCACATCACCCACATGGGTGAGCAGCTTGCGCCCCAGTGCGCCGCCGGGGTGAGAGCGGGCAAAGTCCTCCGCTCTAAAACCGCGCGCATCCAGCAGCGCCACGGCCAGGGCATCGCCCAAGGCGAGTTGTGCGGTGGTACTGGCCGTGGGGGCGAGGTTGAGGGGGCAGGCTTCTTTTTCAACCCCACTGTCCAGCACCACATCCGCGTGGCGGGCCAGGGTGGAATTGGGCTTGCCGGTCATTGCAATCAGCGGTACGCCTAAACGCTTGAGCACCGGCAGAATAGCCGTGAGCTCATCAGATTCACCACTATTGGAGATGGCCAGCACCAGATCCACCGGCTTGATCATGCCCAGGTCACCATGGCTGGCCTCTGCGGGGTGCACAAACATGGCGGCTGTGCCGGTGGAGGCCAGCGTGGCCACCGTCTTGCGGCCAATGTGACCGCTCTTGCCCATGCCCATCACCACCACGCGCCCTTGCACCTGCAAGATGCGCTCAACCGCCTTGGCAAAGGCATCGCCAATTCGCAGCGACAAGCCGTGTACCGCCGAGGCTTCAATCTCCAGCGTCTCGCGCGCCAGCCGAATGGCTTGCGCCGCATTGAAGGGTGGGGGTTGCGTGGGTGGGAGGCTCATCGGCTGATTTTAGCCAGCGTATTTCAAACACCCGTCATCCACCGACACATTCGCTTGTTACGATGTAACTATGAACGCACTTGAACTCACTCTGCTGTACTTGCTGGCCGCTGTGCTGGGGGTGGTGGGTTTTCGGTTTTTAAAGCTGCCGCCCATGCTGGGTTACTTGGTGGCCGGGGTGCTGATTGGCCCACACGCCTTGGGCTTGGCCCAAAACTCGCAGGGGGTGCGTCACCTAGCAGAGTTTGGCGTGGTGTTTTTGATGTTCGTCATCGGCTTGGAGTTCAACCTCTCCAAGCTGCGCGCCATGCGCCGTCACGTGTTCGGCTTGGGGTTGTTTCAGGTGGTTCTCACCATGGTGCTGGCCACAGGAGCTTCACTTGCGCTGGCCTGGGTCTTGCCGCAATTCTGGCCCATGAATTGGAAGACGGCTTTGGCTTTGTCAGGGGCGCTGGCCATGAGCAGCACAGCCATCGTGGTCAAACTGATGGCCGAGCGCATTGAGCTGGAAACCGAACACGGCAAGCGCGTCATGGGAGTGTTGTTATTCCAGGACTTGGCGGTTGTTCCACTGCTGGTTCTAATTCCTGCACTGGGCGCCTCAGGTGAGCAACTGGTCACTGCGCTGTTGCTGGCTTCGCTCAAAGCAGTGGTGCTCATCACCCTGTTGTTAACGGGCGGGCAATGGGTGATGCGCGGCTGGCTCACCCTGGTGGCACGGCGCAAAAGCGAAGAGTTGTTTTTCTTGAACCTGCTGCTCATCACGCTGGGCCTGGCATGGTTGACCGAGCTGGCCGGACTTAGCTTGGCGCTAGGGGCTTTCATCGCGGGCATGTTGATTTCGGAAACCGAATTCAAGCCCCAGGTGGAGACCGATATTCGCCCGTTTCACGACGTCTTGCTGGGCCTGTTTTTCATCAGCATCGGCATGATGCTGGACTGGCGCTTGGTGCTAGAGCGCTGGTTTTTGGTCTTGATTCTGGTGGCCTTGCCAGTGCTGTTCAAAGCCGTCTTGGTGGCTGTTTTGACCCGCCTCATGGGGGCCACAGAAGGCGTCTCTCTTCGCACCGGTTTGTACCTGGCCCAGGCCGGCGAGTTCGGTTTTGTTTTGCTCACCCTGGCCCTTCAAAATGAGCTAGTGCCGCCCGATTTGTTCAACCCAATTTTGGCCAGCATGGTGTTGTCGATGCTGGCCACGCCCTTCATCATCATGTACAGCAATGCGCTGGTGCTCAAGCTGGTGTCCAGCGAGTGGTTGACTCAGTCTTTGCAAATGACCTCGATTGCGCGGCAATCCATCAAAGTCAGCAAGCACGTCATCATTTGCGGATATGGGCGTTGCGGTCAAAACCTGGCCAGCATTCTGGACAGCCAAAACATCCCTTACATGGCGCTTGACATGGACCCTGACCGCGTGCGCCAAGCCACCGCAGCGGGCCAGACCGTCGCCTTTGGAGATGCCACACGCCTGCAAGTGCTGATGTCGGCCGGCTTGGTCCGTGCCAGCGCTGTGGTCGTGACTTATCTGGACACGTCCAGTGCCATCAAGCTTCTGGGCAATGTGCGCGCCCACGCCCCGCAAGTGCCGGTGATTGTGCGCACGCAAGACGACATTAACCTTGAAAAACTTCAGCTCGCAGGGGCGACAGAAGTTGTGCCCGAAGCGATTGAGGGCTCGCTCATGTTGGCCAGCCATGCACTGGCGTTAGTGGGCGTGCCCATGCGCCGCGTGATCCGCATCGTGCAAGACCAGCGCGACGCCCGCTACAACATGCTGCGAGGCTACTTTCACGGGGCCGACGACGACAGCCTGGAAGATCTCAACCAAAAGCAACTCACCAGCATCACCCTGCCCGCCAACGCCCATGTGATCGGTAGGCATTTAAACGAACTTTCCACCCTGCTGCCCCACACCAGCATCATCAAACTGCGCCAACGCAACGGCGTCAATCTGCCACCGCAAAGTGACGTGGTTTTGAGCGAGGGCGACACATTGGTGATCTCAGGCACGGCGGAAACCTTGGCGCTGGCTGAAGAAACTTTGCTGCGCGGTTGATGACGACTGCGCGACTGCTGAAGAACTGGACAACTGGACAACTGGACACCACCATGATCGACCTCAAAGCCCACATCCGCACCGTACCCGACTGGCCCGTACCCGGCGTGCAGTTTCGCGACATCACTCCCTTGCTGCAAGACCCGCAGGTGTTTCGCGCGCTGATCGACGCCTTTGTCAGCCGCTACCGCGAGCCTTCTCTGCGCCCCGACGTGGTGGCCGGCATTGACGCACGCGGCTTCATCTTGGGTGCAGTCGTGGCCTACGAGCTGCAAGTCGGCTTTGTGCCCATCCGAAAAAAAGGCAAGCTCCCCTTCACCACGGTGGAAGAAATCTACGAGCTGGAGTACGGCAGCGCCACCGTGGAGCTGCATGTCGATGCCGTTCACCCCGGCCAACGCGTGCTCTTGATCGACGACCTCATCGCCACTGGCGGCACCATGATGGCAGGCAAGAACCTGCTGGAGCAACTCGGTGCCACGGTGATAGAAGGTGCGGCCATTGTTGACCTGCCCGAGCTGGGTGGCTCAGACAAACTCAAAGCGGCGGGGTTGGCCTTGTTTACTTTGGTGGATTACGCGGGGCATTGACATCGAGCGCTCAAGGCGTGCTTGAGTCGGCGGGTGAAATCGCGTGGTGAACTTGCTCGTAGCGCGACACCAAGTCACTGACCCGATCCAACAGACCCGACAAAGGGTGCTCGTCATCGTCGCCCGTCTCATCCAACAATGCGTTCATCAGCAAGACCATGCGGTCGTACTCCGACTCGTTGGTAACCGGGTGCCGGTGTGCCAGCACTTCAAACGCTTGCGACGCGGATTGCAGCGCCTTGGCCCTACCGACTGTGTCGTCCCGTGCCTCTTCAAACCAAGCGTCCAGGTAGGCAGCCATTTCTTCGGGTGTGCGCAGGTGCTCGGCCACGTCATAGGGCGTTGTCTTGATTTTCGTTGGTTTTTTAACTATGGGTTTTGGCATGGTGATTTACTGTTTTTCTTCACCTTCGGGTGCAAGATAGACGCGGCTTCCTCGCTTTAGACCTCGAAACATGTGAAGTCGAGCAGAGTCCATTGCCAAGGATGGCTGACGCTTACCGAGCAGGACCATCGCATCTCGAAATATTTGCCGCGCGGCGTCGAAGTAACCGTTGTGCACAAAGAGATCAAACTCCTCAACTATCAGGTTCTGTTCGGACGTGGACAGCACATCCCGTATGGCTTCAAGGCGTTGACCGTCTTGATCGATCAGCATTCCCTTGGCCTCCACCGCCCATCCCTTCATTGAGTCGGATGTGAGCTTCGGCTTCAAAGGATAACGCTGGGCGTACTTGTTTATTAGCTCTCTTGCCTGCCAGAAGAGACCATGCGCAACCTTATCTGCGATATCCCGAGCCAGTTCTACTTGCGCTCTCTCGGGGTCCCCCGGAAGTAGCTCTGACATCGACTGCTTTGGGTGCCGACTCGGAATTTGAAGATTCGATGACATCATTGATTCAAACGAATTGACCGCAGCAAGTCCCACGCGGGTCTGGTCAAGAATGCGGATTAAAATCTCGATGCTACGGCCTTCTGCGATTAGTGACTGTATGCGAATGAAGCGGCGTGCAAATTCATGTCGAATTGTCTTTTGGGTTTCCGGTGAGTGCATGATCAGTATCCCGAGTGACTGCTGATGAATGTTGATTACTTGGTCGGAACAGAGGTCTTGAATCAGCACACAGTCTGCATCCTCAGTCGCGGGCACAGCCCCCAAAACTACAAACCGTAAACTTGCCTCAAGCCTTGCTCAATGACCGCGAGGTCCTGCGGGGAAATGTCTGCAACGTATTTGCCAATGCGGGTTTTGTCGATGGTGCGCAGTTGGTAGCACAGGGCAACCGATGTCGGCCCAGCCGAAGGTACTGAAACCGATACCGGCGCATACGCCCGTGCTGTGGACGACAGCGGCACCACGCCGACGGTGCGAAATTGCTTGTTGAAGGGCGATATCGAGATGACGACACAGGGGCGTGCCGCACCCTGTTGTTCGCTACCCCGCGTAGGCTCTAGGTCTACTCTATAAATTTGGCCGCGTTTGAATTCCATGGGCTTTGAAACTAAACGGCATCAAGTCCATCTGCCACGGTCACATCCCACAATGCTTCGTCCGCCAGCACTTCGGCGTTGGCCGGGTCGGCCATGAAAGCGGCGGCAATTTTCTCAAGTTCGTTTTCACGCTCCACCAGGGCCTGCTGCAAGCAGCGCTCCACCAGTCGGCTTCGCTCTCCCGGCGGGACGACCGCATTGAATCGCTGCAAGGTAGGTGCAGAGATGGTGTAGGAGGCGCGAAGCATGGTGGCTGGCATGGTGATTGGCTTTTGTCGGTATGCAGTAATACTGATTCAGTACGCAAAGTGTACTCGCGCGACCCCAAAAGTCAAACCACCCCCACCGCCTCCCCCATCAACTTACAAAACCCGTCAATCTTCCCCCCATCAATCCAGCGCACCACCGCCACCATGTCGCGCCCAGGGTCGATCCAGACCACACTCGCTCCGGCGCCGATGCAAAAGTAGCTCTCGGGGGACGCGCTGGGGCACACGCCGCGCAGGCGGTTCAGCCAGACCAACTTGCCGTACCAGGGGGCGATGGCGCAGGGGGCGGTCATGCGTTGCAGCCAAGCTTTGGACAACACTTGTTGATCGCCCACGCGACCTTCGTTCAACATCATTTGCCCGACCAGGGATTGATCCACACTGCCGATGGACAGGCCTGCACCCCAGTGCGTGCCGCCGGGGACGGACTGCATGCGCTGGCCGTTGATTTCGACCCAGCTGTTGTCATAGCCCTCCCAGCGCCAGCCATCGCTCAGGCCGCAGGGGTCGGCTATTGCTTCTTTGAAGACTTCTGGCAGGGGTCGTTTGAACAGGTGCAGCAGGGCGAGACCGAGCTGGTTGATGCGCACGTCGTTGTATTCCCAAAACGTGCCGGGGGTTTGCAGCGGGCGAGCCGCGCCTTTTTTGCCGATGTCTTTCGCGTCCGTGCGTGGCGGCTGGTATTGCAGATGGCGGTAGCGGTCTACCGTGTCGGGGATGCCAAAGCACGCGCCCTCCCACTCGCTGGTTTGCTGTAAGAGTTGCAGCCAGGTGACGCTTTGGTTGTGCGCGCCCTCGAACCCGATGCCGGGTACTTTGACTCGCACGGGTTCATCCAGATTGGGCAGCAGGCCGCGCTCATGCGCCACACCGGCCAGCAGGGCGAGGTAGGTTTTGGCGATGGAGAAGGTGAGGTCGGCGCGGTTGGGCTCACCCCAGGCAATGACTTGCTGGCCGCCAACGCGCACCACGCCTGAGACGGGGCCGCGCGGGTGAACGGGGCCGAGCAGTTTGTTCCACGGCGGCGGGTCCATGTTGTGGATGCCCCAGTTGTCGTTGTTGTCGCGGCCCCAGGGGGTTTCGTGCGCGACAGTGAAGTCAACGGCGGCTTGCAATTTGGCGAGATCGATATTCATGTAAAGAGGCATCAATCCACCGTCGCACCGGAAGCCGCCACGACCTTGGCCCACTTTTCGGTTTCAGCCGCAATGATCTTGCCGAAGTCTTCGGGTGTGCCGCCGATGCCCACACCGCCCAAGGCCGCCAAGCGCTCGCGCATTTTGGGGTCGGCCAGGGCGCGGTTCATCTCGGCGTTGATGCGTTCAATGGCTTCACGCGGCGCGTTCTTGGGCATGCCAATGCCGAACCAGGCCGTGGCCTCGTAGCCAGGCACGGTGTCGCCAATAGTCGGAACGTCGGGAAAGGACGGCTCGCGTGCGGCGGATGTCATGCCGAAGGCTCGGATGGTGCCGGCCTTGATGTGCCCAGCCGATGAGGGCAGGTTGTCAAAAAAAACCTGCACTTGGCCGGCGATCAAGTCATTCAACACCGGGCCCGCGCCCTTGTAGGGCACGTGCACCATGGGGCAGCCCGTCATGGTTTTGAACAACTCACCCGAGAGGTGGGTCGAGGTGCCGCTGCCCGACGAGGCCATGTTGACCTTGCTTGGGTTGGCCTTGCAGTAGGCGATGAACTCGGCTACGTTTTTAACCGGTACGTTGTTGGCCACCACCATCACATTGGGCGTGCGCACAATGCCGGCCACGGGGGCAATGTCACGCATGAAGTTGAAGTTGAGTTTTTTGTAGAGCGATGCGTTGATGCCGTGCGCCGGGTTCACCAGCAGCATGATGTAGCCATCAGGCGCGGCGTTGACTGCCGCCTCGGTGCCAATGTTATTGCCCGCACCGGGCTTGTTCTCCACGATGAATTGTTGGCCCAACTTGTCGGTGAACCACTGCGCCACTATGCGCGCAAGCACGTCGGTGGTGCCGCCCGGTGGGTAGGGCACGATCCATTTCACCGGTCGGTTGGGGTAGCTCTGCGCGGTGGCAGTGCCCATGCCCATAAAGGCAATAAGGGTAGTGAGAGATGCGGTTGCGATACAGCGGACAAGACGTGACATCAGTGCTCCTAATCGGTTGAGTGATTTGCATGCGGTTGAATGAATCAGACCTGAATCAAATTATGAGCCCTGGAGTCGCTCCCTAAAATAGGAAGAACCCACCCCTGCCTGCCATGCCAGAAAAAACCGACTCAGTCCAAAGCATTGCCCGCGCAGCGCTGCTGCTGAGGACGCTTGCCACCTTTGAGTTCATGGGTGCGTCGCTGCTGCAAATCAGCACGCTGACTCAGCTGCCAAAAGCCACCGTGCACCGCCTCCTGGCCGCGCTGATTGACCAGCGACTGGTGGAGCGCCCTGCGGGCACGCGGTTTTACCGGCTTGGTACCGACATCTATGCCTTTGGCACGCCGGTGCGCGACGCCTTCAACTTGCAAGAGCAATGCCGCCCGTCACTTGAGCGGCTGGCCAACTCCACGCAGGCCACCATTTACCTGGGTGTGCGCAGCGGTTACGACATGCTTTGCCTGGACAAGATTGCGGGGCAAGCGCACAACGCGTCTAACCTGCTGGAGCTGCATGACCGCTGGCCCTTGGGCATTGGCTCTTTCAGTTTGGCTTTGCTGGCGTTTTTGCCCGCGCGTGAAATTGCCGATGTGATTGAGTTCAACCAGCGGCGCATCAGCGATGAAGACACACTCACGTTTGAGCACATCCACGCCTCCATCACCAAAACCCGGCGCAACGGCTATGCCAAACGCACGACTCGCTTTGCCAAAGGCTGGGCCGGTGTGGCCGCGCCGGTGTTTGACGAGCGTCAATACCCCATCGCATCGCTGTGCGTGGTGGCGCAGGCCAGCACGATGAACGCCAGCACCATGGCGGCGCTGGCCACCCAACTCAAACGCGAAGCCGCGCTCATCACCCAATTGTATGAAGGTGCTCGCTTGCAACAGCAGCAACAAGAGCGCTGGCGGCTGGCCGTTCGCGGGGCCAAGACGGCGCGGCGGCCTGAGTGAGCGCTGAATAAGCGGTCGGGTGCACAGGTTCGGGTGCGACTTCTTAAATTCCGTATCATGGAACCTTAAAGCACACAAAAGAGGCGTCTTCTTTTAGACTTCGCCTATTCCCTGCCAGCCTATCCATCACAGAGACACCATGCCCCATCACACACCTTTTTTGCGCTCGTTAATCAGCCTCGTGTTGCTTGCAGTCGCTGGTTTAGCCCAGGTACAGGCACAGGTTCAGGCACCCGCCCCAAGCCCCAGCCAAAGCTACCCCGCCCAACCCATCAAAATCGTCATCCCCTTCGCCCCCGGCGGCTCCAGTGACATCGTGGGCCGCGTTTTTGGCCAGTACCTGGCCGATTTCACTAAACAGGCTGTTGTGGCTGACAACAAGGCGGGGGGCAATGGCATCATCGGTACGCAGTTTGTCAAAGCCGCCGCACCTGATGGCTACACGCTGGAGTTAACCACCAACACCACGCACGCGGCCAATGTGAGTCTGTTTAAGAAACTCCCCTATGACGCGATGAAAGACTTTGAGCACATTGGCATGTTTGGTTTGTCCGCCTCGGTGGCGGTGGTGGCCAAAGATTCCAAAATCAAGTCCATCGCCGATCTGGTCGCTTACGCCAAGGCCAACCCCGACAAGGTGTTTTACGGCTACTACAACTCGGCCTCGCAAATGACGGCCGCCCTGTTCAGCGTGCGCACCGGCGCGCCCATGACCGGCGTGCCCTACAAAGCCATCAGCAACGCCACCACCGATTTGCTGGGCGGGCAATTGCAAGTGTTGTTCATGGAGTACCTGCCCGCGTTGCCGCAGATCAAAGGCGGCAACGTACTGCCCCTGGGCGTGACAGCGGCTAAGCGCTACAAGGCCTGGCCGCACGTGCCCGCCATTGCTGAGAGCTACCCTGGCTACGAGATTGGATTTCACCTGGGCCTGGCTGCACCAGCTGGCACACCCACACCCATCATCAACAAGCTGCACGGCTGGTTGACGCAAGCCCTGGCCGACCCGGCGTTCAAGCAGCGTCTGGACGATTTGGGCATGGACCCGGTGACCATGTCTCGTGAAGACTACCGTGCCTACAGCGCCAAAGAGATCACGCGCTGGGCCGAGTTCGTCAAAGCCTCCGGCGTTGAGCCGCAGTAATTTCTCTAATACAAACGCTCCAAATTAACAGCACCACACTCCCAGAAGGACATCCCATGCGCCTCGGCTACTTCACCATGCCCTTGCACCCCCTGCACCGCGACACCACAGAGACGCTGCATGAGGATCGCGAGACCATCATCTTCGCCGACCAACTCGGTTTTTATGACGCCTTTGTCGGCGAGCATTTGACCGACCAGGCAGAGAACGTCACCAACAGCCTGTTGTTTTTGTCATCGCTAATTTTCCAGACCAAAACCATCAAACTCGGCTCAGGCACATCCAACCTGTCTCACTCGCACCCCACCCTGCTGGCCTCGCAAGCCGCGATGTTTGACCACCTGGCCAAGGGCCGGTTTATCTTTGGCATCAGCCCCGGCGCGCTGGCCTCAGACGCTGAAGCGCTGGGCATGCTGGACCAAGACCGCAACAAACTCTTTGCCGAAGCCATTGATGTGATCTTGGCGATTTGGGAGCGCGAAGCCCCCTACGACATCGACTTTCCCGACAACCGTTTCAAGGTCAGCACGGCAAAAACCTCGGTGCCCGACATCGGGCGTGGCTTTCTGATGAAGCCCTACCAGCGCCCCTACCCCGAGATTGTGGGCACGGTGGTGGCCCCGCATTCCAAAGGCGTGATCGCCATGGGCCAACGCAACTTTCACCCCATGTCGGCCAACTTCCTCTCGCCGCATTGGCTGCCCAGCCACTGGCAAAACTACGCCGAAGGCAAGGCCTCGGTCGGCCAAGTGGCGGACCCGGCCGACTGGCGCATTGCCCGCACCGTGTTTGTGACGGATGACGATAGTAAGGTTGACAGCTATGGACGCAGCGACGCCAACAGCCCCTACCGCTACTACTACCAGCAAATGCTGACCAAGATGCGCATGTCGAATCGCCATGTGATCTTTAAAAAACACAAAGACGAAGACGACAGCATGGTCACCCTAGACCGCTTGATGGACGAGCTGGTGATTGCGGGCAGCGTGAACCAGGTGGTCGATCAAATCCTGGCCTTGCGCGAGCAAGCCGGTGACTTTGGCGAGATCGTCTATGCGGGCATGGACTTGGTCGACTCCAAGCTCGGCCTGCGCTCCATGGAGTTGATGGCGCACGAGGTGATGCCGCGCGTGAATGATGCTATCCGCCACAGCCAAAGCAAAGCCGAACGCAGTAGCGAAACCAGCACCCCGGCTGTACCCGCTTAAGAAGGACCCACAGTGAGCTTCACCCCCGACGATTTCAAGCGCTTGATGCGCCAGCACCCTGCCGCCGTCACCCTGATTGCCACCGGCCAAGCACCGAACCGAACCGGCCTCACTGCCACAGCCGTGATGTCCATGTCCCTAGACCCCATCAGCATCGTGTGTGCCGTTAACCGCGCCACCTACACGCACGACCAAATTCTGAAAAACAAAACCTTCTCGGTGAACACGCTGGCACAGCATCAAATTGCCTTGGCCAAAACTTTTTCAGGCCAAACCAAGGTGGTTGGCGAAGACCGGTTTGATGAGCACGACTGGTTCCAGCTGAGCACGGGCGCCCCCGTATTGCGCAGTTGCCTGGTCAGCTTTGACTGCGAGTTGCTGCAGGCCATTGAGATTGGTACACACACCTTGCTACTCGGCAAAGTGGTGGCTGGGCAGCCCTGCTCAGACCCATTAGCGCAGCCCTTGATCTACCATGACGGCCAATGGGCTACGGTAGAAAACTGCCCAGCCGAGACCTGAACACCTCTCACAACCAAAGGCAATGACCATGAACAATCGCGCTACTGCTACTGTGTGGACTCAATGGCTCCTGAGTCTGTGTTTACTGGGCGGCCTGCCACTGGCGCAGGCCCAGCCCTACCCCAACAAAACCGTGCGCATCATCGAGCCCGCAGGCCCGGGCAGCGCGGTGGACACAGCCGCGCGCGAATTGGTGCCCAAGCTGGCTGAAGTGTTTGGTCAATCCTTCGTGATTGAAAACCGCGCCGGTGGAAACAGCGGCATTGGCGCGCGTGAGGCAGCCCGTGCCCAGCCCGACGGCTACACCCTGTTCCACGGCAACATCAACAACGCCTTGAACGACTTGCTCACGCGTGATGCGTGTTGCCGCTTGGGCACGGCCCTGGTGCCCGTCACCAGAGTGGTGACCAGCCCCTTGGTGATGGTGGTGCACCCCTCAGTCCCAGCCAAGACCTTGCAAGAGTTCATCAGCCTGGCCAAGAGCCAGCCTCAGGCACTCACCTATGCCTCGGGCGGTGCGGGCTCCATCACGCAGTTGCTCGGTGAGTTGGTCAAAAGCACGGCTGGCCTGCAACTGCGCGAGATCCCCTACAAGGCCATTGGTGCGGAGTTGCCCGACCTGTTGGCCGGCCACGTGATGGCCGCTTACTTGGCCCCGGTAGCGGTGGCACAGCACATCAAGTCCGGCAAGCTGCGCGCGCTGGGCGTGGCGCATGACCGTCGCATTGGCATGATGGCCGATGTACCCACTTTGGCCCAAGCGGGCCTGCCCGGCGTGGAGGCCTCGGGCTGGAATGGCATCTTTGTACCGGCAGGTACGCCCACGGCCATCATCAACCGACTGCAAATGGAAATTGCCAAAATTTTTGATCAACCCGCCTACAAACAAATGGTGACGGATCGCGGCTCCGAGCTGGGTGGACAAACGCCAGAAGAATTCGGTGCCTTCGTCCGAGCCGAGATTGCCAAGTGGGGCAAGGTCATTGCCGACGCAAAAATTCAATTGGAGTAAGCATGCCCCATCTCAAAATTCAATCAGCCAACATCTTCTATGAAGTCCACGGCGACACCGGCCCGTGGTTGGCACTCAACGCCGGGGGGCGGCACCGCAGCGTTGAGATGGTGCCACTGGCCCAGATGATTGCGGCCCAGGGCTTTAGGGTGCTCACGCATGACCGGCGCAACACTGGCGCATCTGACATCGTGATTGGCAGCGATGAGAATGACCTGCGCAGCGAAGATGAAATTTGGGCCGATGACCTCAACCTACTGCTCAAGCACCTAGATGCGGGGCCCGCGTTCTCCGGGGGCTCGTCAGCCGGGGCGCGCCTGTCGATGTTGCTGGCGCGCCGCCACCCGGACGCCGTCAAAGGCCTCTTGCTGATGCGCATCACCGGTGGCGCTTTTCCCGCCCAGCGCTTGCCCAACATCTACTACGGCCAGTACATCAAGGCTGCACAAGAAGGCGGCATGGCGGCGGTGTGCAACACCGCGCCCTACCAAGAACGCTTGGCCTTGAACCCCAGCAGCCGTGAACGTTTGATGGCCATGAACCCGCAGGACTACATCCGTATCATGCAGCGCTGGTTGGATGCTTTTTTAAGCGGCCCCATGGTCCCGGTGATGGGCGTGCCCGAGGACGAGCTGCGCGGCTTGAACTTTCCCACGCTGGTGATCCCTGGCAATGACAAAACGCACTCCTCCATCAGCGGCAAAGCCTGCGCGCAATTGATTGCCAACAGCGAGCTGTTTGAGCTGCCGATCCAGGACGAAGACCGCGACATCATCCCCTTCCCCGAGTGGCATCCGCATTACCCCGCCATCACGCAAAAATTCACGGCCTTTATGCGAGCGCACAGCGCATAACTTCTAAGGACTTTACGATGTTCAAAACCTTGCGTGTTGTATCTACGCTGTTGATCGCCGTGATTGGCGTTACCGCTCACGCCCAGCCCTACCCCAACAAGCCCGTGCGCGTGATCGTGCCCGCTGGCCCCGGCGACACCTGTGATTTGTTGATGCGCCTGATCGGCCCAAAAATCACCGAAAAAACGGGCCAGCCCTGGGTGGTGGAAAACCGCCCAGGCTCGAGCGGGCAACTCGGTCTGATGCTCGTCAAGCAAGCCGCTAACGATGGCTATACCTTGGGCTGTGGTCAAGGCGGCAACATGGTCATCGTGCCGCTGTCTTACCAAAAAGTGGCTTACGACACAGTGAAAGATTTTGCGCCGGTGTCGTTGGTGGGCTCCAATTTTTTGGCCTTGGTGGTGAACCCAGATTTGCCCTACAAAACCACCGAAGAACTCTTGGCCTATGCCAAGGCCAACCCTGGCAAAGTCAGCTTCGGCACCAATGGTGAAGGCGGTTTTTTGCACTTCGCGACCGAGCTTTTTCGCGTGCAAGGTGGCTTTAGCTACCTGCATGTACCGTACAAAAGTGTCTCTGCCGTCATGACAGAAATTTTGGGCGGCCAGATCAACGCCACCTTGACCTCCTACCTGCCCGCGCAACCGCTGATCAGCGCAGGCAAAGTTCGCTTGCTTGGCATTGCCACGACTAAGCGCTTAGCCGACCAGCCTAATGTGTCCACATTGGCCGAAGCCTTACCCGGTTTTGCATCCGGCGGCTGGTTTGGTGTGATCGCCCCTGCGGGCACACCCCAAGCCATCATCACCAGCCTGAACCGCGACATCAACGCCGCCTTGGCCCTGCCCGAGGTGATTCAGAAAATGAAGCTCTACGGACTGGAAGCCCACACAGAATCGCCCGAGTATTTCAGCGACACGATTCGGCGTGATTTCTCCAAGTGGGGCAAGCTGATCAGCGATATCGGCTTTAAGCCGATCTGAATCAACCCACAGCTGTCAAGGTCTGCTCACCGGCTTGCACCGGTTTGGCATACACCAGCACGATGGACATGACGCAAGACTCCGTGCCTCGATTGATCCAGTTGTGCACCGTGCCGCGCTGCACCATCACGTCACCGGCCTTGAGGTGTACCTCTTCGCCCGTCTCCAGCTCCATGTCGATCTCGCCTGACAACACCGTGATGTAGTCAATCGTGTCGGTGCGGTGCACGCGCTGCTGAATGCCGGGCCTGAAGTCCAGAATACGAAACACGGTGCCGTTTTCAATCATCGTGAAACGCCCCTCACGCGCGCCCGCATCGGCGTGGCCGTCGTTGTTAGCGGGCGACACATCCGTCGTCCAGATGTTGGAAATAAAGGCCCCAGGCCGCCCCTCTTTAAAGGGCAAGCAGGGCACGTCCATCAAAACCTTGGCCTTGCCCTGTGCATCATGCCCCGTGATCACGCGGCGAATTTTTGGTGCTTCCATCGTTTATCTCCTTTAGTTTTAAATCTCTACATATTCCGCCGATACTGCCCACCCACCTCAAACAACGCATTCGTGATCTGCCCCAGTGAGCACACCCGCACGGCGTCCATCAGCACCTCGAAGACGTTGAGGTTGTCTATCACGGCTTGCTGCAAGCGCTTGAGTGCGGCGGGGGATTCGCTGGCGTGCAGGGTGTGGAAGTCTTGCAGGCGCTTCAACTGCGACTGCTTTTCTTCTTCGGTGCTGCGCGCCAATTCCAGCTTGCCTTGCACCGCGTCGCCATGCGGGTTGCGGAAGGTATTGACGCCGATGATGGGCAGCTCGCCGGTGTGTTTGAGCATTTCGTAGTGCATGCTCTCGTCTTGAATCTTGCCGCGCTGGTAGCCGGTTTCCATCGCGCCCAGCACACCACCGCGCTCGGCGATTTTTTCGAACTCGGCCAGCACGGCCTCTTCCAGCAATTCGGTCAACTCTTCAATGATGAAAGCACCTTGAGAAGGGTTCTCATTCTTGGCCAAGCCCCACTCGCGGTTGATGATGAGCTGGATCGCCATGGCACGGCGCACGCTGTCTTCGGTGGGGGTGGTGATGGCCTCGTCAAAGGCGTTGGTGTGCAGACTGTTGCAGTTGTCGTAAATGGCGATGAGCGCTTGCAGCGTGGTGCGGATGTCGTTGAACTGGATCTCTTGCGCGTGCAGGCTGCGGCCACTGGTCTGGATGTGGTACTTCAACTTCTGGCTGCGCTCATTCGCACCGTATTTTTCCTTCATCGCCACGGCCCAGATGCGGCGCGCCACGCGGCCCATCACGGTGTACTCGGGGTCCATGCCGTTGGAGAAGAAGAAGCTCAGGTTGGGCGCGAAGTCATCAATGTGCATGCCGCGCGCCAGGTAGGCTTCGACGAAGGTGAAGCCATTGCTTAGGGTGAAGGCGAGTTGCGATATCGGGTTAGCACCCGCCTCGGCAATGTGATAACCGCTGATGCTCACACTGTAGAAATTGCGCACGTCGTGGTGCACAAAATACTGGGCGATGTCGCCCATGACCTTGAGTGAAAACTCGGTGGAGAAGATGCAGGTGTTCTGGCCCTGGTCTTCTTTCAAGATGTCGGCTTGCACCGTGCCGCGCACATTGGCCAGCACCCACTCGCGGATTTTTTGGGCTTCGGTATCAGTGGGTTCACGGCCATTGTCGGCCTTGAATTTGTCCAGGTTCTGGTCGATGGCGGTGTTCATGAACATGGCCAAAATCGTCGGTGCCGGGCCGTTGATGGTCATGGACACGCTGGTGGTGGGGCTGCACAAATCAAAGCCGCCGTACAAGACCTTCATGTCGTCCAGCGTGGCAATGCTGACGCCGCTGTTGCCCACCTTGCCGTAGATGTCGGGGCGCAGGTCGGGGTCGTTGCCGTACAGCGTGACCGAATCAAACGCCGTGGACAAGCGCTTGGCAGCCATGCCGGAGCTGAGCAGTTTGAAGCGCGTGTTGGTGCGAAAGGCATCGCCCTCGCCCGCGAACATGCGGGTGGGGTCTTCGTTCTCGCGCTTGAAGGCGAAGGTGCCTGCGGTGTAAGGGTAGCTGCCGGGCACGTTGTCCAGCATCAACCACTTCAAAATTTCGCCGTGATCTTCATACGTCGGCAGAGCCACCTTGCGAATGGTCGTGCCGCTCAGTGATTTGCTGGTGAGCGCGGTGCGGATTTCCTTGTCGCGGATTTTCACGACGTACTCTTCGCCTGCGTAGGCCTGTTGCATCTCAGGCCATTGCTGAAGCAGCTTGCGCGCATCGGCGTCTTGTTGTGCCTTGCGTTGCCCTGCCAAGTCCAGCGCGGCTTCGGCAGCCGGGGCGCGGTCGGGTTTGCCGACTTTGAGCATGCGGGCGGCGGCCTGTAACTGCTGAATCTCGCGCGCCAAGGTGGCTTGCGCACGTGCACGCTTTTTGTAGCCGCGCACGGTGTCGCTGATCTCGGCCAAGTAGCGGGTGCGGGCGGCGGGCACGATGGGGCTTTGGTTGGTGCTGTGGCGCACGTTGATTTGCGGCAGGCGTCCCTCAGCGAGCGTCACCCCCAACGCTTTCAGCTTGGGCTTTATGGCCTGGTACAGCGCGGTCACGCCGTCGTCGTTAAAGCGCGCCGCCATGGTGCCAAACACCGGCATTTGATCGGCGGGTGTAGTCCAAGCCTCTTTGTTGCGCTGCACTTGCTTGGCCACGTCGCGCAGGGCGTCGCTCGCGCCTTTACGGTCAAACTTATTAATGGCCACGAACTCGGCAAAATCCAGCATGTCGATTTTTTCTAACTGACTGGCCGCGCCGAACTCGGGCGTCATCACGTACAGGGGCACGTCCACGAGCGGCACGATGGCCGCGTCGCCCTGGCCGATGCCTGAGGTCTCGACCACGATCAAATCAAAGCCTGCCACCTTGCACGCGGCCAGTACGTCGGGCAGGGCGGAGCTGATTTCGCTGCCAAATTCGCGGGTAGCGAGAGAGCGCATAAAGACGCGCTGGCCTTGTTGCCACGGCGCAATGGCATTCATGCGAATGCGGTCACCCAGCAAGGCCCCGCCGCTCTTGCGCCGTGATGGGTCAATGGAGATCACGGCCACGCGCAAAGCGTCGTCCTGGTCTAAGCGCAAGCGGCGGATCAGCTCGTCGGTGAGCGAGGACTTACCCGCACCGCCGGTGCCGGTGATGCCAATGCTGGCGATATTTTTGCCCGCTGCTTGTTGGCGAATTTGGGCCAGCAGCTCCGGATTGACTTCTGAGTTTTCAATCGAAGTGATCAGTTGCGCCAAAGCGCGCCACGACGACTCGCTATTGCCCTGAATGGCGCTGAGATCTTTGGGTGCATGCACGGTCAAGTCCTGGTCACAGCGCATCACCATCTCGCCAATCATGCCGGCCAGGCCCATGCGCTGGCCGTCTTCGGGGCTGAAGATGCGGGCCACGCCGTAGTCTTGTAGCTCGCGGATTTCATCGGGCACGATCACGCCGCCGCCGCCGCCAAATACCTGGATGTGCGCGCCGCCGCGGGCCTTGAGCAAGTCCACCATGTACTTGAAGTACTCCACATGCCCGCCCTGGTAAGAGCTGATGGCGATGCCCTGCACGTCTTCTTGCAAGGCCGCCGTCACCACCTCATCCACCGAGCGGTTGTGCCCCAGGTGAATCACCTCGGCCCCCATGCCTTGCAAGATGCGCCGCATGATGTTGATGGCCGCGTCGTGTCCGTCAAACAGACTGGCCGCCGTGACGAAGCGCACCTTGTTTTTGGGGCGGTAGTTGGCGAGGGCTTGGTAGTCGGCAGAGAGGTTGGTCATGGTGATTCGCTGGCTTGGGGACGAAGCAAGCATCTTAGCTTTTCAGACGGTAAGTTGGCGGTCAGCCCCACAGCGTTGCATCAGGCGCGGTTCAGGCCCGCGATCCACGAAAACGCGCCATCAAGTCGGCCCACGCCTCACGCGTGGCTTTGATGTTGCGCGCCTTCACATGGCCAAAACCGGCGATGCGCTCGGGCAGGCGGGCGATCTCCAGCGCGATGGCGTGGTTGTCTGAATTCAGCGCGGGCAGCATTTCATTGAGACAGGCCTCGTACTCGGCCAGAAGGGCGCGCTCTTCACGCCGCTCCTCGGTGCGACCCAAGACATCAAACGCCGTGCCGCGCAGACCCTTGAGGCGGGCCAAGAGCTTGAAGCCCGTCAACATGGCTGGGCCGAACTTGCGCTTTTGCAGCTCGCCTTGGGCGTTGCGCGGGCTCAAAAAGGGCGGGGCCAAGTGGTAGTTGAGCTTGAAGTCGCCTTCAAACTGGTTTTGGATGCGGGCCAGAAAGGCGGGGTCGCTGTGCAGGCGGGCCACTTCGTACTCGTCTTTGTAGGCCATGAGTTTGAAGAGGTTGCGGGTGACGGCTTCTGTGAATTTAAGAGAAATGGGCGTCGCAACCCTGACCTTTTGTACGAAGGCCCGGTAGCGCTCGGCGTAGGCGGCGTTTTGGTAGCCGGTCAAAAACTCAACCCGGCGCTCAATCAGGTGATCCAATGATTCGAGCTTTTTGAATTCAATCACCTGCCCCGGCGAGAGCAAGCGCGCAACAGAGTCCCATCGGTGGGCGGCTTGGCAGCCCCACTCGAATGCGGCCTTGTTCTGGTCCACGGCCACGGCGTTCAACTCGATGGCGCGCATCAGGGATGCGCGCTCTAGCGGCACCCAGCCTTTTTGCCAGGCGTAGCCCAGCATCAAGGGGTTGGTGTAAATGCTGTCGCCCATGAGGCGTGTGGCCACCGCGTCGGCGTCAAAGCTGCTGACGCAGCCCTGCCCCACGGTTTGCATGATCTCGGCCATGCAGGCCTGGGCCGGGTTGGGCCACTGGGCGTCTTTCACAAACGCAGCGGTGGGCGTGCTGTGGGCGTTAAGCGCCACCTGGGTGCGACCCGCGCCCATGCGCAGCACGGTCTCGGGCGCAGCGGTGACGATGGGGTCGCAGCCGATGATGAGGTCTGCCGCCGCCATGCCCACCCGCGTGGTGTGGATGTCGCTCGCGTTCGTCGCAATCAGCACATAGCTCCAGGTGGCCCCGCCTTTTTGCGCCAATCCACCGGCGTCTTGCGTGACGATGCCTTTGCCCTCGATGTGCGCGGCCATGCCCAGCAACTGGCCAATGGTGATGACGCCCGTGCCCCCCACCCCGGCCACCACCGCGCCCCAGACCTTGCCGCCGTCAAGCGAGCCCGTGGGCAAGCGCGGCGGCGCGGGCAAATCACCCAGCGCATAGGGCGAAGGCACTTCCGCCTTGGCCTTCTTTTTAAGTTGCCCGCCCTCCACGGTGACAAAGCTGGGGCAAAAGCCTTTGAGGCAGCTCAAGTCTTTGTTGCAGCTCGATTGGTTGATGGTGCGCTTGCGGCCAAACTCGGTCTCTAGCGGCTCCACCGACAGGCAGTTGCTCTGCACGCCACAGTCGCCGCAGCCCTCGCACACCAGCTCGTTGATGACCACGCGCACGGCAGGGTCCACCATGGTGCCGCGCTTGCGGCGGCGGCGTTTTTCGGTGGCGCAGGTCTGGTCGTAAATGATGACGGTCGTGCCCTTGATCTCGCGGAACTCACGCTGGATGCGGTCAAGCTCATCGCGGTGTTCCACTGCGACACCCTCCACCAGCTTGACGTGCTCGTACTTCTCCGGTTCATCGGTGACGACGACGATCTTGACCGCGCCTTCGGCTCGCATGGACTGCGCCATCTGCGCCACCGAATGGCCTGACGCCGCCGTGCTGCCGCTCGTATTGACGTGCTCGCCCACCGGCTGCCCACCCGTCATGGCCACCGCGTCGTTGTAGAGGATTTTGTAGGTGATGTTGACGTCCGCCGCAATGCTTTGGCGAATGGCCAACAGGCCGCTGTGGAAGTAGGTGCCGTCCCCAATGTTGGCAAACACATGCTGCTCGTTGCTAAAGGGCTGCTGGCCCACCCAGGGCACACCCTCGCCGCCCATCTGGGTAAAGCCCACGGTGGCGCGATCCATCCAGATTGCCATGAAGTGGCAACCAATACCGGCCATGGCGCGCGAGCCCTCAGGCACTTTGGTTGAGGTGTTGTGCGGGCAGCCGGAGCAGAACCAGGGCTGGCGCTCAGCGGGTACGTGCAGCACCTGCATGGCGCGCTCTTTAGCCTCCAGCAGCGCGAGCTGGGCGTCGATGCGGGCCGACCAATCGCCGCCGATACCGAGCTTCTTGAGCCGCCCCGCAATCGCGCGCGCAATCAGCGCGGGTGACAAGTCAGCGTTGGCGCGCAACAGCGTGTGTGCGCTCGGATTCGGCATAGACCATTCGCCACCGGAAAAATCGCCCGCCATCTCGTTGAACTTGCCCAGCACATTGGGCCGCACATCGGCGCGCCAGTTGTACAACTCCTCCTTGAGTTGGTACTCAATGACTTGGCGCTTTTCTTCCACCACCAAAATCTCTTGCAAACCCTGCGCAAACTCACGCGTGAGCTGCGCCTCCAGCGGCCACACCACGCCCACCTTATGCACGCGGATGCCCAAGTGGCGGCAGGCCGCATCGTCCAGCCCTAAGTCCAGCAGCGCCTGACGCGTGTCGTTGTAGGCCTTGCCACTGGCGATCAAACCAAAACGATCCCCCTTACCCCCATTCGGCCCCTCGATGGCGTTGTAGTTCAAGCGGTTGGCGCGGATGTAGGCCAGCGCCGCGTACCACTTACTGCCAAACAAACGTGCCTCCTGATCCAGCGCGCCATCAGGCCAGCGGATGTGCACGCCACCCACGGGCATTTCAAAATCAGTCGGCAGCTTGATCTGCACCCGCTCGGGGTCAATCATCACGGTGGCGCTGGATTCGACAATTTCCTGGATCGTCTTCATGCCCGCCCACACGCCCGAGAAACGACTCATGGCAAAGGCGTGAATGCCCAGGTCCAAAATCTCCTGCACCGTGGCCGGAAAAAACACCGGCAGGCCGCAGGCCTTGAAAATATGGTCGCTCTGGTGCGCAGCGGTGGAGCTCTTGGCCACATGGTCGTCCCCCGCCACGGCAATCACGCCGCCCCAGGGTGTGGTGCCCGCCATGTTCGCGTGCTTGAAGACATCCGACGTGCGGTCCACCCCCGGCCCCTTGCCATACCAAATGCCAAACACACCGTCGAACTTGTTCGAGCCCGGCGGCGCAAAGCCCAGCTGCTGCGTGCCCCACAGCGCAGTGGCGGCCAGCTCTTCGTTCACGCCGGGTTGGAAGACGATGTTTTGCGCTTTCAGAAAAGGCGCGGCCTTCCACAGTGCCTGGTCATAGCCACCCAAGGGTGAGCCCCGGTAGCCGCTGATGAAGCCCGCCGTGTTCTTACCCGCCAACTGGTCGCGCAAGCGCTGCAACATCGGCAGCTTGACCAGCGCGTTCACCCCGCTCATGAAGGCGCGGCCATAGTCCAGTGAGTATTTGTCGTCCAGCGTGACGGTGGCCAGCGCTTGGCGGATGTGCTCGGGCAGGGGGGCGTTCATTAGGATTGATCCTTCTCAGTGCGCAATGCGATTGAACTCATCTTGCCGTAAAACTCAAGCCGTTGCCATTCGAAGTCGAGAAATTTCAAGCGCCGAAATAACTCACCTCGGCCACAGCACCCACAGCCGCAGCGGTTGTTTAAGCCGCCCGGCCAGCTCGGCGGCGCTCGCGTCCCAGCCGGTGAAGTAGTCGGCCCGCACTGCACCCACGATGGCCGAGCCTGTGTCTTGGGCCAGCACGAGTTTTTGCAACTGCACTTGCGGTCCGCTGGAGGCCAGCCAGACCGGTGTGCCGTAGGGGATGCTGCCGGGGTCTACCGCGATAGATCGACCTGGCGTCAGCGCCACGCCTTGCGCACCGCGCGGGCCAAAGGAGGCGTCCAACTCGCTCAAGGCTTCTTCCTTGAAGAACACCACACGCGGGTTGCTCCACAGCATCTCGTTCACGCGCGTCGGGTTCTGCGCAATCCAGTTTTTGATGGACGGCCAGGACGCATCACGCAGCGCGCCCTGGTCTAACAGCCAGCGGCCTACGCTTTTGTAGGGCTGATCGTTATTGCCCGCATAGGCTACGCGCACCAAGCGCTTGTCGCCATTGGCCTCGGCGATACGCACGCGCCCCGAACCCTGGATTTGCAACACGAGTGCATCGACTGGGTTAGACAGGTAGGCAATCTCGCGCCCACGCAACAGAGATTGCACGGACGGCTGGGTGTCGATCTCTTGGCGCGTGTACCAGGGCTTGCGCTGGGCCAGGTTGGCAGGCGGGCGGTACAGGGGCACGGCGAACTCAGACGTCGCTGTGCGCGAGCCCTCTAGCACCGGCTCGTAATAGCCGGTCAACAGTCCCTGCGTATCACCGGCGCCGCTTTGCAAGGCGTCCACACGGTAGGGCTGCAGGCGTGCCATCATCCAGTCGCGCTGCTCGTCGCCACTACCCAGACTCAAACGACGCACCTCAGCACACAGGGGCGCAAAAGTGGGGCCGGGGCGCTCACAGCTTTTGAGCCAGGCGTTCCAGGCTTCATGCAGGGGGTCGTCCTGCCAGCCGGGCAAGTCGCTCCAGGCCACGGGCGTCCAGCGGCTGCGTGCTTGTAGGCGCACTGAGCCTTGCGGGGCAGAGCCTTCAGGGACAGCGACAGATATTGGGGCAGTGCTAGAGGAACTTGGAGAACTTGGGGAGGTAGGGGAAGCAGCGACGGGTGCACGCGTTTGGCGCGGCACGCCCCCGCACGCCGCCAGCATTCCTACAATGCAGCCCATCCCAACCCATTTCAGGAGATCGTTCATGGGTCTGATTTTGCTTGAAGCGCTAGGTGCGCTCGTTTTACTGGTCGTGATCGTCTGGTGGACGATGTTTTCGGGGCGCGACAAAGGGGAATTGCCTGCTGCAAAGCCCGAACCTAAGTCAACGACGAAAACACCCTAACCTAAGGATGAGCCCGCTATGACCTCCCTCAACCCGCTCCCTAAGCCCCCGCTGGTTATCGACTTTCACGCCCACATGCTGGTGCGTGAGGTGTTTGCCGCCTCCACCAACCGCACCGTGTTCACCGGCTTTGGTGCCACCCCGGCTTCGGCCCCGCGCCCCGGTGCAGTGAGCATGATGGCGCGCATGTTTGACCCACTGGCCGAGATCGCCGACATGGACGCGCGTGGCATTGACATGGCGATGGTGACGGCCAGCACGGTGTTGCAAGGCACGTCTTGGGCTGACCCACAAACCGACCTGGCACTGTGCCAGCGCTGCAATGACCAGGCCGCCGCTTGGGCGACACAGCATCCGACGCGGTTCATTGGCAGCATGGTCTTGCCGATGCAGGATGTGACGCTGGCTTTGGCAGAACTACAGCGTGCTTTTGACATGGGCTTGCGCGTGGTGAATCTGCCCTCCAGCACGCAAGGCGTGTACCTGGGTGACCCGGTGTTTCACCCCTTCTGGGCCGAGGTGCATGCGCGCGATATCACCGCCTGGATTCACCCCGAGGGGGTCACCGATCCCTGGTTTCAACGCTACGCGCTGTGGAACTCGTTGGGCCAGTCCATCGAAGAAGCCAAGTGCATGGCCTCTCTGATTTACGAAGGCGTGATGACGCAGTTTGCAGGCATCAAAATCGTGATGGCGCATGGCGGTGGCTACTTCCCCCACTACATGGGACGCCTAGACCGCAACACCGCCAACCGGCCCGACACCGTGCGCCACATGGACGGCAAAACGCCCAGCGACTTCCTGCGGCATTTCTACTACGACTCTTGCGTGTACGACCCACAGGTGTTGAAGGTGCTGATCGATCGCGTGGGCGTAGACCGCATCGTGATGGGCAGCGACTACCCCGTGGGCGAGCAAGACCCGGTGGCCTGGCTGCGCGGCGTGGGCTTGAGCGGTGATGATTTGGCCGCTGTGGCCGGGGGGAATGCGGCGCGCTTGCTGAACCTCACTCGGGCAGCTTGATCTGCGACTTCTCCGCTACGGCACCCCAACGCGCCAAATCTGAGGCCAGCAACTGGGCCAGCTCTTGAGCGCTGCCACCCGCAGCCGTGACTTGCGTCGTGGCCATTTGCGCGGCGACTTCGGGCAACTTGACGATGCGGTTGATCTCCGTCTCTAGCCGCTGAACCACCTCGGGTGGCGTGCCAGCGGGGGCGAAGATGCCCGTCCAGTAACGAAAGCCCAAGTCAGGCAGGCCGACTTCAGCCATGGTGGGCACGTTGGGCAAGGCGGGCAGGCGCGTGGGTGCGGTCACGGCTAGCGCCCGCACATGGCCTGCAGCGATGGCTCGCGCCGCAGGGCCGGTGTCCACCATGGACATCAGCAAATCACCCGCCATCAGCGCGGTGATGGTCTCGCTCATGCTTTTGTACTGGATGAACTCCCCCGGCGTCTCGGTCTTGAGGCGAAACAACTCCGACGCAAATTGAAACGCAGGGCCCGAGCCGCCGTAGTTCGATTTGACCGGGTTGGCCTTCATGTAGGCCACCAGCTCGGGCACGGTGGTAATGGGCAGCTTGGCGTTAACCAACAACACCAACGGAAAAGTGGCCACCAGTGACACAGGCGCAAAGTCTTTGGTAGGGGAGTAGCGCAGCTTGGGCACCAGCAGCGGGGTGAAGACCATATTGCCAATGGGCCCGAGCAGCAGGCTGTAGCCATCCGCCGGAGACTTGGCCACGAAGTCGGTGGCGATGATGCCGCCCGCACCCACTTTGTTTTCGACGATGACGGATTGCCCCAATGCCGTGGACAAGCGCGGGCCGATGATGCGTGCCAGCGTGTCCATGCCGCCGCCTGCGCCTTGGCCCACCACCAGGCGAATGGGCTTGGTGGGGAAGCTCTGCGCGTGCAGGGTTTGCACGGGGGTGAGCAGGGCGGCGAGGAGAAGTCCGAACGGTAGTGTGTTGAATAGGCGCATGGACAGTTTTTAAGCGATGACACTTGACCTTGGCAGAGGGAAAACCAGTCTTGACAAGCCCCCTGTTTATGAGGACAGTGACCCGCTACGCTATTCCCCGTTTTAAAAAGAAAGGTGTTATTGATGGGACTTCGGTTTATGGAACACATTTTGATCCTCACGCACGACCCCGAGGCCACGCGTGACTGGTTTTGCGACAACCTGGGGTTTCGCAGTGGCTACCACCCTGAATTTGGTTTTCCCGTGTTCTGGCTCTACATCGGCGAGCAAGACGTGGTGCATATCGGCAAGGCGCGCCACTCCACGCACCAAGACACTTACCTTAAAACGCCCAGCGACAAAGAGGGCCATGACTACTCCGCCGCAGGCGCGCTGGGCTCGGGGCGTATTGACCATGTTTGCTTCAACTGCGACGGCATCACCGAATTTGTCGAACGTCTCACCCGTAACGGCATCGAGTTCAACGAGCGCAAGGCGCACAACTCTGACCTCTACCAGCTCTTCATGCGCGAGCCCATCAACGGCATCAAGGTGGAGCTGAATTTCACCGCCGAAGAAGCGGTGCGTGCTGGACGCGTGGCCAGCTGGACCAGCACCGGGGAACAAGCGGCCAAGTAACTTCGTCTCGACATTTTTTCTGACATCTCAAGTCTTTTTTTAACCCTCACCCTTGAAAGTAACGCTCCCATCATGCAAGCCAAAGCAGTTCGAATCCAAGCCCACGGCGGCGCTGAAGTCATCGCCCTTGAAACCATTGATATCGCCGCCCCAGGCCCCGGTGAGGTGCTGATCCGCCAGACCGCCATTGGTCTGAATTTCCAGGACATCTACCACCGCTCAGGCCTGTACCCGCTGCCCATGCCTGCCTTCCTAGGAACTGAGGCCGCGGGTGTGGTGGAGCAAGTGGGCGCGGGCGTAAGCACGCTCAAGGTCGGCGACCGTGTTTGCTACGCCGGGGGCGCACCCGGCTCCTGCGCCACCTACCGCGTGTACCCAGCCGCACGACTGGTCAAAACGCCCGACGGCATCAGTGACGAGCTGGCTGCTGCGGTACTACTTAAAGGCATGACGGCTGAGTATTTGCTCAACCGCTGCTACGCCGTCAAACCAGGCGAGCCGGTGCTGTTTCACGCTGCCGCCGGGGGCGTTGGCCTGCTGGCGGGGCAGTGGGGCAAGCACCTGGGTGCGCGCATGATTGGCGTGGCCGCCGGACCTGCCAAAGTGGCATTGGCGCTGGCCAACGGCTATGCCGAGTGCATTGACCGAACGTCTGAAGATGTGGTGGCGCGTGTGAAAGCGCTGACGGGTGGCGCGGGCGTGCCAGTCGTCTATGACTCGGTGGGCAAGAGCAGTTTTGAGCAGTCACTCAACGCCTTGGCACCGCGTGGCCTGTTCGTTTCTTTTGGCACCACCACGGGCGCACCACCCCCAGTGGAAGCGGGAACGCTGCAAAAAATGGGGTCACTCTATTTCACCCGACCCACGCTGGTGACCTACACCGCCAAGCCTGAAGAACTGCAAGCTTCGGCCAAGGCCGTGTTCGACCTGATTTTGAAGGGCGTGTTACAAGTTTCCATCAACCAGCGTTATGCGCTGGACGACATCGCTCAGGCGCACCGTGATCTGGAGTCAGGCCGCACCACGGGCTCCACCATCATCACCCCATAAGCCCCATCTGTTTGTTTTTCTTTCCCTAAAACCCCGAGGAGATACATATGTTCAAACCCGTCAAAACTCTTGTTGCAATGGCCGTAGCCGTGATCGGCCTGTCAGCGCAAATCGCCAACGCTGAAGACATCAAGCTGCGCATTGCCTCAGGCCATGCCACGGCCAACACCTATGTGGCACTGATGCAAAGTTTTTTTGCGCCTGAGGTCACCAAGCGTGTGGCCGCACGCACCAAGCACAAGGTTGACTTTATTGAAGGCTACGGCGGCTCCATGGTCAAGACGGCTGACACGCTGGAAGGCGTGCAGTCCGGCATTGTTGACATTGGCGGCTACAACTTCGGTTTTGAGCCCAGCAACCTGCCCGTTCACTCTTTCATGGCCGCCTTGCCCTTTGGCACCATGAGCCCCGTGATGAGCGTTAAAATTGCCCGTGCCGTGTACGACAAAGTGCCCTACATGACCAAGGTGCTGGAGGACAAATACAACCAGAAACTCATCGGTCTGATCAGTGATACCGGCTACAACCTGGGCACCACGTTTGAATGGAACAACGTATCAGACCTCAAAGGCCGCAAGATCGCAGGCGCGGGCCTGAACCTCAAGTGGCTGGAATTTGCCGGGGCCACGCCCGTGCAGTCAGCCCTGCCAGAGGCCTACACCTCCATGCAAACCGGCGTATACAACGGGTGGATCATGTTCCCCTCGGGCTGGGTCAACTTCAAGCTGACCGAGGTGGCCAAGTACTACACCGAGGTTGGCTTCGGTGCGCTCACCTGGCACGGCCTGACCATGAACAAGTCGCGGTTTAACCGGCTGCCCAAAGAAGTGCAAGACATCATCGTTGAAGTGGGCCGCGAGTACGAAGCACTGACCGGCACGGTGAACGAAGAAAACTACCCCAAACAAATGGCCGAATTGACGCGCGTGGGCGCCGTGGTCAAAAAGGTGCCGGACTCGGTTCGTCTGGAGTGGGCCAAATCGCTCACCAACTGGCCGCAACAGCGCGCAGATGAGTTGGACAAGATGGGGCTGCCAGGCTCTCAAGTGATGAAGCTGGCGATGGATGAGGCCGAGAAGCTGGGCTACAAGTGGCCCGTGCGCTACCCGATCAAATAAGCCCCTTTTCGACCGACTAACACCGTCACCCTGAGCTTGTCGAAACGTTTCGACAAGCTCAGGACGGACGGATTTTTTCAGCTCAAACGAATTTTTCAGGATTCATCATGCTGACCAAGCTCAATGACTTCATCACGCGCGCCTTCATGTACGTGGCCGCGTTCCTCGCCTTTGGGCTGTGCTTTTTGGTGGTGGCCGATGTGCTGGGCCGAGTGCTGCTCAACACCCCGATCAAAGGGACGCCGGAAATCGTCTCCACCTCCATCGTGATGATCTGCTTTTTGCAAGCGGGCTACGCCATCCGATCCGGCGGCATGCTGCATGTGGACGCCTTCGTCACCAAGCTGCCGCCCAGTGTGCAGTCGTGGATGACGACCATCGGCGCGTTGCTGGGCGCAATTTTGTTTGGCTTCCTTTGCTGGGGCAGCCTGGAGCCCGCCGTGCACGCCTGGATGTCGAACGAATTTGAAGGCGAAGGTGCGCTGCGCGTGCCCGCCTGGCCCACTCGCTTTGTGATGGTGTTGGGCACGGGTCTGGCGGCCACCAGCTATTTGCTGCTGATGGCTGAGAACGCCAAGTTGGCGCTGACGGGCAAACCGCCCGAAGGTGCAGGCGTGTCGCACTGATAAGGAATAAAAAATGTTCAATCCCATCGACATGATCATCCTGGTCGGCGTTTTGCTGACCTTGGTTTTTTGCGGCTTTCACATCGCTGTCTCACTCGGCCTGACCAGCTTGCTGGGCATCTACCTCATCAATGGCGACATGGAGATGGTGCAGCGCTTTAGCGCGGGCACTGCGTATGAGGCGCTGCGGGACTACGTCTTCGCTGTCATTCCACTGTTCATGCTGATGGGGGAATTTCTAGCCAAGTGTGGTGCGGCGCGTGACCTGTTCACGCTCATCAATCGCCTGACCAAATGGGTGCCTGGTCGCCTGGGTGTGGCCACGGTGCTGGCCAACGCGGTGTTTGCTTTTGTCACCGGTGTGTCCATCGCCGCTGCGGCAGCGTTCTCCAAAATTGCCCATCCTGAGATGCGCCGTTTTGGCTACGAACGCAAGTTCTCGCTGGGCTGCATTGCGGGCAGCGCTTGCTTAGGCATGCTGATCCCACCTTCGGTGCTGATGATTGTGTGGGGTGTGCTGACCGAACTGGCCATTGGCAAACTGTTTATCGCGGGCATCATCCCCGGCTTGCTGGTGGTGTCGCTCTACATTGGCTACATCATTTGGGTGGCCAAGGTTCACCCTGAGCGCGTGGGTGAAGGCGACAACTTACCGACCGAGCAACTGGCCGCCCGCAATGCCAACGACCTGGAAGAACAAGCCTCGCTGACCACCATTTTGTGGAGCACGCTAGGCATCATTACGCTGGTGTTTTTAGTGTTGGGCGGTATCTGGCTGGGGGCCTTCACCCCGACGGAGGGTGCGGGCGTCGGGGCCACGCTGGCTTTGATTTTGGCCTTGTTGCGCGGCATGCGCGGCAAAGAAATGGTGGAGGTGATTTTGTCGGTGGGCAAGACATCAGCGCCGCTCTTGTTGCTGCTGGTCACGGCGCAGCTCTACTCACGTGTGCTGGCCACCACCGGCATCACCGGTGCTGCTAAAGAGTTTTTCTTGAGCTCCGGCTTATCGCCCTATGTCATCCTGACGCTGATGGTGCTGGTTTGGTTTATCTTGGGTTGCATCATCGACTCGATCTCCATCATCTTGCTCACCGTGCCGGTGTTCGCCCCGGTGGCAGTGGCAGTGGGTTTCGACCCGATTGCCTTCGCTATTTTGGGTATTTTGGCGATTGAGACTGGCCTGCTGACACCGCCTTTTGGCATTTTGGTCTTCACGGTGAAAGCGGCGGTGACGGACGAAAAGAATCTATCGGTCAGTGAAATTTTCTCAGGCTCGGTGGCCTACTGGATCGCCTTGCTAACCGCCATCATCGTGATTGCCGTCTTCCCCAAAATCGCCACTTGGCTGCCCAGTTTGGGCAACACCCTCGTACCTTGATGCTTACCCTGACTCCACCTGAAACGCCGCACCACCCAGCGCCCTACCTACCCCAGATCCGCCTGTACCAAGACTGGCTGCGTGATGAACGCGGCCTGCGCTTTGCCGACTACGACGCACTGTGGCGTTGGTCCACCACGGATCTGGACGCCTTTTGGCAAAGCGTGTGGGACTACTTTGTTTTGCAGTCCCCAACAAAGCACAGCGCCGCGCTAGCGCTCAACCGCATGCCCGGTGCAGTCTGGTTCCCCGGGGCGCAGGTCAACTACGTGCATCAGGTATTTCGCCATGTCGATGCTGCGCACGCAGCAGGTCTGCCCGCCCTCATCAGCCACAACGAGCAAAGCCTGAGCGCGGGTCTGGCGGCGCGGGAGTTGAGCTGGCCCGAGTTGCGCCGACAAGTGGCGTCACTGGCCCTGCACCTGAAACGCCAGGGCCTGCAACCCGGTGACCGCGTGGCGGCTTACCTGCCCAATATTCCTGAAGCCATGGTGGCCTTTATGGCGGTGGCCAGCTTGGGCGGCGTGTGGAGCATTTGCGCGCCCGACATGGGCACGGCTGCCGTGCTGGATCGCTTTCGCCAGATCGAACCCAAGGTGCTGATTGCCTGCGACGGCGTGCGCTACGGCGGGCGCGACATGGATCGGAGTGACGTGGTGGCCGAGCTGTGCGCGGCGCTACCCACAGTCACACACCTCATCGTGCAAAGCAACTTGGGGTCGCCAACATTTGCTATTGAATCGGGCGCTTCTCTGGCCAACTTTCAAACCGCTACTGCTCAAAATGATGCAGAAACTGCGAACTTCGAGCCACTTTGGTTGCCGTTTGACCACCCACTGTGGATCGTCTATTCCAGCGGCACCACCGGCCTGCCCAAACCTATCGTGCACGGCCACGGCGGCAGCATGATCGTGGCGTTGGCGCTCAAAGTGCTGGGCAACGACATCGGCTGCAGCTACGCCCCCAACTCGTTTGGCGAACGCTACCACTGGTACAGCTCCACCGGCTGGGTGATGTGGAACGCGCAGATGGCCGGCCTGCTCAACGGCACCACCTGCTGCATTTTTGACGGCAGCCCTGGCGGGGCCACGGTAGATGGTGCAGGCAACAAAATCGCGCCTGACTGGGGCACACTGTGGCGTTTTGGCGCTGACGTGCGCGCCAGCTTCTTCGGTGCCGGTGCCGCCTTCTTCTCCAATTGCATGAAGGCTGATATTGACCTCTCTCAGTGCGGTGACCTGAGCCGCGTGCGCGCCCTGGCCAGCACGGGCTCGCCGTTGAGCGAAGAGGTGCAGAACTGGGGGACGGCGCAATTCAAACGCATTCGCCAGTCAAACTCCGTTCGGGCTGAGCCTGTCGAAGCCAGTCCTTCGACAAGCTCAGGACGAACGGAAATAGACATCTGGTGGTGCAACATCTCGGGTGGCACTGACTTTGCAGGCGCTTTTATTGGCGGGAATCGGGAACTACCGGCCATCCCCGGCGAAATGCAATGCCGCCTCTTGGGCTGCGCCGTCGAGTCCTGGAACGAGCAGGGCCAGCCCGTCGTCGGCGAGGTAGGCGAGCTGGTGTGTACGCAGCCCATGCCGTCTATGCCGTTGTACTTTTGGGGTGACACCAGCGGCCAACGTTACCTGGGCAGCTATTTCGACATGTACCCAGCGGGACAAGGCCGCCTTCCTGGCGGCGGTGATGCAGGCCCAGAGGCCGGGCCGGTCTGGCGCCACGGCGACTGGCTCAAGCTCGTCCCGCATTCGGGCTCCAGCGCTTGTGTCATCTATGGCCGCTCTGACGCCACCATCAACCGCCACGGCCTGCGCATGGGCACCAGCGAGCTG
This sequence comes from Comamonadaceae bacterium, assembly GCA_947455145.1. Taxonomy (GTDB): domain Bacteria; phylum Pseudomonadota; class Gammaproteobacteria; order Burkholderiales; family Burkholderiaceae_C; genus CANCDA01. The sequence goes on from CANGME010000007.1 coordinate 86,708, forward strand.
TACAGCGCGGTAGAAGCCCTGCCCGAGGTGCTGGACGCCATGGTGGTTGATCTGGAGTACCTGGGGCGCGAGAGCTATATGCCGCTCTTCGTGGTGCTGCGCGAAGGGATCACGCTGGACGCGGCCCTGCGCGCCAAGCTCAACACAGCGATCAAAACAGCGCTCTCCCCGCGCTTCGTCCCCAATGACATCTTTCAAGTCCCAGAAATCCCGCGCACCTTGACCGGCAAGAAGCAGGAGCTGCCCATCAAAAAACTGCTGTTGGGCCAGCCCATTGACAAGGTGCTGAACCGCGATGCGATGGCGAACGCGGGCTGCCTGGACTGGTATGTGGCGTTTGCGCGGGAGCGCTCGGCTGGGGCCTGAACCTGAGTCACTACGCCAAAGCTTGGCACACTTGGCGGAGGAGTCAAACTACAATCCAACCATGACTTTCTCCTCCATTTCCGCCCTCTCCCCGCTCGACGGCCGCTACGCCGCCAAACTCGCACCCTTGCGCCCCTTGATGAGCGAACAAGGTTTCATGCACCGCCGCGTTCAGGTCGAAGTGGCTTGGTTCATTGCCCTGAGTGATGCAGGCTTTCCTGAATTCAAGACCCTTTCACCCGGAGCACGCACTTACTTACTCGCTTTGGTGAAAAATTTCTCCGAAGAAGATGGTATGGCCATCAAAGAGATTGAAAAGACCACCAACCACGACGTCAAGGCGGTGGAGTACTGGATCAAATCCAAGTTCGAGGCCCGTACCGAGCTGGAAAAAGCCGCCGAGTTTGTGCACTTTGCCTGTACCAGTGAAGACATCAACAACACCAGCCACGCCTTGCAATTGCGTGCCGCGCGCGACGTGGTGCTGACCCCGGCGCTGGACCGCCTCGTGCTCAAGCTGCGCGAGATGGCGCATTTGTATGCCGAGGTGCCCATGCTCAGCCGCACCCACGGCCAAACCGCCAGCCCGACCACCGTGGGCAAGGAAATCGCCAACGTGGTGATGCGCTTGCAAGGCGCGCTGGAGCGCATTGCCGCTGTCAAAATCACCGCCAAGATGAACGGTGCGGTAGGCAATTACAACGCCCATCTGTCCGCCTGGCCCGAGTTTGACTGGGAAGGCTTTAGCCGCCGCGTGGTGGAAACGCCCCAGCCGCTGGGCCTGGGCCTGACTTTTCAGCCCTTCAGCACACAGATTGAGCCGCACGACTACATGGCCGAGCTGTTTGACGCCGTGGCACGCACCAACACTATTCTGATCGACCTGTCGCGCGACATCTGGGGTTACGTGGGCCTGGGCTACTTCAAGCAGCGCCTGAAGGCGGGCGAGATTGGCTCGTCCACCATGCCGCACAAGGTCAACCCGATTGATTTTGAAAACGCCGAAGGAAACCTCGGCATGGCCAACGCCATGCTGCGGCATTTGAGCGAAAAGCTCCCCATCTCCCGCTGGCAACGCGACCTGAGCGACTCCACCGTGCTGCGCAACATGGGCGTGGCCCTGGGCTATGCGGTGCTGGCTTATCAGTCCCTGGGTACCGGCCTGGGCAAGCTCGAACTCAACGCCGACGCCATCGCCGCTGACTTGGACGCCTCTTGGGAAGTGCTGGCCGAACCGATCCAAACCGTGATGCGCCGCTTTGGCGTGCAAGGTGCTTACGAGAAGCTCAAAGAAGTCACTCGTGGTCAGACCGTGACCGCGCAGGCCCTGCACCAACTGATCCGTGAACTTGAGATTCCTGAGGCCGACAAAGCGCGCCTCTTGGCCATGACGCCAGCCAGCTACATCGGCAAGGCGGCGGAGTTGGCGAAAAGAGTCTGATGGCCCTCAAATCCACCATCTTCAAAGCCAGTCTGCAAATTGCGGACATTGACCACGGCTACTACGCCGACCACAGCCTGACGCTGGCACGGCACCCGAGCGAAACTGACGAACGCATGATGGTGCGACTGGTGGCATTGGCGTTCAACGCCTACAAGTTGCAAAGCGTGTGCGGCGGTGATGGCACGCTGGCCTTTGGCGCGGGTCTGTCTGACCCGGACGAACCGGACGTTTGGCTGCGTGACTTCACGGGCCTGACCCGCATGTGGATCGAGGTCGGCCAGCCCGAGGACAAGCCTCTGCTCAAGGCCTGCGGACGTGCTGACGAGGTGCTGTTGTACTGCTTTGCCCACTCATCCGAGGTATGGTGGCGCGGGATGGAGGCCAAACTTGCGCGGCCCAAAAACCTCAGTGTTTACCGCGTGCCGACCGAAGCTTCACAAGCCCTGGGCGCACTGGCGCAGCGCAATATGCAGTTGCAAGCGACGATACAAGAGGGCGTGTTGATGCTGGGTGATGGTCAGCGCAACGTGGATATTGAGCCAGTACGCTGGAAGTGATGCGTCACTCGCTTGGCTTTTCTTTCGCCCGCTCCGCATAGCGATTAAAACGCCAAGCATCTCCATGCAGCGTGATGCGACGCCAGACTTGGCGCTTTTCAGCTGGGCGCAGCGCAGGCCAGTGCTGCACTTCTTCAAAGCTACGTCCACAACCTTTGCAGGTCTCATCGCCCTGGCTGGTGGAGCAGATGGCGATGCAGGGCGTGTCCATGGTGCTCTCGTACCAAGTCATCCAGGCTTGCAGCGCCTTGGTCGGAAAAGTGAACTCATCAGCCTCGCTCTCATGGTAGTAAATCATGAGGGCATAGACCTCCGCCAACGCGCGGATTTCCGGTGCCAGGGTTACGCCGTCGGGTGAGGGTTTGCGCTCGCGCCAGTAGTTGATGGCAGCTTCGATGTCAGTGATGTGGATGCCGGCCATGGGAGTGTTTCTTGTGGGCATTGATGATAGCGCGCAGGCCTGCATGCGATCACTCGCCTTTGCAGAAAGAAGGCTGCAAAAAAAAGTTTGCACTGCTGCTAAAAGCGTGATCTAATTCTTTCACGAAGGGGAGTAGCTCCCGCTCGTTGCAGCTAGGGAAGTGTCAAAAACGACATTGTTGCAGCGGGTATCAGCAAGTCGTCATTACGAAGTAGTTAATAAATACTTCCGGCTTGTTGGGCAATTTCAGCATTTCACCATGCCGAGCAAGACCTTCGATTGGAGCCTGTTACAGGTTTCGTCGAAGCGTGTCTATGGTCTTTTTTGACCGCATCTTTTTTTGACGAAATCTGTCCAGGTTGTTGATCGTTACAACTCGGAGTTTTGTCATGGAATTTTTATCTACTGCGTGGTGGTCCGCTCTCATGGCCATCATCCTCATTGACTTGGTGCTGGCTGGCGACAATGCCATTGTGATTGCGCTGGCGGCGCGAAGTTTGCCGCCTAAGCTGAGGCAAAAAGCCATTGTCTGGGGCACTGTCGGGGCCATTCTCGTTCGCTCGGTCATGACCGTGGGCGTGGTCTGGCTGCTCAAGATCCCGGGCTTGATGTTGGTTGGTGGTTTGGGGCTGCTTTGGATTGCCTACAAACTACTCAACGACACGCATAACGACGAGCACCAAGGCCCTGTGGTCGGCACCTTTTGGGGTGCCATGAAAACCATCATCGTCGCAGATGCACTGATGGGTGTGGACAACGTGCTTGGGGTCGCCGGGGCGGCGCATGGCTCTTTTGACCTCGTCATCATTGGCCTGCTGATCAGCGTACCTATCGTCGTGTTCGGCAGCTCACTGGTGCTCAAACTGGTCGAGCGCTTCCCCCTCATCATCAAGCTGGGGGCCGCCGTATTGGCCTTTACAGCCGCCAAGATGATTGTGAGCGAGCCGCTGCTTGACGACGTGTTTGACCCACCCGCGCTGCTCAACACCGCTGCACGTTGGTTCACCTATGCCGCCGCTGTGGCGGGCGTACTGGCCGCTGGCTGGTGGAGCGCCCATCGGCACAGCCAGAAAGGAGGCTCCGGTCAAGCTGCCTGACCCGCCTCGTCAAAGCATTTTGTTTTCTTTCATTCACGACAAGGAGTTCATCATGGAAAAAATCATTGTTTACCTGGACGATCCAGACTATTCGCTGCAACAACTGGCACCGATGAAAAACCGCACGGCAGGCCCAGCGGAACACGCTACGCACTGGATTTTGGTGGCCTGCGCACCCCATTTGACGAGACATGCAAGCCAATGGATATCACCTTCAGCCGTCAATAGCTGGCGCGCCAAATGGGCGGAAACCTTATTTGCCGGGTTGGTGACAAAGCTACAAACCCAAGGTGATAAGGTGACGACCCTGCTTGCGCATGGTGATTTGGTGGCTCTAACACGGCAGCTACAGACCGAACATGGCGTGGCCCACGTCATGGACGCACGGCGTCCCAAGTTTGGACAGGATTTGTCGCCCCTGACCGCCGATCAGCCCACAGAGAACCCCTCTAAATGGGCCTTACCAGCGGCTGTAACCGGCATGGGAGCTGTGCTGATGTTGGCCTCAGAGTAAGCAAAATTGGGGCTTGAGTTTCATGGTGGAGTGCTATGCTTATCCACCATGAAACTCATCATCAAATGGCTACTTTGTGCCACTGCCTTGTTGGCCGTCGCTCAGATTTACAGCGGTGTGGTTGTGACCAGCTATGCCGTGGCGCTGAGTGCGGCCTTGGTCATTGGCTTGTTCAACATCTTTTTGCGCCCGCTGCTGATTGTGCTGACCCTGCCCGTGACGGTGCTCACGCTGGGGCTGTTTCTGTTCGTCATCAACGCTCTGCTGTTCTGGGCCGCCGCTCATATGCTCAACGGCTTTGAGGTGCAGGGCTTTGTCGCCGCATTGCTGGGGTCGTTGATTTACTCAGCCCTATGCCTGGTGATTGACTCAGCGCTGGAGCGACTGTTCTCGAAGCCTTAGCGCAAACTCGCGGGCGCGGGTGTCAATGATGGACGCCTCGATGTGGTCGATTTTTCCCCCTTGGCGCATCATGTCTTGCGCTGCTTTCAAGCGGTTCACTGCGGCTGCAAAGTCAAGCTGCGCCGCACGCCCTTCGGCCTCTGCCCGCACCGCACTCAGGTTCAAACCTTGGGCCAAGTAGGCCGCCGACAACAACTGCCAGGCCTGCGCATCGCGTGGCCAGTTGGCCACCCAGGTTTGCAATTGCTGAGCCACCAGTGAAGCCTGATCGGCTTTGCCCAGCTGCGTCATGGCCTGCGCCCACAAAAACAACTCCGGTCTGGGCATGGCACTCGTTAAGGCTTGCCCCGCGCCCTGCCCCAGCCGCTGCAAGGTCTGAACGGGTTTGCCCGAGGCCAGTGAAACCTCTGCACCCAGCAGGCGAACCCAACGGGCAGCTTGGACAGGTAGGGGCACTTGGCTCCGCATGAGGTCCTGCAAACGGCTCCATTGACGATCAGCTGATTCAAAATCGCGTTGCAGCGATGCGGCCAAGGTCGCGCCATACAGCACACCCGCTTGGCGAGCCACAGTCAGCTTAGGCAACTGCGGATCACTCGCTGCATTCACTGCGCTGCGCAAACTCTCAGTATCTGTGTGGCTCAGCACCTGCGCCCGTGCGGACAGCAAGCTGTGCGCCACGGAAAGGCTGAACGTGGTGGGGGGCAGCAGCTGTAGGCGCGCCTGCATGTCCGCGATGCGCGCGGTTGTCATGGGGTGACTGCGCAGGTAGGGGAAGCCACCCAAGTCATTGAACCGGTTGGCCTGTTGCAGCTTCTCGAACATGGTGACAAAGCCTTCTGGGGCATAGCCAGCCTGGGTCAACACGCCGTAGCCCACGCGGTCGGCCTCACGCTCCATGTCGCGAGAGAAATTGAGTTGCCCCTGAATAGCCACAGCTTGCCCACCCGCGATCATAGCCGTGGCCGCCTGCGGATTGCGGCTGGCCGCCAACGCGCCCAAGATCATGGCCGCGATCAACAAAGGCCCTTGTTTGCTGCTCTGCCCCGTGAGGCGGGAGATATGACGCTGCGTGATGTGGCTAAGTTCATGCGCCATGACCGAGGCCAGTTCGTCCTCGCTGGTCACCACCGCCAGCAGCCCCAAGTTGACCCCCATATAGCCACCCGGCAGGGCAAAGGCATTCACGCTGCGGTCGCGGTCCAGCACCACATCCCAAGCAAAGGCCTCCTCCAACTCGGGGGCGAGCTCACCGCGCAGTCGTGCGGCCTGCATCAGGCGCTGCCAAATGCTGCGCACATAGTCCATCAACACCGGGTCGTCGGTGTAGTCCGGGTCGCGGTATATCTGGCGGGCAATGTTGTCACCAATGCGGCGCTCTGCGTTCGCGCTCATGTCGGCACCGTCGCCCAAGGTCGGCAACTGGGCCTGCGATGGCACAACCAACAGAAGTTGAAGTGCTATTAAAAATGAAGCTGCCCATGCACTTCTTCTGAGCCTTGCAGGCTTATTTGGCAGTGAAGTTTGTTTCAAAATCAATGTCGGCTCGGTTTAAATCAACAACAAGGGTGTCAAAACGGGGCATCCACTGCAACCCGCACAGGGCCGTATGATGCGCCACATCCGTGATTCTGCGCTGTCGTCAACCTCTCTGAGATTCCCGCCCATGAAAAACCCCAAATTATTCCGCCTCTGGCCCCTGGTACTGACTGCCTACCTCGGCGTGTGCAGCGCGGCAGACTTCCCCAGCAAACCCATCACCGTCATCGTGCCGCAAGCCGCTGGCGGCAGCAACGACATCGTTGGGCGACTGGTGGCGCAGAAACTGGGCGAGGTCTTGCCCGGCAACGTGGTGGTGGACAACCGCCCCGGCGCGGGCGGCAACATCGGCACGGTGCTGGTGGCCAAAGCCCCCAAAGATGGCCACACCCTGCTCATGACCATCAGCAGCGCGCAAGCCATCAACCCGGCTGTGTACAAGACGCCGGGGTTCGACCCGGTGAAAGACTTCACCCCGCTCGCGCTGGTGGGCTCGGTGCCCAATGTGCTGGTGGTCAACCCTGCATTCCCGGCCAAAACGCTGGAAGAATTTCTCAAACTGGTCAAGAGCAAGCCGGGCCAATACCAATACGCCTCGGCAGGCAACGGCACGCTCAATCACCTGCTGGGCGAGATGCTCAACAGCATGGCTGGCATCAAGCTGCAACACATCCCCTACAAAGGCGTTGCCCCGGCGATGACGGACGTGATCGGCGGCCAAGTGCCCATGGCCTTCGCCAGCCTGCCCTCCGTCATGCAGCACCTCAAGGCCGGCCGCCTGATTGCCCTGGGCGTGAGCTCGCCCACGCGCTCATCGGTCTTGCCTGCTGTGCCAGCGATTGGCGAACAAGTGCCGGGTTACAGCGGCACGCTGTGGGTCGGCCTGTTCGGCGTGCGCGGCGTGAAGCCCGAGATTGAAGCGCAGTTGCAAGACGCCATGAGACGAGTGCTGGCCGCGCCGGACTTGCAGGAGAAATTGGTGGCGCAGGGTGTGGAACTGGCCACCGCTACCCCGGCGCAATTTGCGGCTCAGTTGCAAGAGGACATTGCGCGCTGGGCCAAAATTGTCAGGGAGTCGGGAGCTACGGTCGATTGATCAATTGCTTGTGGTGCGTCCTCTTTGTGCCCGAAACAGAAATAGCTTGTCTGAAAAAGCAGACGTTCAAAGTCAAAGTCAAAGTTAACAGGCAACCATGCAAAGCATGCTTGTCCGAATTAAACGACCAGTTAAACAGCTTCGTCCGTAAGGTTGGCTGCAACAAATTCGCTCATGGGTTTGGTTTCACTCAGCTTTTTCTCGATGAGTGCAGCGGCAGCCGTCTCGTTCGCAGTGATGAACGCGGCGGCTTTAGACCTCAAGGTGGGGACTCCTGCGAACTTGGCGCTGACAGCAGCCTTTGCCGACCAAGCGCCATAGTTCGCGGCTTGCATGATTGCGACGATAAGTTGCAACGAATGCTCGTCAGTGAGAATTTCTCCGAGAGAGCCATCAAGCGCCTCAACGGCATTCGAGAAAGAGTTGGCTGTGGCGAAGTCGGTAGATCCAGCTTTTGCAAGGAGAATTGGAAGGTATATCGGAAGGAGACTCGACTTGTCCTTGACAAGCTTAACTACAAACTCAGAGTGGGCTCTTTTCTCAAATAGTGCTTCGATTTCTGGCTTGAATTTTGCCAGAAAATCAGCCTCCGACATAGCCTCTGCTACGGAGATTAGCGCGGTCGTCGGGTGTGTCAGCTTGGTCTCACTAAGCGCGCTTGTAACCTCAGAAATCTTTTTCGCAAGTATCGCTCGCACGCGTTCGACAGGAGTGCCACCGATGCCAGAAATTAGCTTCCCGTTGGCTGATATGGCTTGAGTGATCACGTCATGGTAATCGGCATCATCAGCCTTCGATGTAATCAACTTGGTTTGAAGAGCGGCGTTCGCTGAAGGCTTGTCCAGCTTAGACAGGCCTATCAAAAAGTAGCTCGAATTCTTCTTTATCGAAGGATCAGTGGAGGTGACCGCAGCAGCCATTTTTGCGACTAGCTGAGGCATTGCTTCATTATGAAGGCTAGCCAGTTCGTCTCTGACGACATTTCTGATGTCTGAGATAGATGTGCTTGGAAAGAAGTTGCTGTTCTTTAGCCTTGCTACGATTTCGTCGACCAACTGGGTGGTGGAAAGGATTGGTTTGGACAGGAAACGATCAATGGTTTCGAAGAAGACAAACCTGGCCTCCTCGGGTGAGGGTTTGTGACCTGATGGGTGCGCAGACTTATTCCGTAGGGTCCGAAGGGTTGTGAGAAACGATGAGTCGAGGCCGGAAACGAGGCTCTTGGATGTCAGTTGATCTATAAGGTAGCTTTCGTAGACATCTTGGTCAGCCTTTTTCTTGTTTGCCTCTGTAAATATCGACTTTGCTTCCGAATTTACGTTCCCCAACTCGCCCAGCTTTGCCAACAAGTCGTCGAACAAGGCGATGTAACTCAGAACTAGGGCGCCACGGTAGGCTCCGGCCATATAGCAGCTCAGTGCTTCACGCATGTAGTCGCGGATGTCGGATCCAGGAATCCTGGCTAGCAGTTCTTCCATATCTGTCAGATGTGCCAATGTGATTTCTCTCGGTGTGTTTTAAAGCGGTCTAATGTTCGAGCTAAGCGGCCTGCCGTTGGCGCTCCGCTTGAGCGAGGGGTAGGCCTCTGTTTGCCCCTTCGCGTGCTCCTTGCGCCAACGCTCAAGGAGTTCCGTGTTTCCGGACGCCACCTCGATGAGCATTTGCAGCGAGAGGATCGAACCAGGAACGATGCCCGCTTCGTCAACCTCCTGCCCATCGAAGTCTGGATTGGTCGAAATTTCTACATTGACTACCCACCATACGCCAATCTTGCGCAACAGCGCCACTAGGGCTGCGAACTGAGCTTGATGGGCCGACTCGACTTGCCCAGTCACCACGTCGAAGAGCTGGTGGGCTAGTTGATTGCGGGTGATCTTCAGTTTTTCAAAGGTGACTAGGTCATCATCGTCAATTGCATCGTTCTCTCGTAGCCATTGAAGGGACGCATATAGCGGGCTCTTGTTCTTGGATAGGACTTTTGATTTGTACTCAGTCCCAACAATTGGCCCATGCTCATCAAACCCGTCCGTGTAAAAGTCGCGAACGTCGTCCACGATCGAGTCCTTGAGGATCTCGAATGTGGTGATAAACATCGTCGCTAGAAATAGGGACGGTCTGACTACCTCAGGATCAAGGAATCGCTCCCACTTGTCGATAGTGCTCGCCATCAGATGCCTAACGAATATCTAATCTATCGCGCAGTCTAGCTGTTCGCACTGATCAAGACTATCCCCGAATAGGGAATGACTGTCTGCAATTGGGGAAATTCTTGTTTGTCTGCTTTGGCCGATAGCAGTACGTGATATGAGTCGAACTTCATATAGCCAACGCCTCATCCAACACCTCCACCCAATGCCTAACCGGCGTCGCCGTACCGCTTTGCAAATGGGTGATGCAGCCGATATTGGCCGACACGATGACTTCGGGCTGCATCTCGCCTAGGTTGCCCAGCTTGCGATCGCGTAACTGATAGGCGATGTCGGGGTTGAGCACGGAGTAGGTGCCTGCGGAGCCGCAGCAGAGGTGGGCTTCGTTGGTGCTGACCTTCACGTCAAAGCCTAAGTCGCCCAGGTACTGCTCCACACCGCCACGGAGTTTTTGGCCGTGTTGCAGGGTGCAGGGGGGGTGGAAGGCGAGTTTGGGGGCTTTGTGTGTGAGCCCTTCGACAAGCTCAGGGCGAACGGAACGGAGTGTCGTCACCAGCTCGGGCAACAGCTCGCTCAGGTCTTGGGTTAGCTCGCTGATGCGTGCGGCTTTGGCGGCATAGAGCGGGTCGTCTTTGAGGGTGTGACCATAGTCTTTGACGGTGACACCGCAACCGGAGGCGTTCATGATGATGGCTTCCACCGCGCCGGGTGCGTCGGCCTGCACATGGGGCCACCAGGCGTCGATGTTGGCGCGCATTTGGGCTTTGCCGCCGTCGTGGTCGTTCAGGTGAAATTTCACAGCTCCGCAGCAACCGGCTTGGGGTGCGATCACGGTTTGTATGCCTGCGGCATCCAGCACACGGGCGGTGGCGCTGTTGATGTTGGGCATCATGGACGGCTGCACGCAACCGGCCAGCATGAGCACTTTGCGGGCGTGGGTGCGTGTGGGCCAGGTGCCTGCGTTTTGCTGCGCGGGCACTTTGTTTTTAAGCGATTGTGGCAAGAGGCCGCGCACCAGTTGGCCCATCTTCATGGCGGGGGCGAACAGGGGCGAGGTCAGGCCTTCTTTGAGTGCCCAGCGCAGGGCGCGCTCACCCGCAGGGCGCTCGACTTTGGCGTCCACCAGCTTGCGGCCAATGTCCACCAGGTGGCCGTAGTCCACGCCGGAGGGGCAGGTGCTTTCGCAGTTGCGGCAGGTCAGGCAACGGTCTAGGTGGAGCTGGGTTTTGCGGGTGGGGGTTTCGCCCTCTAGCACTGCCTTCATCAGGTAGATGCGCCCACGCGGGCCGTCCAGCTCGTCGCCCAGCAGTTGGTAGGTGGGGCAGGTGGCGGTGCAAAAACCGCAGTGCACGCACTTGCGCAAAATAGCCTCGGCGGCTTGGCCGTCGGCAGTGTTTTTATATTCGGGGGCGAGGTTAGTTTGCATCAGATACTCGCAAACATGCGGCCTGGGTTGAAGATGCCTGCGGGGTCAAATTGTTTTTTGAGCTCGCTGTGGATGCGGTCTAGGGGCGAGACCAACGGGGCGAATACACCGACGCTTTTGTCAGCCTCCTGCGCAGCGCGGAACAGGCTGGCGTGGCCACCTGCGGCAAATGCTGCGGCGCGCAGGCGCGGTGCTTCCGAGGCCGGTGCCCATGCCCAACGCTGGCCGCCATGCCACTCCACCAACTGGGGCCAGGGCAAGTCCAACACGGGCGCGGTTTGCGCCACGCTTAAGCGCCACAGGGCCATGTCGGGCGCTGATTCAACCGCAGGGGGCTGGGTAAAGAAGGGCAGTTGCATTTCGCGGCAGGTCTGCCACGCGGCACTGGCCACATCCTTGTCTAATATCTCGCCACGGACGTCTTGCGTCATCTTGCGGCAAGCAGCTTCCACCGCCGCCACCGCGCCGCGCAGGCGTACGCAAAGCAGCTCGCAGGAGCCCTCGGCAGCGTGCTCGTGCACCCAGCAACTGGCGTTGAGCGGCAAGGGCTGCGCACCCCAGCGGTTCAGTTGTGCCAAGGCTTTGGCCTGGTCAACTTCAAACACCAAGGTCGCCTCAGCCGGTACAACGGGCAGCACCTTGAGTGAAACTTCGGTGATCAGCCCCAGTGTGCCCATGGCGCCTGCCAGCAGGCGCGAGACGTCGTAGCCCGCCACGTTTTTCATGACCTGGCCACCGAAAGTGAGCAACTCACCCTTGCCATTGAGCAGCACCGCGCCCAGCACGTAGTCGCGCACCGCGCCCACGCTGGCACGGGCCGGGCCGCTCAGGCCAGCGGCCACCATGCCGCCGACCGTTGCGGCGCTGGACTTTGTGGCGTTGAAATGGGGGGGCTCAAACGGCAGGCACTGGCCTTTTTCAGCGAGTGCGGCCTCCAGCTCGGCCAGCGGCGTGCCAGCGCGCACGGTGACCACCAGCTCGCTGGGCTCGTAGCTGATGATGCCGCTGTGGGCGCGGGTGTCCAGCAGCTCGCCTTGCAGCGATTGGCCGTAAAAATCTTTACTGCCCCCACCGCGTATGCGCAGGGGGGTGTGGTCGGAGGCGGCGGCGCGGATGCGCTCGGCCCAGTGTTGCGGGGTGGAGTCCATAGCTTGATTTTAGGAGAGCACAGCAGGGTGCAGTTTCACGAAGCGTCTTCGACCCGGATGCTCATCACCTCGGACATCGATTCGCCCGGCTGCAACACACGTAGGCCTAGCTCATCGGACGTGAAGCGCCCCGTCGCCATCAGGTTGACGGCGTTGTTGACGTGGCTGACCGGCTCAATGGACACGTAGTTTCTCGTGGGGTGGGCATAGACCACCAGACGTTTAAGGCTGGACGCAATGCGAATGCGCAATTGGTCATCGCTAAGCAGCGCGTCACCCTGCCAGCCTTCATAGCAATGGTCCACATCCAAGGTGGTGCAATCGGTGTCCAGGCCAACATCGGGCAATCGCTGTGTGGGTAACTTGTCTGCCCCCATCTCCCAGCGTCCACTGGCTGCAAATTGCAAATGGCTGCTGGCCCGCTTGACGAAATTAGGATGCCAGCCCAAACCTGCGGGTGCGGGGGTGCTGGATTGGTTGGTCATGCTCAGGGTGATCTCCAGACCGCTTTCGCTCAGGCGAAAGGCCTGCGAGGTGTCAAAGGCGAAGGGCCAAGCCGCGTCGGCCTTGTGTTCGTAAGACAACAGCGCGAATTGATCCGATTCGTCCAGCACCTGCCAAGCACGCTGCCAGCCAACACCGTGGATGGCGTGTGGCTCGGCGGCGTTGTTTTGAACCAGGGGGTGGCTGGTGCCTGCCCACACCAATTTAGCCTGCTCAACCCGATTAGAAAACGGCACCAACGGGTAGCTGCCTGCTAAACGCGCAGAGCTCAGTGCAGGCCCCGACGTGGAGCGCAACACGGGCACATCGCCCCACCAAAGACCGGCCATGCAGCCGCCCAGGTCGGGCCGAATGTCGCAGCGCAGGGGGCCGCATTGGAGTTGAAGTGAAGTGGTCATACGTTGGGCTTACAGAGCAGAAAGGATTGCTTGGCTCAGCTCGGTAATGAACCCGTGCACATTGCCGGGCGCGCCATAGCCGGGCTCGGACTGCCAGCCAGGAAAGTTTTGACCGGGAATGATGGCCAATGGGTTCGCTTGCGGTCCAAAAATGGATTTGTAGCGACTGATGACGGTGTACCCCAGGACTTCTGCATTGTCGTAAATGATTTTGTTACGCGCATTCCAGCCAGGCACCTGCGATGCGATCGTGGCACCGATGTCAATCCAATAGTATTTGGCCTGTGGGGCCAACGCCTTAAGGGCCTTCATCAGGATCTGCTGGCTTTGTGCAAACGAGGCCTCAAGCTGATTAGTACCCAGCGCCACGATGATGACTTTGGCATTGGCAATGTAGGCCTTGTCAATCTCCACGCTCTCCAACGCACTGCGATTAATTTGCGACCCAGGCGTAGTGATGGAGCGACCACTGTCGTAGCTGAGTTTGACACTGCCGCCCAATTTTTGTTCGAGCTTGGCTTCGAATTGATCCATGTGAAGCCCATAGACGACGGAGTCCCCCAGCACATAGCTAGACACGCCGTCCTGACGCACGCAGGCTGGCGATGGCGATGGCTCTGAGTTGGTCACAGCCTTCAGGATGGCCTTTGACAACTCGGTATAAAACCCATGTACATTGCCTGGCCCACCGTAACCATCCTCCGTTCCCCAGCCTGGATAGTTTTGCCCAGGGATTATTTTCAAGGGGTCGGCACACGGGCCGAAGATGGCTTTATAGCGGCTGATCACCTGATATCCCAAGCGCGCAGCGTTGTCGTAAATAATTTTGTTGCGCAAGTTCCAGCCTGGCACCTGGATCGAAATAGTGGCTCCAATATCAACCCAAAAATATCGGGCTTCTGGGGCCACGGCTTTGAGCTTTTTCATCAGCTGTTGCTGACTGTCCTCGAATGAGGTCTCTAGCGGATTCATACCCAGGACGATCACAATGACGCTTGCCTGCGCGATAGTGGCTCGGTCTGCATCCACTGATTCGAAGGCTGTTTTTTTGATCTGGTTGCCGGGCGTGGTGATGGATCTGCCACCATCAAAACTGATGCGAGCAGGCCCACCCAAGGCCTGTTGTAACTTGCCCTCCAGACCATCGAGTTGCAGTCCGTAAGCGATGGAGTCACCCAGAATGTAGCTCGATGCTGGACTGGCTGAAAGTGCAGCCAGCGGAGCGAGCAATAAGAGCAAACTCGCGAAGAGCACGGAAGTGAGGTTGCTTGGTTTGAACATGGTGTGGCGTAATTTTATCGTTGCCCGTCAAGAAAACCCATGAAGGCACTAGGCAAAGACCTCATAAAAAAAACCCGCAAGTGCCGAAGCTGCTTGCGGGTTTGACATGATCCCTGCGGATCATGGGGTTTTTAAGAGTGGTACGCCGTCTCGCCGTGGTAGGCGATGTCCAGGCCTTCGCGCTCTTCGTCAGCGGTCACACGCAGACCAATCGTCAGGTCAACCAGCTTGTAGGCGACATAAGACACAACGCCCGACCAGACGACGGTGATGAACACGGCCTTGGCCTGTATCCACACCTGTGAGGCGATGGAGTAGTCAGCCTGCGCAACCATGCTGGCCGTGACCCAGTCACCCACCAAGCTGGGGCCACCGAGAGCGGGCGAGTTGAACACGCCAGTCAGCAAAGCACCAACGATACCGCCGACACCGTGCACGCCGAAGACGTCGAGCGAGTCGTCTGCACCCAGCATCTTCTTGAGGCCATTGACACCCCACAGGCAGACGAAACCAGCCACCACACCGATCACCAGTGCGCCGCCCACACCCACATTGCCAGCGGCAGGGGTGATGGCAACCAGACCGGCTACAGCACCTGAAGCAGCACCCAGCATGGACGCTTTGCCACGCATCAGCGCTTCACCCACACACCAAGCCAACACAGCAGCAGCCGTGGCTCCAAAGGTGTTGATGAAGGCCAGTGCGGCGAAGCCATTGGCTTCCAATGCCGAGCCAGCGTTAAAGCCAAACCAGCCCACCCACAACAGTGATGCACCAACCATGGTCATGGTCAGGCTGTGCGGGGCCATGGCTTCTTTGCCGTAGCCAATACGCTTGCCGAGCATGAAAGCACCCACCAGGCCAGCGACAGCGGCGTTGATGTGCACCACAGTGCCGCCTGCGAAGTCGAGCGCACCCATCTGCCAGATGTAGCCTGCAGTGCTGTTGACCTTGTCAACCACTTCTTTGCTCAGGTAAGCATCAGGGCCGGCCCAGAACCACACCATGTGGGCAATGGGAGCGTAGCTGAAGGTGAACCACAGCACCATGAAGGCCAGCACAGCGGAGAACTTCATGCGCTCGGCAAACGCGCCCACGATCAGCGCGCCGGTGATGCCTGCGAAGGTGGCCTGGAAAGCGGCAAACACGATCTCAGGAATGACCACGCCCTTGCTGAAGGTCGCTGCATTAGCAAACGTGCCAGCGGCGTTATCCCAGATGCCCTTCATGAACAGTCGGTCAAAACCACCGAAGAAAGCCCCACCCTCGGTGAACGCCAAGCTGTAGCCATAAATGAACCACAGCACCACGATCAGCGAGAACGTGACCATGACCTGCATCAGCACAGACAGCATGTTCTTGCTGCGCACCAAGCCGCCATAGAACAGCGCCAAGCCAGGGATGGCCATCAAGATGACCAACAGGGTGGAGACCATCATCCAGGCGGTGTCGCCTTTGTTGGGCACCAACACAGGGGCCGAAGCATCAGCCGCTGGAGCAGGTGCCGCAGCTGCGGCAGCGGGAGCAGCCACAGCAGCAGCCGCAGCAGGCGCTGCAGCTTCGGCCGGTTTGGCATCGGCAGGGGCAGACACAGCGGGCGCAGCAGCAGGAGCTTGGGCCATGGCAGCGGAGCCGCCGACCATGAAGCTCAACCCCAGTGCGAGGGAAATCAATAATTTTTTCATTGCTAAGTTCTCTTTTGGGGTTAGAGGGCTTCTTTGCCGGTTTCACCGGTGCGAATGCGAACAACCTGCTCAAGGTTGTAAACAAAAATCTTGCCATCGCCGATCTTGCCGGTGCGGGCGGCGCCCTCAACGGCTTCGATCACGCGCTCGACCAGGGCGCCGTCAACAGCGGCTTCGATCTTGACCTTGGGCAAAAAATCCACCACGTACTCTGCACCACGGTACAGCTCGGTATGGCCTTTTTGGCGGCCGAAGCCTTTGACTTCAGTGACGGTGATGCCCTGCACGCCGATGGCCGAGAGGGCTTCACGCACCTCGTCGAGCTTGAACGGTTTGATGATGGCGGTGACAAGTTTCATGTTTTCTCCTTGGGAGTTAAGTCGTTGGACTTAGAAGCTGTATTTCACGCCAACAACGGCAGCGCTGCTGCCAAGGAAGCGATTCAAGTTGCCGTTGTTAGCGATGGGGGTTGTTTGATAGAACCCACGGTCTTTGGCATCGGTGCCCACAGCAGCCAAGGTGGCTGACCAACCATTGCCAAAGTCTTTGGCCAAGGTCAAAGCGTAGTCGGTGTAATTGGCAGCTGTGCCGTCTGTAACTGCAGCAACGCCCACACCACCAGCAATGTTCTGGTTCGGCACGGTTTGGCGACCTACGTGAGGGGTGAGTGTGTAGCCGTCACCCAGATCAAAGTTGGCGGCCAACTCCATGTAGCGACTGCCGTTGGAGTTCAGGTTACCCAGGAAATCACCCATGCTCTGCGAATACTTGAACGACAGTACGCTGTATGACAGTCCGAAATAGATCTCGGTCGTGTCGGCTTTGGTGAAGCCGCCAGCTCCGGGAGTGCCTGCTGCACCAGAGTTGTTACCAGGGTACTGGTACGTGATCAGCCCCAGGTCATAGCCTAAACCGGGCATGATCTCGGCTTTGTAGCCGCCATACAGGTCAACTTCGTAGTCGCCTTGGGTTGCAGCGTTGAAATCCTTGACCCAGTTCACATTGCTGGCCCAAGCGCCCAGATACACACCATTTTTGTGTGCGAAATCAACGCCACCTTGAATGGCTGGCTTGCCGGAAGTCTGCTCAATGCCACGGAAACGGTACTGACTCACTGCACCCACGTTATAGGCCAATGTGTAATCAGGCACGGGAGCAGCGGCTTGTGCCATTGCGGCGGTGCTGGCGATCAGGGCCAGAGCGGCCAGAGCGGTTTTAGATTTCAGGTTCATTCGAAATACTCCAAGGTTCAAGTTAAAAAGAAAGCGTTTTGTGGAAGACACGGCAATACATGCACAGACCGTGCCAATCGAAATTTTTTCAGATTTATGCAAAGTCATTCCCCAAAAGTAAGGGGCTTCGGCTAATATGTCTGTATAAATAAACAGTATGCATCGTTGTGGTGCATCAAGTGCACCAATCACCGAAGAGTGATGCACCTTTTTGGAGGAATTTCCCATGAGCCTTTCTTTGGTGCAAAGCCGAGCCCTACTCGGCCTGGACGCCGCCGCTGTCACCGTGGAGGTACATCTGGCCAACGGTCTGCCCAGCTTCACACTGGTGGGGCTGGCCGACGTGGAGGTGAAAGAGGCCCGTGAACGGGTGCGCTCCGCCATCCAAAACGCGGGGCTGGAGTTCCCCAACAACAAACGCATTACGGTCAACCTGGCCCCAGCCGACTTGCCCAAAGACTCGGGCCGGTTTGACTTACCCATTGCGCTGGGCATTCTGGCGGCCAGCGGGCAGATTGATACCGCCCGGCTAGCGGGTCATGAGTTTGCAGGTGAGCTCTCACTCTCCGGCGAGCTGCGGCCAGTGCGAGGTGCATTGGCCATGGCGCTGGCGCTGCACCAAGGCCACGTGCTCACACGATTGGTGTTGCCTCCCGGTAGTGCTGAAGAAGCGGCGCTCGTGCCCGACGCGCAGGTTTACCGGGCGCGACATTTGTTGGACGTGGTCCAACAGTTCTTGCCCGCCAGCTCAGATGCCGAACCGCTGCCCCCCAGCGAGGGCTGGTCGCGCATCGCCAGCACCCCGCCCAACACCCACGCCCACTACGACGACCTGAGCGATGTGAAGGGTCAGGCCGGGGCCAAACGCGCGCTAGAGATTGCCGCCGCGGGGGGCCACAGTCTGCTGCTCAGTGGCCCGCCGGGCTCGGGCAAGTCCATGCTGGCGCAGCGCTTTGCCGGGCTTCTGCCCGCCATGTCCACCTTGGAGGCCTTACAGAGTGCGGCCATCTCCAGCCTAGGCGGGCGCTTCGCCATGGCGCACTGGGGCCAGCGCCCCACCGCCAGCCCGCACCACACAGCCAGCGCAGTAGCTTTAGTGGGCGGAGGCTCACCACCCCGGCCTGGAGAAATTTCTTTGGCTCATCACGGCGTGCTTTTTTTAGACGAACTGCCCGAATTCCCCCGCTCAGCGCTTGAGGCCCTGCGCGAGCCACTGGAGACCGGCCACATCACCATCTCACGCGCCGCACGGCGGGCCGAGTTTCCGGCCCGCTTCCAGCTGGTGGCCGCCATGAACCCCTGCCCCTGCGGCTACCTGGGCTCGGCCCAGCGCGCCTGCCGTTGCACGCCAGATCAAGTCAACCGCTACCAGGGACGCTTGAGCGGCCCGTTGCTAGACCGCATTGACCTGCACGTCAGCGTGTCGGCCCTGCCTGCGGATGAGCTTCTGCAAGCCACGCCGGGCGAGCCCACCGCCCACATCCGCGAGCGCTGCCACGCCGCTCGTGGCCGTGCGCTAGAGCGCCAGGGCAAAACTAACCAAGCCCTGGCCGGGCAAGAGATTGACCAACATGCCGCGCTGGACGACGCTGCACTCAAGTTCCTCCACGTCGCCGCCACCCGTTTGGCCTGGTCAGCCCGTGGCACCCACCGCACGCTCAAAGTGGCCCGCACCATTGCTGACCTGGCCAGCTCGGCCCACATCACGATGGCGCATCTAGCCGAGGCCATGCAATACCGGCCAGTGGCGCGATCTGGGCTTTGACTGGCTTTATTGGTCAAGGAAGTCCGCCTAGCTTGCTAAATATCAAGACATCTTGAATTCATCGTCCTACAGTGGGGTTGATTGAGAGCAGGGCAACTTCACGGAAGGGGAAGAGAATGCGCAGGTTACTCATGGTGTTCTGGATGCTGATTTGCTCGGCATCCTCGGTTGTGGCTCAGGTCAGCGTGGGTGTCGGGGTCGCACTACCGGGGGTGAGCATTGGCATCAACCTGCCCGCGTATCCAGAACTGATGCCGATACCAGGCTACCCGGTTTACTACGCGCCGCGCCTGTCTGTGAACCTGTTTTTTTACGATGGCCTGTACTGGCTCTACCAAAACGACTACTGGTACGCGAGCTCTTGGTACAACGGGCCTTGGGGGCTAGTCGAGCCCTACGCCGTACCGCTGTTCATCTTGCGCGTTCCAGTGCGCTACTACCGGTCACCTCCCGTGTATTTTCAAGGCTGGCGGCGTGATGCGCCACCCCGGTGGGACGAGCACTGGGGTCGTGAATGGCAACAGCAAAGGGGCGAATGGAACCAGTGGAAGCACGGCGCAGCACCCCCACCCGCCCCGCCGCCGGTTTACCAGCGGCGCTACCCTGAGCAGCGCTATCCACCAGTGGAGCAACAACAACAGCTTCACGACCGTAATTACCGCTATCAGCCGCGCGACCCCGACGTGCGGCAGAACATTCCTCAGCCAGGCCGCGAGCGTGGTGAAAAACGGGGTCAGGAGCGCGAGCAAGAACGCGGCCAGGGGCGTAACAAATAAGGCGGCTTGAGAAACACGACCACAGCCATCCCGTCACTCCAAATGCATAAACGCATCGCGTCGTTTCAGCGCCTGCGCAAAGGCCCAGCCCATCACAAACATCGCCGTACCGCTCAGAGTAATCACCCAGGCTGAGCCGATGCGGACCATCAGGGCAGCAGCCAGCAGCACGCCGACGGATTGCCCTGTAAACAAGGCCATGGCAAACAGCGACACCGCCGTGCCGCGAGCGGCCGGAGCCATTTGCGTGGCGTTGATTTGCATGGTGTTGTGAAACATGAAAAAACCAAAGCCAGCCAATGGGCTGGCTATTGCCGCAAGTAGCCAGTGCGGGGAGAAACCCAGCACCCCACATGACAGGGCGAGCAAGCCCACACCGCCGACCACCAGGCCCGGCTCACCCAAGCGCGCAATCATGTGCCGAGCTATCGCCATATAGCCCATTCCGCCCAAACCAAAAAGTGCCACGATGGCCCCTGCAGCGGACAAAGACACGCCCAGCTCCTGGTGCAAATGCGAGGGCCAAATGGCCATCACCCCAAAGCCGACCGCGCCTTCAACCAAGGCCACCGTCAGCACGATACGAGACCAGCCGCCGGTCAAAATCATCAGCGCCTGCTTCACAAAACCGGGCCTCACTACGGGCTCGTCGTTAACGAGGGGCACTGCGCTGACTTGCTGACGTTGCCACTCCAGCCAGAGCAAAGTGCCGACGACGGCAAACAACAGCGCCATACCGACAAAAGCCCAGCGCCAGCCCACGAAGTCGGTGAACAAGCCACCCACCAATTGCCCGCCCGCAATGCCCAGCGTGGTGCCCAAGCCCACACGCGCCAGCGTGGCTTGGCGGTTCTCGTAGTCCACCACATCGCCAATCCAGGCCATTGACAGCGGGATGATGGCCGCCGCACCCAGCGCCACCAAGACGCGCGCCATCAGCAACATGTTCAGGCTGGCTGCAAACACGGCCACTACGCTGCCCACGCTGCACCCCAAAGTGGCCAGTGCGACGATACGGAACTTGCCCTTGCGGTCACCCAGCGGGCCGTAAACCAGCTGTGACAGGCCATAAACCACTGCGAAAAAGGAGACCACCTGCGCCGCCTGCGTGAGCGAGACCGAGAACTCGCGCGCCAGCTCGGGCAGCATGGCGTCACACACCCGCTGCGCCACCATGCTGGCAAAGGTGGCAAAGGACAAAAGTAAAACGGAGCGTTGCGTGGCGGCGGAGAGGTGGGTCATGCGAATAGGGATCAATGAACAGGCGAATCGAGTGACGGCTCATCATAATCGGGGCATGTCTCACGACGCCTCACGCCAACACTCACGCAGCATCCACGGGCGACGCCATGTCTGATTCAGCACCTCACTCTGCCGCGCGCTTGATTGGCTGGCTCTCGCTAGCGCAGCTCATCACTTGGGGTAGTGTCTTCTACACCTTTGCGCTGCTGATGGCACCCATCGAGCACGAGCTGGGCCTAAGCCGCGCCCAAGCGTCCCTGGGCTTCAGTCTGGCTTTGCTGGCCGAGGGGCTGCTGGCTTACCCGGTGGGGCGTTGGATTGACCGGGGCCATGAGCGCCTGGTGATGACGGGCGGCTCGCTCTTGGTCGGAGCGTGCCTGCTGCTGCACAGCGGGATCAGCAGTGCGCTGGGTTTTTACGCGGTGTGGCTCGGTTTGGGCGCGGGGCTGGCGGCCACGCTTTACCCGCCTGCGTTTGCAGTGTTGACCCGGCGTTACCCAAATAACTTTCGGCGCGCCATCATCACGTTGACGTTTCTGGGCGGGCTGGCCAGCACCGTCTTCATTCCCCTGTCGGCTTGGTTGATTGCTACGCTGGGCTGGCGACATGCGCTGTGGGTGTTGGCGGCGATGCATCTTTTTGTGTGCGCGCCGCTGCATGCCTGGCTTCTGCGCAATGCCCCCGCCGCAGTTCAATCAGCAGACAGTACAGCGAACCTTGAGACACCAGGCCACACCAAAGTGCCACGGACCGCGCTGGGGCAGCACCTGTGGAGCGCCCCTTTTGTGTTGATTGGCGCGTTCATCGTGCTGCTGATGGCGGCCACAGCGGCATTGCCCGCGCATTTGGTGAGCCTGCTGCGTGAAAACCAGTTGCCCGAGGCTTGGGTACTGACGACGGTTGCCAGCATCGGCGTGCTGCAAGTGCTGGGGCGGGCTTTGATGTATTTCTTTGAACACCATGTGAACTTGCACCAGGTCAACCGACTCGTCCCGACCTTGATCCCGCTGGGCTTGGCTGCGCTCTTGATGACACCGATGTTTCAAACCGCTCATGCGTTCTTGGTGCTGCTGTTTGTGCTGTTGTATGGCATGGGCAACGGCATGCTCACCATCGTCAAGGGCACTGCGATTGCCGAGTATGTGAACCGTGACCACGTAGCCACACTCAATGGCGCGCTCGGCCTGCCCACGGCGCTGGCACGCGCCTCCGCCCCGCTGCTGATGGGGCTGATGTGGAGCCCGCAAACGGGCTACACCACAGGTCTATGGCTTTTGTTGATTACCAGCTTGCTGGGTGTCGCAGCCCTGATGGCGGCGCAGCGCTTGTCAGATCGCCCTTAAGCGCAGCCCCTAGCAAGCAAGTCAATTGGCTGGGCGAAAGCCGTCACCCTCGACGATCACTTTGGTTCCAACCGAGGCAGGCGTTGCCTGCTCAAAGCTGCGCATACTGCCGTCGTCCATGCGTACCTCGACTTGGTACACGGTTTCTTTCTTCATTTTTTTCTCGACCGCGTTACCCGCGAAGCCTCCACCAATGGCGCCCAGAATCGTGGCTATGGCCTTGCCGTCTCCACCGCCCACCTGGTTGCCTAGCACGCCACCCAGGACACCACCGGCTATCGCACCCGTACCGCTACCGGCACCGTCACGTTGGATGGGCGTGACGCTGGTGACTGTGCCGCAGCTCAGGCACAACGATTTGGGGGCGGGTGGCGGTGGAACAGGGCTCTGAGTTGAGTGAGCCACCGGTGCGCCAGCAGCGACTGGCGCAGGAGCGTGAACCTGCGGCGGACTGGAGGAGGATTTGCTGGCCACCGTAGCGGGCTTCACCACTGCCGCAACCTTCTTCTCTGTGACGGGAGTGCCGTCTTTTTTCTCGGTCAACACAGGGCTTGGGGCGCTGACTGCGGCCACGGGAGCGGGTTGGACTTGTGGCGCGCTGGCCGACGCGGCTGGTGGAACCACCAGAGCGGGTGCAGTGCCAGTACTCATCTCCACCGGTCGCGTTGGGCCGCGCATTAGGTAGCCCCCCATGGCCACCACCGTTGCGCCCAGCACGGCCACGACGGCCCAAAGCGCTTTGTTGCCGCTTGCGGCGGCGGGAGGGGTGAGAGGAGAAGTGTCAAGTGAACGGCTCATTTTTGTTTCCTTTCGGGTGTCTGCGAACCAACGCCACAGAAGTCCCAGACTCAACAACGCGCGGCTACTCTAAAAGTAAACAAGCCCCACGTCTATTGCAAGCCGTACAGGTAACATTTCGTAAGGCATCCGTGATGAACTTCACAAATTGGGGGCCAACAAGCGTTGCAACAGCGCCTCGCTCAAGCCGCGACGCTGTGCATGGTCTTTGAGCTGGTCTTCGCCAATCTTGCCCACGTTGAAGTAGGTGCTTTGCGGGTGCGCGAGGTAAAAGCCACTGACGCTGGCCGCAGGTGTCATGGCCAAGCTCTCGGTCAAGCCCATGCCGATGTCCTCACATTGCAGCAGCTCAAACATTTCTTTTTTGACGCTGTGGTCCGGGCAGGCGGGGTAGCCCGGTGCGGGGCGAATGCCCTGGTACTTTTCGGCAATCATGTCCTCGTTGCTCAGCGCTTCATCGGCGGCATAGCCCCACAGGTCGGTGCGCACGCGGTGGTGCAGGCACTCGGCAAAGGCTTCGGCCAGCCGGTCGGCCAGGGCCTTGAGCATGATGGCGGAGTAGTCATCGTGGTTGGCCATGAACTGCTGCTCTTTTTTCTCGGTGCCTAGGCCAGCCGTCACAGCGAACACGCCCACATAGTCATTGACCACACCTTTGGGAGCGACGAAATCGGACAAGCAACGGCTGGGCCGCATCACACCGTCAACCACCTGCTTCTCGGTCTGCTGACGCATGCCGCTCCAGGTGAGCGCCACAGTGCTTCGGCTCTCGTCGGTGTAGAGCTCGATGTCATCGTCGTTCACGCTATTAGCCGGGTACAGACCGATCACCGCGTTAGCCGTGAGCCAGCGGCCTTCGATCAGGCGCTTGAGCATGGCCTGGCCATCAGCCAACACACGCACCGCCTCAATCCCCACCACCTCGTCTTTCAAAATGGCGGGGTAGGGGCCCGCCAAGTCCCAGGTCTGGAAGAACGGGCCCCAGTCGATGAATTTGGCCAGTTCGGCCAGGTCGAAGTTTTTGAAGATTCGACGGCCGATGAACTTGGGAACCGGGGGCTTGTAGCCCTGCCACGCCATTGCCCCATCCGTTCGGGCTGAGCTTGTCGAAGCCGTGGACCCTTCGACAAGCTCAGGGTGAACGGGTGTAGGTAGCCACTTGTTAGCCCGTGCTTTGGCCAGTGGCCACAGCGGCGTTTGCTTTTTATTGGCGTGCTGCTGGCGCACGCGTTCGTAGTCGGCATTCAGCTCGGCGATGTAGCTGGGGGCTTTGTCCCCCAGCAGCGAAGAGGCCACGCTCACGCTGCGCGAGGCGTCGGGTACGTACACCACCGGGCCTTCGTAATGCGGCGCAATCTTGACGGCGGTGTGCACCCGGCTGGTGGTGGCCCCGCCGATGAGCAGGGGAATTTTGCGCAGGCGAAAATGATCGTCTTTTTGCATCTCACCCGCCACGTACTGCATCTCTTCCAGGCTCGGGGTGATCAGGCCCGACAGGCCTACGATGTCAACGCCCTCGACCTTGGCCCGCGCCAAAATCTCATGACAAGGCACCATCACGCCCAGGTTGATGACCTCAAAATTGTTGCACTGGAGCACCACGGTCACGATGTTTTTGCCAATGTCATGCACATCGCCCTTGACGGTGGCGATGATGATCTTGCCCTTGGTGCGCACGTCGCGCCCGGCGGCTTCATCCAAGCGCTTTTCTTCTTCGATGTAGGGGATCAGGTGCGCCACGGCCTGCTTCATCACCCGCGCACTTTTAACCACCTGCGGCAAAAACATCTTGCCCTGACCAAACAGGTCGCCCACGATGTTCATGCCGTCCATCAGCGGGCCTTCGATCACGTGCAGGGGGCGTCCGCCCTTGGCCAAAATCTCCTGGTACACCTCTTCGGTGTCCACGGTGATGAAGTCGGTGATGCCGTGCACCAGCGCGTGACTCAGGCGCTGCGCCACCGTCACCGGGTGATCCGGCGTGCCGCGCCAGTCCAGACGGCGGCTCTCGTCCTTGGCCGCGCCTTTGGCGTTCTCGGCAATCTCAACCAAGCGCTCGCCCGCATCGGGGCGGCGGTTCAGCACCACGTCTTCCACCCGCTCGCGCAGCGTGGGCTCCAGATCGTCATAAACCCCGACCATGCCCGCGTTGACGATGCCCATGTCCATGCCCGCTTGAATCGCGTGGTACAGAAACACAGTGTGGATGGCCTCGCGCACCGGGTCGTTGCCCCGAAAGCTGAAGGACACGTTGGACACGCCACCCGAGACCTTGGCCCCTGGCAAGTTCGCCTTGATCCAGCGCGTGGCTTCGATGAAATCGACCGCGTAGTTGTTGTGCTCTTCAATGCCGGTGGCGATAGCAAAGATGTTGGGGTCGAAGATGATGTCCTCAGGCGGAAAGTCCACCTCGTCCACCAGAACACGGTAGGCGCGTTCGCAAATCTCGGTCTTGCGCGCGTAGGTGTCGGCCTGGCCTTTTTCATCAAAGGCCATCACCACCGCCGCCGCGCCATAACGGCGCAGCAATTTGGCCTGGTGCTTGAAAGCCTCCACGCCTTCTTTCATGCTGATGGAGTTGACGATGCCCTTGCCCTGGATGCAGCGCAGGCCCGCCTCGATCACACTCCACTTGGAGCTGTCGATCATGATGGGCACGCGCGCGATGTCGGGCTCGGACGCAATCAGGTTCAAAAACCGCACCATCGCGGCCTGGCTGTCCAGCATGGCCTCGTCCATGTTGATATCGATGATCTGCGCGCCGTTTTCCACCTGCTGGCGCGCCACAGCCAAGGCCTGCTCGAACTCGCCGTTCAGGATCATGCGAGCAAAGGCTTTGGAGCCTGTGACATTGGTGCGCTCGCCGATGTTGACGAACAAACTGTCTTCGGCAATGGCCACTGGCTCCAGGCCGGACAACAACATTGGGGGGGGCGCCGTGTTGGCGCGAGAAATTTCAGAATCGATTGGGGACATGGCCTCACCTGTCAAAGCAAAAAGCAGGTGAGCGTCGTTGGAGCATCCAAGCCTGACGGGTTTCCCAATTGTTGGGTCGGACCACGCTGCAACGCTCCTTGGATTTCCTGATTTTAATGGAAAACTCACATCACACAGCAAGTCTAAATTGGGTCGGCAGCGGCCACGCGTGGGTTAATTAACAGTGACAAACGTAACAAAAAAGTTACCTTCAGGCAGTCTTATTCATCACATCTAAAGGATGACTTCTGCGTTACGATGGCCTTCTCTATTCAAGATCAACTCCCTTCGTGGGATTAGCCCCATGGACACTATTGCCTCAACTGATGTCGGCTCTGAGCAAGCCGCTCGCTTACTGATTGTTCCATCCGCATTGATGCAACTCACGCTTGACGAAGCGCGAGTGGTGGTGAGCTACATGTCACCTCGCCTTTACAAAACGGGCACGACATTCATTAAAGAGGGGGACACAGGTGACGGTGGCTTCATGGTGTTGGTCGTTAAAGGCGAGGTCGTGGTGGAAAGTGTCACCGTGAGCCGCACAGAGCCACTCACAATCAAGATACTGGGGCCAGGCAGTCTGATCGGCGAAGTTGGTCTGGTGGACAAAGAGCCTCGCTCCGCATCCTGCACAGCAAGCACCAACTTGTATTGCGCCATTTTGGACCGCCCAGATCTAGAAAAACTATTGCTTGAGAAGCCCCAAGTTGGAATTAAATTGTTGATGGCCATCTCCGCCTTGTTGGCCCAACGCTTGCGCGACAACGCCCGAAAGTTAAGGCTCTACGCCAACCTAGCCACGGTGATGCAAAAAGAAATCGATAGTTTTACTAAAGAGCAATAGCAATAAGCGCCAATCTTTAGGCTGCCTCTCGATAAAACAGCCCGCGTGACAATGCGCGCGCTGCCAGTGGCTTCACGGCTTCGCCAATCGCGTGGATGTGCTCCGGCGTGGTGCCGCAGCAGCCGCCCACAATGTTGACCAGCCCTTCAGCGGCGAACTCGCGCAGCAGGCGCGAGGTGACCTC
Organism: Comamonadaceae bacterium; assembly: GCA_947455145.1. Classification (GTDB taxonomy): domain Bacteria; phylum Pseudomonadota; class Gammaproteobacteria; order Burkholderiales; family Burkholderiaceae_C; genus CANCDA01. The sequence goes on from CANGME010000007.1 coordinate 113,893, forward strand.
GGGCGTCTCATCAAAACCGGTCTCACTCATGGGGTTGGGCAGGCCCGCATTGGGGTAACAGCTGATGAAGGTGTCGCCCGCCACCCGCGCCAGTTCCTGGATGTAGGGGCGCATCAGCGCGGCTCCCAACGCACAGTTCAAGCCCACGGCCAGCGGCTGCGCGTGGCGCACGCTGTGCCAAAAGGCGGTGACGGTCTGGCCCGAGAGGATGCGGCCTGACGCGTCAGTCACCGTGCCGCTGATGATGAGCGGCAGGCGCTGGCCCGAGGCTTCAAAAAATTCATCAATCGCAAACAGCGCCGCCTTGGCGTTGAGAGTGTCAAAAATCGTCTCCACCAGCAGCACGTCCGCGCCGCCTTCCACCAGCGCCTCGACCTGCTCCAGGTAGGCCGCACGCAGGGCTTCAAACGTGACGTTGCGCGCGCCGGGGTCATTCACGTCGGGGCTGATGCTGGCCGTCTTGGGCGTGGGGCCGAGCGCGCCCACCACGTAGCGCGGGTGATCGGGGGTGGAGAACTTGTCGCAGGCGGCGCGGGCGATGCGGGCCGAGGCCAGGTTCATCTCACGCGCTAGGTGTGCCATGTCGTAGTCGGCCTGGGCGATGGTGGTGGCACCGAAGGTGTTGGTCTCGATCAGGTCAGCCCCGGCGGCCAGATAGCCTTCGTGGATGTCTTGAATCAAGTCGGGGCGGGTGAGCGACAGCAGCTCGTTATTGCCTTTGACGTCTTTGGGGAAGTCTTTGAATCGCTCGCCCCTGAATTGGGCCTCGCTGAGTTTGAAGCACTGGATCATGGTGCCCATGGCCCCATCGAGGATAAGAATGCGGCGGGCCAGCAAAGCGGGCAAGTCTTTGGCGCGGGTGTAGTGAATGGCTTTCATGATGGCTGCATTGTAGAAAGCATTCGCGGGGTTCATACTTGGAAGCTCTTCCACCGTGGATTGTTTGTCATGCTTTTTAAGCGTCTTTCTAGACCCGTTTGGACAGCCGCCATACTGTTTCTGGCCGCCTGCAGCCCCGCCACAGAACCGGGCTGGTCGGGCTATGTGGAGGGCGAAACCATCTATGTCGCACCGGCACTGGGCGGCACCCTGGTGTCGCTGAAAGTTCGGGCGGGCGATGAGGCCCGCAAGGACATGCCCCTCTTCGATCTGGAGAGCGACAGCGAACAGGCAGCCCGGCTCGAGGCGAGCGCCCGTCTCACCCATGCACAAGCGGTGGTCGCCAACAGCGCCAAGGGCAAGCGGCAAGACGAGATTGCCGTCATCGAAGCCCAGCTTGCTCAGGCACAGGCCCAAGTCAAACTCGCTGCGGCAGAGTTGGCGCGAGACGAGCCACTACGCCAGCAAGGTTTTGTCTCGGCCGCCCGGCTGGAGGATGTGCGTACCCTGCTGGCCCAAAGCCTAGCGAAGGTCGCCGAGCTCTCAGCCCAGCTGCGTGTGGCACGCCTGCCCGCGCGCACCGATGAGCGCGCTGCCGCCGTCGCCGATGCGCAAGCGGCCCGCCAAGCCCTGGCGCAGTCCGCCTGGCGCGAGTCACAAAAGTCACGCACAGCACCAGCCAGCGGGCGCATCACCGACGTTTTTTTTCGTGTGGGAGAGTGGGTGCAGGCCGGTCAACCAGTGCTGGCACTGCTGCCTCCGGGCCAGGTCAAGGTGCGGTTTTTTGTGCCCGAGAGCGTTGTAGGCGGTCTGCGTACAGGTGCATCGGTGCTGATCCACTGTGACGGCTGCCCCGCGCCCGTGCCTGCCAAGATCTCCTTCATCGCCGAGCGCGCCGAGTACACGCCGCCGGTGATTTACTCCAACGTCCAGCGCGCCAAGCTGGTGTTCATGGTGGAGGCCCGCCCGGACCCCGCCGATGGTGCCCGCCTGCACCCTGGACAACCGGTGGAAGTGCGGCCAAGTGCCGCTGTCGCCCCGCCCTCATCGCCCAAGAAGCCCACATGACACCAGCGATCCAGGTGCAGGGTCTGACCAAACGCTATGGCAGTCGTGCCGTGGTGGATGACGTCACTATCGCACTGGCTCCCGGGCGTATTTGCGGCTTTCTGGGCCCTAACGGCAGCGGCAAGACCACCACCATCCGCATGCTGTGCGGCCTGCTGACGCCGGACGCCGGTTCGGGCACCTGCCTGGGGTTGGACATCGTCACGCAGGCCCGACAAATCAAACGGCAGGTGGGCTACATGACGCAGCGCTTTGGGCTCTATGAGGATTTGAGTATCCGGGAAAATCTCGATTTCATTGCCCGTCTGTTCGGCCTGCCCCAACGACGAGAGGCGGTGGACGAGGCCTTGGGGCGCTTGGGCCTGAGCGCCAACCAGCACCAGCTCGCAGGCACTCTGTCTGGCGGCTGGAAGCAGCGCCTGGCGCTGGCCGCCTGCCTGTTGCACGCCCCCAAGCTACTGCTGCTGGATGAGCCCACCGCCGGGGTGGATCCCAAAGCCCGGCGCGACTTCTGGGATGAAATCCACCGCCTAGCTGCGCAGGGCATGACCGTACTGGTGTCCACCCACTACATGGACGAGGCCGAGCGCTGCCACGAGCTGATGTACATCGCCAACGGGCGGGTGCTCACTCGCGGCACACAGCAGCAGATCATTGACGAAGCCGCGCTGTCGGTCTGGTCGCTGGTCGGGCCAGATCTGGACGCGCTGGTTGAGCCGCTTAAAGCGCTACCCGGCGTGCTCAGCGTGGCCGCGTTTGGCAACACCCTGCATGTGGCGGGCGACGACCCGCAGCGTCTGCAAGACGCGCTGAGCCCCTGGCGCATGCGACCCGAACTGCGATGGCAGCCCGCCAGCGCCAATTTGGAAGACGTCTTCATCAGCCTGATCAGCAAGAGCGATGTGCACGACGCACAGGTGAGCACATGAGCGATTCATTTTCATTCGCCCGAACGCTGGCCATTGTGATCAAGGAATTCCAGCAAATGCTGCGCGACCGCCTGACCTTTGCCATGGCCATCGGCGTGCCGATCATGCAACTCGTGCTGTTTGGCTACGCCATCAACACCGACCCCAAAGGCCTGCCCACCGCGCTGGTGGCCTATGACAACGGCCCGCTTTCGCGCAGCCTGGTGGCCGCCATACAGAACACGGGCTACTTTCGCATCACGGCCCAGCCCGCCAGCGAAGCCGAAGCTGAACGCCTGCTGGAACTGGGTGAGGTGCAGTTTGTCATCGCCATCCCGCCTGACTTTTCCCGCCGCGTCGTCCGCGGCGAAAACCCCGCCGTGCTGGTGGCGGTGGACGCCACCGACCCCTCGGCGGCCAGCAACGCCATCGCCGCGCTGGGGCCGCTCAGCACCCAGGCCTTGGCACACGACCTCACCGGGCCGCTGGCCAGCCTGCGGCCACGCGAGGCCCCGTTCGAACTTCGCATTCACCGCCGCTACAACCCCGAAGGCCTGACGCGCTACAACATCGTGCCGGGCTTGATCGGCACCATCCTGACCATGACCATGGTGATGCTCACCTCACTGGCCATGACGCGTGAACGCGAACGCGGCACGCTGGAAAACCTGCTGGCCACGCCGGTGCGCCCGTTCGAGGTGATGGTTGGCAAAATCGCGCCCTACGTGATCATTGGCTATGTGCAGCTCGCGGTCATCCTGTTGGCGGCAGCCCTGCTGTTTGAGGTGCCCATGGTGGGCAGTCTGACCTTGCTGATGGGGGTGATCGGCCTGTTCATGTTGGCCAATCTGGGCGTGGGATTCACCTTCTCCACGCTGGCCCGCAACCAGTTGCAGGCCATGCAAATGACCTTCTTTTTCTTTCTACCGTCTATGCTGCTGTCGGGGTTCATGTTCCCGTTCCGGGGCATGCCGATGTGGGCGCAGTGGTTGGGGGAAGCATTGCCACTCACCCACTTTTTACGCGCCGTGCGCGCCATCATGCTCAAGGGCGCGGGCCTGGGCGAGATTGCCAGCAACCTGTGGCCCATGGCCCTGTTTCTTCTGCTGGCGGGGGCACTGGCGCTTAAGCGCTATCGACAAACGCTGGATTGAGCAGGAAAAGGGGCGATTTCAAAACCCGGACAATACGGGGTATGAAACACCTTCTTCCCAAAGAAACATGGGCCCTGATTCAAAAGCGACCCGAGGCGCTGTTTGTTGATGTGCGCATGGAGATCGAGTCGCTGTATGTAGGACGCCCGCCTGGCGTGCACATGATTGCCTGGTACGAATACCCGGAACTGATACCCGAACCTGCACGCTTTGTGGCCGAAGTGGAGCGCGAGGCGAATGGCAACAAAGATCGCCCGGTCATCCTGCTGTGCCGCAGCGGCAAGCGTACCGTGGACGCCGCGCACGCGCTGGAGGCCGCAGGTTTTACCGATGTCATCAACGTGCTGCACGGTTTTGAGGGCGAGATGGACGAGCATTTTCATCGCTCCACCGTGAACGGTTGGCGTTTTGATGGCCTGCCGTGGGAACAGATGTAGTTCCCACCTTGTCCTCTTCCCAAATCCTGCGCGAGGTGTTCGGCTACGAACAGTTTCGCGGCCCGCAAGAAGCCATTGTTTCCCACGTCATTAGCGGCGGTGACGCGCTGGTTCTCATGCCCACGGGCGGCGGCAAGTCGCTTTGCTACCAAATCCCGGCAATTGCGCGACAACAAGCGGGCCAGGGCGTCACCGTCGTCATTTCGCCCTTGATTGCGCTCATGCACGACCAGGTAGGCGCGCTGCACGAGGCCGGGGTGGAGGCCGAATTCCTCAACTCCACCCTCACCGGTGAGCAAGCCTCTGCGCTGGAAAAGCGCTTGCTGCGCGCCGATTTGACGATGTTGTACGCCGCGCCCGAGCGCATCACCACACCGCGTTTTTTGGCGCTACTGGATTCGCTGCATGAGCGGGGTCTGTTGTCGATGTTCGCCATTGACGAAGCGCACTGCGTGAGCCAATGGGGCCACGACTTTCGCCCCGAGTATCGCGCCCTCACCGTGCTGCATGAGCGCTATGCCGGTGTGCCGCGCATGGCGCTCACCGCCACGGCCGATGCGCTGACCCGCGCCGACATCGTGGAGCGCCTGCAACTGGAAGACGCGCAACAGTTCGTCAGCAGCTTTGACCGCCCCAACATCCGCTACAAAATTGTGGAGAAAAAGGACGCGACCCAGCAGTTGCTGCGCTTCATCCAGCACGAACACGAGGGGGATGCGGGCATCGTCTATTGCCAGTCACGCCGCAAGGTGGAAGACATTGCCCAGACCCTGTGCGCTGCGGGTCTGAACGCCCTGCCCTATCATGCCGGGCTGGACCCCATGGTGCGCCAAACCCACCAAGACAGTTTTCTGCGCGAAGATGGCATCGTCATGGTGGCCACCATTGCCTTTGGCATGGGCATCGACAAGCCCGATGTGCGCTTTGTCGCACACCTGGACATGCCCAAGAACATCGAAGGCTACTACCAGGAGACGGGCCGCGCCGGGCGCGACGGCGCACCCGCCAACGCCTGGATGGGCTACGGCCTGCAAGACGTGGTGAACCAGCGGCGCATGATTGACGAGAGCCCCGCAGGCGACGATTTCAAACAAGTCATGCGCGGCAAGCTCGACGCCCTGCTGACCCTGGCCGAAGGCGCGGACTGCCGCCGTGTGCGGCTGCTGGCCTACTTTGATGAAGCCAGCCTTCCTTGCATGAATTGCGACAACTGCCTGAACCCGCCCAACGTGTGGGACGGCACCGACGCAGCGCGCAAACTGCTCAGCACCATCTACCGCGTGCAGCAGGCCAGCGGTATCAGCTTTGGCGCGGGCCACATCATGGACATCGTGCGCGGCAAGACCACCGACAAAGTCACGCAGTTTGGCCACGAGGGGCTGACCACCTTTGGCATCGGCGCGAGCTTTAGCGAGCTTCAGTTGCGCGGCGTGCTGCGCCAGCTCATCGCCACCGGTGCTCTTAACGTCGATGGCCAAGCCTTCAACACGCTGCAACTCACCGAGCAGTCACGCGCCGTGCTCAAGGGCGAGGTGGCGGTGCGTTTGCGCGAATCGGTCTCCACCCCGGCGGAGCGCAAAACCAAACGTGGTGCGAGTCCTTCCTCAAAACCTAATGCCGCACCGCTGACACTGGACGATGCAGCACAGCTTCGTTTCGCGGCCCTCAAAGCCTGGCGCGGCGAAGTCGCGCGCGAACACAACCTACCCGCCTACGTCATCTTCCACGACGCCACCCTGGCCGCCATCGCCGAGCGTGTGCCGCAGACTCTGGACGATCTGCAAGGCATCAGCGGAATTGGGGCGAAGAAGCTGGAGGCTTATGGGGAAGAGGTATTGCGGGTGGTGGGGCTTTAACTCGTCGGCGTCATAAACCCCATGCCGCGCGACTCGCGCACTTCGGGCTTCACACGGTGTTCGGCTTCCAGTTGCGCTAAAAACTCCAAGGGCTCCAACGCCACATCCAAGATCACAGCTTGCCGTCGCACAGCGGCAAAGTCACCCAGGCAGAGTTGTGTCAGCTCGGCCAGTCGGGTTTTGATCTCTGGAGTGAAAGCTGCGGCGTCACCAGCCAGGGCTTCTGTCGCGAACATGGCTTCGCGTTGCGCGGGTTTGAGCGGTTTGAACTGAATCTTGAAAGTGAAGCGCCGCAACGCGGCCTGGTCGATGCTGTCGAACAAGTTGGTGGTGCAGATAAAGATGCCGTTGAAACGCTCCATGCCTTGCAGCATTTCGTTCACCTCGGTCACCTCGTAGGTGCGTTGCGCGCCACGTCGGTCTTGCAAAAAACTGTCGGCCTCGTCCAGCAGGAGCACGGCGTTCTCCGCTTGCGCCTCGGCAAACATGGCAGCCATGTTGTGCTCGGTCTCGCCGATGAACTTGCTCATCAAGTCGCTGGCCTGCTTGATGATGAGGCCGCGCCCCAGGGTGTTGGCAATGTGCTCGGCCAAGGCGGTTTTGCCGCTGCCCGGTGGGCCGTAAAAACACAGGGTGCCGTGGCCGCGCGCTTGCAGGGCTTGCACCATGCGCGGCACTTCAAAACGGCTCTCAACGTGGAGCAGGCTCAGGTCGTAATGGGTGACGGACTCGCGCGTGGGCGCGTCGCCGGGGCGTTGGCCCAGGGCGAGGTCGGCGTTGTGGAGTTGGCGCTCGATCAGGGTTTCTTGCGCACAACTCTGCGCGTCGCCGGAGCGACTATGAAGGTCCGCCAGCTCGCTAACCGGAAGCGCTGGCCCGACCAACCCGGCAAAGCGCACCGCCGTGCGGATCTGCGCCGGCGTCAGACCCTTGCGCGCGGCCAGCCGGGCCACGAAGGCGTCACTCACGTCCACGCCTTCCAGCGTCTTGCGCACCAAGCCCTCGCGCGCGCCAGGCGGCGGGCTTTTGAGCTCCAGGTGGTAGGCAAAGCGGCGGCGAAACGCCGGGTCGATTTGCTCGATGCGGTTGGTCACCCACAGCGTGGGCACGGTGTTGGACTCCAAAATTTGGTTGACCCAGGCCTTGCCGCTGACGCTGGCGTTGCGCGGCACGGCCACTTGGTCGGCGCGCGCCAACCACTGAGCGGCCTCGTTGGAGATGGGCGGAAAGACATCTTCTACCTCGTCAAACAACAGCGCAGAGTGGGCGCTGCCCTTGAGAAACACCTGCGCGATTTGTAGCGAGCGGTAGCGGTCACGCCCGCTCAAAGAGTTGCCGTCGCGGTCGGCGTACTCCACCTCGTACAGCTCCAGTCCGGCGCTTTGTGCCACCACTTTGGCCAGCTCGGTCTTGCCCGTGCCCGGTGGGCCGTACAACAGCACGTTAACCCCCGCTTCACCGCGCGCCACGGCGTTGCGCAGCAGGGCACAGAGCATGTCCACGTCTTGCGCCACGAACGCGAAGTCACCCACGTTCAGCGCGCTTTTGGTCGAGGGCCGGGTGAAGACGGCCATCAACTCGGCCTGGTCGCGGTACTGGCGCATCAGCACGGGGGGCAGCTTGTCGCTGACCTTCATCAGGTCGGCCATGTCGGTGATGTTGTGCTCGGAGAGCAGGTTTTCCACCAAGCCGATGCGTTCCAGACGCGAGCCCGCGCGCAAGGCTTCACCGACTTCATTGGCGTTCACGCCCGCCAGCTCGGCAATCACCGCGTAGCCTTCAGGCGCGCTGTTGACCTTGAACTCCACCAACAGGCTGCGCAGCTCACGCTGGTAGCGCGCCAGCGTGCCGTAGAGCAGCAGCGCGCGCTCTGCTTGGTTGAGCTGTAACAAGCTGGCCAGGGCGTCAATGTTTTTCTCGACCAGGGTGGATTGTTTTTTCAGCGCCTGGGTGAGCCAGTCTTTGGTGGCCACCAGCACGCTCATCAGGTCTTTGGGCTGGGCCTTGGCGTATTCGTCCAGGTAGAAGAACAGGGTGCCTTCTTCAAACGGGCCACGCCAGTCGCCAAAGCGCGCCAAAAATTCAACGGGGCTTAAACCCTCGTGGCCGCTCCAGGCCTCGTTGTTAGCGCAGCGCCAGGTAAGAAATTCGCGCAGCCGCTGCAACACAGGCAGGGGCCAGACCAGGTGACGGCCCGCCAAAGAGGTGACACCGTTGAGGTCACGCCGAGCGTTAAAGCCCGAACCCATGCGCGCGGCCAGGGTCAGGACGAATTGGGAGCACATCAAGTCCAGCACAGGCGCATCTTTGAGCCCTGGAGAAACCAGAAGCTGTCCATTCGACTTTTCTGCCAACAAACGCTTGACCATCCAAGCCCTCCATCAGGTTGCATGACAAGGTCACCATAACGCAGTCTGGGGAAAATGTAAAATCCGGGTATGTTTACTTGTTTCTCGCGCCAAGCGGGAATCCAGCTTCCTTAGGAAACCCCCATGTCAAGCCACGACCACTCAGCCAAGCCCCAGTCCGACGACCCGATGGAAAAAATCGTGCATGCGATTCCCTACGTGATTCCCGCTGCCGGTGCACTGTTGATTTTTTTGCTGGCTTTCATTGCCGTGACTATGGCCTAAAGGCCACCGCCGCCAGCACTTAATTGCGCTGCGGCATGATGTGAACCCCCTGCGCGGGCAGGTTCACCACCACTTCCGAGCCCACCCCCACCTTGAGCGAGCGTAAGTGCGCGCTGGACAGGTTCAGCGTCAAGCGCTGACCGGGCAGGGCCTGTGGCATCAGCGTGCACAGGCTGGTTTCACCCAGCGATAGCAAGTCCACGAGTTCACAAGCGATCCGGTTCACAGGCTCATCGCGGCCCGTTGGCGTGAGGCACAGGGCTTCATTAGCCCGCCCGACATCCACCTCCTCGCCCGCCAGCACCCAGCTCACCGCCGCGCCATCCTTGAGCCGGTTTTTGTCCCGCACCTGCAAATCCAGTGATGCGCCCGACACTTCATCCGCCCAGCGCAGCAAACCCCAACCCGGCTGCTGTTTGAAAAATTGCCCCTTGAAGTGGTTTTGAATCCCCACCAAGTCCGCCACCCGGGCGTTGCGTGGGCTGGCAAACACCTGCGCGGGCGGGCCGCTTTGCAAGGTTTCGCCTGCGTCCAAAATCACCACCCGGTCGGCCAGACGCCGCGCCTCGGACAGGTCATGCGTGACCAGCACCATCGGGGTGGACACGTCTTTACGCAGCGCGGCGAGTTCGCGGTACAGGGTTTGACGCGTGGGCTCGTCCACGGCGGAGAAGGGCTCGTCCAACAGCAGCACACCCGCGCGGGGTGACGTATCGCCATCCTGCGGCGTGACGCGCATCAGCGCCCGCGCCAAGGCCACACGTTGTTGCTGTCCGCCCGAGAGTTGCGCCGGGCGGCGTTGCTCTAACCCAGCCAAGCCCAGGCGCTCGAACAAGGCTTTGATTTTTTTATCGTCGGCCCTTTCAGAACTTGCACCAGCAGCCACGTTTTCCAGAGCGCTCAAGTGCGGAAACAAGGCATAGCTTTGAAACACCAGCCCTACGCGCCGTTGTTGCGGCGTCCAGTGGATGCCCTGGGCCGAATCAAACCAGACCTCTGAGCCTGCTTGCACCGAGCCCGTCAGGCCGGGTGCACGCAGCAACCCAGCAACCGCCCGCAGCAGCGAGGTTTTGCCGCTGCCCGATGGCCCGAGCAAGGCGACCAACTCGCCCGCCTCGCAGTCGAACTCGGCATTCAGGCGCATTGGATACGCGTTGTTTAGTCGAACCTGTAGCTTGGCCATGGTCGCTGACCGTTCCTAGCGCTCTTGCAAGCTGCGCGACGCGGCTTGACGTTTATCCGCCGCAAACACCAGCGCCAGCGCCACGACAGACAAACCCACCAGCGCCAAGGCCATGCTGTGGGCGCTGGCCATATCAAAGGCCTGTACCCGGTCGTAAATCGCCACGCTCAGGGTGCGGGTCTCGCCGGGGATGTTGCCGCCCACCATCAGCACCACGCCGAACTCGCCCAGCGTGTGCGCGACAGTCAGCGCCACGCCCGCCAGCAGGCCGGGCCAGGCCAGCGGCAGCTCAATTTTCCAGAAGGTTTGCGCGGTGCTCAGGCCCGACACCCAAGCGGCCTCGCGCAAGCTGTGAGGCAGGGCGGCAAAAGCACGTTGGATGGGTTGCACCATGAAGGGCAGGTTGACCAGCACACTGGCCAGCAGCAGGCCTTCAAAGCTAAAGACCAAGCGCAGATTCACATGATCGGCCAGCCAGCCACCGACGGGTGAGCCCTGGCCCAGGCCGATCAACAGATAAAAACCAATCACGGTCGGCGGCAAGAGCAGGGGCAACAACAGCAGGGCCTCCAGCAAAGGCTTCCCTCGCCACTCGGTCATTGCCAGCCAGCGTGCCAGCGCCAAGCCCAGAGGCAGCAACACCACCGCCGTCAAAGCGGCGAGCCATAGGGAAACACGAGCAGCTTGCCAATCCATGGGGCGATTATCAACGCGTAATGGTTGAGCTTTGGCAGATCAACAGCTTAGCGATAACGCAGCTTCATCACCAAAATCCCAGCAGAAAGCGTCAGGGTAATAATGTTGGCGATCACGATGGGCCAAGCTTGGAGCATAAGGCCGTAGGTCAGCCAAAGAGCAACGCCAACCGTGAACGTGCTGTACATGCCCAAGGAAACGCCACTGACGTCTCGGGTGGTGAAGGTGTGCCAGGCTTGAGGCACAAAGCTCAGCGTGGTGAGTGCCGCAGCGAAATAGCCGACCAGCTCAGTCAAAGGAACTGACATCGTCAGAAGGTCTCAGGACGAGTCTGAAGCATATCGGCGCTATAGACGACGACACAGTTACGACCCTGGGATTTGGCGCGATAAAGGGCGCGGTCAGCGTTGCCGATCAGCTCTTCTTGTGTCGAACCATGCAAGGGGTAATCCGCCATGCCGATGGACAACGTGGCCTGGATTTGCTGTCCCGCAGCGCTAATAACTGAGTCGGCAAAGGTTTGACGCCACTCCTCGGCCCTCGTTAGCGCAACGGCTTGGGGCATATTGGGCAACAGCAGCAAAAACTCCTCGCCGCCAAACCGGCACACCACATCCTCAGCACGCGCCTTGTCGTGCAAAAGATGGGCCAGGCCTTTGATAACTTCATCTCCGGCTTGATGACCGTATTTGTCGTTGATGCTTTTGAAGTGGTCAATGTCGATGAGCATGAGCCACATTGCTTGGCCGTCTCGCTTGGAATGGGCAAGTTCGCGCGGCATGGTGCTGTCCAGGTAGCGCCGGTTGTACAGACCAGTGAGTGGGTCACGATTGGCCTGTTCTGTGAGTTGGGCTTGAAGTTTTTGGTTGACTTCCAACTGGACCTGTAGATTTGCATTGGCAAGCGTCAAAGCGTGCTCGCTTTGACGCAATTCGCGCCGGGTATGGCGCAGATGGATGCTGCGCTTATATGCCGCGCTGGAGACGATCAGCATATAGACCAAAAGGCCGGCAATGGACAGTCCAGTGGTTAGTGCGTCAGTGGCCAGCGCAAATTGCAGGTGGAAGACAAAATCCCAGAGCAGCACGCCGCCAACAAAGAACAAGGTAACTTGCAAGGCCCCTATCAGGTTGCGATAAAACGCAACGTTCATCAACGTGGCGCTGAAAAAGGCGAAGGTGACCCACAGCGGCAACCCTGCTCCGGCACACCATAGACCCAAAACAAAGGCGTCAAGCAACAGATTTTTGAACTCAGCATCCAAGGGATGCGACGCACGCCGTGCGCGCCAAAAAATAAGGTGCGGATAAACAAAAAACTGGAGCACCATCAGCCCCCACACCAATAGCCCCGCCTGTTTGCCCCACCACTGCGCGGCAAAGATAACAAACGCCATCATGAACGATCCCGTGCGAACCCGATAGTTGGCGATAACGAACGGGTTGATGGCTTGGCCGTGATGATTGGAGATCAGGGAACTTAACATAAGGGGCTCATTCTGGCGCGTGCTTGAGCGGAAAACCGTCCTTGGGCTAACGTTGATTCATATCCCTGACAGACCATTCTACAAGCGCCTCCAACGCCGGTCGAGCCGCCTGTGCGTTGGGATGGTTGACGATGGCCACAAGCACATAGCGTTGCCCACTGAGTGCGTGCACATAGCCCGCCAGCGCCACCACATCGCGCAGGCTGCCGCTTTTAAGGTGAGCGCTGCCAGACGCCTTGCCCTTGATGCGTTTGAGCGTGCCGTCCACACCAACAATGGGCAGGGAGGACATCAGCTCGGGCATCAGCGGTGAAGCCCAAGCGCTTTGCAGCAGGCGGGACAAGGCCTCAGCACTGATCCGTTCCGTTCGGGACAGGCCCGAGCCGTTGTCCAACACCGGCGGCTGGGCGATCCCCATGCGATCACGCCACCAGTCTTGAACCAAGGCGCGAGAACCGGCCACGGTGCCCACGCCTTTGGCTTGCAGACTCAAAGTGAGAAAGACTTGTTGCGCCATCACGTTGTTGCTGAACTTATTGATGTCACGGATGGTCTCGGCCAGAGTCTCCGAGTTAACGCTAAAGGTCGCAGGCAGGCGGTTGGGCACTTGTCCCTCGCGCATGCGGCCAGCGAGTTGCCCGCCCATCTCGCGCCACACCCCTTCAACCGCACGCGCGCTGAAGCTGGCCGGTTCGGTGTAGGCCAGGGACCAGACTTTTTCACCACAACTGGCTGAATACGTGCCCCCAAAGCGGATGCGGTTGGCGTCGCTCATATCCGCTTTGAGTGCGGCGCGGTAGTCATTGCAGTCACCATTGACCAGAGGCACGCTAGCCTGCATCTGCACCCCGGCCAGCGGCGGCTCAAAGTTGACCCGGGCTACTTGCGCAGCTCGGTCAGGCACAAAGGTCAAGACGAACGATTTGAAGTTGAGTAAGAGCGCATCAGGCGCGGCGTTGTAGGGTCGTAGCGGCTCGCCGTCAAAGTCGCGGGGATTGGGCGCAACGGTCTCAAACGCGCTGCGATCCAGCACGATGTCGCCCGCAATGGTTTTGACGCCCAGGCCCTGCACGCGGCGCAGCAGCAGCCACAGGCGTTCCAGCACAAGCTTGGGGTCACCCTGGCCTTTGATGTAGAGGTTGCCTTGCAGCGTTCCGTCTTTCACCGTGCCGTCCATGTGCACCGTGGTCGCCCAGACAAAGGCCGGGCCCAAGGTGTCTAGCGCAGCGTAGGTGGTGACCAACTTCATGGTCGAGGCTGGGTTCATGGGCACGTCCGCGCGGTGGCTTAGGCGTGGTGCGGTTTGACCATCGGCTGCGACGACCTGCAACGCAACTGCTTCCAGCGGCACTTTGGCACGGGCCAGTGCAGTGCTTACCGCAGGCGGCAGCGCGCTTTGCGCATAAGCGCTGCTAGCGAGGGCCACAAAGGACAAAAATAAGATGGTGAACGAACGCATGATAGAGCTTGGGTACTTTGTACTAGCAGTCTAAGTCACGCCACGCAGCCCGCTGATAATCTCACAATGCATTTCACTGAGCGCTGGTCGCCCAAAACGGTAGGCCTCGTCGCCGCCTTCATCACAGTCCTCATCTGGACGAGTTTCATCGTCATTGCCCGCGCCTCGGTCAAGGGTGCGCTCACGCCATTTGACATTGGGCTAGCCCGCATCCTCGGCGCCAGTCTGGTGCTGGTTCCTCTGGGGGCATGGCTGGTTCGGCGGGATCGTGCGGCCGCCGCGCTTGATTCTTCACTCTCAGGCACGCTTGAGTCCAGCCTCTTTGGCCTGTCGCCACTGCCCCTGCACATCACCGCTATCTGCGGCCTTTTTGGCTCTTTCGCCTACGCTGCGCTGGCTTACAGTGGCTTCACCTTCGCCCCGGCCGCACATGCCTCGGTGCTGATGCCTGGCAGCTTGCCGTTGTGGACCTCACTCTTGGCTGTGCCGCTGCTGGGCCTGCGCATCACGCCGGTGCGCGCGCTGGGTTTGGCCCTGATTGTGGCGGGCGACTTGCTGGTGGGCGGGGCTAGTCTGCTCAAAGCCTTTGACGGCGGGGATGTATGGAAGGGCGACGTCTTGTTCATGACGGCCTCGTTTTGCTGGGCCATCTACAGCGTGCTGACGCGCCTTTACGCGCTGCAACCCGTGCGCGCCACCGTGGCCATTACCGTATTTGCGCTCATGACTTATGTGCCGCTGTACGGAATGCTATTGCTCAGTGGTGTTGTTCACAGTCAGTTGCTGGTCGCGCCCTTAGGTGAAGTGCTGTTCCAGATGGGCTTTCAAGGCTTGGGCTCGGTGGTGATCTCGGGCATCACCTTCAACCTGATGGTGCAACACTATGGCCCAGTGCGCTCCACCATGATCACGGCTTTGGTGCCCGGCCTGTCGGCGCTGGCCGCTGTGTTTTTTCTGGATGAACCGCTGCAATGGAACTTGATGATTGGGCTGGCGCTGGTGACGGCGGGGATTTTGTTTGGGGTTCGCAAGGTGGGTGTTGCTATTAAGTAAATAGCTGTGTACGTTACTAAAATATTCCTTGCAGCTCTTCTGACCACTTAATCTCGCATGAAACTCCTCGCCTTCGACACCAGCACCGACCGCACCACCATCGCCCTCACTTGCCCGATCGACGGCGTGGAGCGTGTGTGGGAGCACAACGGTGTGGGCGGGGCGCAGGCGTCCAGCAGCTTGATCCCCGCAATTGAAGCGCTAATGGCGCAGGCTGGGCTACGCTATGCCGAGCTGGACGCGATTGCTTTTGGCCAAGGGCCGGGCTCCTTCACCGGCCTGCGCACGGCCTGCGCTGTGGCGCAGGGGCTGGCCTTTGGCGCGGGCATCCCCGTGCTGCCTGTGGACACGCTGCTGATGCTGGCCGAGCAAGCACGCTTTGAACATTTCAGCGCCGCCGCCTCAATCCGCGTTTTAACCCTGCTGGACGCGCGCATGGACGAGCTTTACGCTGCGCACTATGCCCATAACAAAGGGCTGTGGACGCAGACCGGTGAGCACCAACTCCTGAAACCTGAAACTCTGAAGCTGGGCGACAGCCAAGCCCTGGCGGGCAATGTGTTTGCCGCCTACGGCGAGCGCCTGCCTGTGCCCGCTGATCTGCCCCGCTACGACATGCTGCCTAGCGCCGCCGCCATGTTGCGTTTGGCCCCGGCCCTGCTGTCCGCTGGACAGGCTGTTGACCCGACCCTGGCGCTGCCGCGCTACATCCGGGATAAAGTGGCCAAAACGACAGTGGAGCGCGCGGCTGAAAAGGCTGCTGCCATTGCTGTGCGGCAATGACGAGGCGTGTAGGTCATGAGCCCTGTTCCTGCTTCTGCGAAGTCCCCCATCGAAGCCCGCTTTGAGCCCCTGGTGCCCGAGCAGCTGGATGACGTGTTACGGGTTGAGCAGCAGGTCTATCCCCACCCTTGGAGCAAGCACAATTTCACCGATTCGCTGGCGTCAGGCTACCAAGCGCAAATGCTGCTGGCTGACGACACCTTGATCGGCTACTTTGTGGCCATGAAGGGCGTTGAGGAGGTGCACCTGCTCAACATCACCGTCGCGCTGGAATACCGAAGCCAAGGCTGGGCGCAAGTCATGCTCGACGCGCTGGCCACCTGGTCACGCGGGCAAGGCGCGCAGTGGCTGTGGCTGGAAGTGCGCGCCCACAACGCCCGTGCGATCAGCGTCTATGAAGCCCACGGCTATCGCCGCGTCGGCTTGCGCAAGGCCTACTACCCCGCCGAACACGGCCAGCGCGAAGACGCCATCGTCATGAGCTTACGGCTGTAATCCGCATTAAAGAGTCACACCAAGGAAAGCAGGCTCACTTGATTTCAAAACTGGGCATTGAAATTAATCATTGAACGCCGCTGAGATTACAAAGCTGCGCCACGACATTTAGAGCTCTGAAGCATCTTTAACTTCACGTGTTTTGTAAATAATTCTGGTGAAACAATTTTCTGGCGACAAAGAAAAAAGTAACGATACATCCATCAACTCAGGACTGAATGAAATGGATTCAATTGATGTTGCACCATCTTGGAATGTGCCGCCCATTAGGCTTTCTCCATATGTCCTTTCAAGTTCGGCCTCAACAAGGTTGAACGTAACTCTTTTTGCGCACTCCGTTCTCGGCGATGTGCTGACATACTCAATTCGCCGCACTTCCCCCATTTTGAAGAAAAAGGTAGCGGAAAAGGGCTGCGTTGCAAAGTGAGTGTCCTCCAAGATCCACCGCCCACTTGTCTTCCCCGGGCCGTGGATTGACTTTGCAAGCCGCTTGAGTTCAGGGATGAATGCCACGATCGTCTGCTCGGTCATGCCGAGCATCGACTCGATCTTGGAACAAGTCGTGTCGCATCGTTGTGCATTTGCCGCACTCAAATAAGTAGCCAGCGATAAAAACAGGAAAAGAAGGGCGAGATGTCGATAATTCATTTGTGCCAATATAATAACAAGCATCAGGTTCGTTTTCGAGCAACGCGTCTGATTGAGACTGTTCATTTAGAGCCCTTCGGGGCTCTTTTTTTCTCAGCATGTTGTGAACATGGGATGCAAAATGAACATCTCTGCTGGGCCTACGAACACTACCGACAATCTTGATTCAACGCAAACTCTGTGAAAATGCAAGTATGAGTTTGAACTTGGATCCTCGCCAACGCGCCATGCTAGAGGCCATGGGGGTGACGCTTTGGCAGCCGCAGGCTGCCGAGGCACCCACTGAAAGAGTTGCGGCAAACAACAAGTCAACTCCAGAAAATGCGGGCACCCATGCCAGCCATCAAAAGCCAGTCGCTCGAAATGAGCAAAAATTTACAGCGCCACCGCCAAGCCAAGCCTCACCCACGGCCCCCGCACCCAGTCCCGCCATCGACCTGACCCAAGTCGCCACGCTGGACTGGACCACGCTGCAAACCACCGTGGCCAGTTGCCAAGCCTGCGGTCTGTGCCAAGGCCGCAAGGCCACCGTGTTCGGCACGGGGGATGGTCAAGCCCGCTGGCTGGTGGTGGGCGATGCCCCAAGTGAGGCCGACGACGCGCAGGGCCAACCCTTTAGCGACGCGCCCAACCAGCTCACCGGGCAACTGCTGGACAACATGCTCAAAGCGGTCGGGCTTGCCCGCCACGGCACGGGTGAGCAAGCTGTCTTCATCACCCACGCGCTCAAGTGCCGCCCCCCGGCCAACCGCAACCCGCAAGCCGATGAGATCGCCCAGTGCGAGCCTTATTTGCGCCGACAGGTCGCGCTGATCCAGCCCCACATCATCCTGGCGCTGGGCCGTGTGGCGGCGCAGTCGCTATTGCAAGCCACGCTGCCCGAGGTGGCCACCCTGCCCCTGGGAAAACTGCGCGGCCAAGTGCACCAGTACCAGGGCGTGCCGGTGGTGGTGAGCTACCCCCCAGCCTACCTGCTGCGTGCGCCGCACGACAAGGCCAAGGCCTGGGCGGATCTGTGTTTGGCGATGGATGTGGTGCGCTAACGCTCAAGCCACCGAGAGTTCCGCCAACGACGTTTGCAGGGCCGTAGCGGGCACACCGTCTTTCCAGGGCAAATCCACCGGGTAATCTTTCAGCAAACAATCATCGGGCAAGCAGGTGATGGGCGTGAAGTCGCGGTGGGCGATGTACTCGGGGCGCTTGAAGCGGCGAATGTGGTTGCTGACCGCGCACAGGCTGAGGTAAACGCTGACCCGATCAAACGGGGACAGGTTGCTGCCTGAAGCGTGCACAAGGCAGGAGTGGAACAAAATCATCGAACCCGCCGGGCCTTTGGGGCTGACGATGCCGCCCTCTTTGCCACCGGCGCGTTGCACCAATTGGCGGATCAAATCATTGTCCACCGTCCACAGTGGGTAGCTGGTGGTGGTCAGGTCATGCTTGGCGTCCACCACGCCTTTTTTGTGGCTGCCGGGGATGAACATCAAGGGGCCGTTGTGCTCGCTGACGTCGTCCAGAAAAATGGCCACGTTCATCGCGCGCTCGGTCGGCATCAAGTCATCATTCAACCAAGTGCCGTAGTCTTGGTGCCACTGCCAAACATCACCCTCAAAAGCCATCTTGCCGTTGACTTTGAATTGGTGCATGTACAGCGCCTCGCCCAGCAAGTCTTCCACCGGCTCGACCATGCGGGGGTGGCGCGCCAGCTTGGCAAAGGGCTCGCTGTACATGTGCGCGGCAAAGTTGGTGCGCACGGCGTCTTTGCCCTTCTCGCGGACGTTGTAGTCGGCGCGTCGGCTGTAGATCTCTGGCACAGCGTCGCACAGCGTTTGCGTTTCTTCGGATGTGAAAAGTCCGGGGAAAAACAGGTAGCCGTCTTTGTCAAATTGGGCCAGTTCTTCTGAGCTTAGTTTCATCGTCGTTCTCCTGGGGCTGCATGGTCAGATTAGATTAGATACTGATTTACATTTTGCACAAAGCCTTTAGCCAACATGCCACCTATTGCAATGCCATGCGCAATAACAACGCCAGTATCATGGATGCCAATATCCAGGCGCAAGCGCCACCCCTCTTATTGACACGGTGAGTCGAAATGAAACAACAACTCCAAACCTCCTCCTGCCTACCCCAAGACGCCGAGCGCGCCACGCTGGTGGGGCGCGTCTGGGTTGAGGGCACGGGGCCGGTGCTGGTGAACGTGCGGCCGGATGGCGTGTATGACCTGGGGGCGGTAGCCATCACGATGTCCGAGCTGCTGGAGCTGGCTGACCCGGTGGCCGCTGTGCGCCAGCCCCTAGGCAAACGCCTGGGTGATGTCGCTGCGATTCTGAGCAACTCAGAGCACACCGAGCGCCGCCCTGAGCTGCCCTGGTTCCTCGCGCCCTGCGATCTGCAATGCCTCAAAGCCACGGGCGTGACCTTCGTCAACTCGGTGCTGGAGCGCGTGATTGAAGAACAAGCACGCGGTGATGCCGCCAAAGCCGAGAGCGTGCGCCGTGCCGTGGTGGCCGTGATGGGTGACAACCTCAGCAACATCAAACCCGGCTCGCCCGAGGCGGCCAAGCTGAAGGACGTGTTGCTGGCGCAAGGGGCCTGGTCGCAGTACCTGGAGGTAGCCATTGGCCCGGACGCTGAGGTGTTCACCAAGTCCCAAGTCATGAGCGCTGTGGGCGTGGGGGCCGAGGTGGGCATACACCCGCGCAGCCACTGGAACAACCCCGAGCCGGAAATTGTGCTGGCCATCAACAGCCGCGCGCAGGTGGTGGGTGCCACGCTGGGCAACGACGTGAATCTGCGCGACTTTGAAGGCCGTAGCGCCCTGCTGCTGGGCAAGGCCAAGGACAACAATGCCTCCTGCGCCATTGGCCCCTTCATCCGCCTGTTTGACGAGCACTTCGGCATGGACGATGTTCGCCGTTGCGATCTGCTGATGCAGGTCAGGGGGCCAAGCGGCTTTGTCATGAACGGCAGCAGCTCCATGAGCCAGATCAGCCGCGACCCGCTGGAGCTGGTCACGCACGTGATTGGCGCACACCACCAGTACCCGGATGGGCTGATGTTCTTCCTGGGCACCATGTTCGCCCCCACCCAAGACCGCCACGGCCCAGGCCTGGGCTTCACGCACGAGGTGGGTGACGTGGTGACCGTGGCCACACCCACGCTGGGCATGCTGGTGAACCGCGTCAACACCACGGATCAAATTGAGCCGTGGACTTATGGTGTGCGGACGTTGATGCGGGATTTGGCACGGCGGCGTTCGAGTTGAATTCTGTTCGGGCTGAGCTTGTCGAAGCCAGCGCATCCCTTCGACAAGCTCAGGGCGAACGGTTCATGCGTTAAAGGGCGGGCTTAGCCGCGCACAAACAGTGTCACCAGCGGCTCATCACCCACCTGGCGGCTCCAGTGGCCATGCACCTTGGCATCAAACGTTGCGCCCGCAGGCACGGTGTCGTCGGAGTAGAAATGCTCCCCCGGCTTGAACACGCGCGCGCTGCCGTCTTGCAGGCTGATCTCCATTTGCCCACTCAAGATGAACACCCACTGCGGCGTGATGGTGCAGTGGAACTGGCTGCGAAAACCGACCGGGCTGTGGCGCAGCTGGTGGCCGCCGGAGGGCATCAGCGCTGACAGCATGGCGTTCGGGTTGCCCTCCGGCAGGGGGATGGAGGCCTCGCGGAATTTGGCGCGGCCATCGGTGTCGGTGAAGAGAATGGTTTGGGTGAAAGTGGTCATATCGGGCTCCTGAGCCATGCGTGGGTTGGGAAAATGAAGCGGCTCGTCAAGACATCAGAGGCAGGTCGTGACGCCACCATCCACATAGAGGATGTGGCCGTTGACGAACTTGGACGCATCGCTGGACAAGAAGACGATGGCACCGGCCAGGTCTTCTACATCGCCCCAGCGGCGGCTGGGCGTGTGGTTAATGAGCCAGGCGCTAAAGGCTTCGTCGCTCACCAGTTTTTCAGTCAGTTCGGTCTTGAAATAGCCGGGGCCTAGGCCGTTGACGTTCAGGCCCAGCGGCCCCCAGTCGATGGCCATGCCCTTGGTTAGCATTTTGAGCGCACCCTTACTGGCCATATAGGGCGCAATGCCGGGGCGACCCAACTCGCTTTGCACCGAGCAGATGTTGACGATGCGCCCGCGCCCGCGCGCAATCATGGGCCGCGCCACGGCTTGGCCCATGATGAATGCGCTGTCCACATTGGTTTGCATGATCTGGTGCCAGTCGGCATGCGGAAAATCTTGCAAGGGCGCGCGCCGCGTCATGCCCGCGTTGTTGACCAGAATTTCGATGGGGCCTAGCTCGCGCTCAATCGCTTCTATAGCGGGCTGCACGGCGTCGGCCTGCGTCACATCAAACGCGCGCTCGTGCACGGTGAGGCCTTCGCCGCGCAGGGTGGCAGCAGCCTTGGCCAGCTTGATTTCATCGCGGCCATTGAGCACCAGCGCTGCACCGGCTTGGCCCAGGCCACGCGCTAAGGCAAAGCCAATGCCGCCGGATGAGCCGGTAATGAGGGCCAAGCGGCCGTCGAGTCGAAAGGTGGTGGCGTCGATCATGATTTATCCAGTATTTCAGGGGTTGAACGCAGCGCAGCGAGAGCTGCACGCGCGATGTCTTGAGGTGTTTGGGCAATGTCAAAACTCAGCACTTGCTCGTCCGCACCGGGCGACTCCAGAGTGGCCAACTGGCTGTCCAGCAGTGAGGGCGGCATGTAGTGGCCAGGGCGGTCATGCATGCGCGCTGTCAACAGCTCTCGCGCACCATGCAGATGAACGAAGCGCACATCGGGTGCGCCCGTGCGCAAGATGTCGCGGTAGCTGCGCTTGAGGGCTGAACAAGACAACACCAGGCCGTGCCCTTGTGCGCACGCATCAGCCAAGCGTTGTGCCAAGGCTTGCAACCAGCCTTGCCGGTCGGCATCGGTAAGAGGAACGCCTGCGGCCATGAGGGCGACGTTTTCCGGGGGGTGCAGCTCGTCACCTTCAAGGTAGTCCAGGCCCAGGCTATCGGCCAATAAACGGCCCACCGTGCTCTTGCCGCAACCGCTCACGCCCATCACAACGATACGTAGTGCTTTTTCATTCATTGCTTACGGCAGCCCTTCGACAAGCTCAGGGTGAACGGGAGGGATGTGACCGCAAGTCCTCATTCCATCCGTGCACCGCTCTCGCGGTTGAACACATGGGTTTTGGCTGGGTTGACTTGCAGGTACACGGTTTGATTCGGCTGCACGTCGGTGCGGCCATGCATGACCAGCACCAGCTGCGACTGGCCCACTTGCAGCAACAGCTCGGTCTCGGCACCGGTCGGCTCCACCACCACCACGGTGGCGGCAATACCGCTCTGCGTGGCGGACAAACTGAGGTCGCTGGGGCGCACGCCGTAGTGAACACTTTGGCCGTTCTGCGCAGCGGCAATGGCCGCCACAGGCCAGCGCTGCCCCTCGGCCTCGACCCAATTTTGGCCATCGGCTTGGTGCAGCGCGCCTTCCAGCACGTTCATGGATGGCGAACCGATGAACTGCGCGACAAACAGGTTGCCAGGGCGGTCAAACAACTCCAGCGGTGTGCCGATCTGCTCGATGATGCCGTCGTGCATGACGACAATGCGGTCGGCCATGGTCATGGCTTCGATCTGGTCGTGCGTGACATAGACGGTGGTGGTTTTCAGGCGCTGGTGCAGGGCCTTGATTTCGGCGCGCATGGCCACGCGTAGTTTGGCGTCCAGATTCGACAAGGGCTCGTCAAACAAAAACACCTTGGGGTCGCGCACGATGGCACGGCCCATGGCGACACGTTGGCGCTGTCCACCTGAGAGTTCACGCGGGTAACGGTGCAAGAGCTTGTCCAGGTTCAAGATGCGCGCGGCATTGTTCACGCGCTCATCGGTCAGCGCCTTGTCGGCCTTGCGCAGCTTCAAGCTGAAGGCCATGTTCTCGCCCACGGTCATGTGCGGGTACAGGGCGTAGCTCTGGAACACCATGGCGATGTCGCGGTCTTTGGAGTCCAGGTCATTGATGACTTTGTCGTCAATATGGATCTCGCCGCCGGTGATTTCTTCCAGGCCCGCCAGCATGCGCAAGAGTGTGGACTTGCCGCAGCCCGAGGGGCCGACCAGCACCACAAACTCGCCCTCGGCAATGTCGAAGCTGATGCCGTGCAGCACATCGGTTTTGCCGAAAGATTTTTTAATGTCGCGAAAGGAGACTGAAGCCATGTCGATATTTCCTGTGAATCAGCGGGTCAGCTCTTGACGGCACCAGCCGTTAAGCCGGACACCATGTAGCGTTTGAAGGCGTAGTAAATCGCAGCGGGGGGCAAGGCGTACACCAAGCCGGTGGCCATGAGCAGCTCCCAAGGCGAATCATCAGCCGAGAGGAAGTTTCCAAGCGCCACCGCCAACGTTACGCTGGTGTCGTTGGACAAGAGCAAAAAGGCATATAGATACTCGTTCCAGGCCAGCAACAGCGAATAGGTGCCCACCGCCACCAGCGAGGGCACCATCAGCGGCAGGTAGACCAAGCGGAACAGTTGCAGCGGCGAAGCCCCGTCAATGCGCGCGGCTTCGTCCAGCTCAAACGGCAGCTTGTCGGACGCCTGTTTCAGTACCCAAATGCAGTAAGGCGAGGCGATGGTGACCATAGCCAAAATCAGCGACCACTGGCTGTTGAGAATGCCGTAAACACCCATGGTTTTGTACATGGGCACAGCCAGAAAGGCGGCAGGGATGAAGTAGGTGAACAGGGCCAAGTTCATCACCGTGCGCCCCCCGCGCACCTTCAAGCGGCTGATGGCAAAAGCCGCGCAAGTGGACACCACCAGCGTGAGCACGGCCACTGCCAGCGCGATGAGCACCGAGTTGCCCATCTGCGTCCAAAAATGATCGAGGTAGAAGTGCTTTTGGTTGAAGACGAAGTCGAAGTTTTGCAGCGTCGGCTCTTTGGGCCATAGCCGCCCCGACGTAGCAGAGTCCTTAGCGGAGAACGCGAACAGGGCGAGGTGGTAGACCGGGATCATCGTCCAAATGAAGAGCGGAATACCGATCAACAATAACTTGGCTTCGGTGGTGACCGTTTTGAGAGTGATTTTTTTCATTTTGACAAACGCTTCATCATGAAATACACCAGCGGCAGGACCAGAGGCAAGGCGACCACGATGGAGGCCATGGCCAAGTCCACTTGATCAAGACGCAAGTAACGAATGCCCAAGGTGGCCAGCACATGCGTGAGGTCGGCCGGGCCACCGCCGGTGAGCAGGTACACACTGTTGAAGTCGCCCAGTGTCCAGATCATGGACAGAATGGTGGAGGTGATGTACATGGTGCGCATCGATGGCCAGGTGATGAACTTGAACTTCTGCCAGCTTGTGGCTCCGTCCACCGAGGCTGCTTCGTATTGCTCGGCGGGAATGGCCAAGCGGGCAGAAATGAGAATCAAGGTCCAGAAGGGCAACGATTTCCAGACGTGCATCAGCATCGAAAACGTCAAAGCCAGGGTGGGGTCATTGAGCCAATTGGGGCCATCTAGTCCGGTCAGGCGGAAGATGGTTTGGTTGATCACACCCCACTCGGGGTTGAGCATGAAGCGCACCGACAAAATGGTCGGGATAGAGGGCAGTGCCCAGGGCAAGATGAAGACCACTGACAGGGCCTTGATCCACCAGCGGGTCTGGATGAAGAAGCCGGACAAGATCATGGCGAGCATCATCTTGAAGTTGATGGCCACCACCAAAAAGATCACCGTGTTGACGGCGGTGCGGAAGAATATGGGGTCGTCGAAGAGCTGCACATAGCTCTCAGGATGGCGCGCCAACCACAGGCCGTAGCACACCGGGTAGAGCACAAACACCAAGAACACCAAGATATAGGGAACCACCAGCACGCGACCCCAAAACTCCCACTGGGTGGCGGTGCGCACGACCGGTGCGGCGTTAGAGGATAAGGTCATGCTGGGGTTGGACATGATGATGCGTAAAAGCGATACGGTTTATGAACCGTTCGGGCTGAGCCTGTCGAAGCCTCGCGGCCCTTCGACAGGCTCAGGGTGAACGGAAATCAATGCTTGCTGTGTGACGCAGGGTCAGGTTTGATCAACCCGCCACTTGCTTGATGCGAGCGATCATTTCATCGACCGCTTTGTCAACTGGCACCTTCTCGTTGAGCACGCGGTTCATGGCTTTGGCCCAGACGTTTTCGTTGTTCAAGACCGTGAACTTGTAGTTCTTGGTGAACTCGAAAGGCGTGGTGCCATTCATGAACTGGTTGTACACAGCCAAGCGGTGCGGATCGGTCTTCCAGAACGGGCTTTGCTGTGCCGCTTTGGTGATGGGGAACCAGCGGCCCAAAGAGCCCTCGACATAAGGCGTCAAGTTGGCGTCCTCCAGCAGGAAGGTCAAGAACTTCTTGGCAGCTGGCTTGTTCTTGGCGTCCTTGAAGATCACACCGGTTTTTACTGCAGCGCGGTAGATCATCTTGCTGCCGTCGGGCTTGGTGGGAAAGCCGGCAGTCGCGATCTTGTTCATGTAGTTGTCTTTGGCGACATCACGTTGCGCTTGGGTAAGTGCGCTGTTGTTCATGTCATCCAACCACTTTGCAGCGATCGAGATGGTCGCGTTGTGCGTCATCACGGTCGTCTTGTTGTGGAAAGCGACATTGTTGTCGGGGTCTTTCCAGCTGGTGCTGGACGGTGGCGTGCAGCCCTTGGCGTAGCCGGAGGTGTAGTCGGTCATGGCGCTGATCAAGCCCGTGCGCACGGCGGGGTCATCGACCAGCAGCTTGCCCGAGTCGTTCACCAGCTTGACGTTGTAGGCATCCATGAAGGTCAGGAAAGAGTAGAACGAATCGCTCGAATCCACGCCCATGGGGAAGCCAGTGCCAAAGCCGCGCAAGCCGGACTTTTGGCGGTAAGCCGGCTGCACCTTGTCGCACCAGAAGCTCCAATAGCCTTTCCAGTCTTTGGGGATGTCGCTCTCTTTGAAACCCGACTCGCCCAGCATGTCTTTCCAGTACTGGATGTGCATGGTCTGCTGCTTGAGCGGGAAGGCGTAGTAAGCGCGCTTTTGGCTGGCGTTGTTCAGCAAGAAGGTGGTGGACAGAGCCGCCTCTTCAAACTTTTTGTGCATAGGGTTGATCACGCTGGAGATGTCCTCCAGCTTGCCGTCGTAAGCCCACTTGGCCGTGACCTGGAAGTCGTAGGTGTCGGCGTAAGCAATGTCAGGCGGACTGCCCGAATCGAGCGCGGCCACGGTCTTGGGGATCATGTCCTGGATCGGATACTGAGACAGCTCGATCTTGATGCCTTTGTTTTTTTCCTCGAACTTTTTGATGGCTACAAAGAGCGCATCGTCTTCGGCCTTGTAAAAGCCTTTGACCCACCAGACGGTGAGCTTTTCCTGCGCCGCTGCTTGGCCGTGGGCCAAGAGCGCCGCAGTCATCAGCGCGGAAGTTACGAACAGCTTGCTTTTCATCGGTGAAGTCTCCTAGGGTTGGTTATGGACGGGGATGAAACACGGGGAAAACAATAGCTCAGGCCGCCTTTAAGCGCGAGCCGGGTTGATCAAGTCGTGGCAGTTTTTTGCGCGAAACCAGCACTTGCTCCAGGTCGTCGTGCGCGCCATTGATCAGCACCAACACGGCGCGCTCGGCTCTTGCCGGTTGACCGGCGGCCACGGCGTCCAGCACGGCACGGTGTAACGGCAATGAGCTGCGCGGGCCATTTTTTTTGCGGGTAGAAATTTCGAAACTGGTGCGCAAAAGCGCGCCCAGTGCCTTGCTCATTTGCACCAGCATGCGGTTGTGCGAGGCGCGCAACAAACCCTGGTGAAAGCGCAAGTCGTGCGTCACATAATCGCCGCCCTCAAACACGGCTTTTTCCATGCCCGCGTAGGCGGCTTCGATCTCAATGAGGTCTTCCGGCGTGCGGCGTGCGGCTGCCAGCTTGACGGCGGCGGGCTCGACCACCAGACGCAAGTCTTGCAGGTCACGGATGAACTCCGTGGACAGGCCCGCCTTGGATTGCCAGGTGATCACGTCTGGGTCAAACCAGTTCCACCGCTCAGACGGCATGACACGCGTGCCCACCTTGGGGCCGGTGTGAATCAACCCCTTGGCCACCAGCGACTTGACGGCCTCGCGCACCACGGTGCGGCTCACGCCCAGCTCGATGCACAACGTAGGCTCGGGCGGCAAGGTGGCGCCCACGGCGTAGCGCCCAGCCACAATGGCCGCGCCCAGAAAGTCCAGCGTGTTGCCATGGACGTTCTTGATTGCGCTGGTGTTCACCGTGAGCCTTTGGGGTTGATTGGGTTAATTGGATTAAGCGGGAACGGGCGTCAACAGGGGCTGGCCCGCAAAGTGCGCACCCAAGTTGCCAAAAGCCAAGTCAGCCATGGCACGGCGCGTCTCCCATGTGCCACTGGCCATGTGCGGCGTGAGCACCACGTTGTCCAGGGCGCGCAAGACCTCGGGCACATTGGGCTCGTTCTCAAACACGTCCAGCGCGGCTCCGGCGATGGTGCCGTTTTGCAGGGCTTCGATGACGGCTTGCTCGTCGCACACGCTGCCGCGTGCCACGTTGATCAAGAAGCCTTTGGGGCCCAGCGCCTTCAAGACATTGGCGTTGATGAGCTTGCGTGTGCCTGCGCCGCCGGGGGTGATGACCATCAAGAAATCCACCTCAGCGGCCAAGGCTTCGGCGCTGGGGAAATAGCGGTAGCCACTGGCGGGTTTTTCGGTGCGGGTGGTGTAGGCAATGCGCATGCCAAAGCCTTCGGCACGGGTGGCGATGGCTTGGCCAATGCGGCCCAGGCCGACGATGCCCAAACGCGCACCGGTCACTTTGCGCCCCAGCTTGTAGGGGCCTTGCGGCCACTGACCTGCACGGAGGTATTGCTCGGCTTGCGGCACGCCGCGTGCGATGGAGAGCAACAGAACCATGCCCATGTCAGCTACATCGTCGGTCAAGACATCGGGCGTGTTGGTGACGGGGATGCCGCGCTCGTGTGCGGCTTTAACGTCCACACCGTCATAACCCACGCCGAACACCGAAATCATTTCCAGCGCGGGCAGCTGCGCGATCAACTCGCGGGTGACGATGGCCTCGCCGCTGGCGGCAATGGCGCGAATGCGGGGGGCGACCAAGGCGAAGGCTGCGGGGTCGGTTTGGTGCAGGCGGTCATGCACGGTGTAGGTCTCGTTCAACTGCGCCGTATAGGGCGGCCAGAACTTGGCGACCGACAGAATTTCAGGGGTACTCACATCTCACTCCAAGGCTTGTCAAAATTGCGATTCAATGTTTATCATATGACCTTTGAGACGTGATTTGACACCGGGAAAACCCTAGTCAAAACCTCGCTTAATCTCCTAGTTTGCCCACGCCAACATCACCGCCATAGATTCAAAGCCATGACACAAACACCCCCGAAAAAACCTTTAAGAAGCCAGCAATGGTTTGGTCGCCAAGACCGCGACGGCTTTGCCTACCGCAGCTGGGTCAAGGGCAAGGGCGTGCCGCACGACCAGTTCGATGGCCGCCCGGTCATTGGCATCTGCAACACATTCAGCGAGCTCACGCCCTGCAACAGCCACTTCCGCACCCTGGCCGAGCAGGTGAAGATCGGCGTGTACGAGGCCGGTGGTTTCCCGCTCGAATTCCCCGTGATGAGCCTGGGCGAGACCCTGTTGCGCCCCACCGCCATGCTCTACCGCAACCTGGCCAGCATGGACGTGGAAGAAAGCATTCGCGGCAACCCCATCGACGGCGTGGTACTGCTGATGGGCTGCGACAAGACCACGCCTTCGCTCTTGATGGGCGCCTCCAGCGTGAACCTGCCCACCATCGGCGTCAGCGGTGGCCCCATGCTCAATGGCAAGTGGCGCGGGCAAGAGTTAGGCAGCGGCACGGGCGTGTGGAGCATGAGCGAGCAGGTGCGTGCGGGCACGCTCAAGCTGGCTGATTTCTTTGAAGCTGAAAGCTGTATGCACCGCAGCCACGGCCACTGCATGACCATGGGCACCGCCTCCACCATGGCCAGCATGGTCGAGGCGCTAGGCATTGGCCTGCCCGGCAACGCGGCCTACCCGGCGGTGGATGGGCGGCGCAACGTGCTGGCGCGCAACGCGGGGCGCCGCATTGTGGAGATGGTGCACACCGACCAGACCATTGGCAAGGTGCTCACGCGTGAAGCCTTTGAGAACGCCATCAAAACCTTGGCCGCGATTGGCGGCAGTACCAACGCGGTGATTCACCTGATCGCCATCGCCGGTCGCCTGGGCGTGAAGCTCACGATTGATGACTTTGACCGCTTGGCCAGCGAGCTGCCGTGTCTGGTGAACCTACAGCCCTCGGGCGATCATTTGATGGAAGACTTTTGCTACGCGGGTGGCCTGCCGGTGGTGATGAAAGAGATTAAACACCTGCTGCACAAAGACATCATCACCGTGACCGGCCAAAGCGTGGCCGAGAACATTGCCGACGCGCAAAACTACGACCCACGGGTCATCAAAACCTTCGACGCACCGTTCAAAGAAAAAGCGGGCATCGCCATCCTGCGCGGCAATCTGGCCCCACGCGGTGCGGTCATCAAACCCAGCGCCGCCACACCCGCGCTGATGAGCCACACCGGCCGTGCCGTGGTATTTGAAAATAGCGATGACTTTCACGCCCGCATTGACGACGAGAACCTGGACGTGGACGAGCATTGCATTCTGGTGCTGAAGAACTGCGGCCCCAAGGGCTACCCCGGCATGGCCGAGGTGGGCAACATGCCGCTGCCGCCCAAGGTGCTGCGCAAGGGCATCACGGACATGGTGCGTATCAGCGACGCGCGCATGAGCGGCACGGCCTACGGCACGGTGGTCTTGCACACCACGCCCGAAGCCGCCGCCGGTGGCCCGCTGGCGGTGGTACAGAACGGCGACATGATCGAGTTGAACGTGGCCGAGCGCCGCTTGCAACTGCTGATCAGCGATGAAGAATTGGCGGCGCGCTTGGCGAAGTGGGTCGCACCGCCGCCACCGCTGTCATCGGGCTATTGGAAGCTGTATGTGGATCATGTGCTGCAAGCTGATGAAGGCGTAGACCTGGACTTTTTGGTGGGGCAGCGAGGGGCGTTTGTGCCCAAGGACAATCACTGACGATCGCATACGTCACGATCCGTTCGGGCTGAGCTTGTCGAAGCCCTGCCCTTCGACAAGCTCAGGGTGAACGGTTTGATGAGTACTTATACTTTTTGCAGAAACAAGGACTCCCCCATGAGACTACTTATCACCGGCGGTGCCGGATTCGTCGGTGCCCGCCTGGCCCGTACCCTCCTTAAAAAAGGCGAACTCAACGGCCAAGCCATCACCGAGCTGGCGATTGCGGATCTGTTCCCTCCGCCCGCCGATCTGCTCAAAGACCCCCGCGTGCGCGCCCACACCGGCACGATGCTGGCCCAGACCGAACTCTTCGCCAGCGGCTTTGACGGCGTGTTCCACCTGGCCTCCGCCGTCTCGGGCGAATGCGAACTGGACTTTGACCTGGGCCTGCGCTCCAACCTGGACAGCACGCGCGCTCTGCTCGAAGGCCTGCGCCGTGCAGGCAACGCGCCACGCTTGGTGTTCGCCAGCTCAGTCGCCGTCTTCGGGCCCGATGCGGGCAACCCTATGCCTGAGCGCGTGGCCGACCTCACCTTGCCCTCGCCACAAACCTCTTACGGCACGCACAAGTTGATGAGCGAATACCTCATTGCCGACTTCACGCGCAAAGGTTTCATTGATGGCCGCTCAGCGCGTCTGATGACCGTGACCGTGCGCCCCGGCAAACCCAATGGCGCTGCTTCCTCCTTCTTCAGCGGCATCATCCGCGAGCCGTTGGCGGGGGTGGAGACGGTTTGCCCGGTGGATGCCACCGTCTCTCACCCGGTGTCATCGCCCGGCAACACTGTGCGCGGCCTGATCACCGTGTTTGAAGCCAGCCGTGAGGCCATGGGTGGCCGCTTGGCGCTGAACCTGCCCGGCCTCACCGTGCGCGTGGGCGACATGCTGCAAGCGCTGGAAGACGTGGCAGGCCCCGCCGTTCGCCAACGCGTGCGCTTTGAGCGCGATGAGCGCGTCGCGGGCATCGTGGCGGGCTGGGCCAGTGGCGCCACCGCCGAGCGCGCCCACGCTCTGGGCCTGCGCCCCAACGCATCGTTCAAAGCCATCATCGAGGAATACATCGCCGACTGTCAGCAGCTGCCGGGCTACCCGGCAGACGCGCTGCGCGGCCTGTCTTAAGCCGCCATGAAGCCTGCGTTGCTGGCCGTTGACTGGGGCACCTCGACACTGCGCGGGGCCTTGCTCGCAGCCGACGGCGCGGTGATAGAGGAGCGCGCTTTTGCACGCGGCATCCTCACCGTGCCAGCCGACGGCTTTGCAGACGTCTTTGATGAATGCTTTGGCGACTGGCGCGCCGCCACACCCGGTCTGCTGTGCCTGATGGTCGGCATGGTGGGCAGCCGCCAAGGCTGGCAAGAGGCCGCCTACTGTGCCTGCCCAGCGGGCTTTGCCGATATTGCCGAACAACTGAGTTGGATAGCACCAGGGCTTGGGTCAAGCGCGGGTCGTATCGCCATCGTGCCCGGCCTATGCTGCGAGCGCGAAGGCTTGATTGATGCCACGACACTGGCCACGCTGCCCGACGTGATGCGTGGTGAAGAGACCCAGGTGTTCGGTGCTTTGCAATCCCTGCAACTTCAAGCCACGCAAGACGCTGTGATGGTGCTGCCCGGTACGCACAGCAAATGGGTACAAGTGACAGGTGGCCGCATCACCTCGTTCACCACCTTCATGACCGGTGAGTGCTACGCCCTGCTGCGTCAGAACTCCATCCTCGCGCGCACCCTTTCTGCTGATGAGTCGCCCTTCATTGAGTCCGCCTTCGTGCAAGGCGTTCAGATCGCGCTGCGTGGCAGCAGCCTGTTGCAAACCGCCTTCAGTGTGCGCACGCTTGCCTTGTTTGACCGCCTGAGCGCCGAGGCACTAGAGAGCTACCTCTCAGGCCTGGTGATTGGCGAAGAGCTGCGCGCGCAATCACTGAGCGCCCACCAGCGCGTGGTGCTCATCGCCAACGCGGCACTCACCCAGCGCTACCAACTCGCCCTGGCCCAATGCGGCATTACTTGCGAGAGCCCTGGCGCACAAGTCACCTGGGCGGGCCTGAGCGCCATCGCGCAAACACTTCACCTTTAAGCCTCCCATGAACGCCCTGCAAAAATTCGAGAACGTCCTGCAAACTCTCCCCTTGGTCGCCATCCTACGCGGCATCGCGCCCAATGAAGCGCTGGCGATTGGCCAAGCCTTGCACGACGCACACTGGGGCCTGATCGAAGTCCCCCTCAACTCACCCGACCCCATCCAAAGCATCGCCCTATTGGCCGCGCATTACCCGCAAGCGCTGGTGGGCGCAGGCACCGTGCTCACCGTGCAGCAGGTGCGAGAGGTGCACGCCGCAGGCGGGCAACTGGTGGTCGCCCCCAACTTCGACCCCGCCGTGGTGAGCGAGGCGCTCAAACGCGACATGGTCTGCCTGCCCGGCGTGATGACCCCGACCGAAGCCTTCGCCTCCCTGGCCGCTGGCGCGCACGGCCTCAAACTCTTCCCCGCCGAGCTGATCATGCCGCAAGCCGTCAAAGCCCTGCGCGCTGTGTTGCCCACCCCCACGCGCTTGCTTCCGGTGGGCGGCATCACGCCTGACAACATGGCAACCTACCGCAGCGCAGGGGCAAGCGGTTTTGGCATTGGTTCGGCGTTGTACAAACCCGGCATGACAGCGCAGCAGGTGGGGGGGCAAGCGCAGCGGTTTGCTGCGGCTTGGGGGCAGTCATATAGGCCAGAGTAGCCCCACTCAAGCACAAACCATGGAACAAGATATTCGCTGGAAGCAGCGCTTCAGCAACTACACCAAGGCCCTGCAAACACTGACTGATGCGGTCGCGTTGTCTGAGCAGCGTGCGCTCACACAGTTGGAGCAGCAAGGCGTAGCTCACTGTTTTGAGTTCACGCATGAGCTGGCCTGGAACGTCTTGAAGGACTATCTGGAAGAGCAAGGTTTTGTCGGCCTCATCGGCTCAAAAAATGCAACGCGAGAAGCCTTTAAAAACGCCCTGATCACAGCCAGCGAGACCTGGATGGACATGCTCAAGGCGCGCAAGACATCCTCACGCGCTTTTACCCCGCCTTTGCTGCCATGGCGAAAACCTTCGCCGCCTTAAGTGCTCAGCCAGACCCTAGCGCATGAAATACGGCCTGGCAGATGCAGTGGTCGAAAAGCTGCACAGCGTGTTGGCCCAGTGCCCGGAGGTCGAGCGCGCCGTGCTCTACGGTTCACGAGCCAAAGGCAACTAAAAAGTCGGCACTGACATCACACCGCAGCGTTGCGCCACGATTGCCGATGCGATGGACGAACTGCTGCTGCCCTACACCATCGACCTGTCGGTGTTTGCCGATCTGGACAACGCCGACTTGCGTGAACACATTGAGCGCGTGGGGTTGGTCTTTTATGAAGGGTAGGGTCTGACTATTAGCAACGCTGGGATGTCAAGGCTTAGCGTAATTTCCCTGTGAAAGGCCTACCGCCATTGCCCGGTGCGGGTTGTGTTCTTGTCTACACCGGGACGGTTTTCACCGAACGAATAGCGTTTATCTGCCGCGAGGCCAAGTCTGTAGAAACCAAGAGCACCTCCTGCGGCAGATAAACCTTCTTGGACTGAGCCGCTTGCGTGGCGGCAAGCGACTTGGGGATTGAAATCTTTGTCCCGGTCAACTCGCTCAAATCATGGTCGAGACTGCGCCAACATTCAAAGTTGCTACAAGGGTGTGATGTGCAACCTGCATCAACTTGGTTATGCGTGATGGTGTTTGTCCATCGATGAGCATCTTGCGCTCAATGTCGCGGATGATGCGGCCCAGGTTGGTTCGCAGCTTTCGGGTCTGGGCTGCCGCTCGGTTGATCTGGCGTGCATGGGCATAACGTTGACTTCGTACAAAGGCCATCTTGCCGATGCGCGCATAGCTTTGGCGCAGTGCAATGCCCTGGCGTTGGGCCAAACTCAACAGGGCAAGGCGAGCCTTGTGCAACAAGCGTGCGTCGGTGGGAAACGTGACGGCCTTGTCTTGTACGGTGGTGTCGACGTTGACCACAGCCAGTGAGGACTGGGCAACGGTTTGGGTGGCAAAGCCTGCATTCAAGGTCAGACCCAGGATGAATTCACAACCGGCCTCCCCAATCCTCTTTCGAAACCCGGTCATGAGGCTGGGGTCGATGGGCAGGTCGTGGCGGAAGTATGGTTCGCCGCAGAAGTGATGCCAGTACGGGTTCTCCACCCAGGTGGCCACGACTTTTTCATCGGAGACATTGCAGGTGTGTTTGAGCAGTTGCAAGCCGACCATCAAGCGGATGGGGTGGCCTGGGCGTCCAATACCGGTGGCTTACAAACTACCAAAATGGCATTCACAGGCTTGCCAATCGATCTTCTGGCTCAGTCGTACCAGCGGGTGACGCAATAGCCAGGGCCGAAATGACCGCGCATTTCAGAAACCAGAAACGCCCTCGCCGACGGGTTCAGTGTCACCAAAGTTCCCATGCACGGCAGAGCGGATGCGAAGCGCTATGCGGGCACGGCCAATCTTGTCCTTCAATGCCACAAGCTAAGTGTCAAATTAATCCGAACGATGGATGGTGTTAACAAGGCGCATTGGTATCGAATTGGATATCAATGGTGCAAACCAGGTAAGTCCATTGTTCTCAAAAACGATCAATAACCCAATACATCACCTGACCCGGGACATGAATGGGCATGGACTCCGACTTGCTTT
The DNA here is from genome assembly GCA_947455145.1 of Comamonadaceae bacterium. Taxonomy (GTDB): domain Bacteria; phylum Pseudomonadota; class Gammaproteobacteria; order Burkholderiales; family Burkholderiaceae_C; genus CANCDA01. The sequence goes on from CANGME010000007.1 coordinate 148,464, forward strand.
TAAAAAAAAAGCTTTTCAATTATCTTGTGTTATTTTTTTGTCACTACATGCGCTCGCCGAAAATTGTTGCAGCAACCATTTGCTCCTTCTTTTGAATATCCTGATCGGAATCTGCAAAGCGGGCTGCAATTGCGACAAATATGTCACTGAGCTCGATAAACGCGTCGACCAGATCGGGGTCGAAATGTTTTCCCTGACCCGCCACAATTATTTGCGTTGCCTCTTCGTGCGTCATGCCTGTTTTATAGACGCGACGACTTATAAGTGCGTCATAGACGTCTGCAATGGCCATGAACCTGGCTGGTATCGGTATGGCATCGCCAGCCAAGCCCTGTGGGTAGCCAGAGCCATCCCACTTTTCATGGTGGCAATACACGATTTCTTTGGCAATACTCAAAAACTCACTGTTGTCTCCGACCAATTCTTGGGCATTCAAAATAGCATCATGGCCCAGTTTGGGATGTCCTTTCATCACTTCAAATTCTTCTGGCAAATATCGACCTGGTTTGAGTAAAATCTTGTCAGCTATTCCGACTTTGCCAATGTCATGCAGCGGGGCGCACTTGAACATCAAGTCAATCCGCTCTTGATTAAGGTAATGAGAGTATCGTGGGTGATGTTTCATATGTTGCGCCAGCGCATACACATAGTTTTGGGTTCGCTTGAGATGATTGCCGGTTTCAATGTCGCGCGTCTCGGCCAGTGATGCCAGCGTCAGCAGGGTAATCTCCTGCAAGGTATTCACTTCGCATTTGTGCTTTGACGCCTCGTACCCCATAAATTCACAATGTACGCTCTCTAAACGATCTTGTTTTACGGCTGCGAGATGCGCATTGATGCGTGATAAAAGCGTGAGCGAGTAAATGGGATACGTAATGACGTCTACAGCACCCAGTCTATGCATGATTTTCTGATGTTGAATATCACCTTCCCGTCCAATCACGATCATAGGAACTTGACTCGTAGTGGCGTTTGACTTTAGTACCTTGCATATGTCAACGCCCACATCGTTAGTGAGGGCGCTGTCAATTAAGAAGAGGTCGGGGGGCTCTTCTGTGCATGCCTCCAGCGCAGCCTGTCCACTTATTACTGCTCGCACACGATAGTCCTTGTTAAGCACCGTCTCTAAACATGCAACACGCTCTGGGTCGGCATCCAAAATCATGACACTGGGTTGGGTTGATTCAAAAATTTCCATGACGAGGCCTTTAATTTTTTATCTTTTTAATAAGGGAAGATAGATTCTGACGATGGTGCCCTGACCAAATACAGACTCAATATCGACGCGGCCACCATGGAGCTGTATAACCTCCTTGACTAGGCTCATGCCCAATCCCGTGCCGGGAATTTTGCCTGAGGTGTCCGCACGATAAAAGCGCTCAAATACCCTGGCCAACACATCTGGTCTCATACCAAGACCCTCGTCAATGACCGCAATGCAAATCTCCTCTTTTAGATCACTGTTGGACTTCAATTCCAGCTTGACCTTAACTCGGCCACCGTTGGGCGAGTATTTGTATGCATTTGTCAGCACGTTCAAAATTGACCGGCGCAGCTTGCCCACATCGACAAGCACCTGGATCAACTGTTCAGGCACATCTATCTCTGGCACGTTGCGCCCACTCGGCACAGCTAACGATTTGACGATCTCCCGGCAGAAGCCACTAAGGTCGATGTATTCGTAATCAAAGTCCTGATCACGCCTCTCTTCTATACGCGCAAGGTCAAGGAACTCGTCCAGAATAGCCGCCATAGCACTACATTGTGTGTGAATGATGCCTATAAACTCTTCACGAGTTGACTCATCTTGATCGTCCAACAAAAGCTCTGAAAAACCCATGATACTGGCCATCGGCGTACGCAATTCATGTGCTGCCGTAGTCAGGAATTCGGTCTTGATTTCATCCACTTCAACTTCGTGGGTCACATTTCGCAGGTAAAGGATTTGGCTCGATTTAAATGCGTCACTTATTCTCAATTCCACATGCAAAATTTTCCCACTGTTGCATTCTATTTTTATCAACTCACGGCCATCGTTACTATTGGAAATTTTGCTCGCTCGCATCTGGGCCACGCCTATGAAACTCTTATCCTTTGAACAGCACGCTCTCATCCATTCTGAGAACTCGGCTTCATGCATACCTGCCACCTCAAAGTCCGCTTTTAACTCCATCATCTGAATGAACGCAGGATTTACGAATATCACCCGCTTACTCTTATCAAACGTCACAACTCCGTCTGGACTCAACATAGAGATCGAGGCGAGCTGCTCGTTGGATGCCTGTAGTTTCGCTTCATGGCGCCGGGTTTTAATCAAGTATCGGCTAATGCCAGTTGCCAACATCAGAATTAACAGTATCAAAGCCCCTGCTTGCCAATACATCACGACGGCCGATTGCAATACTGCTTCCATTACTTCATCCACACTTAAGCCAGCCGTGGCCACCAGTTTGGAATTTGAAATTTGGCGATAGAAATAGATCCGATCCTCTTTGTCAACAATAGAAACCGTTCTATATGTGCCAACCAGTTCACCTAGCGATATCCGTTTTACAAACTCGGCACGAGATGCATCCGCTAAAAAATCGTCCTTGCCACCCATCACGCGCGCACGCGCAGCGCCATCAATTCCGTACAAACCAATCGTGCTTTTTCTACCTGTGTTGAGTTTGCTGTAAAAATTAGTGAAGTAACGGGGGTCAAGCGACACCACGACCACACCGCCAAACTCTCCGTTCTTCAGATTGATACGCCTTGTAAGTTGCACTGACCAAAGACCGCTCGCGCGTCCAATAACCGGTTTTGAAATAAACAGGCCGGCGTCATTGCTCTGCAGGTGCACTTTGAAGTGCTCCCGGTCCGATAAGTCCATTTTCGCTGCGTTAGCTTTGTTGCTAAACGCGTATATTCCCTGTGCGTTAATAATGCCCACTTGATTGAAAATCTCACTGTCAATGACCCCAGAATTAGTCAACTCGACCAAGTTCAGTTTATTTCCCACATCCAAATAGCGGTCGATTACAAATTTAATCACCTGATCGCCATTGCGCAAGACTCGGTTCGCATGCTCAGCAGTGAGACGGGTCAAGCTGGAAAGGTCACGCTCCGCTGACTTAAGCGCGTTTTCATTTCCCTGATTGACGATGCTGCTTACGGATACAGAAACAATGGCGCAAAGAAGAATCGCGGCGACCCATATTCCAGTGATGCTTTTCCACACTTTTTTAGGGAGTGGAATACCCTCCCCACTACTCAAGTTTCTATTATTCATGGCGATTCATAAATTTGCTGTCTATCCAGCTCTTCAACAGCTTGGGGCTAAAAGGCTTGATAAAGTAGGCGTCTGCACCCCTATTGTTAGCCGCCTCCTGATCCAAGACTTGTCCCCGTGCACTCAGAATCGCAACATGGATGTCCCGTGTGGAAGGGTTTCCCTTGATGGCGTCAAGTACTTGCAGGCCATCAATATCGCCTGGCATCATCACATCCAACAAAACCAGTTCTGGGCGATCCTGCTCGATAGCCTTGAGCGCACTCGCACCATCTTCTACGGCACTGAGCGCATAGTGCTTACCAAGAGTGGCCTGGAGCAGGCGACGAATGTCATATTGATCGTCAACGATGAGTATTCTGGTCATTAAAGCGTCCTTGATGAATTACTTTTTTTAAAGATGTTGTCTGGGGGCATGGTTAAACTGCACAGCCGCTGAGGTGTTTCTCATCAACGATACGAGTGGCGATGTCCTGCAAGCGCTCAAATGGAATGGGCTTGGGCATCACCTCAACGCCTGCGGGTACACCCCCCTTCTCCGCTACCGCAAAAGCATCTAGCCCAGTAATCACAACAATGTTGGTTTTCTTAATTTCCGGCATTTTGACCAAAACCCGTAATAGCTCGAACCCGTCCATGTCGGCCATTTGCAGATCCAATATCAACAAGTCGGGCTGGGTGTAGCCAATGCGAATAAGGCCGGTGACTGCGCTCAAACAGGCATTGACTTGGGGCGCTATTGCCCACTTCGCCATCTTGGCTTTGTAGAGACGCAAAAGGTCTGGCTCATCGTCTATTACCAGCACACGGAGCCGACGCGTTGGCGCATCAGGCGCACTAATATCACTTAAGGACAGTGGCGCAGGGGCCATTACGGGCTGTAGGCGCAGTAATTTTTGAACGGATTCACGCATGATCCTTCGATGCCCGCCTACCGTTTTCCAGGCCGCCAGCAAACCCTGCTCTGCCCATATTTGTATTGTGCCGACGGATACGCCCAGCAAATCAGCAGCCTCCTTCGTGGTGCAAAACGTTTTTTCAATCGAATGATTTGTCATTTTGATGTTTGATTTTGATAAAAATTATCATTATTATGCATTAATTGTTAAATTTTATCAAATTTTGATGTTTCCAAATTGTGTCTTTGTCAGACAATCGTGTGCTGTCAGGCAAACACCGCTGCTTAAATTGGATCAAGATATGTTGAGAGTTATTTCCGCCAACCTGAATGGGATTCGGTCTGCATCAACTAAGGGTTTTTTTGAATGGCTCACTGGGCAGCATGCTGCGGCCGTTGGGGTGCAAGAGGTGAAGGCACAGAACGAGCACGTCGATGGTGTGTTTTGCAGCCCTGGCAACTTAAAAGGGCAGTTCCACTTTGCTCAAAAAAAGGGCTACTCTGGTGTCGGGATGTATACCCAAGACAAGCCTAGTGCTGTTATTCGCGGCATAGGGGTGCCAGAGTTTGATGATGAAGGACGATGGGTTGAGGCACGTTTTGACCGTGCAGACCGCAAATTCAGCATCATTAGCTGTTACTTCCCCAGCGGATCATCAGGTGAAGAGCGCCAGCAGGCCAAGTTTCGGTTTTTGGACGTGTTGTACCCGCACCTTTTAGCACTCAAGACTGAACGAGAGTTCATCCTTGTGGGTGACGTGAACATTGCCCACAAAGAGGCTGATCTGAAAAACTGGAAAGGCAACAAGAAGAACTCCGGCTTCTTACCAGAAGAGCGCGCATGGATGTCCAAGCTGTTTGATCAAGCTGGGCTTGTCGATGTCTATCGACAGCTGCACCCCGACACCACGGACGAGTGCTACACGTGGTGGAGCAACCGGGGTCAGGCTTACGCCAACAACGTGGGGTGGCGACTGGATTACCAAATCGCCACGCCAGCCCTCGCGGCCCTGGCCCGCACGGCGTCGATCTTTAAGACGCAGCGCTTTAGCGACCACGCGCCGCTGATCATCGACTACGACACCACGCTGTAGAAAGCACACGCGATGGAAGCTCTGCTCGTCTCCACCGGCGTTATCGCTTTGGCCGAAATCGGCGACAAAACTCAACTGCTGGCTTTCATTTTGGCGGCGCGGTTCAAGAAGCCGCTGCCCATCATCGCGGGCATCTTGTGTGCCACGGTGGTCAACCATGGGCTGGCGGGTGCGCTGGGGGCCTGGATCACGCACAACGTCAGCACCGACATCCTGCGCTGGGTGCTGGGCGCCTCGTTCATCGGCATGGCCGTGTGGACGATGATTCCCGACAAGATTGAGGAGGAAGAAACCCATATCGCGCAGCGCCTGGGCGTGTTCGGCGCGACGCTCATCACCTTTTTTTTGGCCGAGATGGGCGACAAGACGCAAATCGCCACCATCGCCATGGCGGCGCACTACGCCAACCCGGTGCTGGTGGTGATGGGCACGACGCTGGGCATGTTGATTGCGGACGTGCCTGCGGTGTTTGTGGGTGACAAGCTCGCGAGCAAAATCCCCATGAAGTTGGTGCACGCATTAGCGGCCAGCATTTTTGCCGTGCTGGGCATCGCCACCTTGCTGGGTGCGGGCGAGAAGCTAGGTTTTTAAGTCGCTGCGCATCACAGCCCCGCCCCTTGCCAATTGGCAGCAGGTGCGGGTGGCTCGGGCGTCAAGCCAGCGGCGCGAATGGCTTCTATCGCGCAAAACTCGTCTTTGTCTGAAGCATCACCACTGATGCCCACCGCACCAATCGCTTGGCGCTGGTCATTGACGATCAAGACACCGCCAGGGGTGGGGATAAAACGCCCGTCCGAGGCCGCAGCCAGCGCTGCTTGAAAGCTGGGTCGCTCGGCCAAGCGGTCGCGGATCTGGCGCGTGGACATGCCCATGCCCAAAGCACCCCAAGCCTTGCCCAGCGCCACGTCATGGCGCAGCACACCGCAACCGTCGTCTCGGCGAAAACACACCAGTTGCCCGCCTGCATCCAGCACAGCCACGGCCAGGGGCAAGATGTCGTGTGCCGCGCGCAGGCGCACCACTTCATCGACGATGCGGCTGGCGATGGCAACGCTCAAGCTGGAAAAAACGGGGATCAATTGCTCAGCCACGGCTCACATGCCTTCCAAGATAAAGACGGTGCGCTTGGCCGATTGATGGCTGATTTTCACGACCTCTTGGTACTCCGCCGAGTGGTAAAAATTCTCTGCCGCTTGCGTTGAGGGAAAGCGGATCAAGACCATGCGAGTGGGCGACCACAACGCGCTTTCCTTCAGGCTGATGGGGCCGCCACGGGCGAGGTACTCGCCGCCGTATTGCTCTACCAAGGGTTTGGCTTTGAGCTTGTACTGCTCGTACACGTCAGGGTGAGTAAGAGCTGTGTCAACTACGAGATAAGCGGCCATGAAAACTCCTGTTTATGAGAGGGAAGAAGGCAACGAAGCAATGAAGCAACTTTACACCTCGGCGGCCTTCACCGTGGTCTCCATCACGCAGCGCGTGATGCGGGGCGGGGATTCACCCAAATGGAACGCGAGCTTGCGGTCACGCAGGGCGGCGTCGGCGGTGGTGAGGCGGTCAAAGCGGCGCAGGTGGTCAGTCCAAGAGCCATCTTCGATCATCTCTACAAAGCGACCGGGCTCGTTGATGTCGTGCAGCAGCTCCCACGACAAAGCGCCATGGCTTAGGCGTGAGCGGCGGGACTCTTGCAACAGCGCTCTGAACTCGGTGGCACGCGCCGGGTCGATCAAATACTCCACCATCACCATCACATGGCCTTGCGCGGGGGTGGCTTTTGAATGCGGCAACTTGAATTCTGCGGATGGCGTCAGGTCTTCACCCGTACCATGGTCGGGGCGCAGGTGATTGGCCAGGGCCATGGCCAGCGTGCCTACCACGGCAGCACCGGCCAGACTCCAGGGAACGGAGCCCACGGTAGCCACTTGCCCCCACACCGCCGCCCCCAACGCGCTGGCCCCGGTGATGGACATCTGAAACATCGACATGCCGCGCGCGCGCACCCAGTCGGGCAGGCCCATCTGGGCCGACACGCTCAGGGTATTGGCGCTAGTGATCCAGGTAGCACCGGCCAAGAGCATGGCGGGCACGGTCAGCCAAAGCGTGCTTGAGAAAGCCACCACAACCATAGCCACGGACTGCAAAGCCGTGCTGCGCAGCACTAGGGTGTCGCGCGTGAATCCAAGACGCAAGCGGGGCAGAAAAACCGTGGCCACAATCGCCCCCGCACCCATGGAGGCCAGCAACACGGTGAAGATGGCCGCGTCCCCGCCATTCAGGTTGTGCGCCACCAAGGGCAGCAGCGCCACCAACCCGGTGGAAGTGAAGAAGAAGATGGAGATGCGCAGCAACACACCCTTAAGGTGAGCCGACTGCGAGACGTACTGCAGGCCGATGCGCATGGCGCTTCCCAGCCGCTCGCGCCCCAGCGGGTGCGGCTTGTGCGTGCGTTGCCAGCGCAGGATGACAAAGGCCGCCCCCAGCGACAGCACGGCGTTGAGCACAAACACCCAAGCGCTGCCGACACTGGCAATCAGCAGCCCGGCGATCAAGGGGCCGCTGATGCGTGAGGCGTTCATGGAAACGCCATTCAGTGCCAAGGCCGCAGGCAACTGCGCACGCGGCACGATCTCGGGCACGATGGCGGCAAACACCGGCCAGCGCATGGCCAGGCCAATGCCGTTGGCAAACACCAGCATCAGCAGCACAGGCGGAGACAACCAACCCAAAAAGACGATGAGGGCGAGCACACTCGCCACCACGGCAATCCAGATTTGCGTGATCAAGAAATAACGCTTGCGGTCCACGATGTCGGCCAGCGCGCCGCTGGGCAAGCCCAGCAAGAACACCGGCAGGCTGGCCGCCGTTTGCACCAGTGCCACCCACAGGGGCGTAGTGGTCATGGAGGTCATCATCCACGCGGCAGCCACGTCGCTCATCCACATGCAGGTGTTAGCCACCAACCAGGTGCACCACAGCATGCGAAACACGGGGTTGCGAAACGGGGCCAACGCGGAAAGGTCGGCGTTGGGGATGGAAGCCGAGGGGGCTGGGTCGCGCAAAGAATCAGGCATTGACAGGGCTTGGGTTGAAGTGGGCTTGCAGCCACAGGCGCAGGATGCTCAGCGCTTGTGGCCCAGCCACATCGCGCACGAAAGCGGGAAAGTCCACGTGCGCATTGTCGTCTGCGCGGTCAGAGATGGTTCGCATCGCCGCAAAGGGGATGGCGTAGTCATGGCAGACCTGGGCCACCGCTGCGCCTTCCATCTCCACACACAGCGCATCGGGCAGGGCGGCACACAGGGTCTGGGCCTCGCGCGCGCTGGAGACGAAGCGGTCTCCGCTAGCGATCAGGCCGTGGTGCACCGCACCTTGTCCAGCCCGATTTTTGATTCTATTTTTAAAATCAAATCGGTCTGAAGTCATTTGAAAATGTGCGTGAGAAGCTATTGAAAGCGCAGCAACTAGATCGACATTTGCAGCAAAATTCCCCGCACCATAGAGTGGCACCTCAAAACGCGGGAACAGCGGGGAGGCGTCCATGTCATGCTGCACATAGTGCGTGCCCAGCACCACGTCGCCCACCTGCACGCTCGAGCCCAAGCCCCCAGCCACACCGGTGAAAACTATGCGTTGCGCGCCAAAGCGCTCGATCAGCGCCGTGGCCGTGGTGGCCGCAGCCACCTTGCCAATGCCGGAGAGCGCCAGCACCACCGGTTGGTCATGAATTAACCCGGAGACAAAGCGCCGCCCGGCGTGCGTGGTCTGTACGCTGTCAGACAGCAGCTCGGACAAGCCCGCCTGCTCTTCGGGCAAGGCGCTGAGGATGGCGAGCGTCATCCGCCCCTCCGGGCTTTTTCAAACAAGGGCATGACTTTGGGCAGGTTTTTTTGAATGTCGGCAATACGGGTGGTGCCCGAGGGGTGGGTGGAGAGCCACTGCGGCGGCGCGCCTTTGTTGGCCGCGCCCATCTTCTGCCATAGCGTAACGCCGGAGCGAGGGTCAAACCCGGCACGCGCTGCCAGCTCCATGCCCACCAGGTCGGCCTCGGATTCGTCCTCGCGGCCAAACTCCAGTGTTAACAGATTGGCCCCGCCACGGGCCAGCCCGTCGGTCAGATGCGGGTCAATGCCCAAAAAGGCCGAGGCCAGCACACCACCGATGCGAGCCACGCCGTTGGTGACCGCGCTCTTGCCCATGCGCTCACGTGCGTGCTCACGCAGGGCGTGGGCCACCTCATGACCCATCACCATAGCGACTTCATCGTCACTGAGTTGGAGCTTGTCCAGGATGCCGGTGTAGAAAGCGATCTTGCCGCCGGGCATGCAAAAGGCGTTAATCTGGGGTGAGCCAATCAGGTTGACCTCCCACTGCCAGTCTTTGGCGCGCGGGTTCCAGCTCGCCGCAAAAGGAATGAGCTTGATGGCGATGGCGCGCAGGCGCTTGAGTTGCGGGTGGTCTTTGTGCGCGAGCGCCTTCTTCTCATTGGCCTGACTCAGCATTTGCGCGTACTGCTGGCCTGCGCCCTTCTCCACTTGTTCAGCGGGCACGAGCTTGGTAAAAGCCGAGTTGTTGCCCACCTCCACGCCTTCGCGCGCCCAGGTGGGCGGCGCGATGGCCGTCATCGTGAGGAGCAAGAGGGCAAGTTTCAGGACTTTGAGGTTCATGTTCGGTTCAGAGCTTAGCGTCATTCGCACGATCAACACGTAAGGCTGCGCGTATTATTCCCGCCATGTCCCTATCTGCCGCCGAATCCCCCGATATCAAGACCACAAAACCGACCCAAGCCAGCAAACCTTCTTGGGGCGACACGCTCAAGGTGTACCTGGAGCCCGCCACGCTGCGCATGCTCGCGCTGGGGTTTTCTGCCGGGCTGCCGCTGCTGCTGGTGCTGGGCACGCTCAGCTTTCGCCTGCGCGAAGCGGGTGTGGACCGCGCCACCATTGGTTACCTGAGCTGGGTCGGTCTGGCCTACGCCTTCAAGTGGGTCTGGGCCCCGCTGGTGGATCGCCTGCCCCTGCCGGGCCTCACGCCTTGGCTGGGCTTGCGACGCAGCTGGTTGCTGCTGTCGCAAATCGCCATCATGGCGGGCTTGGCAGGCATGGCCTTTAACGACCCCCGCCTGAGCCTGGAGCCCGTGGTGTGGTGCGCGCTGGCTGTGGCTTTTGGGTCGGCCACGCAAGACATAGCGCTGGACGCGTTTCGCATTGAGTCGGCCGGCACGGAGCGCCAAGCCGCGCTGGCGGCGGCCTACCAGACCGGCTACCGCTTGGCCATGATCTGGGCCGGGGCGGGGGTGCTGTGGATTGCCGCGCGGGCTGAGGTGGCCCCCGCCGTCGGTATTGCGGTTTACCAAAACGCCGCCTGGCAAACCGCCTACTTGGTCATGGCGGCCAGCATGTTCGTTGGTGTGCTGGTCGTGCTGATCTCGCCTGAACCCAAACGCCACGAACTCCCACCCGCCAAAAACATCACCGAATGGTTGCAAGGCGCGCTGGTTGATCCCTTTGCCGACTTCATCCGCCGCTACCGCTGGCAGGCCGGGTTGATTCTGGCGCTGATTGCGGTCTATCGCATCAGCGACGTGGTGATGGGCATCATGGCCAACCCGTTCTACGTGGACATGGGCTACACCAAGGACGAAGTGGCCGCTGTGACCAAAATCTACGGCGTGCTGATGACGCTGCTGGGCGCTTTTGTGGGTGGCGTGTTGTCCATGCGCCTGGGCGTGATGCGGGTGCTGATGCTGGGGGCTATTTTGAGCTCAGCCAGCAACCTGCTGTTTGCATGGCTGGGCACACGCGGGCATGACGTGGGCGCGCTGATCTTTGTCATCTCTTCAGACAACCTGGCCAGCGGCATTGCCTCGGCCGCCTTCATTGCCTACCTGTCGAGTTTGACCAATGTCAATTATTCGGCCACACAGTACGCGCTGTTCAGCTCCATGATGCTGCTGCTGCCGAAGTGGTTGGCCGGGTTCTCAGGACGCTATGTGGACGCCTATGGCTACAGCCATTTCTTCACCGCTACAGCATGGCTAGGCGTACCCGTGCTGCTGCTGGTATGGCTGGCCGCGCGTGCGACTCAGCGCGGTGGCGCGGGAGAGCCTGGTGGGGGTGGTGGGTATGAGGGCGGGTAAGACGAAGGATTGGCTGAAGGATAGGCTGGCGGGTAGGCCGCAGGGGCTGGCTGCGGGTTGCCCTGGTAGTACGGTTGCTGGTACGTCTGCTGCTGGTACACCGTGCCGGGTTGCACGTAAATCACGCGGGACTGTACCTGTCGCTGTCGCTGATAGGCCTGGGGCAACTGGTTGCCCTTGGCGTACATGCACTGCTGATAGGCGATGTCATAGGCGCGCTGAGTGTCGGCTGCCGAACGTGCGCCTTGACCAGCCCCAATCATGGTGCCGGTGATCAAGCCCATGCCCGCACCGGTTGCCGTGCCGTGACGCCCGCCCAACAATGAACCTGCGGCCGCACCAATGACAGTGCCAACTACGGCTGAGCCCGCCACGCTTTGGCCGCTGGACTCGCCCGGGGTTTGGCCGCCCACGTTGTTTTGCGCATAGCCTCGGCAGTACTGCTCTTCGGACGCGAACTGCTCAAACGGCTTACCTGGAGGTGGCATTACCGCTACACGAGGCCCAGGGGGCGCATTGACCGCGCAACCCGCCAACACGGCCAGGGGAAGCAAAAGAATGGCGAATTTGGTGGTCATTGCGGCGCTCCTGGAGGCGTGGCAGGAACGGCTCGCCAGCCACCCTCACAGGTCGCCACATAAGGGTAATAGGTCTGCGAAGCATCGCAGAAATGCCAGTATTGAGCCGCTGCCTGCGGTGCCATCTGTTGCGGGGCAGCCTGCTGCGGGGCATAGACCTGCGGCGCTTGAGGAGCGACCACTACTTGCTGTTGCGGCTCGACATACACGACCGAGGGCTGGTACGGATCAGGATAGGGGTAGATCGGCTGCTGGTACATATAGTAGGCGCCACCCACCACCCACCACCAACCCAGGCGACCACCGTAGTTGGTGTGCCGCCATCCGCCACCGCGCCAGAGGTTGACGTCGTGGTGGCCAAAGCTGCGAATGTTGCCGCGCCAAGCCGGGCCAACATGACCAACATTACCCACATAGCCACCGCGGCCCCCGTGGCCCCGTCCATCCGCCAGAGCGACAGAAGGCAAGACGGCCAACAAGGCCAGTCCCGCCAATATGGATTTCAAATAAAGTTTCATGATGTCTACCTTTGCAATTGCGTGCACCTGCCGCCAGTAGCGATTTGCCTCACCCTCAGAGAACGCCTACCCTCACAGCTTCGTTGACCTAGCATACGCAGCTCAGCGCTGGACGCAGGCCTATTTACCTTTCTTTACCTCGGGTTCAAGTGGGTTTGATCCACTGCGCAGCAGTTTGGTTCATCATGAATCGTCTGCATCTTTGCCACCACAAAACTTACCGTCTTTATTACACTTAACCATGTCCCAACAACTGCTGATGATCGAAGACGACGAACGCCTAGCCCGCATGGTGGAAGAGTACCTCGGAAATTCTGGCTTTGTGATTCAACATGCACCAAACGCCCTTGAAGGGCTAGCGAAACTGCAAGACCCGGCAAACGAAACCGCGCAACTCATCATTCTGGACTTGATGCTGCCGGACTTAGACGGTTTGGAAGTGTGTCGACGCGTTCGTGCGCTGTCTGGTCCCTTGGGCCACACGCCTATTTTGATGCTAACGGCCAAGGGTGACCCATTGGAGCGCGTCATCGGCTTGGAAATGGGGGCTGACGACTACTTGCCCAAACCCTTTGAACCGCGTGAACTACTAGCCCGTATTCGTGCCATTTTGCGACGCAGGGGCGACGGCGCGAAGCCTGAGTCGACGTCACCTCCAACATTACGCTTCGGCTCGCTAGAGATTGATCGAGATGCCCGAACGGTCAGCGTCGCAAGCCAACTATGTGAACTCACCTCTTACCAATTCGATCTATTGGTCGCCTTGGCCGAGCGTGCCGGGCGAGTTTTGACACGCGACCAAATCATGGAAGCCGTTCGCGGACGCGAGCTTGACGCCTTTGATCGCTCCATCGACGTTCACATGGGGCGCATTCGCGCCATCATCGAAGCAGACCCCAAATCACCCAAACGCATTTTGACCGTGCGCGGTGTCGGCTATGTTTTCGCTAGGCAGCAAGACTGATATGACCCCGCCACTGACCCAACGCCTTTACTTGAAAATCTGGTTGGCCATTGTGGTAGCTGTGGTTGTTTTGACGCTGCTGTTTGCCTGGTTGTGGCGCCTGGAGATAGAGCATGAACGTGGACAGCGTCCCGCACGCGAAATTATGCTGCGCAATGCCAACGGTGAGTTGATCGGTCAATCTGTCTCGCGGCCCTTGCGTGGCCCCGGTTTGCCGCTTGAATTTGAAATAAAAACCCAAGATGGTCAGACCTTTTTTGTAGAGCTGCCACGCTTAAAACGGCCATCCCCTCGTAGCCCAGTTTGGTGGCGTCCGCCGTTTGATTTGGTCTGGCTGCTGACCCTGATCGCGGTGGCCGTGGCCGTCGGCACCTATCCGGTAGTGCGCCGCTTGACGCAACGGCTTGAAGCGTTACAACAGGGTATGAAAAGCTGGGGCGAAGGCAACCTGTCACACCGCTTGCCTGAAGCCGGCCAAGACGAGGTGGCCTTTTTAGCGCAGCGCTTCAACATCGCTGCCGCCCGTGTGCAAGCGCTGATGACGTCCAACAAAGCACTGCTGGCCAATGCATCGCACGAGCTGCGCTCCCCTCTCACCCGCATCCGTATGGGGCTTGAGGTGATGGATAAGACCGAAATCACCCGCAGCATCCATGAGCTAGACGAATTGATTGATGAGATTTTGTTGGCCAGTCGGCTTGATGGCAGCCCCATTGACGCCTTGAGCCAACAAGCTGTGGATTTGGTTGGCCTGTGCGCCGAAACCTGTGCCCAAGCCGATGCTGAATTTGATGTGCCTCACGGCGAGGCTTCCATCGTCGTGCTGGGTGAAGCCAAGCTGCTGCACCGCGTCGTGCGCAACCTGCTTGAAAACGCACGCCGCTACGCCGCTGGCGAGGCCACGTTGCGCTTGACGCAAAGCGCTACGCACGCCGTGATTAGCGTGATCGACAACGGCCCCGGCGTTCCTCCCGATCAACGTGAGCGCATCTTCGAGCCTTTCTACCGCTTGCCTGGTGCTTCTGAACGCGACGGCGGTGTTGGGCTAGGGCTGGCCTTGGTCAAGTCCATCACAAAGCGCCATGCTGGCAGCGTGTGTTGCGAAGACCCGCCTGGGGGCCAAGGTGCTTGCTTTACGGTGATGCTACCTCTCGCACCTTGACATCAAGACATCAAACTGTTTCGACCCCCCCCATTTGGGGGATGGTGGCTTAGACACAGACTGGGTAAAGTTCACCCAACTGCTGTCACAGTGATTCGAGATTCCAGCAAACGGCTACCAAAAAGAGTCCAACAGCTACTCGCCAGGAATCCAGGTTTTCCAACGATGTCCCTTCGGGGACTTTCTCAAAGCCACCCTCACGGGTGGCTTTTTTTTGACCTGCATTACAGAAATTGCAGCACCCGGGCAGCGTCGATGTCGTTCAAGCAACGCATATGCCCCAGTGGACACTCACGCTCAAAGCAGGGCGCGCAGTCCAGCGGGGGTTGGTAGCTGGGGTCGTTCTTGAGCCACAGCACCTGGGCCGCGTCACTCAGCGGCGGCGTGTGCAGCGGGCTACTAGAGCCAAATATCGCCACTTGGGGCACGCCCAGGGCGGCGGCTACGTGCATCAAGCCGGTGTCATTGCTGACCATGTTTTTGGCCCCGGCGATGACGGCAAAGGCCTCCATTAGGGAGGTGCGGCCCGCCAGGCTTTGGCTCCGGTTCGTTGAAAGACTTGGCGTTGTTGACCCATTGGCCTGTGCCGCAATCGCCTCGCACAGCTCGGCCTCCTTGCCCGAGCCCAGCAAGACCACCGGCAGCGTCAGGCGCTGGGCCAGATCGGCAAAGTGGCTGATGGGCCAGCGCTTGGCCGGGCCGTACTCAGCACCGGGCACAAACACGTGGTAGCCACCGCGCTGTAGCCCGAGTTGGGCCAGCGTGGCGCTCACCTGGGTCTCGTCCACCACCAGACGGGGCCGATCCGCCGCCACATCGGTGTCACCACTCAGCGCGGAGTAAAACGCCACCATCGGCGGACGTTTGACTTTGGGCGGGTTTTTCAGGCGGTGCGTGAGCAGGCCCAGCCGCGCTTCTCCCAGGTAGCCGACGCGCTTGGGGATGCTGGCCAAGAAGGGCAGCAAGGCGCTTTTTAAAGAATTGGGCAGCACATAGGCGGTGTCAAAGCGGCCGTCGATCTGCCGCGCCAGACTGCGCCGCGCCTTGAACTGCAAGCCGCCATGCGCAAAGGGAAACTCAATCACCTCGGCCACCTGCGGCATGGCCCGGTACACCGGGGCCACCCAGGGCAGCGCCCCCACCGTGAGCCGCTCACCGCGTGCGTGCAGGCGGCGCAACAGCGGCTCGGTCATCACCGCGTCACCAATCCATTGCGGCGCGATGATTAAAGAATTGGAATCTGACCCCAATTCTTTGATCATTCAATGACTTGCGCTAAAGTGCTCGCCCGCCTTGAGCTGGTACACCGTGCCGCAGTACGGGCACTTGGCCGTGCCGGTGCGGGCCACGTCCAGATAAACCTTGGGGTGGTTGTCCAAAATTTTCATGTCGGCCAGGGGACTGGGGCAGAACACACCGCCTTGGTGGTTGAGGTCTTTGGCCAGCAGCTCGATGGTGCTCTTGCTCATGCGCCCACCTGCGTCAACCAGTGCGCGTACTTGGGGTTGCGGCCATGCACGATGTCAAAGAAGGCGCTCTGGATTTTCTCGGTGATGGGGCCACGTGAGCCCACATAGTCATCACGCCCGAGTTCAATGCGGTCTAGCTCACGAATCGGCGTCACCTCGGCGGCCGTGCCAGTGAAGAAGGCTTCGTCGCAGATATAGACCTCATCGCGTGTAATGCGCTTTTGCACCACTTCCAGCCCTAAGTCTTTGCAAATGTGGAACACGGTGTTGCGGGTGATGCCATTGAGCGCACCAGCGGACAAATCAGGCGTATAGACCACGCCACCCTTGACGACGAAGAGGTTTTCACCCGCGCCTTCGGAAACAAAGCCGTTGGCGTCAAGCAGCATGGCTTCGTCGTAGCCGTCGTCGGTGGCTTCCATATTGGCCAGGATGGAGTTGGTGTAGTTGCTCACCGCTTTGGCCTGCGTCATGGTGATGTTGACGTGGTGACGCGTGTAGCTGGAGATTTTGACGCGGATGCCGCGCTTCATGCCCTCTTCGCCCAGGTACGCACCCCAGGGCCAAGCGGCCACCATTAGATGAATGGTGTTGCCTTTGGGTGAAACGCCCAATTTTTTGTCGCCAATCCAGCTCAAGGGACGCAGGTAGCCGCCCTCCAACTTGTTCTCGCGGATCACGGCGGTTTGCGCCTCATTGACCTGCGCTTGGGTGAAGGGGATTTGCATGCGCAAAATCTTGGCGCTGTTGAACAGGCGCTCGGTGTGCTCTTGCAGGCGGAAGATGGCCGTGCCCTTGTCGGTCTTGTACGCGCGCACACCTTCAAACACGCCGCAGCCGTAGTGCAGGGTGTGGGTCAGCACGTGGATTTTGGCGTCACGCCATTCGACCATCTGGCCATCCATCCAGATTTTGCCGTCGCGGTCAGACATTGAAGGGGTTAGGGCGCTCATGAATACGTTCCTCGGGGTAGGTTCTGGGCCAGACACACTGGCAAAACGTGGGTTGAAGGTGTGATTTTACGGGGCGACCGAGTCGCTCGGCTGAGCGGGGGTTACAGCAGGGATTTCTGTGGGGCTGGTGGGGCGCACCATCTCCCACTTCACCAGCTTGCCGTGGCTGAATTCGCAGGTGACAAAAGATTCCGAGTTATCGGTCCAGCGGTACACCTCGGGTTGCGCATCTTTGGGGGATTGCAGCGCCCCGAGCGCCTTGGTCATGGCCACCACATGCATCAGTGTCACGCCGGGCTGGAGCTTGGCGTTGAGCATGACGGCGCTGGCCACCGTGCCGACGGGGCGAGCGGAGGCGCGCTGCAAGACCTGCATCATGCGGGTGAAATGCAGCAACATCCACATCACCAACCCGCCCACAACGATGGCCACGCCGGGCCAGCTGTAAGCGTAGAAGGCATAGGCGACGAGAAAAACAGCGCCGGCGGGAATGAGAAATTTTTTGAAAGGCATGGGTGGATTTTCTCAGGTTTGGCAAGCGGCAAATCGAGGTGGCCATCGACCCCAACGTCCCCTTAAAAAACAAGCCGCACTTCAAACCCCGTGGGGTGACCCTCGGGCGGCGAGACGAATCGCAGTTGCCCACCGTGGCGATCCAAAATGGTTTTAACAATGGACAAGCCCAGCCCGAAGCCAGTGGCATCTTTGGACTGACGGACATGACGGACTGACAGCTCACCCAGCATTTGCGCCGACACGCCCGGGCCGAAGTCTCTAATAACTATCTCGCCCGTGTCGCCCACCTCAATTTCCACCACGCTCCCTTGGCCGTAACGCAAGCTGTTCTCAATCAAGTTTCTGAGCGCGATGGCCATGGAGTCAAAGTCACCGTTGACTTGCAAAAGTGGGGTCGAAGGGCGGTGCAGAAAATGGATGGCCGTCTTCACGGTATCAAAGTCTTGCAGCACAGCAGAAATCACCTCATTTAAAACAACTGTGTCCTTGGTCAAGGCAGCGCCCGACTCGGCACGTGAGAGCTGGAGAAGTTTTTCAGTTCGCCGTTTTAATTTGATGAGCGCATCGCTTACAAAGTTGACTTCTGCACGCGCAGCCGTTGACAAATCAAGGGCCAGCGCATTGGCAAGCCGCAGTTGTGCCACGGTCAAAGGTGTGCGTAACTCGTGCGCCGCATTGGCGGCCAAAGAGCGCTCGGTTTGCAAAGCCTCATGCAAGCGAAGCAGCAGCTGATTCACGCTGTCAGCCAATGACACCAGCTCATCCGGCAGGCCCAGGACGTTGACAGGGTCCAGGTTGGGACCACCGCGCAGACGCACCTGCACCCTGAGTTCATCCACCGGCGCCAAACGCAAGCGCACTGTGCGATTCACCAAATACGCAAGCAAGGGCAAGATGCCCAACAAGGGGCTCAGTAAAAACAACAGGCTTTCATTGCGCGCCTCCGCCCGGTGACTCACCGGGTCGGCCACGTGAATGAAAAGCGTGCGACTTGCATTGCCCAGGGTGTATATGCGCCACTGATTGGTCTGTGAAAAACCGCCCTCCAGAGAGGCCCCGATCGTCTGCTCAGGCGCACCGCTGGACTTCATCAAAACCCGACCCGACACATCAACCAGTTGGTACACCATCTTGGGCGCAGGCGTGCCCGTGCTCGCCGTGTCCAAGTCGGCGTCAGTTCGGGCATGCTCGTGTTCGTGCGCCGCCAACTCCAGCAAGCGCACCGCACTTTCGGTCAACGCACTGTCAAAGCCTTCTGCAATCTCGGTGTGGACATACCAACCCACGGCAGCAGCACTGGCAATCCAAAAACCACACACCCACACCAAAATGGCATAACTCAGCTGCCCGCTCAGGCTACTAAAGCGTTGCGTCATTCGTTGTCTCCAGTGAAGCGGTATCCGATGCCGCGCAGCGTTTGAATGCAGTTTCGACCAATCTTTTTTCGCAAGTTGCTGATGAAAACCTCCAGGGTATTGCTGTCCGTCTCCTGATCAAAACCGTATAAGGCACTCAGCAATGCGTCTCGCGTGTGAACACGGTCTGCCCGTGAGACCAGAACCCGCAATAGCGCCCATTCCTTGCTGGTCAACTCCACGGGAAAGCCCTTGACCACAACACGACTTTTGGACAAGTCCACCTCGATACTGCCAAACTTCAAAATCGCACTGGCACTGCCGCTGCTGCGTCGCTGCACGGCCCGCAACCGCGCCAACAATTCATCGGGGTCAAAGGGTTTGACGAGGTAGTCGTCCGCTCCAGCGTCCAGTCCGCGGATGCGATCCGATATCTGATCGCGCGCCGTCAAGATGAGCACGCATGCTTCAGGCGCAACTCGCTTAATGGTGGGTAAGAGGTCGAGCCCATTGCCGTCCGGCAAATGCAAGTCCAGCAGAACTACATCCCAATTCGTCAGGGGGAGTAACTTGCGTGTTGCCTGGATGCTTGTAGCCGCTTCAACGACGAAATCTCGCGTCGATAAAAATGCCGTCATGGCCGCAGCAAGATCACTGTCGTCTTCAATCAAAAGTACTTTCAATCCAGCTCCTCAGGCTCGGTCGACCCACCATTGAATCGACTCAATAGCCACCATTAAAACTTACAAAAATGAAGCAAAGCTGAAGACGCAACTCAAGCTTTATTCAGGTCAACGCGTCACCATAGCAGCACTTCTTTGTTTGGCACTCGCCAGAAAAGTACACCAACCTTGGAGACATATTGATGAAAGCAACTTTTTCAAACCTTGTGACGGGCCTATTGTCAGCAGCCCTGCTATCTGCCTGCGGAGGTGGAGGTGGCAATGATGTGGGAAACGCAAATAACGCGACCACAACTTCACCCGTATCGGGTGTGGCCGCCACATCGGTGTTCCAGGGGCCTGTGGCGGGCCTGGGCTCGGTGATTGTTAATGGTGTTCGGTTCTCGGTGGTAGGGGCTAATCTGAGCGACGACGACAGCAAGAGCCTGACCTCTGCCGACTTGCAAATCGGTATGCAGGTCAGAATCAGCGGCAGCAGTGACCAGCAACTTCTGACCGGCACGGCTAACAGTGTTGAGCTGGCCCACGGCACGCGTGGCCCGATTACGCTTCTCAACGCAGCACTCAACACATTGACCGTGATGGGGCAAAAAGTAGTGGTCAATGCTACTACCGCCTACCGGGGCGTGGCCGGCCTGAACGCTTTGGTCAGCGGTGATATGGTTGAAGTACATGGCATTGCACAAGCCGATGGCAGCGTTGTGGCCACGCTGATTGAGAAGAAAACCGTGTCAGTGTTCAGCGTGCGTGGCACAGTGTCAGCGCTCAACACCAGTTCCAAAACGTTCACTTTGGGAACTTTGTTGGTGGACTACAGCACCACGGTTGTTCAAGGCTCTTTGGTCAACGGCGTAACGGTGCGAGTCCGCTCTGCCACCCAACCCGTGAGCGCCCGGTTAACGCCCACCTCGGTTGACGTGATTAATGCCACGCAGGCACTCACGGCCAACACCACGCTGAAGCTCAAAGGCGCAGTGAGTGCGCTGCCTTCTGCAGGCCGATTAACACTTGAGGGATCGACGGTAGATATCTCCTCAGTGGCGTTGTTGGGTGGCACCACCGTGAAGATGGGTGACGTGATCGAGGTGCGTGGCGTGTGGGATGGCAGCATTCTTAAAGCCACTCAAATCGAATTTAATGGCTACAGAGAGGCGCAGGCCGGGTTTAGCAACGAACTTTACGGAAACATCAGCACCTTTACCTCGCTATCCAGCTTCGTGGTCAATGGAGTGATCGTGGACGCCTCTGCCATCACCGGCTTGACTGCCTCATTGCTTCCAGCGGGCACTTATGTGGAGGTTAAGGGATCTATGCAGGGATCGGCGCTTAAAGCCAGCAAGGTTGAAATAAAAAACCTGACGACCACCACAACCGCTAGCAACAATTCATCAGAAAGCCTTTCGACAAGTAAAACGGGGGAAACCGACAACAACGACGCCAAGCAAGTCGTAACTGTGAGCGGTGGCTATTACGAGACCTATGGCACTGTGAGCGCTTATGTCTCCGCCGCTGACTTCAAGGTCAACGGTGTGCGGGTCAACGCCATAAGCGCGCTAATCGAACACCCCGAACGTGGTCCTTTGCGCAACGACAGCTTTGTCGAACTAAAAGGCAGCCAAAATGCCAGCGGTGTGTTTGTGGCCACCAAGCTAGAAATCAAATAGTTCTGACGCTCAACCGGCAAGGGCTGCGCGTTGCGAGACGCGCAGCCCTTGGTCATGGAGAGTGAACTTTTCGCCAGCATAGTCCCATTTGCTCTGAGACACTCATTGAATGGTTTTCGTACGTCTCCCTGTAGTCACTCAGCAGGCAGTTTGGTGTACGCTACGTCCGGCTTCCCCCCTGAGCAGGATGGGCGGATATCCCAAAGCTTTCTAACCCGACACTTGAAGGACTCACTATGACCCGTCTGACCGCTGCCGATTTTGACCAAGAGTTACTGATTTTGTTTGACGCTTACGTGCACGGTGACCTGGATCGCCGGGGCTTTTTAGACCGCGCCCAAAAGTTTGCTGTGGGCGGCTTGACGGCAGCGGGCCTGCTGGCGTCACTCAGCCCCAACTTTGCCGCTGCGCAGGTGGTGCCCAAAGACGACAAGCGCATCCAAACCGAGGTGGTGACTGTGGCCTCGCCCGACGGCTACGGCAGCATCAAAGCCTATGTGGCCAAGCCCGCCAATGCCGCAGGCAAGTTGCCCACCGTCTTGGTGGTGCACGAAAACCGGGGCCTGAACCCGCACATTGAAGACATCACCCGCCGGTTGGCGCTTGATGGCTACCTGGCCTTTGCGCCTGATGCCCTCACCCCACTAGGCGGCTACCCTGGCGACGAGGACAAGGCGCGCGCGCTGTTCGCCACGCTAGACCAGAAAAAAACCCTGCCCGACTTCATCGCCGCCGCTGCCGCGTTGCGAGCGCGCGCCGACTGCAACGGCAAGATCGGCGTGGTGGGTTTTTGCTACGGTGGCGGCATGGCCCACACCCTTGCCACGCGCCTACCTGACTTGGCCGCTGCCGTACCCTTCTACGGCAACCACCCACCGGCCGAGGACGCTGCTAAAGTCAAAGCGCCTTTGTTGATTCATTTTGCAGGGGTGGACGAGCGCATCAACGCGGCGTGGCCCACGTATGAGGCTGCGCTCAAGGCCGCTGGCACGCGCTACACAGCGCACAGCTACGCCGGCACGCAGCACGGCTTTAACAACGACACCACACCGCGCTTTGACGCCGCAGCCGCCAAACTGGCGTGGGAACGCACGATGGCATTTTTTGCGCAGAATTTGAAGGCATAAATGGCTTGAAAGCCAATTAAAAGTTGCGGAATCAGTTATAAATTTTGTAGCAAATTGGCGGGTTAATTTTCGTCGCAAGGTGCGTCACTTTACGGCGCACCTCGCCACTGCAGCCACCAAAACCCCAACACCGCCAGCACCATCATGATGGCCAAGACAAGCCAAGGCTTTTTGATGCCTTGTTCGTGACCCTGCTTGTAGCCCGTTACCATGGCGCGCAGAAGACTTTCCCGGTGCAGCAGGCTGGACACAGCCACCCCCGCCACGTGCACTAGCACCACCGCCAGCATGAAGGACGACGCACCTTCATGCCATTCAGCCACCCAGTTCCCGCCGACGCTGTTGTAGCTTGCCCAGCCCGTGCCGACGATGACGATGCTGCTGAGCAGCAACAGCACAATCGCTACCGCACCCGCCGGGTTGTGGCCTACGTGGTGTTCTGGTTTGCCATTGAGCAAGCTGCGCAGGTAATCCATCACGGCGGCGGGCCCGCGCACAAAATTGGCAAAACGCGCATGGCGTGTGCCCACGCAACCCCATACCAGACGAAAGGCCACCAGCCCGCCCATGGTGTAGCCCAAGGTGACGTGCGCCAGCCGCCAGCGCTCGCTCTCAGCCGTGAGGTAAGCGCCAGCAAAGCTCAGCACCATGAGCCAGTGGAAGACGCGCACCGGGGCGTCCCACACCAAGATTTTTTGGCTGCCTATGCTCATGCTGATTTACCGTGGAATCCTGATGTCACGTTCATTGAAATTGCCCTGCGCCGCATTGGCGTGGCAGGCCACGCAGTTGGATGCACTGCCCACCGAGGCACGCTTCCACACCTCGGGCGCAACTTCGCGGGTATTGTGCTTGCGCATGAACCATGCGGTCAGGGTTATGCGGTCTTGCGGTGGCTCCTCACTCACGCGCTTGTAGGTGCCTGCATGGGCTTGCAGCCAGGCGCTGATGTCTTGCAGGTCTTTGGCATCCAGCGAAGCATCGGTTCCGTAGTGCTTGCTTAGTCCGCCCATCAAACGTTTCCAAGAAGCAGCGGGCAGCACGCCCGGTGGGTAAGGCGTATGGCAGCTCGCGCACTCTTGTTTGTACAAAGGCAGCACCGTCGCGGGCATGAGGTTGCCATCAGCCTGTGCCACACTCATGAAGGTGGCCAGACTCAGCAAAACAAGGCTCCAAGAACTCAATCGTTTCAGCGACATGTGTGGCTTTCTAAAAGGTGGGTTCATCGTTTGAACGTAAGCAGCCAGGCCAGTACATCGGCCTTCTCGCCCACCGTGCACTCACGCCCCATCACGTCATTGCAATTGCGGCGAAACCATTTGTCAGACTTGGCCGTGTCGGTAAAGCGATCCGGATTAAAGGCCGGAGCCAAGGGTGTAATAAGCTTGCCGGTACTGGCGTGTTTGCCTTCGACTGTCGGGCTGGCCGTGTGGCACGTGGCACAACTCCACTCTTTGCCATGCTTGGTTGTGAACAACTGCTCCCCGCGTGCTGGCTGAGCAGCCACACCAGCCCGCGTGCTGTAGGCCGCGAGTTGCTCTGCGGGGGTGAGGGCGTGGGCCACCGAGCACAGGGCCACTGCACTGCAAAACAGCAGGCGCAATTGAGAAGCTTTTGAAAAGATCCCTGGTTGCATGTTTGTCTCCATCACAAAGGCCGTTTTAGAGCTGGCGCTGCTGCGGGTTGGGTAGTTGTTTGCGACTCCATACGCACATCGCTGGTCACGCGGTTGAAGCGCACTGCGGCCATGGTCACGGGGTCATAGTAGGCTTCCGTCGTTGAATTGTCTTTGCCAATGGCATAAAACTCGTAGCAATTGCCTTTGGAGATTTTGAAGAACACTTTTGCGTATTGGCCTTCGTTGAACAACTTGCGAATTTTTTGCTCGCCCACCCAAGCTGATCGCGGCTCTTTGGTACAAACTATGGCCTCTTTGGGGGCGCTGGCGTGCGCAGTGAAAGCCGCCATGAACAAAGTGGAAAGTGCTATCAGCTGTCGACGGCACGCGATGGGGGAGATGGTTGGCATCATGGCTTCATGTCCTTGAAAGTAGCTACACCTCGTGCACCCAGCACAAGATTTCAAGTCGAGTCTGACCGCTCTACCTTAGGGCTTCCTTAACGACACCTAAAAAGATACTTACCCCAAGCGTTACCCCAACGACCGCACCAACTCCATCGCCTGTTCCACTCGCTCTACCGCGTGGATGGTCAGGCCCTCAAAGTCTTTGCTTTTGAGATTTTTAGGCACATTGGCCTTGGGCACCACGGCCACGCTGAAACCCAGCTTGGCGGCTTCTTTAAGCCGCTCTTGGCCGCGCGGGGCCGGGCGAACTTCGCCTGCCAAGCCGACCTCACCAAACGCGAAAAATCCCTTGGGCAGGGGCTTGCCGCGCAGGCTGGAGGTGATAGCCAGCAACACCGCCAAGTCCGCCGCCGGTTCGCTGATGCGCACGCCGCCCACGGCGTTGACAAACACATCTTGATCCATGCAGGCCACGCCCGCGTGGCGGTGCAGCACGGCCAGGAGCATCGCGAGGCGGTCTTTGTCCAGACCCACGGACAGACGCCGGGGCGAGGGCCCGCCGCTGTCCACCAGCGCCTGAATTTCGACCAACATGGGCCGCGTACCCTCCAGCGTCACCATCACGCAACTGCCGGGCACTGGCTCGGCGTGCTGGCTCAGAAAAATGGCGCTCGGGTTGCTCACGCCTTTGAGGCCTTTTTCGGTCATGGCAAACACGCCGATTTCATTCACCGCGCCAAAACGATTTTTGATGGCGCGCACCAGGCGAAAGCTGCTGTGCGTGTCGCCCTCGAAATACAGCACGGTATCGACCATGTGCTCCAGCACGCGCGGCCCGGCCAACGCGCCCTCTTTCGTCACATGCCCGACCAGCACCACACACACGCCACTGGCCTTGGCTGCGCGTGTGAGGTGCGCCGCGCACTCGCGCACCTGCGCGACAGAGCCGGGGGCCGAGGTGAGCTGCTCGGAATAGACGGTCTGAATCGAATCAATCACCGCAATGCCCGGCTGCATGTGGGCCAGCGTGGCGAGGATTTTCTCCAGCTGAATCTCCGCCAGCACCTTGACTTGCGAGCCCTCCAGCCCCAGGCGGCGCGAGCGCAGCGCCACTTGCGCGCCGCTCTCCTCTCCCGTGACGTACAAGGTGCTCATGCCCGTGCGCTGCAACGAATCCAGCGCCTGCAACAGCAGTGTCGATTTACCAATGCCAGGGTCGCCGCCGATCAGTATCACCCCGCCCTCCACAATGCCGCCGCCCAGCACGCGGTCTAGCTCGTCATGGCCGGTGGGTGTGCGCGCCATGTCGGTGGCGTCGATGTCGGCCAGCGTCATGACCTCGGCGGTTTTGGCCAGCGCGGCAAAGCGGTTTTTGGTGGGCGCGGTGCTCTCGGCCACGGATTCGATCAGCGTGTTCCAGGCTTGGCAGTGCGGGCACTTGCCCAACCATTTGGGACTGACGCCGCCGCATTCGTTGCAGGTGTAGATGGTTTTGTCTTTGGCCATAGGTAAATGATACTGTATAAAACAACAGATACTTGTGGTGTGACCTGCTGTCAAAATCCCTCACTTAGCGCCGACTCAATTCACAACTACGCCAACCTTCACCATGCCCCACCTCGTCATCCTCTACACCGCCAAGCTCGACGCCGAAACAGACATGACCGCGCTGTGCCGCAGCCTGGCCGATGTCATGTTGGATCAAAAAGACGAGGCGGGTAAGCAAGTCTTTCCCACCGGCGGTACGCGCGTGCTGGCCTATCCGGCACCGCACTCGGCCATTGCGGACGGTAAAGCCGACTACGCTTTTGTCTATCTAAATCTGCGCATGGCGGCGGGCCGTTCTGCCGCTGTCAAAAAACACGCGGGAGACGAGTTGCTGATGCAGGTCAAAGTGCACTTTGCGCCCGTGTTTTCATCCCGCCACATCGGCATCACGCTCCAGATTGACGAGGGCGCCGAAGTCTATGACGGGCGCCACAGCAACCTTCACCCTTTGTTCAACCTCCCAGCAACTACCGCATGACCATGACCACTAACAACAACCCCTTCAAACAAGCCCTCGCCAATAAACAAGCCCAAATCGGCCTATGGCTGAGCCTGGCCAACGCCTACACGAGCGAGATTTGCGCTGAGGCGGGCTTCGACTGGCTGCTGCTCGACGGCGAGCACGCGCCCAATGACTTGCGCAGCATGCTGGCCCAGTTGCAGGCCATCGCACCCTTCCCGGCATCGCACCCCATTGGGCGCATCCCGCTAGGCCATGGCGAGGCAGGGGTCGCCAACATCAAGCAATACCTGGACTTGGGTTTTCAAACCCTCTTGGTGCCCATGGTGGATACCCCTGAGCAGGCCCAACAGCTGGTGCGCGCCACGCGCTACCCGCAGGCCGACGACAAGAGCGGCCTGCGCGGCATGGCCGGTACGCGCGCCTCGCGCTGGGGTCGCACTCCTAACTACGCCCGTGAGGCGAACGACAGCATTTGCCTGCTGGTGCAGGTGGAAACACAAAGCGGCCTCGACCACCTGGAAGCCATTGCCAACACCCCCGGGGTGGACGGCGTGTTCATCGGCCCGGCCGACCTGTCCGCCGCCATCGGCCACCCCGGCAACCCCACCCACCCCGAGGCGCAGGCCACGATTGACGAGGCGATTCGCCGCATCGTCAAAACCGGCAAAGCGGCCGGCATCTTGACCAGCGACGAAACCCTGGCCCGCCAATACTTGGCCCTGGGCGCGACCTTTGTGGCGGTAGGCCTGGACATCAACATCCTGGTGCGCCAGAGCAGCGCCTTGGCCAAGTTGTACAAGACCGATTTGAAGGTGGCGACACCGACGGATAAGACCTACTGAAAACTTGCGGGACAGACCATGCTTCTCACCTCCTTCCCGTTCGCCCTGAGCTTGTCGAAGGGTTGTGCGCATCTGCTCCAGGTACGCTTCGACAGGCTCAGCGCGAACGGGAGTATGTGATGCACCCCGACGAACACACCGCCCGCGTCCAGCTAGCCGCCTGCTACCGCGTCTTCGACCTGCTGGGCTGGACCGAGATGATCTACAACCACATCACGCTGCGCTTACCCGCCAGCGTGAGTGGTGAACGCAAAGAGTTCCTCATCAACCCCTTTGGCCTGCACTACAGCGAGGTCACGGCCAGCAACCTGGTCAAGATCAACCTCAAGGGCGAGGTGCTGGACGGCTCCACACACCCGGTCAATCCAGCGGGCTTCACCGTGCATGCGGCCATCCACGACGCCCTGCCCGACGCGCACTGCGTCATGCACACCCACACCACCACCGGCCTGGCCGTGGCCTGCACCGAGGCCGGACTGGCGCAAAACAATTTCTACTCGGCCCAGCTGCACGACATGGTGGCCTACCATGACTTTGAAGGCATCACCGTGCACGCCGAAGAAACGCCGCGCCTGCTCGCCAATATGGGAACCAAGCCGCTGCTCATCCTGCGCAACCACGGCCTGTTGGCCCACGGCCCCACGCTGGCGCTGACCTTTGTGCGGCTGTGGACCTTGCAACGTGCTTGTGACATCCAGGTCGCGCAAGCAGGCTTGGGCCGTGCCATCACGCTATCACCCGAAGTCGCCGCCAAAACCACCTATGACTCTTTCCAGTTCGACGCCCAGTTCGGCGCGGGCCAGGACGTGCTGGATGCGCTGATACGGCGGGTGGACAAGATAGACGCGTCGTACAAACTATGACGCTCAAAATCTGCATCGTCGGTGCTGGCGCCATTGGCGGCTGGCTCGGGGTTCGGCTGGCGCTGGCCGGGCATGCGGTGAGCGTGTTGGCACGCGGGGCGACGCTGGCGGCCCTGCGCACACAGGGCCTGCGCTTGCAAGCGGGTGGGCAAACCCATGCCGTGCAGGTGCAAGCCAGTGACAACGCGCAAGAGATCGGCGTGCAAGACCTGGTCATCATCGCCGTCAAGGCCCCGTCACTGCTCGGCGTGGCGCGGCAGATCACGCCCTTGATCGACCCCGACACCCAGGTGCTGAGCGCCATGAACGGCGTGCCTTGGTGGTTCTTTCAGGGCTTTGGCGGCACGTACAGCGGCACGGTGCTGCAGGCGGTGGACGCCGGGGGCGAGATCGCGGGCTTGATCCCGGCACGCCAGGTGCTGGGCGGCGTGGTGCACGCTTCTTGCACGTCACCGGAGCCGGGCCTGGTGGTGCATGGCTTTGGGCAGGGGCTGATTGTGGGAGAGCCTGCGGGCGGCGAATCAGCGCGCGTTCAGGCTTTGGTTCACGTGCTGGAAAAAGCCGGGTTTGACGCCAACGTGTCGCCGCAAATCCAGCGCGACGTGTGGTTCAAGCTCTGGGGCAACCTGACGATGAACCCGGTGGGCGCGCTCACCGGGGCCAACATCGCGCAAACGCTGGCCGACCCGCTGGTGCGCGCGTTTTGCTCGGCGGTGATGCTGGAAGCGCGTGAGATTGGCGCGCGATTGGGCATCCCCATCGACCAAAGCCCGGACGACCGCCACGCGGTGACGCTCAAGCTTGGGGCCTTCAAAACCTCCATGCTGCAAGACGTGCAGAACAACAAGCCGCTTGAGCTGGACGCGCTGGTCGGGGCCGTGCGCGAACTGGGCCAAATCACCGGTGTGCCCACACCGCAGACCGATGCCCTGTTGGGCTTGACGCGGCTGATGGCGCAGGTGCGGGGTTTATATTGACTTGGTTTCATTTTGGCTCCAAAATGGAAACGAAACCATTTTGGAGGCTTTATGCCCAATCTTTCCATCAAAGACGTGCCAGAGCCTTGGGCACAGGCCCTGCGCCAACGCGCTGAGCGCAACCACCGCTCTTTGCAGGGCGAGCTGATGTGCCTGGTTGAGCAGGCCGTCTCTACGGCTCAGAGCGAGCTGAACAGCACCCTGTCGTTCAAAGCATCCAACGCATCCCCAGGGCAAGGGCTTGAATGGGATCGACTGGGCCGCCCCATCACCCGGCGCGGCACAAAAACCATTGAGCAGATTTATGCCGAGCACCTGATTCGCTTTCCGCAGCCCATCACCGAAGGGCCGATGTCGGTGGACATCATCCGCCAAGACCGGGACAGCCGATGAGCGCGGCGCAACGCACCCTGTACGTGGCCGAGCCACCGCCTGCCTATCTGGTGCGCCCGCCCCTGGTGGTCGATTGCAGCGCCATTTGCGGCATCTTGTTTGATGAGCCCTGGCGCGCCGAGGCCATGGCGAGTCTGTCGGGCAAAACGCTGTACGCGCCCTACCTGCTGGACCACGAGGTGCTCAGCGTCACTCTGAAAAAACACCGCCAGCAATGGTCACGTGAGTCGATCACCGGGGCGCTGCAAGACTATGTCCAGTACCAGATCGAACTGCGCGAGACCGATATGGTCGCCCAGCTTGACCTGGCGCTGCGCTACCAGCTCTCCTCTTACGACGCGGCCTACCTCTGGTTGGCCGCAGAACTCAAAGCCCCGTTGGCCACTTTTGACCAAAAATTGGCGACTGCCGCAACGCAACACTTGTCTAATTTGCCGACAGATCGGCTATGAATTTAGTAGCTTGCTGCGCATATATCTATGGGTCTGGAGGCCATTTTGACCATTAACCCGAACACCCGCGCCATCAGCGGCGCAGCCTTTGCCACCCTGTTGCTCATCGCCCTCATGATGGGGGCCAACCACGTGGCCGCGCGCATTGCGTTCAACCACGGGGTGGACGTGTCCACGGCCGTGCTGTTTCGCAGCACGGTCACGGTGTTGATCGTCGGCGCTCTGATTGTTTTGCAAGGTGTGCCGGTGGCCTTCAATGCCCGCCACAAGCGCGTACTGCCCTTCATTGGCCTGCTGATCGGCGTGCAAAGCCTGTGTCTGTACTCGGCTGTGGCACGCTTGCCGGTGGCGCTGGCCTTGCTGGCTTTTAACACCTACCCGCTGTGGACGGCGCTTTGGAACCGGCTGCTGTACCGCCAGCATCCCGAGCGCGCCATGCTGTTGGCCATGCCGGTGATTCTGATTGGCCTAGCCTTGGCGCTGGACGTGATGGGTGCTAGCTCGGGCTTGGGCGCGACGGGTCAATGGCAAAGCATCGGTGCCGGGGTGGCCTTCGCCCTTGCCGCCGCCGCGTCGTTTGGTCTGGCCCTGGTGCTGACGCAACACGAAACCACCGACCTGGATGGCCGCGTGCGCACCGCTTGCTCCTTAGGAATGGCGGCGCTGGTGGCGCTGGTCTCTGGCCTGAGCCAAGGCGGCTTTCACCTGCCGCAGGTGATGGCGGGTTGGGGCGGGCTGATTGCGCTGACGCTGCTCTACGGCACGGGCTTCACGCTCATGTTCACCGTGCTGCCCAAGCTGGGTGTGGCGGGCAACTCGGCCATCATGAATGTGGAGCCGGTATTTGCGCTGGTGCTGGCTTGGCTTATCCTGGGCCAGACGATCGCGCCGATTCAAGTCGTGGGCGCACTGCTGGTGGTGGGGGCGGTGATGGGGCTGGGCTTGCGCAAGCGAGCCTGACACCCCACCCCATGCCGTTCGTGCTGAGCTTGTCGAAGCACCTCAACCCTTCGACAAGCTCAGGGGGAACGGACTTAGGCCACCACCACCGGCACCCTTGCGGCCAGCGCGCACATCAGCTCGTAGCCAATAGTGCCGCCCGCAGCCGCGACCTCATCAATCGGCAGCAACACGCCATCGCTAGATTGGCCCCACAGCGTGACTTCACTGCCGATGTCGGCGTCGGGCACAGGGGTCAAGTCAACCGTCATCAGATCCATGCTGACGCGGCCCACACTGCGCGTGCGCACGCCGTTGACCAGCACGGGTGTACCTTGCGGCCCACTGCTGCGCATGTAGCCATCGGCATAGCCGCAAGCCACCACGCCGATGCGCATCGGCACGGGCGCGCAGAAGGTGGAGCCGTAGCCGACCGTGTCGCCCACGTCCAAGGTTTGTGTGGCCACAATGCGTGAGCGCAGGCTCATGGCGGGTTGCAGGCCCCAGTCGGCGACGCTGTGCGCGGGGTGATCGGGTGAGGCGCCGTAGAGCACGACGCCGGGACGAATCCAGTCGGAGCTCAGTCCAGCCTCGCCATGACCCGCATGACCCATGTGGCGCAAGATGGCCGCGCTATTGCTCAAGCTGCGCTCACCCGGCAGGTCTTGCGTGATGCGCTCAAAGACTGCGAGTTGCTGTGCAATCCCAGCGCCGCCATCCGCATCGCTGAAGTGCGTGAGCAACGAAATTTCTTCCACCTGCGGCAGCACGTTGAGCCGCGCCCAGGCCGCACGGAATTGCGCGGGGGCAAAACCCAAGCGGTTCATGCCGCTGTTGAGCTTGAGGAAGATGCGGTGCGGCACATGGGTCTTGTGCGTGGCCAGCATGTCGATCTGCGCGTTGCAGTGCACGGTGTGCCACAGGTCAAGCCGCGAGCACAGCTCAAGGTCGCGCAGCTCGAACACGCCTTCCAGCAACAGTATCGGGCCGCGCCAGCCCAGGCCCCGCAGCGTGGCAGCCTCGTCCAAATCCAGCAGGGCAAAACCGTCGGCCCCGCGCAGGCCTTCGAACACACGCGCCAAACCATGGCCGTAGGCATTGGCTTTGACGACGGCCCAGACGCGTGCGTCGGGCGCGCTTTGGCGCACGCGTGACAGGTTGTGGCGAAGCGCTTCGGTGTGGATGGTGGCCTGAATGGGACGGGGCATAGCGAGTGAGTTGGGCAGGGTATGTCCTTGATTTTGACAGGGACGGGCATGCTATAAACCCTTGTCGTTTGGATTCTCATAACAAATACCCTGCCACCAGTCACCCTGGAGGCCATTGACCAACAATGAAACGTGGCTTTTTCACCATCATGTCAGCGCAGTTCTTCAGCTCGCTGGCAGACAACGCTTTGTTCGTTGGTGCTGTGCAATTGCTCCGCAGCAGTGGCTCAGCCGAGTGGCAACAGGCCGCACTGGTGCCCATGTTTGCATTGTTCTACGTGATCCTCGCGCCCTTCGTTGGCGCCTATGCCGATTCGCAACCTAAGGGGCGGGTCATGCTGTACAGCAACGGCATCAAAATTGTGGGGTGTCTGATGATGCTGTTTGGCTCGCATCCTCTCTTGTCATACGCCATTGTGGGCCTAGGGGCTGCAGCTTACTCGCCGGCCAAATACGGCATCCTCACCGAATTGCTGCCCGCGTCGCAACTGGTGCGCGCCAATGGCTGGATAGAAGGGCTGACCATTACCTCCATCATTTTGGGCGTGTTGCTGGGGGGGCAACTGGTGGGGGTTCATATCTCCAGCTTGTTATTGTCCATTGACTTACCCCTCATAACGACCAGCATCGACACTGCGCCTGAGGCCGCCATCAGCGTATTGATTTTTATCTATATTCTGGCGGCTTGGTTCAATACACGCATCCCGCACACCGGCGTTGAGATGCGCCCCATGCCCAAGCGTCTGATGGAGCTTTTACCCGATTTTTGGACCTGCAACTCCCGCTTGTGGCGTGACAAGCTGGGGCAAATTTCCCTGGCCACCACCACGCTGTTTTGGGGCGTGAGCGGCAATCTGCGCTACATCGTGCTGGCCTGGGCATCGGTGGCGCTGGGCTACAGCGTCACGCAGGCCTCGTCGCTCGTCGGTGTGGTGGCCATTGGCACGGCGGTGGGTGCGGTGGTGGCGTCCATGCGCATGAAGCTGGAACACGCGCCTTTGGTCATGCCGCTCGGCATTGCTATGGGGGTGCTGGTGATTTTGCTCAACTTCATCACCAACGTGTGGGTGGCTGCGCCGTTTCTGGTGTTGCTGGGTGGCCTGGGCGGTTTCTTGGTGGTGCCCATGAATGCGCTGTTGCAACACCGGGGTCACAACCTGATGGGTGCGGGCCGCTCTATCGCCGTGCAAAACTTCAACGAGCAGGCTTGCATCCTCGGCCTGGGCGCGTTCTACAGCCTGTCCACGGGTATGGGCCTGTCGGCCTTTGGGGCCATCACGGCTTTTGGTTTGGTGGTTGGCGGTTTCATGTGGCTCATCAAACGCTGGCATGCCCGTAACTGCATCAACGACGCCGAAGAAGTCGAGCACCTGCTCAATATCGCTCGCAACGACAACTTGCACGGCTAGAGCGTCCTGCTGCACACTTGAGCGCAACACTGGGCCGGCTATGTCGCCCGGCGCAGTCACTTAAAAATACCTGTCCGACAGGTTAAATAAAACTACAGGGTCTCACCTATGACATCGCTCCAACCTCACGGCATGGCCATGCTGGTATTTACCGTCATTGTGTTTGCCATCTACATCCGGGACAAATTCCCGATCGAGACTGTCAGCATCGGCATTCTGGCCGTGCTGCCCCTTGCCTTCACCTTTTTCCCGATGCAAGTGGGTGGGCATACCGTTGACGCTCTTCGATTTTTCGAAGGTTTTGCTAACCCGGCATTGGTGGCCATCTGCGCGCTGATGATCGTCGGCCAAGGCCTGGTGGTCACCGGGGCACTTGAGCCAGCGGCACGGCGTTTGGCCGTTTGGGTGGCGCGCTCCCCCAAACTCGCCTTGTTGGCGGTGCTGGTTGGCTCTGGCAGCGTCAGTGGCGTTGTCAATGACACGCCCGTCGTTGTGCTGCTCATCCCGCTGCTGCTGGCTGCGGCCCACCAGGCCAAAATCTCGGCGGGCGGCATGCTGTTGCCCATGAACTATTCAGTGCTGATTGGCGGCATGGCCACCACCATCGGCACATCCACCAACCTCATCGTGGTGGGCCTTGCCGCATCCCTCGGCTTGGCACCCATGGGGCTGTTCGATTTTTTCCCCTTGGTCGCCATGGCAGCCGTTCCCGCGTTGGCCTATCTGTGGCTAGTGACGCCCATGCTCTTGTCGAAAGTTGAAACCCCGAACGAACACTTAATTGATGATGTTTTCGACGCCGAAATCCACATCGCCGAGGGCAGTCAGTTTGTGGGCAAAGAGCTGCGGGAGGCGATCGCCAGTGAGGGCCATAACCTCCACGTGATTGATCTGCTGCGCGATGGCCGCCCCATGGCAAAACTGAGCACCCGCATCCTCAAAGCAGGAGACAGGCTGATCGTGCGCGAGACTGCCAAGCGGCTTAAGCAAGTTGAATCCATCCTTGATGCCCAGTTGCATCAGGTAGAACTCGACACTGCGCAAGACGGCGAAGCACCAACTGAAAATGTCGCCTCGGCTTTGGTGGCCCAAATTCTGGTGACACAAGAATCCCCTTTGGTGGACCGCAGCGTCAAGCAAGCGCGTCTGGCAGAACATTACGACGTCATCGTGGTGGGGGTGCGTCCGAGCAAAGGCACGACCTTCTGGAAGCGAGCGGGTTTGGCTGATCGCCCGGTCATGACGGGGGATATCTTGCTGGTTGAGGGCACAGAAGAAGCCATCCGCGAAGCTCAGCGAGACGGCGTTGGTATTCTTCTGGATGAGCGCTTCGCGCTGCCGCGCCAAGACAAAGCGCCTGTGGCGCTCGTGACTATGGCCTGTGTGGTTATTTTGGCAGCTACCAAGCTCTTACCGATTGCCATGGCTGCCATGTGCGGCGCAGCCGTGCTGGTGTTGTCGCGCTGCCTGTCCTGGAAAGACGTGGCGCAATCCATGTCCACGAAGGTGGTCTTGCTGGTGGCCGCCAGTCTCGCGCTGGGCGATGCCCTGCAAATTACCGGGGCCACGGTCTGGTTAGCCCAAGGTTTGGCGCAACTCACACAAGGCATGGCCGCCATCTGGGTGCTCGCCCTGCTGATGGGTTTGATGGGGCTGGTCACCAACTTCGTGTCCAACAATGCCGCCGCCGCCATTGGCACCCCGCTGGGGTTTTCCTTGGCCCATGCCATGGGTGTTCCACCCGAGCCCTTTGTCATGGCGGTGATGTTTGGTTGCAACCTGTGCTACTTGACACCCATGGCTTACCAAACAAACTTGCTGGTGATGAACGCAGGGGGCTATCGCTTCTCTGACTTTGTGAAGGTCGGTACGCCACTTTTTGTCATCATGTGGGTGGGCTTGACCTTGGCGCTGGGTGCACGATACAGCCTCATGTAATTCAAACTAGCCTTTAATGGCTGTAGCGTCTGAAGTCAGGCGCACGTCAAGCACCCCCGACTTGACGTGCAAATCACGCTGTGGGAAGGGGATTTCGATCCCCCGCCTCACAAGCTCATCGTCCAACGCCCACATCAGCTTGGCGTGGGCAGAGGCAGGCCGAGTAGTCAGCGCGCGGTTGGCCCACACCACCAGCTCATAGTTCATCGAATTGTCGCCATACGCCACCAGCCAAACCGTTGGCTCCCGCCCCGGCGCATTCATGATGTTGGGTACGCTCAACGCAGCCGCCACACCAGCTTCCAGCACCTTTTCCTTGGGCGTGCCGTAGGCCACACCAAAAGGCACTTTGATTCGTTTGTGAGATTCATCAAACGTCCAGTTAATGACCCGCCGGTTGATGAACTCGGCGTTGGGTACCAGTACATCGATGTCATCGTTCGTCGTGATCCGCGTGTAGCGCATGGCAATTTCCTTGACATGCCCGCGCACACCCGACTCAAGGTCAACAAAGTCCCCCACTTTTAGGCTGCGCTCTATCAGAATAATGATGCCCGAGACAAAGTTGCTGATGATGTTTTGCAGGCCAAAACCCAGGCCCACCGCAAATGCACTACCCAGCAGCGTGATGCTGCTCAGGTTGATGCCGAGTTGATTCAGGCCAAACAATGAACCCAACACCCACACGACGTAACGCAGTAGACGGCTAAGCATGTGCACACGCGGGTAGGCACCTGGTTCTTGTAAGCGCTTTTCCGCAATTCGCAAAACGCTACGCTCCAGCAAAGAAGCAAGCCACCACACGCCAATCACAAAGGCGATTGAAGCCGCCATTCCGGCGATACTGATCTTCGCGCCCCCCAGCTCAAACAGCGGCTGCGTGAAATGCGAAGTATCCAAAAAATCCAAGTTCATATCGAATTGACCCTGCCCATGATTGACGTAAAGTTCATGTGTTCCATTATGCGACCACCCTTTTCACCTCTTCTCTAGTGACGCCAACCATCCAAACCAAACCAAACGCCCTGGCACCGGCTCTGGCCCTGGTGTTCAACGCGCTGATCTGGGGCGTGTCTTGGTGGCCACTGCGTGCCCTGGAGCAGCGCGGCCTGCACCCCTTGTGGGCCACAGCCATCGTCTTCATTTTTGCACTGCTCTGCTTGCTGGCAATACGACCACGCGCCTGGCGCGGCCTGGTTCAGACCCCCTTGCTGTGGGCATTGGCACTCGCCTCGGGTTTAACTAACGTCGGCTTCAACTGGGCCGTGACCCAAGGCGACGTGGTGCGCGCCGTGCTGCTGTTCTACCTGATGCCCGTCTGGGTCGTGTTGCTGGCATGGCCAATGCTGGGTGAGCGCCCCAGCCGCACATCACTTTTGCGGCTGTCACTGGCACTGATCGGCGTCGTGCTGGTCCTTAAGACCGATGAAGCTCCCTGGCCCGTGCCCGAGGGCCTGATGGATTGGCTGGCCATCGGGGGCGGCTTTTGTTTTGCGTTGACCAACATCTTGCTGCGCAAGCTCCAGCACAGCGCTGATGAAACCCGCATGCTAGCCATGTTTGTGGGCGGCGCCATCACCGCCACCACTGCGGCCTTGCTGGGCGGTGTCTTGGGCATCTTGCACTTGCCACCGGCCCCAAACCTAAGCTGGATTTTGATTACTGCCCTGCTGAGCTTCGCGTTTTTAGCGGGTAATCTGTCCCTGCAATACGGCGCAGCGCGTTTGAGCGCGAGCACCACCGCGCTCCTCATGCTGACCGAAGTGCTGTTTGCCAGTGCTTCGGCGGTGCTCTTGGGTGCGGGTGAGCTTACGGCTCAAACCCTGGGAGGCGGTGCGCTGATAGTGCTGGCGGCGCTGTGGTCGAGTTTGGACGCTGGGCCGAATACGCCCCGTGATCGGTTAACGGTTCAAAAAGAATCCAGTGGCACATAAGCCAAGGGCTCAGCAGTCACGGCATCAAGCAGCACAGTCCATGCCGCTTGGCGGCTAATCAAGGGCAGATAGACCAGCGCGTCTGCCGGGCGTCCCGTCTGAGCTACGGCGGCATCCAGTGTGGCAACTTGGTTGATGAAACGAGACTTGAGCGCCAGCACAGGCTTGGCGACTTGAAGCACCCGCTCTTTGGCCTGCGAGTAGGACTGCCAAAGCTCGGGGCGCGCACTGAGTGACACACCCTGTAGTGCGGCCAAGGTGGCCTCCATCTCTTCTTTGTTGTCCTTGAAGGGGCGTAAAGCCAGCAGGGTCGGCCCGGTGAGTGGCAGGGCATCAATTCCAGATTGATTCTGCTGCGTCAATTCAAGCGGAATATCAACGGCATGCACCACACGAAAACGCTCGTACTCAAACACCATGTGCACAGGGCGGGCCAAAAACACCGTCCAAAGGCCATAGCCTAGCGCGGCTAACTGAATGAGGCCTACCAGGGCCAGATCACGACGCAATTCGGCTTTGGGTTTGGCGCGATTGAAGACGGCCAGCGTGATCAAGGGGCCAAGCATGACGTCCACCACCACCACGAGCAAAAACAACTCTCGCCCACCCGAAATTTCACGGTAAGGGTAGGGATACCAAAGCGCAAACACCAGCAGCCCGGCCAGAGCAGCGATACTCAAGCTGATCCCAAGGTGGATACCGCTTGCGCGCAAGCGATCTCGCCAAAAAAATTCACTCATTTTTATCTTCCTCTTTGGGTGGTCATAATCCGTGTGCTTCTATCTATGCATCGCGAACCTTCAAGTTTGATTTTCACATGAGCTCACTCACCCACTTCGACGCCCAAGGCCAAGCCCACATGGTGGACGTGGCCGCCAAGGCCAGCACCCACCGCATTGGCATTGCCACCGGCCGCATTGAGATGCTGCCTGCCACGCTGGCCCTGATCGAATCCGGCACAGCCAAGAAAGGTGATGTCATCGGCATTGCCCGCATCGCCGGCATTCAAGCCGCCAAAAAAACCAGCGATCTGATTCCCCTGTGCCACCCGTTGGCGCTGACCCGCGTGGCGCTGGAGTTTGCAACCCACTCCGCTACGGCCAGCCTGCCCAGCCACGTGAGTTGCACGGCCACGGTCGAAACCGTCGGCCCCACCGGTGTGGAGATGGAAGCACTGACTGCCGTGCAGGTTGCACTGTTAACCATCTACGACATGTGCAAAGCCGTGGACCGGGGCATGACCATGACCGGCATCACTTTGCTGGAAAAACACGGCGGCAAGTCGGGTAGCTTCATCGCGCCTTAGGGTAGGCCACACGCAAGCGCTTTTCAAAGAACTGCGCTTCGTCTTCGCGCCCCAACAGCCGCGCACTCTCAATCAACTTTTCTACGACTCGCGCTTCTGGCGAGTAGTGCAACACCTCATGCGCCAAGGAGTTAAGTCGCTGCGCGTTATCTTGGGTTAACGGTGTAATGGTCAACTCAGCAAAGAGAACCTGGTTCTGGAACAGCCAGGAACTTTTGATTTTCTCCAGCGTGTGTTCCCGATAAGCCGCTGACCGCTGCTCAAGCGGCAAATAAATTTGACTGATACGGTGGTAGTCCCAAGCGGCATAACTCACCCCGCAGAGTAACATCAGCGCAACCCAGCCCACACCGTTCGACCTGAGCTTGACCTGTCGCCCCCACAAAAGCATCAGACAAAGCCCCACCGCCATTTGAAACGGCCCGTACCACAAGGGGTATTCCAGCAAGCTGTGCAGCCCAATCACGGCCAGCACACCCCACGCAAGCTGCCGCGTGGCATCCGTTTCCCGCCAGGGCTTGGCACGCCACACCCACCAGGCTCCACCACCACACAGGAGCATGGCCGCTGGCAACCCCAAGGTCACCGTCAGATGCAAAGGAAGATTGTGCGCATTGCCCATGATTTCGCAAAAGCGAGGGCCGTCATACTGCGAGATGAAGTGGGCATAACGCAACTCATCCCACCCCCAACCCAGCCAAGGTTTTTGGGCGATCAGTTGCAGCACGTTGGACCATAAAACCAGACGACTGGAACACGCAGGGCCACCGTTTTGCAGGCGGCCAAAAACACCACCGCCCAAGGCCTGCCCCACCAGCACTGGCAGCAATAGCGATGCCAACAGGTAGCAACCTACAGCGACCAGCACAAGGCGACGTGTCAAAACGGCGGGTGGACGTGACGATTGACGGCTCCACCACCAACTCATCAAGCAAATCAAGCCCAACTGCAACAGCCCGGTGCGTGAGAAAGACGCAGCATTACCTAGCGCCAACACAAACGCGCTCAGCATCAAGCTCAATGTCCAGGCTCCTTTTTTTGCCTCGGTATGCTTTTGTGCTGCCCACCATAAAACTGCCACTAAACCGATGTTGGTCAGAGAGGCGAACAGGTTGCGCTGACGCAAGTTTGCATAGGCCTGCCCACTATTCGAAGAACTCATGAAGAAAAAATATGAATCGGCACCGAAATACTGACACAAACCAATCAAACAGCTGATCAATGCCGCCAAGATCCACGTTCTCGCTATCGCTTGCCCGATCTCGTGCCTGCTCAGTTTTCTCGAATATGGACGACATAAAGACCACAGGACCACCAAAAGCCCTATGCAGGCCAGGCTCAAAAACCAGGGTAGTAATGCAGGGCTAGGCCCTCCCTGTGGTGGCACCAACCAAGGCACAGTTAAAGCCAGTGCACCAGCAAGCTTTAACAGAGGGTTCACGGCAAATTTAGCTCTCGTAATTGTGGGTACTTGGTCATTGCCAGATTTTCCCAATTCAACTTGATATTCTCATAACTACGTTCGCCATGCATGGCACGGATGACTTTGATCTGACGCATAGCTTCATCCGAGCTGCCATTCAACGCAAGTGTGAGCGCATACCTATTTTGAGTGGCTGACCATGGATAGCGCAAGGCTACTTTGCGTGCCAAGTCAA
Organism: Comamonadaceae bacterium; assembly: GCA_947455145.1. Taxonomy (GTDB): domain Bacteria; phylum Pseudomonadota; class Gammaproteobacteria; order Burkholderiales; family Burkholderiaceae_C; genus CANCDA01. The sequence continues at coordinate 188,807 of CANGME010000007.1, forward strand.
TGTTCTCTTTGCTCATGCCTGGTGTGGGCACAAGGCGTGCGCCAATTAGCAGCGCGTCAAGTTGAGTTAACAAGGTGATTTTGGGCCTCTCATATTCAATCGGTGTTTCTCCGATTCGCATCGCCTCAAATCTGGCTATCCGAAAGTCCTCCTCAATTGAAACGTACTCCACCGCGCTCCAGATCATCAGGCACGTCACCAAGCTTAAAGCTGTTGCTGCGGACCCCCAAGCCACTCGGAGTACTCGCTCCGAATGCAACACACCTTCGAGTACACCAATGGCCATCATGGCTGGAATTAGCAGGTATGCATAGGCAAACGGGAATTCAAGTAAAGAATGCACACCCAGCGGCAAAGCTGTTGCGATGCAGTACCAAGGCAACAAAGATTGGGCATCCCGCATCCGCCGCGCACCCCAAATAACCACAACTAAACCTAATACAGCTGTCAAAGGCAGCCCCATACCAACAGCGAAGTCTAGAAATATATTGTGCGCATAACTAAACGGTTCGGCTCGTATGTACGAATCCAAGACAGCGTTATGCGCCTCAGACACCTCCCTTAATCCCCAACCTATCCATGGGCGTTGGAGAACAGCCTCCCAAAGTTGCGGCCAAACGACCAGACGCATGCCAGCAGAAAGATCGATACGGTCATCAAACCGGCTCATCATGTTGCCACCTGACTGTACAAATGCGAACAGGCGTGGCCAAACCCATAAAAGAAAAATTAAACCTAAACCGCCCACCACCACCACCCACCCTGATGCTTTAAAGCCCACTGCCCGACGTCTTACCAGCCACCAAAAAGCCATCACGAAAAAGCTCAGCAATCCGGTTCTCGACTCGGTCAAGGCCAGTCCAATAACCAAGAGAGCGAACAACACTGACGTGGGTGCTGCATTCCACCTTTTTGATTCGTATAGATAGACCAAACTAGCGATCCCCATGAGTAGAAGGGTTGCCAGATGGTTCGGCTGTCCTAAATTAGCACCAGGCCGGCGGATATTTACCGTTCGGTTGATTAATTGCAGCGTCTCCCACACCTCAAAAACCTGAGCCAAGGCGAGGGCCACCGATATAAGCCCGCCCACAAGTACGGTCAGTGCAAAACTATCCAATGCAGTTGGTGTTGCCTTCAATTTTTTCGATAAGTCGAATCCAACGAAAAAACAAACACCAATCAGTATCAGATAGATACCTAAAACAAGTGCGTCTCCACCAAAAGCGATGAGTTGCGTCCACCATTGGATGGCAATAATTGACCCGCCTACTCCCAGCAAGAGTATGACTTGCGGGACGCTCACCCGCCCGGAGGCGTAACTCGCAAACAGTGTGTGCCACCCCAAACCCATGACTGCGGCAAAGGCCATCACCTCTTGCTGCCAGCCGACCCAAGGGAGAATGTGCAATGGAACCAACCAGCTTCCAAGCATTAGGAATGAATAAAGGTATCCCATAAAAAAAGACCCGTGCGGGTCTTTTTTTATGGGCACAAACGTTCTAGTCGAACGCTTGTGAAGCCAACACTTAGATTAAGGAAGGAAGGAGGCTTGGGATGTTACTGCTGTATTGCGGCAAGTACCTGGCAGATATTTTGAATTCAAACTGTCAGCTGGACCACACACCCAGGCAGGGATCGTTCCACCAACAGTAGGCGCTGTGATGACATCTGTCGAAAGGGCTGGTGCAAGTACAACTGACGCAGATGCAGGAATTGTCGTCGTTGGGAAGCCTTGGATCACAATTTTGATTGCGCCAATAGCATTGGTTTGAATTTTGGCTACATACTTTGACGTAGGCACGGATGACTCACAACCCCATGCACCCGCCGCTGGCAAGGTACTTGACGAGGTTTGCACTGTCTCCGTAATTGCAGTACGGCAGCTAGAAGCAGCCAGCACAACCTCAGACAACTTGGCACGCACCGTGTAGTCCTGGTAGGCAGGCAAAGCCACAGCA
>CANGME010000008.1 GCA_947455145.1 Comamonadaceae bacterium
GCCCTGGACAAGGCAGTGATTTCCGGCAAAGTAAGCGCCACTGAGGTGGCTCAAAAAGTGTTTGACGCCATGGTGCAAAACCAGTTCTACATCTACAGCCACCCCCAAGCCCTGGACGCTGTGAAAACCCGGTTAGAAGACATCTTGCAAGCGCGCAACCCGAGTGCCCCCTTCGCGCACAAGCCGGAGCTGGGTGTGGCCTTGAGGCGGGCCCTTCGCACGGGTTGATTGAATTCGAATTTGATTGCAGGCCCTTCGGGGCCATTTTTTTCGTCACTGCATTTTGCGTTTGATATGGATCAAACAAACCACACGTTGGGGTGGACATATTTTCTTCACTGTCGATACTGAGATCCATGCAGAAAAAGAAGTTCTGTTCTTCGCTTTAACAAAGTGGTGACGATCAAGAACTCTTCTGTATTGGAATCTTGGCTTTGAGGTTTGCCACATTTCCGCAGGGAGCGTGTCAGTGCTGATAGTTCAGGATTTCAGTCAGGTTTCTGCTAACCGCGCAGCCATCTCGAAAGGATGTCTGTTTGTTTGGCTTAACTGGAGAGATTGAAATGAAACAGCTTATTAATTCCACTCGCAAGTTCCTTCGTGATGAAGAGGGCGTGACCATGATCGAGTACGGCTTGATTGCCGCACTCATATCCTTGGCCGTCGTTGCAACCGTTGTTTTGGTTGGAACGCAGCTGAATACCTTGTTTGCACGGGTTAAAAACTGCCTTGGTAATACTGCCGCTTGCACTTAATTTCCTCACGTGCGTAATTCAAAAAAATGATGACTCGTACTACGCTGCCGAAGTAAATTTTCTATCTTGGTAGCGTAGTAATTGGTAGGTAGAAAAGTTGATTTCCTAAACTTTTAATTTAACTGGAGATATAGAAATGAAACATCTAATCAATCAAGCTTAAAAGTTCCTTTGTGATGAAGAGGGCGTCACCATGATTGAGTATGGCTTGATCGCTGCGCTGATCGCCTTGGCCGTCGTTGCGACCGTCGTCACCATTGGAACCAACCTGAATACCTTATTTGAAAAGGTGAAAAATTGTCTGACAACAGGTGGTACGTGCCCTTAAGACGGCAATTCGTTGTTTGAGCAATTCTCAACAGGAGCGCATGAATGTCATTCGAGCTAACCCCCGCAAGCTGGCAACTTTGGTGTCTCGCCATTCTTGCGCTGGGCATGCTCATGGCAGTGGAGTGGGATTTGCGTGAACACCGCATTCCTAACGCTCTCATTTTGTTTCTTTTGTTAACGGGCCTAGCGCTGCAAACGGTAGGCCCGACCAACGGGCGTGGCGGGTTGTTTGATGCCTTCCCTGGGGCGCTAGGGATCGGTTCGGCCCTGCTTGGGGTGCTGCTTGGCCTGTTGATTTATTTGCCCTTCTACATGATGCGCACCATGGGTGCGGGTGACGTCAAGCTCATGGCGGCGTTGGGGGCTTTTGTGGGTACGGGGGAGGTGATTGGCCTAGCTCTGTTCGTGCTCATCGCGGGCGGAGTGCTTTCGGTCATTCGCATGTTGCTCAAGCGCAATGCAAGACTCGTTTTAAACAACGTCAAGTTAATTCTTATTGGTATGGGGCATGGCGGCTCAGGTTTTGACCCAGCCACCCAGTCGGCAGACCGCATGCCCTATGCCTTGTCATTTGCAACAGGTTTGGCCGTCTTCAGTTACTGGCGGCTTAGTGGTGGGATGCAGATCTTAGGTTTTTGATACTCAATGGGACATAGCCCCAAGGAAGGTGAGAAATGAAAAGCACAAGAGCGTTGATCATGATTTTCTTTTCCCTTATTGCGGGCGGCGTCGCGGTCTGGCTCGCGGCAAGGTGGGTGGGGCAACAAGCCTCTGAAAACTCTACCGCCGTTGTGGTGGCCAGCAAAGACCTGGACCCTGGCGCGCTGCTAACGCCGGACATGCTGGGTCAGACCGCTTGGCCCAAGGGATCCATACCCGAAGGGGCGTTTACAGATTCTAAAAAGTTAGAGACCCGTGTGGTGGCCGGCTCGGTCATCTACAAAGGTGAGCCATTGCTGGAAGCCAAGTTGGCCCCCGAAGGCTCTACGGGTGGCCTGTCGTCCGTCATCCCCAACGGCATGCGGGCCATCAGCATTCATGCCAATGAGATTGTGGGAGTGGCAGGGTACATCAGGCCGGGCAGTTTGGTGGACATCATGGTCAATACACGGGATAAAAACGAGAAGGCCATTTCCAAAATTGTGTTGGAAAAAATCTTGGTTCTGGCGACAGCACAAGACGACAAGCGTGATCAAAACAAACCCAAAGTGGTTAGCGCGGTCACGCTCCAGGTGGAGCCGGGGCAAGCCGAAAAAATTGACTTGGCTCGCAGCATCGGCACCTTGTCACTGGTGTTGCGAAACCCACTCGATAAAGGCGATGTAGCCACTGGCGGTGCTAACCGCGAAGACCTGATGGCGGGGGAGGCTGGGGTCAAACCTGCAGCCCCTGCAGCCCCTGCAGTGGCCCCGGTCAAAACGGCGGTTGTGCGCAGCAGCGCACCCAAGCCCAAGGCCGTGGTGAGTGCGCCAGTGGTTGAAAAAGGCGAGATCGTCGAAGTCATTCGCGGTGTCCAAAAAGCCAACGCTAATTTTTGAGGGGTCAACATGAAACAAGCAACAACAACTATTCGTGGCAGCCGTGTTTTGGCATCGGCTTGCGTGTTGGCTACTGCGGTGGCGTGGGGGCCTGCGGGTTTGGCGCAAGCCCCCGTCATCACCAAGGGCAACACAACGGCTCGCGGCGTCATGCCCATGATGCCGATGGCCGCAGCACCCAGTAGCGCAGCGGACTTCTCCACCGTCGGCCCCGCGATGGAGTTAACCATTGGCAAGTCCACCTTGATGCGGGTGCCTTCTGCGGTAGAGCGAATTTCGGTGGGTAACCCCAACATTGCTGACATCACCCTCATCAGCCCGACCGAGGTTTATTTGCTGGGCAAAAACTATGGCTCCACCAACCTGGTGGTCTGGCGCAAGGGCGGTGCGCCCACGGCTGTGGATGTGAACGTCAGCATCGACATTGGCCGCATGGATAAAAAACTGCGTGAGCTCATGCCAGAGGAAAAGGGTATCTCCGTCCATGCAGCAGCAGACTCCATCATCTTGAGCGGTGTGGTCAGCAGTGCTGTCAAAGCGCGATTTGCCGAAGACATTGCACAAGCCTTTGTGCGTGACATCAACCGCTCACTGGTGCTACCCGTAATGGCGGGCGACACCAAGGTTGCTTCAGGCACGTTGGTGGCGGGGCAGGGTGGCGCTGCTGCTGTGGCTGCTACCACCAGCGCCAAGGTGGTAAACCTGCTGCAAGTGGCCTCTGGCCAGCAGGTGATGTTGGAGGTGAAAGTGGCCGAGGTATCCAAGACCTTGCTCGACAAGCTTGGTGCAAGTCTGGGTGTGAGTGCGGGTAACGGGGGGCTGAGCTACGGCATTTTGTCCAACTTTCTAAGTCTAGGTAATGGAGTGTTCAGTATCACGGCGGACAATGGCAATAAAGTGTCGGTAGACGCCCAGAAGCAAGACGGCCTGATCAAAATTTTGGCAGAGCCCAACATCATTTCCATCAGCGGGCAAGAGGCCAGCTTTCTGGCAGGTGGCAAGATTTTCATTCCCACAGCCAGCAGCAACACCGGCGGCTTTCCTGTCATCACTTTGACAGAAAAAGAATTTGGCGTTGGGCTCAAGTTCACACCCACGGTGCTGGAAGGTGGTCGCATTCACCTCAAGGTGGCCCCTGAAGTGTCGGAGCTGGCCCAAACTGGTTCGGCATTTACAACCATCGGCGGCGTAACGTCTGTGTTGCCCAGCATCACCACCCGGCGCGTTCAAACCACCGTGCAGTTGATGGACGGGCAAAGCCTGGCCATTGCCGGGCTGATTAAAAACAACGTCACTGAAACGATTAAACGTATCCCACTGTTGGGAGAAATACCCATCTTGGGCGCCCTGTTTCGCAGCAGCGAGTTCCAGACTGATCGCACCGAGTTGATGTTCGTCATCACCCCACGGCTGGTCAAGCCCATGGATGTTGCACAGACCCTGCCCACAGACAACTTCACCCCACCCAGCCGCAGCGAGTTTTTCTTGGGCGGCAAGCTGGAGGGCAGCGGCAATGCTGAAGTAGTGCCAGACAAACCTGCCACACCAGCACCGCAGCCAGCACAACAACCAACCGCAGCACCCGCATCACAGCCGCAAGCCGGTGGGTTTGATCTCAAATAAAGGAGCGCCGCCATGACTATCAATATCACCCCCCGCGTGTTGCTCACAGCCACCGCCATCGGGCTCATGGTTCAACTCACAGGCTGTGGCAGCACCACGCCCGACATGGATGCCAAGTTTGGTGATGCCGTGCGAACGGCACGCCAACAGCAAACGCTCAACCCAGCAGCGCCCACGGGCAATAACCCCGTGCTGGGCATTGATGGCCGGGCCGCTGCCAGCGCGCAAGACCGCTATCAGGACTCATTCAAAGCCCCACCGAAAACTTTTGAAGTGCTTGGTATTGGAGGTGTTGGTTCTAGCGGGAGTGGTCAGTAATCTCTAGTAGAAAAAAACAGGGCGGACATCATGTGCAGACAAGGATCAATACCGAACATTCATCGCCAGTGTGGCGCGGTCATGATTTTGTTGGGTCTTGCGATTGCAATGTTGATCGGTTTTGCCGGTCTGGCCATTGATTTGGGGCGGTTTTTTGTCATCAAGACTGAATTGCAGAATGCAGTGGATGCCTGCGCACTGTCGGCCGCCTCACAACTGCGGCCAGGCCAAAACAACAACCAGGCCTTAATTAAGGCGGTCGCTTATGGACGGGTGTTTTCAACTGGTGGAACAACCAGTATCGATGCGATCAAGAACCGGGCGAATTTTCAGAGCACGGTGACGGACATCACAGACATCACCTTCTCCCGAACCCAGACATTCCCGGATGCAGGAGTCACATTCAATAATGCTGCGTACGTCAAGTGCAGCTATCCACTAACGGGCCTTCCCGTTTACTTTATGCGTGTGTTGGACTCAACGCAGCAAACTGCCACTGTGAGCGCCTTTGCGGTTGCCAAACAAGGGCCGTCGGCTTCAGTCTGTGCAATTCCAGTTGGGATTTGCTCTGTGGGTGGCGGCACACCGGCCAATAACTATGGATTGACGGTGGGGAATTGGTACGCGGTGAAGTCTGGTGCATCGACAAGCGGGTGGTTCGGGTGGATTGATTTCACACCGCCTGGCGGGGGTGCCAGCGAGGCGGCAGATTTGTTCACCGGCAGTGGGCAATGTGCGCTTCAAGCAGGCACCAATGTTGCTCAACAGGGAAATATTGCCAGTTTAGCTGTTGCATGGAATTCCCGGTTTGGCTGGTATAAAAGCGGGGGGGGGGGAACCCGCAGGCCACCACAGCAGCCCCGGATTTCTCTGGATTTGCGTATTCTGCAGGCACCGCATTGCACCCGGGCAATTGGCTTGCGGGTACGAACGCTTGGGCCGGCACGTCACCACTCAATCCCGGCGTCCAAAATTTTCAAGCTGCTCGCGCCGCTCACACGCCCTATCAAACCAACTTGCCTTACGGCATTCCAAGCGGCGGCGGCTACGCTGCGACAACAACAGCAAATCACATCACCTACGGGCAAAACCGACGATTGGCTGTGGCCCCGATTCTGGATTGCTCCGCCGCACCGACGGTGAACATTCAAGATTGGGCCTGCGTATTTATGCTGAACCCCTACAGCGACAGTGGTGGTCTCAAGGCAGGCGAAGTGTGGGACGTTCCCAACGTCGAATACCTTGGTTTGAGTTCGGTGAGTGGTAGTGCCTGCTCCACGACAGGTGGCCCGGGTACGGCTGGCCCCTTGGTGCCGGTGCTTGCGCAGTGAGGTTGAAAATGGACAATAAATCGAAAATCAGCAGACAAAAAGGGGCCGCAGCAATTGAGTTGGCCGTTATTTTGTTGCCGCTGCTGATTCTGTGTTTCGGCATCACAGAGCTGGGACGGGCACTCTACTACTACAACGGCCTGGATAAGGCCACCCGTGGCGCAGTGCGTTACTTGAGTACCTTTGATATGTCGGCCCCTCCGGTCGGGGAAACTGCTGCGTCTATCCGGACAAAGGCGCAATTGATGGCCGTCTGTGGTTCGGTGAGCTGCAATCCCGCTATGCCACTGGTTCCGGGTTTAGCTGTTGCCAATGTGTCGATATGCGACCCGGTAGCCTGCCCAGCTACCCACAAAAATATTTTGACGGGACAGGGAAGCGTTTCGTTGGTGACTGTCACTGTCGGCGGTACGGGAAACGCGACTTACAGCTTCACGTCAATTGTTCCTTGGGTTATTCCCGATTTTTCCTACGCGCCAATGAGTTCAACCATGGCGTCGCAGTACTTCTGATGGAGCCAGCTATGAGCGCTCCACACATTTTTATGACACCGCGCTGGACGTGCAAGCGACACCAATGCGGAGCAGCCCTAGTCGAGTTTGCTTTTGTGGCTTTGATTTTTTTCACAATCCTGCTGGGGATCATGGAGTTTGGTCGCTGGATGTTTGTGTTGAATTCGGCCAATGAGGCGACCCGTTTGGGCGCACGTCTGGCAACACTGTGTGACAAGGATGTCTCAGGTACGGGGAGTTCAGTCATCAAGACAAAAATGAAGCTCTTCTTACCCAATACATCTGACCCTCAGATCGCTATTAATTACTCCCCGGCCGGCTGTACCGCTAGCAACTGTGTGACCGTAGAGGTCAAGCTAATCAACGCCACTTTCACACCCCTGATTCCGTTCATGGGCTTGCCTTTGCCCATACCCTCTTTTGCCACCAGTTTGCCTCGGGAGTTGATGAACAGCGCAAGTAACCCCGTCTGTTCATGATGTTCTGAAATTTAAAAATGGAATGAATTTATGACTTTCAAAATTTCAGCCTTATCCCCGCCCGGGAAAACACTTGACGATTTGAAGGTGTTGGTCTTGGGCTTGCCGGGGGCGCTATTCACGGCTCACCGTGGTGGCATGGACGCGCTGGGGGATGTATTGCAGGGTGAACAACCCGACCTGGTGTTTCTGGATTTTCCAGCTCATTCCGACAAGGACATGAAGCAGCTGGAGGCTGTTTTACTGGGTAGACCCGACACTTGGCTGGTTCTGTTGAGTCCAGATCGATCCGCAGATTTCCTGATGCAGGCCATGCGCGCGGGTGTGCGCGAGGTGTTGGCTGTACCTTTGGATTCGGCTCAAGTTCAGCAAGCTATTAAGCGGATGCAAACCCACCAAGCCAGCAGCCGTGGGCGTGACCGAGGCGGGCGCGTGTTGGCGTTGATTCCGTCCAAAGGCGGTGCCGGCGCTACTTTTTTGGCGACCAATCTGGCCTATGCCTTGTCATTGCATGGCAAACGGGTGGCGGTGCTGGATTTGAATATGTATTTTGGCGATGCGGCCATTTATTTAGGTGATGGAGTGGCTGTGTCTAACGTGGTGGAGCTGGCCAGAAAATCACGGCAGATGGATGCAACCTTGCTGGAGTCCAGCATGCTCAAAATGAGCAACACTTTGTATGTCTTGGCGGCACCCGAGTCGCCCGACCATGTGCGTGATGTGTCGGTGGCAGACATTCAAAAAATTATTGAGTTGGCCCGCGCTAGTTATGACTTTGTGGTGTTAGACATTGGCTATTCTCTCGACCCATTGACGATCAAAGCGTTGGACATGGCCGACAGCATTGACCTGGTGGTGCAGCTGAACCTGCCTTTTGTCCGTGCCGCTAAACGCATGGTGAGCGTTTTTCGTGATCTGGGTTACTCCAGCGAGAAGGTGCGCATTGTGGTCAACCGCGATGAAAAAGGCGGCGACATCAGTTTGGTTGATGTTGAAAAAACTTGTCTGCTGAAAATTTCCCAGACTATTCCCAACAGCCATGCGGCAGTGAGCGCGTCCATCAACCAGGGGCGGCCTTTGGTGGGCTTGTCGCCGCGCGACCCTGTAGCCCAGGCGCTGCAAGCCTGGGCTGAAAAGTTAGACCCAACGGAGCATAAAAAATCCGGCGGTTGGTTCAGTGGTTTGAGGAGTAAATCATCATGAGTTTAAGAAGCAATGTCACCGAAATAAAACTCGCCACAGGTGCGCCTGATGCGGATGGACGACATGTCAGTGTGGACGCTGACTACTACAAACTCAAAGCCAAGCTGCACAAAGATTTGCTGGGCCGGGTTGATTTGAAAGTGCTTAACGCCATGCCTGCCGATCAGCTGCGGGATGAGTTGGGGCGCTTGATTGAAACCATGCTGGTGGAGTCGGGCGTGGCGCTTAATGCTGGAGACCGCAAGAAGATCACGCTGGACATTCAGAACGAGGTAACAGGTTTGGGGCCGTTGGAGCCGCTGCTGAACGACCCCACGGTGTCTGACATTTTGGTGAATGGCCCCAAGCAGGTGTATGTTGAGCGCCGGGGCAAGCTGGAGTTGACGGATATCGTCTTCTCTGACACCGATCACCTGATGAAAATCATCGACAAAATTGTGTCGCGTGTGGGGCGACGTGTGGATGAGTCCAGCCCCATGGTGGATGCGCGCTTGCCGGATGGATCTCGGGTGAACGCCATCATCCCGCCACTGGCGTTGGACGGACCAACATTGTCCATTCGCCGCTTTGCGGTGATTCCCCTCACGTTGGATGACTTGGTGCGCGGTAAAACCGTGACGCCAGAGTTGGCTGCACTGCTGGTGGGCATGGTGAAGGCCAAGCTCAACATCTTGATCTCGGGCGGTACGGGTACGGGTAAGACAACCACCTTGAACGTCATGTCCGCAGCCATACCTTCGAGTGAGCGCATTGTCACCATTGAAGATGCCGCTGAGTTGCGCTTGCAGCAGCCGCATGTGGTACGGCTGGAAACCCGTCCGGCCAATTTGGAGGGACGAGGCGAGGTGAACCAACGCGCCTTGGTGCGCAACAGTTTGCGCATGCGCCCAGAGCGGATCATTGTGGGTGAGGTGCGCGGGGTAGAAGTGCTGGACATGTTGCAGGCCATGAACACCGGGCACGAGGGCTCCATGGCCACGGTGCATGCCAATACGCCCCGAGACGCGCTGACGCGGCTGGAGAACATGGCGGGTATGGGGGGCATGAATATTCCGCCCAAGATCATGCGCCAGCAAATCAGCTCGGCCATTTCGGTGGTGATTCAGATATCCCGTTTAACGGATGGTCACCGCAAAGTGGTGAGTGTGCAAGAGATTGTGGGTATGGAGGGCGACATCATCACCATGCAGGAGATTTACGGTTTCACACAGACGGGGGTGGCTGAAGACGGAACGGTGCAGGGCTACTTCAGCGCCACAGGCGTTCGCCCCCATTTCATGCAGCGGCTCAAAGCCTTTGGTGTCACGCTGCCGGATGGGACTTTTGATCAATCCAGAACCTACGAGTGATGCCATGAATGCCAACTACGCGTTTTTGTTGATCTTTGGTTTCTTGGCAGTGGTGTTGCTGCTAGAGGGGGTTTTCTTGCTGTGGACGGACACCAGTAGCCCAGAGTACAAGCGGGTTAGGCAGCGGCTTGCGGGCTTGGTGAAGGGGGAGTCTGGGCGTGTGCGAGCGGGGGTTTTAAAAACACGTTTGCTGGGGAAATCTCCATCGACGCATGCTCTGCTGTCCAAGTATTCAGGGGCACACAGTCTGGATCTGCTTTTGCAGCAAGCCGGATCTACGAGCAATGTGGCGCAGTTATTGATAACTTGCCTGGCAAGCGGCTTTGTCGGGGTGTTGTTGGGCCTATTCTTGAGTTGGTCATGGATGAGTCTGAGCTTGCTGGCTTTGGTGTTTTTACTTTTTCCCTTGTTGCGAGTGAAAAGACAAAAATCAAAACGCATGCAACTGATGGACAGTCAGCTGCCAAATGCGCTGGATTTGATTTGCCGGGCTTTGAAGGCTGGCCATGCATTTTCTGCAGCAATGTCTATGGCGGGGGATGATGCACCTGAGCCCATTGCCAATGAATTCAAAACGACGTTTGACGAGATAACTTTCGGGGTCTCTGTCAAAAACGCCATGATGAATTTGGCCGAACGGGTGCCCAACAGTGACATGCGCTACTTCGTCATGGCTGTGATTATTCAGTTGGAGACGGGCGGAAACTTGACTGAGCTTTTGAGCATGCTGTCGAATCTGATTCGAGAAAGATTCAAGCTGTTTGGGAAGATCAAAACGCTTACTGCAGAGGGACGACTCTCGGGCTATATCTTGACGGCCTTGCCCTTTGTACTGGCTTTTTTATTGAATGTGGTGAACCCCGGCTACATGAAGGTTCTGTTTGAAGACCCAATGGGGATCAAGCTGGTGATAGGGGCACTGGGGATGATGGCTTGCGGTGTTTTTATTCTGTGGCGAATTATTGATATTCGCGTTTAAGGGGGCACTATGAATGCGCCAGTGGTTTTGTTTGTGGTTGTTTTTATATCCGTCGTTGGCCTTGTGCTGGGTGTCGGGTTTTGGGTCACGCGTGACAAAGCCCTAGGTCAACGCTTGGGTCAAATGCAGGGCGGCGCGGATGTGCTGGGCCCAGCGGGAAGCCCAGCGAGTTTGTGGCCTGCAAAGATGGCCAAAATGGCGCAACCGTTTGCGCATTTGTCTGCACCCACGGACGTGGAAGATGCCACGTACCTGCGGGTTCGCTTTATGAACGCGGGTTTGCGGGATAGCAGTTGGCCATCGATATTTTTTGGAGCAAAGGTTGTTTTTTCCTTACTGCTTCCCGCTGTATTTTTACTCTACGGGGGACTTATTGGCGGTCAGTCGATGTCGATTGTGGTGGCCTTTGTGACAGTCTGTTTGTCGGCCTTGGGTTACTACTTCCCCAATGTTGTACTGGCCATGAAAATCCGTGCTCGACAACAGGATATTGAGCGGGCACTGCCTGATGCCATTGATCTGATGACGGTTTGTGTGGAGGCGGGATTAGCCCTGGATTCAGCCATGCGCCGAACCTGCGAAGAGCTGCACATGAGTAGCCCGGCGTTGGCCGATGAGTTGGGTTTGGTGTTGCTGGAGTTGCAGGCCGGCTCATCGCGCGTGAATGCCATGCAAAACCTGGTGCTTAGAACGGGCGTGGACGATGTCACGACCTTCGTCACCATTCTGTTGCAGTCCGATCACTTTGGTACGGATGTAGGCGCGGCCATGCGCACGCTAGCTTCCATGATGCGTGAAACGCGCAGACAGCGTGCCGAGGAGAAGGCGGCAAAGATGCCCGTGAAGATGTTGTTTCCACTTATATTTTTCATCTTCCCCTCATTGTTTATTGTGATTTTGGGGCCGGCCATGATCGGAATTTTCAGAACGTTACTGCCAGCCATGGGGAATGGAAATTGAATTAGCGAAGGAGTATGAAATGAGTCACTACATCAAAACTTTATCTCTTCTGTCAGCCGGTGCCTTGCTGGGCTGTTCGCAGTTTGCGCTGGCCCCAAATGAGGGTGCGCCGGTGCTGGCGACCAACGCCGGTGCTGCGAAGTTTCCTAAAGTGCAGCCCGTGGAGCGCATCATCAGCCCGGTTTCTGAGGTGGATGGGCAGTTCATCATGGGGCGAGCCGCCCACGGGCAGGGGCAAATGGCCTTGGCTGAGGAGCGCTATGCCAAGGTGTTGAGCCTGAACCCGAAGCATGTGGGGGCACTGAACGCATTGGGGGTGATCTATGCGCAGTCTGAACGTTACGACCAGTCGATTGAGTTTTTCAAACGGGCTTTGGAGGCCGACGCCAATGCGGCCCATGTATATAACAACTACGGTTATGCCTTGATGCTGGCCGGGCGGCTGGACGAGGCGCAGACGCAACTCGATCAGGCTTTCGCCTTGAACCCTTTGAGTGAGTTGACGCGCAAGAACCGGGCCCTGTTGGCGCAGTCCAAAGGCACGGGCTCCGTGGTGGCTGGGGTGAGCAAGCCAGAAGCCACGCCAATCGTTGGGGCTGCGGCTGCGGCCACACCCAAACCGGTCATCTTCGAAGGGCCTCAACTGGTGGCTGTGATGCCGCAGGTTTTTGAGTTGCGTGAAGCTCCCGCTAATATGCAAACCCAAACGATGCAGCCCCAACTGGCACTCGCTATGAGTGCGCAACTTGAGCCTATGGCTTTGCAGAGTGTGTCTGTGGCGTCATTGAATGGTGTGAAAATTGAGGTCTCCAACGGCGTAGGCATTCGCAACTTGGCCCGGCGCACCGCCGATCGTCTGGCCCCGCTGGGTGTGGTGACGGCTCGCCTGACCAACCAGCCCGGCTACAAGCAAGCCAAAACCGAGATCTTTTACAGCGCCGGCCAGTTGGGGGCCGCGCAGGCTTTGTCGGCCAAGCTGCCCATGACGGCCAAAGTACTGGCCGCTAACGACTTGGGCACACGGGTGCAGATGAGGTTGGTGCTGGGGCGTGACGTGGACATGAAAGATTTGGCCAACTGGCTGGATGGAATGGATGCCCCGGCGGTGGCTTTGAACCGGTTTGAGGGCTGGCTCTGGAGTTGAGGGCTTTTTCACGGGCCGGGTTAATGACCCTGTGGCACACTCGCTGACTTCGTTTTCACCAATGCACCGACGCCTTGTCGGTGCCGCTCCCAGTCATGCAAAGCATCATCGCGCAAATCGCGCAAGAAATCCGCGTTCAAGTCAAACAGGTAGAGGCCGCCGTGGCCTTGCTGGACGGGGGGGCAACGGTGCCCTTTATCGCCCGCTACCGCAAGGAAGTCACAGGTGGGTTGGACGATATTCAACTGCGGGAGCTGGAGCAGCGCTTGGGCTACCTGCGTGAATTGCATGCACGGCGCGAGGCCATCGTCAACAGCATCCAGGAGCAGGGCAAGATGACGCCTGCCTTGCTGGCCGCCCTGCATACAGCGGGCACCAAGCAAGAGCTGGAAGACCTGTACCTGCCCTACAAGCAAAAGCGCCGCACCAAAGGGCAGATTGCCCGTGAAGCCGGGCTGGAGCCTTTGGCCGACCGTCTGTTTGCCAACCCCACCCTGAACCCGGCGGAGGAGGCCGTGGCCTTCGTCAAGACTGAGAAAAACGAGGCGGGCGATGATTTCACCAGCACCGCTGCCGTGCTGGACGGGGTGCGCGACATCTTGAGTGAACGCTGGGCCGAGGACGCCGCGCTGGTGCAAAACCTGCGCGAATGGCTGTGGGCCGAGGGTTTGTTCAAAAGCCGTTTGCTGGACGGCAAGGACGAGAACAACGCGGACGTGGCCAAGTTCCGCGACTACTTTGACTACGACGAGCCGATTGGGCGAGTGCCTTCACACCGTGCGCTGGCGGTGTTTCGCGGTCGTGGGTTGGAGATTTTGGATGCCAAGCTTGTACTTCCAGAGCCTGCTCCCGTTCGCCCTGAGCTTGTCGAAGGGGGGGCTTCGACAAGCTCAGCCCGAACGGGGGAAAGCTCAGCCCGAAAAGGTTCTGTGGCCGTCGTTTCGCTGGCCGAAGCCCGCATTGCCCTCTACCTGGGCTGGAGCCATAAGGCAAGGGCCGGGGATGACTTGATTCGCAAGTGCGTGGCCTGGGCATGGAGGGTGAAGCTGAGTTTGTCCACCGAGCGTGACTTGTTCAGCCGCCTGCGCGAGAGCGCCGAGACGGTAGCGATTAAGGTGTTTGCCGACAACCTGCGTGACCTGCTGCTGGCTGCACCCGCAGGCCCGCGCGTGGTGATGGGGCTGGACCCCGGCATCCGCACCGGTGTGAAAGTGGCCGTGGTGGATGGCACCGGCAAGCTGGTAGACACGTCCACCGTGTTCCCGCATGAGCCCCGGCGCGACTGGGAGGGCTCGCTGCACACCCTGGCCAAGTTGTGCGAGAAACACGGCGTGAATCTGATTGCCATCGGCAACGGCACGGCCAGCCGCGAGACGGACAAGCTGGCGGGCGACTTGATCAAGCAACTGGCCAAGCTGCGCGACGGTGCTGAGATTCAACGGGTCGTCGTCAGTGAAGCCGGGGCTTCGGTGTACAGCGCCAGTGAATTTGCTTCGCAGGAAATGCCGGACGTGGACGTGAGCTTGCGTGGTGCGGCCAGCATTGCGCGGCGCCTGCAAGACCCGCTGGCGGAACTGGTGAAAATCGACCCCAAGTCTATTGGCGTGGGGCAGTACCAGCATGACGTGAATCAGAGCGAATTGGCGAAGTCGCTTGACGCGGTGGTGGAGGACTGCGTGAACGGTGTCGGGGTTGACCTCAACACAGCCAGTGTGCCGCTGCTGGCGCGTGTGTCGGGCCTCTCAGCCAGTGTGGCCAAGGCGGTGGTGCGCTGGCGCGAGGCGCACGGCGCTTTTAACAACCGCCAACAGCTTTTGCAGGTGACGGGCCTGGGGGCCAAGACCTTTGAGCAAAGCGCGGGATTTTTGCGCATTAACGGCGGCGACAACCCGCTGGACATGACCGGCCTGCACCCGGAAACCTACCCGGTGGTGGCGCAGATCATGGCCACGACTGGCAAGCCCGCCATTGAGTTGATGGGCCGCGCCGAGATGCTCAAGACCCTGCGCCCAGAGTTGTTTGCCAACGCGCAGTTTGGCGTGATCACGGTCAAAGACATTCTTGCGGAGCTGGAAAAACCCAACCGCGACCCGCGCCCAGACTTCAAAGTAGCGCGCTTTAACGAGGGCGTGGACGACATCAAGGATTTGCGTGAAGGCATGGAGCTAGAAGGCACGGTGAGCAACGTGGCTGCCTTTGGCGCGTTCATTGACCTGGGTGTGCACCAAGACGGGCTGGTGCATGTGAGCCAGCTCAGCAACCGCTTTGTGACCGACGCGCGCGAGATCGTCAAAACCGGCGACATCGTCAAGGTGCGCGTGGTGGAGGTGGACGTGGCGCGCAAGCGCATTGCGCTGACCATGAAGCTGGACGCGCCTGCGGCTCGGCAAGGTGGGCAAGGT
This sequence comes from Comamonadaceae bacterium, assembly GCA_947455145.1. GTDB lineage: Bacteria > Pseudomonadota > Gammaproteobacteria > Burkholderiales > Burkholderiaceae_C > CANCDA01. The sequence goes on from CANGME010000008.1 coordinate 14,924, forward strand.
GCAGGAGGTGACAACCGGTTTCAGGGCGCGACCCAGGGGCAGCGAGCGCGCCCGTCTGCGCCTGTGCCTCAGGCCAGCGCGATGGCGTCGGCGTTTGCCAAGCTCAAGCGGTAAGCCGAATGCAAAGGGGCTCGCGCCTATTCGGGTAGGACGGGCGAGCGTGCGGGTGGACGTGCACTTCACGCCCAGCAACCAGGCAACGAGTCCTAACACCGCTTCAAATTACAGGTGAATAACCATAGACGAGGCTGCCGTCCCCTACATGTCCCGTGGTGCAGATCTGAACGATGACTTGGCGTATGGCGTCGGCCATGGCATCGTCAGCCAGCACGCAGGGCTACCTGTAATGTGGCCAGTCGATGGGGGCGCACGATGGCACGAACTTCTTTCATTTCAGTCCCCTTAGATATGGATTCAGGCTTCAACGGGTTGGTCATCAAACCAACGGTACAACGTAGGGAGCACCACCAACGTCAGCAGGGTGGACGAAATCAGCCCTCCAATCACTACGATGGCCAGTGGTTTCTGCACCTCAGAACCCGGGCCAGTGGCGAGCAAAAAAGGTACTAGACCGAGCAATGCCACTGTGGCCGTCATCATGACTGGGCGAAAGCGCATCACACAGCCTTGGCGCACCGCAGTGATCACGTCTTGACCGTCTTCGCGCAGCTTACGGATGCAACTCACAAGAACTACACCATTCAGCACGGCAATGCCCCATAGCGCAATAAAGCCAACCGAGGCAGGCACGCTCAGGTATTCCCGTGTAACGAACAGCCCAATAATGCCGCCAACAGAGGCAAACGGCAGCACCAAAATAATGAGCGATGCCAGCTTTACGGACTTGAACAACATGAACAGAAGAAAGAAGATTGCCACAATCGTCAGCGGGACGATCACCGCCAGCGTGCCCATGGCACGCTGCATGTTCTCAAACTGACCACCGAAAACAAGGTAATAGCCCTCAGGCAGCTTGACTCGTTCTTCCAGCAGCTGCTCCACTTCTGACACAAAGCCCGCTAAATCTCGTCCTTCGACATTCGCACCCACCACGACGCGACGCTTACCGCCTTCGCGACTAACCTGAGCGGGGCCATCCAGCAGCTCAATTTTCGCTACCGTGTAGAGTGGAACTAGCGCGCCTGCGGGAGTCCGCAGCAGCGTGTTGCGAATGTCTTCAATGGAATTTCGCGCCGCCTCAGGGAAGCGCACTGTCACGTTAAATCGGCGCTCCCCTTCATAAACCACAGTCACCTCTTTTCCGCCAATAGCCGTTTCAATAATGGTTTGTACATCGGCCACGTTGATGCCGTGTCGCGCGATGGCTTTGCGGTCCACATCAATCGTCAGCGATTGTTGGCCTGACAGGCGTTCGATACGGATGTCCCGCGAGCCATTGACCCCCTTCAGAACGCGCGCGACCTGCTCCGAAAGGCGTCGCAGCTCGTTCAAATCATCACCAAAGACCTTGATGGCTAGTTGTGAGCGTACGCCAGTCACCATCTCATCCACGCGTTCTGCAATTGGCTGGGAAAGCACAATTTGCACGCCCGGTATGGTGGAGAGACGCTGACGGATATCTTCATCAATCGCTTCCTGCGAGCGTTTGCTATTGGGGTCAAGGAGCACGATGGGGTCAGACTCGTTCGGGCCGGCGGGGTCAGCGGGAGACTCGCCACGGCCCAGTTTGGACACGACCATGCGCACGCCCGGCACGTCCGCAATGGTTTTCATCGCCGCCATTTCCATGCGGATAGATTCGTCCAATGAGATGCTGGGCACACGGTTGATTTGTGGCGTCAACGCACCTTCTTTCATCGTCGGCATGAACGACTTGCCCAGCAGCGGGAACAGTGCCAGCGAACCCAGTAACACTGCCACGGCCACCCCCAGCGTAGCCCGCTGCCGCAGTAAAGCCGTGTCGAGCAAACGTAGGTAATGACGCTTTAAAAACGCAATGATCTTTGTGTCATGTCCTGCCCCCGGCTTGACCTTGAGGATGTAGGAGCACAGCACTGGTGATAAAAAAAGCGAAATGAGCAGCGAAACGGCCAGTGAAATGGCGATGGTGAAGGCTAGGGGTGAAAACATCTTGCCCTCAATGCCCTGCAAAGTCATCAATGGCAAGAACACCAAAATAATGATGGCAATACCGAAGATGGTTGGCGTCGAAACCTCACTGGTCGCCTGCAAGATGACCCGTACACGTGAGGGAACGGTCGTCGCGCCTAAGCTATCTGCGGCTTCACTCAGTCGATGGAAAACGTTTTCCACGACCACCACGGTGGCATCCACCATCAGCCCAATCGCAATCGCCAGCCCGCCCAAGGACATCAGGTTGGCGGAGATGCCATAACGGTTCATCACGATAAACGTGCTCAGGGGCACAATGATCAGCGTTGCCACCACGATCAGGCTGGAACGCACATCTCCCAGGAAAACGAAAAGCACAATCACCACCAAGAAGATGCCCTCGATAAGCACCTTGCCGACAGTCCACAACGCGGAGTCAACCAACTCGGTGCGGTCATAAAACGGGACAATTTTCAGCCCGTTGGGCAACATGCCCTTGCGATTGATTTCTTCCACCCGAGCTTTGACACGGGTCACGATTTCTTTCGCATTGCCGCCCCGGGTCATCATCACAATGCCTGCGACGCTCTCTGTATAGCCGCCTTTGACAATGGCACCTTGGCGCACCTCGTGGCCAATCTGTACCTCGGCCACATCCCGCACATACACAGGTACGCCTGCTTGCTCCTTCACCACGATATTGGCAATGTCGTCCACTGTGCGAATCAGACCGACACCACGGATCAAAAACTGCTCGGTCGCCTGCGGCAAGATACCGCCGCCAGCATTGGCGTTGTTGCTCCCAATCGCAGCGACCACCTGCTGTACCGATATGCCGTAGTGGCGCAGTCGATCAGGCTGGGCCAATACCTGGTACTGCTTGACGTAGCCCCCCTGTGAGTTGATTTCGGCGACACCTGGAATAGAGCGCAACAGCGGCCGAACAACCCAGTCTTGCACGATGCGCCGCTCTGTTAGCTCAGCGGTTGTCAGCGGGCGATGTTTGTCGTCCGGGTGATCCAGGGTGTATTGGTACACCTCGCCCAGTCCGGTAGACACAGGTCCCAGCACGGGCGAGACGCCGGGGGGCATGCGGGGCGTGACTTCAATCAATCTCTCTGTGACCAACTGACGGGCAAAGTACACGTCAGTTTTTTCGCTAAACACCAAGGTAATGATAGACAAGCCACTTTTATTGAGCGAACGCATTTCCACCAGACCCGGCATTCCCGTCATGGCAATTTCCAGCGGTACGGTCACAAAGCGTTCGATTTCTTCGGGTGAGCGGCCACTGAATTCGGTCGCGACCTGCACCTGGACGTTTGTCACGTCCGGGAACGCATCGACCGACAGTCGAGTGGCTTCGCGCAAACCAAATCCGCAAAGAACTATCGCCAACACAATGGCCAGCAGCCGCTGAGAGAGAGCTGCGCGTATCAATGAGTTAACCATGTTGCTTATTCCAGTTCAGCGCGCTTGCGCTCATTGTTCAGGTGAAAAGCACCGTCCACGACCACCGGGCTGCCAGTAACCAAGCCCTTGTTGACGGCCCTAAAGCCATCGGTCGCGTTACCTAACTCGACTGGGGTTAGCCGATAACGATGGTTCGCTTCTTTCACGTACACATAGTCTTTATCGTTTTCACGCACAACCGCCGCGATGGGCAAGGCCAGTTGGCGGATGGACTGCCCAGCAATGCGCAGCGTGGCCAGCATTTGCGGCTTGAGCTCGCGTTTGCTGTTGTCCACCTGTGTGCGGATCGTCACCGTGCGGGTTTCAAGGTCAATCGTGTCGCTGATGAAGACCACTTTTCCGGTTAATTTATGTTCACCTATGGCGGGCACATCAACTTCAATGCGCTGGCCCAGTTGAACCGTTCGTGCAGCTCGCTCGGGCAGGGCACCTATAACCCACACATTCGATAAATCGGCCACAGTGAACATCTGCTCACCGGGTTGAGCCACCTGTCCCTGGCTGATCTTGCGCTCGGTCACTACGCCAGATATGGTTGCCGTGACATTGGCTACCGGATACAAACTTCCGGTGTCTCGCAATTTGGTAATTCCATCTTGCGGTAGTCCCATGAGGCGCAATTGGTCTGCTGTGGCACGCGACTCTGCCAGAGCGATCGCGAGTTCTGCTTCGCGTCGCTGAAATTCTGCCGTGCCAATCACGTCGGCTTGAATGAGCTGACGGGCGCGTTCAACGGCGCGTGCTGCCAGTGAGGCGGTGGAGTTGGCACGCAGGTAATTCAGCTGGGCGGTGGTCAATTCAGGGCTGGCTATGCGGGCCAATGTCTGACCGGGACGCACGACGTCACCGACCTCAGCGAGTACCTCGGTCACCCGACCTGTGACGGCAGCGCCGATCCGGGTCACGAGTCGTTCGTTCGCATCAATACGGCCTGAAATTTCCTGAATGACCGCCATATCCATCTCTTTCAGCGGTTCAACTTTGAAGTTGCCCTCCATTTCAGGCTTGATACCAACCGACATGGGGTCAGCTGCAGCCTTGGCGGCCGGTGCGCGAGCTGGTGTATTGGCGCTGGTTTGAGGGTCGACGTTGGTGGTGGAACTTGGTATGTCCTGTTTGCCGCAAGCAGCCAGTATGACTGCCAGAGCGATGCCAGAAAGCATGCGCTGTGGCAGCAGGACGTGACTTTTTTTATGCGGGGTTTTAGATGCGAATGTGGTCATGGCGATTCTCTAAAAGCTGAATTCAAGGCTCAATGGCGGTGGCGGCTGGGCTGTAGGCATCGGCATAGCTACCGGCTAAGAAGTCCAGATCTACGGTGGCGGCTTGCAACTGGTAGCGGGCGTCCAGTAAATCGGCACGAACGCTGCGCAGCAGGCGCTGCGCATCCAGGACGTCCAGAATGCCGCGTTCGCCGTAACGGTAAGCGGCTCCTGCCACACGCAACGCGGCTTCAGCTTCACGCACAGCACCTGTGCTCAAGGCGGTCACACGCACGCGGGCAATCTCCATGGCTTTCCACGCCAGCAGTTGCTGCTGGGCCAACTCTGCCCGACGCCCTTCAAGCAGAGTACGGCTACGCTCCAATTCGGCTGCGGCTTGGCCAACCGGACCCCGCCGTTGGTCGATCAGGGGTATTTGTATGCTGACGGTCAGCAGGCCTTGGTTGACCTCCGGGTCGCGCACTTGGTTGTAGCGCAGTTCCACGCCCGGCCATCGCCCAGCGCGAACCTCGCTTAATAAGGCGGTGTGCCGGTCGAGTTCGGCTTGCAGCGCTTTCAGCTCAGGGTTGTTCTGACTGGCCATGAGTTTGAACTCTTCCAAGGCGGGTACTTCTTGAACATCACTCAACTGGCCTTGCAGCACCCAGCGCGTCGGTAGAGCCCCTGCGGCCATGCGGTTAATGGCCAAAATGGCTTGGTCAATTTGCAGATAAGCCGTTTGTACTTTTTGACGCGCATTGATGATTTCCGCATCCGCCTTGATGAGTTCGTAGCGTCCGGCCTCGCCACTCTCCACCCGGACTTTCACCCGGTTGCGGATTTGCTCCAGTAAGGCCAACGCCTCGGAAGCCGCTTGTGCTTCTTCTTTTCTCAGCAGGTATTCAAAGGCTTTCAGGCGCACTTTGGCCACCAATTCGTTGGTGTTGACCGCTACATGGTGTCTGCTGCTGCGCTCAGCAAAGCGGGCTCCTGAGATACGCGCATCACGCAAAGCAGGGTTCTCGATGAATTGGGACACGGCCCAACCTGAGACTGGTCCCCCATTGGCACTGGGTAGGCGAGCGCCGTAGCTGCCCGTTGCCACTTCAAACCTGGGGTTTTGGTAAGCCGCTGCGCTGCTGATGGCTGCCGCAGCCCCTTCTTGACTGCGCTGGCTGGCGAGCAGCGCAGGGTTGTTGTGCACCACAGCGCGGATAACCTCGGTTAGCGTCAACACGGGGACCTCGAGCGGCATTTGGAGTGTCGTTGCTGACATGTCGGGATCTGTAACGACTTGCGCTGCTGTTTGTCCACTTACGGGTGAAAAGAAAGTCAAACTGATGATCAGCGCGAGACTAAAGGCTTGCGATGCGCTAAGGCTGTTGCATGGGCGGCATGCAGCGTTGTGTTTGAGCGTGGCAGGGTGGCTGTACCGCTCAATCTCGTCACGGTCACATAAATCAAATAAAGCTGGCATATCGACCCTGAAATTGAAACATGCGGTGAGAATAGTGTCGTTATTGTTTTTATAAAATATGATAAATAATGATAATTACTTCGTAAAAACAGAACTATGAAAAATCCTTTTAATTACCGACATCTCTATTATTTTTGGGTGGTCGCCAAAGAAGGGGGTATGTCGCGCGCGGCGGATCGTTTGGACATGGCGATCCAGACGGTCAGTGCCCAGGTGCGGGAACTGGAGCGTGATTTAGGGTACGCACTGCTCAAGCCCCAAGGGCGCGGCTTGGTGTTGACGGAAGCGGGCGTCGCGACGATGCAGCAGGCCGACTTAATCTTTCAGCTGGGCGAACAGCTTCCGGCAGTGGTGCGCGACGCCATCAGCGCGCCATCCGTGCGTTTGGCAGTCGGTATTTCCGATGGCGTTCCCAAGTTAGTAGTTCGGCGCTTATTGCAGCCCGTGATGGACGAGCCTAACCTGCGCTTGCTTGCTCACGAAGATGAGTTTTCTGGGTTGTTGGCTGAACTGGCCTTGCATCGTTTGGATGTGGTTCTGTCTGACCGCCCTGCACCCGTGAACGCTAACCTGAAGGTGTACAGCCATGCCTTGGGTACATCGGCTGTCCATTGGTATGCGTCGAAAGCATGGAGTGCGGCGGCGATAGATAACTTTCCTCAGTGCTTGGCTCAGGTGCCCGTTCTACTGCCCACCAACCATTCAGCGGTCAGACCACGTATCGATGCTTGGCTTGAGCGCCAAGGCATCAAGCCCCGCGTGGTGGGGGAGTTTGAAGACAGTGCGTTGCTGGTCACATTTGGGGCAAAGGGGATGGGTGTTTTTCCTGCTGCACAGTGGATTGAAGCAGACTTGATTCAGCGCTACGAGGTAGAGTGCATCGGGGTATGCGACGGGGTTCATGAACATTTTCTCGCCATTGGCACAGAGAAAAGAGTGTTGCACCCGTTGGTTCAACGTTTGCTCCCAGATAAGAATCCATAGCACTTCGTCCGCCAAGGCACCACCTATCAACGAGATTCGCTGCTCAAGAGCACAACATCGCGCTACAGGCAACGGCAAACACGTTTGGTCCTATTGGAAGGTTTTTCAGGGTCGACTACAGAGCTTGGTACAACATGTCTATGTAGTCCTCGACACTGGCGATCCGCGGGTTGGTCTTGTGGCAATGGTCGGCCAGCGCACCGGCAATGATCTGGTCAAACTGGCTGGCTTGAACGCCCATGGCAGCCAAGCCGGTGGGCAAACCAAGACGGGCGTTCATGTCTTCAATGGCTTCGGGGATGTCGCTGCCTGAAGTCAAACCCATGGCGTGGGCCATGCGTTGCAGGCGTTGCTCTTTCTGAATCGACTCGGCGCTGGAATTGAAGCGAACCACGGCAGGCAAAAACATGGCGTTCAAAGTGCCGTGGTGCAGGCGCGGGTCCACGCCGCCCAGGCTGTGGCTGAGCGAGTGCACGCAGCCCAGACCTTTTTGAAACGCCATCGCGCCTTGCATGGAGGCGCTCATCAGGTTTAAGCGCGCCTCGCGGTCGCTGCCGTCTTTCGTGGCGCGCTCGATGTGTGTCCAGGCGCGCGCCAGACCGTCCAGGCCAATGCCGTCAGCGGGCGGGTTAAAGGCCGGGGCCATGAAGGTTTCCATGCAGTGGGCGATGGCGTCCATGCCGGTGGCTGCTGTCAACATAGGCGGCAGGCCCAGGGTGAGTTCGGGGTCGCAAATGGCGGCTTTGGGTACCAGATGCCAGGAATGAAAACCGAGCTTGCGGTGGTCGTCCACGATGAGGATGGCACCGCGCGCCACCTCGCTACCCGTGCCGCTGGTGGTGGGCACGGCGATGATGGGGGCTACGCGCTCGGTGATGCGCGGCGAGCCGCCTTCGATGGTGGCGTAGGTGGTGAGCGGGCCTTCGTGGGTAGCGGCGATGGCCACGCCCTTGGCGCAGTCGATGGAGGAGCCGCCGCCGACCGCAATCAGGCCGTCACAGTTATTCGCCTTGTACATTTGCGCGGCTGCGCGCACGGCGGCCTCGGTCGGGTTGGAGGGCGTTTGGTCAAACACGGTGACGGGCAGGCCGGGCAGGGCGTCTAGCGCTTTTTGCAACACACCTGCGGCTTTAACGCCTGCATCTGTGATGACCAAGGGGCGACTGATGCCGATGCGTTCGCACTCTTGCTTGAGCAGTTTCACAGCGCCAAATTCGAACTGGATTTGGGTGACGTAGTAGATGAGGGACATAGCGGCCTGCGGTGTAGGATGAAGCCACCACTTTAGCTGAGCCCAGCACCTTATGACCAGAGATGTGACCCAAGACGACTTTCGATTTTTTCACCGCCTGCGCGTGCGTTGGGCTGAGGTGGACTTGCAAAAAATTGTTTTCAATGCCCACTACCTGATGTACTTTGACACGGCCATCACCGACTACTGGCGGGCGCTGGCCTTGCCGTATGAGGCGGCCATGCACCAGTTGGGTGGTGATCTGTACGTGAAGAAGTCCAGCCTGGAGTTCCACGGTTCGGCGCGCTTTGATGACCAGCTCGACATTGGTCTCAAGTGTGCGCGCATCGGTAACTCATCCATGAGCTTTGTCGGTGGTATCTTTCGGGGTCATGACTTGCTGGTGACGTGTGAGCTGGTCTACGTGTTTGCCGACCCGGCCACGCAGACCTCCAAGCCCGTACCGCAAGCCCTGCGTGATGTGCTCAATGGTTTTGAGGCGGGCGAGCCGATGGTCACCTTGCAACTTGGCGCATGGATAGGCTTGGCCGAAGCCGCCCGACCGGTGCGCACTGAGGTGTTTTTGCAGGAGCAGCGGGTTCCCGTGGAGATGGAGTGGGACGCTGACGACGATACCGCCTTGCACGCCGTTGCCGTCAACCGCCTGGGCATGCCGCTCGCCACCGGGCGCTTGTTGCCCGCAGCGTCAGGCACGGCTCGCATAGGGCGGATGGCGGTGAGCCGGGTGTTGCGTGGTTCGGGCTTGGGGCGAGAGATTTTGCAGGCCTTAATGCAGGCCTCTCAAGCGCGGGGTGACGCGCAAGTGATGCTGCACGCGCAGCGCAGTGCAGAGGGGTTTTACAAGCGCCTGGGTTTCGTGGCGCAAGGCGAGCCGTTTGAGGAGGCGGGTATGGCGCACATTGAGATGGTCAAAGCGCTGTAAATAGCAAAGCCGAGCCTCAGATGTCCGCCAGCAACTCGTAAGGCAAAGGCAGCAGTTCCAGCACCGGCCCGTCTGCCTGACCGAGTCGCAAACCAGGGCCATCCACAGCGCTGGTCTGCAGGGAGACGATGGCGTCAAACCCGCCTTGGGGAGCCGCCGCCGCCTGTGCCACGATGCCGCAAGGTTGATCGGGCTCGGCGCTGTCAAACACTTCATCACCGGCTTTTAAAGCGGTGGCGCAGTGAACAAGGTAGGCGCGCCGCTTGAGCGTGCCGCGAAACTGGCTGCGTGCCACCACCTCTTGGCCGGGGTAGCAGCCTTTTTTGAAGTTCACGCCACCGACCGACTCAAAGTTGAGCATTTGCGGCACAAAGGCCTCGAAGATGGGCAGCGTCACCGTGGCAATGCCGCTGCGCACCTCGCCCCATTGCCAAGCCTCTGCGCTCATCGCTTCGCCAGCCGGTAACGCTTCACCCACAGGCGCAAGCCAGAGCGCGCGTGGCACACCGTCTGCCGGGTACAAATGAACGATGGTTTGAGTTCCAGTATCTGCCTTAGACCAAACAGGACTAGCGTGTCCAGCTATGTTGTTAATAGCAACTCCAGCCAAGCCGAGCAAAGAAAACTCATCACTCGCATCGCTCAACTTGGCCTTGGCCCGCATCACGAACATAGACAGGCGCTTTAACGTTTGCGGCAGCAGGTCACGGCTGCAAACCAGCAAGATGTCGGTGGGGCTGCGCTTGAAGCCGATGAAGCTGGCCTGCATGCGGCCCTTGGCCGAGCAAAAACCGGCGAGCCGCGCTTCATTTAAGCCGAGCAGGGCAAAGTCTTGCGTGAGTTGGCCTTGTAAAAAGGTGGCGGCGTCTTCGCCCTGTACGCGAATCAGGCCCAGATTGGGCAGGGGGGCAATGCCGTTGAGTGTTTGGTTCATGGGGTGAATTATCATCGCCACTCCATTTCACAAAGGGCCTCAGGGCTGAATGACGCTGTGCGAACCTGGGCTATTCGATTTGTCGTGCTTTTCTTGGTGGCTAGCGTGCTGCTGGGTTCGGCAGGCCTGTGGTGGGTCAACCAGCCCCTGAGTCTGGCCAGCGACCCGGTGGATGTGGCCATTGAACCCGGTACTTCGCCCCGGGGCGTGGCCCACCTTGTGGCTGAATCCGGGGTGCAGATCAACCCGACGATGTTGTACTGGGTATTCAGGCTTTCGGGCCGCGCTCGGGAAATCAAGGCGGGCAGCTACGAAGTGGGTCAGGGCACCACGCCCTACCAACTGATGCGTAAGTTTGTACGAGGTGACGAGACGCTGAGAGCGATCACACTGGTGGAGGGCTGGAACTTTCGCCAACTGCGCGAGGCGCTGGCCAAAGCCGAGTCCATCAAACCTGACACCCAAGGCTTGAGCGACAGCGCCATCATGGACAGGCTGGGCCGCTCAGGTCTGGCTGCCGAGGGGCGCTTCTTCCCCGATACCTACAACTACGCCAAGGGGGCGAGCGATCTGGCCGTGCTCAAGCGGGCTTTGCGCGCCATGGATCAGCGCTTGGAAAATGCCTGGAGCCAGCGTGCGCAAGGCCTGCCGCTTAAATCGCCAGAAGAGGCGCTGACGCTGGCCAGCATTATTGAAAAAGAAACGGGTCGAGCCAGTGACCGGGCCATGATTTCGGGCGTATTCAACAACCGCTTGCGCATCGGCATGCTTTTGCAAACCGATCCGACTGTGATTTACGGGCTGGGTGAGCGCTTTGACGGCAATTTGCGTCGGCGCGACTTGCTGGCCGATACGCCGTGGAACACCTACACCCGCGCCGGTTTGCCCCCAACCCCTATTGCCATGCCGGGCAAGGCCGCTTTGCTGGCTGCCGTGCAACCGGCCTCAACCAAGGCGCTGTATTTTGTGGCGCGGGGTGACGGCACGAGCCAGTTCAGCGCGACGCTGGATGAGCACAACCGAGCGGTCAACAAGTTCCAACGTGGACAATAAGCGCATGAGTGGACTTTTTATCAGCTTTGAAGGCATTGACGGTGCGGGGAAATCCACGCACATTGAAGCGCTGGCGCAAGCCTTTCGCGCGCAGGGGCGAACGGTTTTGCTGACCCGTGAACCGGGCGGCACGCCGCTGGCCGAAGTTTTGCGCACGCTGGTGCTGAATGAACCGATGGACGCCATGACCGAAGCGCTGCTGGTGTTTGCTGCGCGGCGCGACCACTTGCAGCAAATGATTGAGCCTGCTCTGGGGCGTGGCGAGGTGGTGTTGTGTGATCGCTTTACCGATGCGACGTTTGCGTATCAGGGCGGCGGGCGCGGCTTTGACTTGAACGTGCTCTCCACCTTGGAGCAATGGGTGCAGGCACTAGACAGCAGCCCTGAAGGTCGTATTCGCCAGCCCGACCTCACGCTTTGGTTTGACCTAGATCCAGCCTTGGCGGCTGAGCGCCTGGCCGGGGCTCGCGTGCCCGATAAATTTGAGTCGCAACCGGTCGAATTTTTCAGCCGTGTCGCCAAAGCTTACGGTCAACGCATGGACGAGCAGCCAGCGCGTTTTGCCCGCATTGAGGCGGCGCAGAGCCGAGAGGCCGTGGGTCAAGCCGTGATGCTTGCCGTGCAACACAAAGGCTACTTGGCATGAGCGCTTCGACCGAGGAGCGCGCCGCGCCGCCCATGCCCTGGGTGGCCGCGCAGACACAAACTTTGCTGGCGCAGCGCGGCCACGCCTGGCTGCTGCAAGGGCCATCGGGCCTGGGGCAGTACCACTTGGCCTTGGCCATGGTGCGCGCCTGGTTGTGCGAAAACCCTAGTGAACATGGGGCCTGTGGCGCGTGCGGCAGTTGCCACGCGATAGATGTGCGCACTCATGCGGATGTGTGCGTGCTGATGCCCGAGACCGTGATGGAAGCGCTGGGCTGGCCCTTGAGCGAAAAAGCACAGGCCGACATTGACAGCAAGAAACGCAAACCCAGCAAAGAAATCCGCGTTGAGGCCATGCGCGATGCGGTGGAGTTCTCGCAGCGCACCAGCGCACGTGGGCGCGGCAAGGCGATGCTGGTGTTCCCTGCGGAGCGCATGAACAACATCACCGCAAACACCCTGCTCAAGACGCTGGAAGAACCGCCCGGCGACATGCGCTTTGTATTGGCCAGCGAGGCTGCCCACCAGTTGCTCCCCACCATCCGCAGCCGCTGCCTCGGCCACGTCATGCATTGGCCGGATGAGGCAGTCTCACTGTCCTGGCTTCAAGCCCAAGGGGTAGGTGCGGCAGATGCGGCCACCCTGTTGCGGGCGGCGGGCGGGCGGCCTGAAGACGCCTGGCGCTTTGCCGCTTCAGGCCGAGACCCCAAGAGCTGGCGCTTGTTCCCCAAGGCCATGCAGCGAGGCGATGTGGCCTTGCTCAAAGACTGGAGCCCAGCGCAGGCTGTGGATGCCTTGCACAAGCTGTGTCACGACCTGTTGGCCCTCAAGGCCGGTGCGCTGCCCCGGTTTTTTGAAGCCGCTGATTTGCCACCGGGCATTCAATCGGGCTCCTACGCCACGCTCAGCGATTGGGGTAAATCATTGGCCCAGACCGCTCGAACTGTTGAACACCCCTTCAACACCGGGCTTATGCTGGAAGCGCTGGTTAGCCGTGCTTGCATTGTTTTGAACAAATCGTCTTAAACTCGAAGCTTGAGTTTTACTTATGTCCGAAACTAAACCTACACCCACCGCCACACCCCCGCGCCCCAGCGTCATTCAGTTGGCCATCAAGGATAAGTCCGCCTTGTACGCGGCTTACATGAATACGTTCACCGAAGGCGGCATTTTTATTCCCACCGCGCGGGACTACCGTTTGGGTGATTTTGTGTATATTTTGTTGACCTTGCCCGATGACCCTCAGCGCTACCCTGTAGCGGGCAAGGTGGCTTGGGTGACGCCGGCCAAAGCGTCCGGTGGGCGTACGCAAGGTGTCGGCGTTTTATTTCCCAAAGACGAAAAAGCACGCGCGCTCAAAGCCAAGATCGAAGATGTATTGAGTTCGCACCTCTCCTCTGACCGCTCCACGCAAACCATTTGATGCGAGCGCGTATCCCATGTTCACCGATTCCCACTGCCACCTGAGCTACCCCGAGCTCAAAGCAGATCTGCCGCGTATTCGGTTAGCCATGGCTGAGGCCCAAGTCACGCGCGCCCTGTGCATCTGCACCACGCTGGAAGAATTTCCCCAAGTGCATGAGCTGGCCATCGCTTACGATAATTTTTGGTCAACCGTGGGCGTGCACCCCGACAATGAAGGCGTCACCGAGCCCTCGCTTGATGATTTGCTGACCCGTGGGCGGCTGCCCCGTGTGGTGGGTATTGGTGAGACGGGCCTGGACTATTACCGCCTGGGTGAGCGCACCGTGGCCGATATGGAATGGCAACGCGAGCGCTTTCGCACCCATATCCGCGCGGCCCAGCAACTGGCCAAGCCGCTGGTCATCCACACCCGCAGTTCATCGAGCGACACGATGGCAATTTTGCGAGAAGAGGGCGAAGTGGGCTCGGGCACCGCAGCGGGCGGCGTGTTCCATTGCTTTACCGAAACCGCAGAGGTGGCACGGGCGGCGTTGAATTTGGGCTTCTACATTTCTTTTTCTGGAATCTTGACCTTCAAAAACGCGCAGGACTTGCGTGACGTGGCCAGCTTTGTTCCCCTAGACCGCATGTTGATTGAGACCGATAGCCCTTATCTGGCCCCCGCGCCGCATCGCGGTAAAACCAACAATCCGTCGTATGTGCCTTTGGTGGCGCGGCAAATTGCAGAGTTAAGGCAATGCTCGATTGAGGCCGTGGCGCAGGCAACCAGTGCCAATTTTGAGGCGCTGTTCACCGGTGTTTTGAATTGAAACGCGATTTGAGGGCAGCGGTTTGCCTGGTCCTTTTACTGGGTTGCTCCTGGGTGATGGCAGGTTCTTACGATGATTTTTTCATTGCCATCAAGAATGACAATGTTCGTGAGGTGGGTGAGCTGCTCAAGCGTGGTTTTGATGTCAACACCCTGAACCCTGAGGCTGAGCACGGCTTGTTGCTGGCCATTCGTGAGCCTTCGCCCAAAGTGACGACGTTGCTATTGTCGCGAGAGAAAATTGACGTTAATCCGCGTAACCGCAATGACGAAACGCCACTCATGCTGGCTGCACTCAAGGGGCAGACGGCCCTGGCCCAGCAGCTGATCGACAAAGGCGCTGACGTCAATAAACCCGGCTGGGCCCCGCTGCACTACGCATCGACCTACGGCCACCTTGAGTTGATGAATTTGCTGCTGGAGCACCATGCCTACATTGACGCGGCTTCGCCCAACGAGAGTACGCCGTTGATGATGGCCGCCATGTACGGCAACGCTTCCGCTGTGAAGTTACTACTGGAGGCAGGAGCAGACCCCATGCTGCGCAATGCTCAAGGCTTGACTGCGTTTGAATTTGCTGAAAAAGCCAATCGAACTGATTCCGCCCACATCATTGCCGCGTTCATGCGTGCACACCAGCCCAAAGCGAGCGAAAACAAAGAGCCACAGTCTAAAGTTCTTGAGTAAACGCTTTAGCGCAGACTGAGCGCAAAGGGCAGGCTGACCATACCCAATAGCGTGGACACCGTGACCAAGCTGGCCACATAAGCCCCGTCGTAGCCCATGCGCGAGGCTAAGACATAAGCGCTGGAGGCCGTCGGCAGGGCCGAGAAGGCCAGCAACACAGTGGTTTGTATCGGTGACAGTCCAAAGACATGGGACAGGCCTAAAGCGATCAAAGGCGTGAGCAAATGCCGGATCACCAGCAAGCACATGGTGAGCAGTTTGGCTTTGAAAATCGAGCCCAGTTGCAAGCCCGCACCAGCAGCCATCAGGCCCAAGGGCAGGGCTGCGCCAGCGATGTTTTTAACGGCTGGTTCAGCCCAGGCGGGTAAGGTGAAGCCCAGTCCATTGGCCAGCAGTCCTGAGAGGGTGGCAATGATGAGTGGGTTGCGTACCAGTTCACGCCCAAAATGACGTTGAGCATGACGAGCCATGGGCCAGACCGCGCCAATGTTGTACATGGGAATACAAAAACCGATCAACACGGCAAAGTACAAACCGCCCTCTGCCCCCGCTAGCCGGGTGACCAGTGCCAAGCCCACGAATGAGTTGAAGCGAAAGGCAACTTGCGCGCTGCCCGCGTGCAAGCGTGGGTCAATGTGGCGACCGATCCAGGGCAGGCCAGGCAGGCTGTAGGACAAAGCGATAGCGCAAAGGCCCATGGACATACCCGCAGCGATCAAGCCGGACGCCGCATTGAAATCCAGCGGGCTTTTGACGATGCTATGGAACAGCAGAACAGGAAACAAAAAGTAATAAACCAACGACTCCACCGGCTCCCAAATGTTGCGCTTGAGCGCCGTGAAACGGCAGATCAGATAGCCACACAGAATGAGGGAGAAATCCGGGAACAGAAGTTGTGGGTAGTTCACACTGAGGAGAATAGCAGCGATTGAACGGCGGGCTTTCACAACGAATTTCAGGGAGCTGTCGTCCGGGATCAGGGGCTTAGCGTTATGTAGCCATGAAAAAACTTCTCACTCTCGTGTTGTGTCTTTTTACCTTGACCTTATCGGTCATGAAGACGCACGCGGCCACCATGGAGGGCTTGCAATTCGAGGACAAGGCCAGCTTGGGGCATCGCGAACTCAAGCTCAATGGCTTGGGGATTCGGTCGATTTTTATTTTCAAAGCATACGTGGCTGGTCTGTACGTCAGTGACAAAGTGGCTAGCACGCAAGACGTTCAGCGCTACTCTGGGCCCATCAGGTTACAGCTGCGCATGTTGATGGAGATCGGTGCGCGTGACATCAAGCAAGCCTTGGTCGATGGAATGCGCAAAAATGTTAGCGAGACCCAGTGGCTGGCCATGCAGGATCGGGTGGGGGATTTTTCCCGCACGATTGAATCTATAGGCGTGGTCCGCCAAGGTGACACCATCAACCTTGATTTTGTGCCCGAGCGCGGTTTGTTGCTAGCCGTCAATGGCGTTGACAAGGGGGGGGCGATCCGCGGTGTTGATTTTTACAACGCAATGTTGGCGGTCTTTGTGGGTGATGATCCTGTGGACACGCGGCTCAAGTGGGGGTTGTTGGGGCAACTTGCCCCTTAAAATATAAGTAATTCAGTTCACTCAGGATCATTCACTATGAAGCGTCGCGTTATTATTGCTTTGAGTTTGTTGGCTGTTACATCAATGGCCGTGTCCCAAACTTATCCCAACAAAGTCATCAAACTTCAGGTGCCATTTGCACCTGGTGGCACCACAGACATCATTGCGCGCGTTATTGCTGATCCGCTGTCTAAGGCCTTAGGGCAACCGGTGGTGGTGGAAAACAAAGCGGGCGGTGGTGGTGTGGTGGGGGCCTATGAGACTGCCAAGGCCGTGCCCGATGGCTACTCACTGGGTATTGCCACGGTGTCCACCACGGCAGCTAATCCGGCTATCAATCCCAAGATCCCCTACAACGCGTTGACGGATTTCACACCCATCATCAACATCGCAGCTACCCCCAACGTGATTGCTGTGAACCCTGGTTTTCCAGCGAAAAACTACAAAGAGTTTGTTGCTGAATTGAAAAAAAATCCAGGTAAATACTCCTTTGCATCCTCAGGTACGGGTGGCATTGGCCACTTGCAGATGGAACTCTACAAGAGTGTGAGCGGCACATTTGTGACGCATATCCCTTATCGAGGTGCGGGTCCAGCGCTGAACGATACAGTGGCCGGGCAGGTCCCCATTATTTTTGATAATTTACCTTCAGCATTGCCTTTTATTCAGTCTGGCCGTCTCGTCGCTATCGCGATTGCTGCACCTCAGCGCTTGTCGCAATTGCCCAATGTGCCAACTTTTAAAGAGGTAGGGCTGGAGCCGGTGAATCGCATGGCTTACTACGGTATTTACGGCCCCAAGGGTTTACCTATAGAAGTGGTGACCAAGATTAATGCAGGTGTCCGCAAAGCACTGGAAGACCCTGCGGTGAGACGGCGCATTGAAGACACCGGTTCATTGGTCATTGCCAATACGCCTGAGCAGTTTGCTGAACAAATCAAGGTCGAATTCGCTGTGTACAAAAAAGTGGTCGACACCGCCAAGCTCAGTCTGGATTGATGGACGCCACCGAGTGTATTGATGCCTTCATTGATGCCCTGTGGCTGGAAGAGGGGCTGTCAAAAAACACGCTTGCTGCTTACCGACGTGATTTGACTTTGTATGCTCGCTGGCTCGCTGAGCGTGGCGCAGCATTGCTGACCACTTCTGAGGCAGACCTCAACGCCTATTTTTCCGCCCGACACGAAGAAACCCGGGCCACCACGGCCAATCGACGACTCACGGTTTTCAAACGCTACTTCCGCTGGGCTTTGCGAGATCGTCTGATTCAAACCGACCCCACCCTCAAGCTACATGCTGCCAAACAAGCCTTGCGTGTGCCCAAGACATTGACGGAGGCTCAAGTAGAGGCCCTGTTGACCGCGCCCGGTGACGATACGGCCATGGCCTTGCGAGACCGAACAATGCTGGAGCTGATGTACGCCAGCGGACTTCGGGTCAGCGAGCTGGTGACGCTCAAGACTTTTCATGTCAGCCTGATGGACAACGTGCTGCGCGTCATGGGCAAGGGCAACAAGGAGCGTTTGCTGCCTTTTGGTGAGGTTGCGGCGAGTTGGCTGCGTCGCTACATGAGTCATGCACGTGCTGATTTATTAAGCGGTAAGCAGACTGAAGATTTGTTTGTGACCCATCGGGGGCAAAACGCGGGCTCTGCCATGTCGCGTGTGATGTTCTGGATGATTGTCAAAAAATACGCCCTGGCAGCCGGTATCCGATCGCCACTGTCACCCCATACGCTGCGCCATGCATTTGCCACGCATTTGCTCAACCATGGCGCCGATTTGCGCGCGGTGCAGATGCTGCTGGGGCATGCCGATATTTCTACCACCACCATCTACACCCATGTGGCGCGAGAGCGGCTCAAGACTTTGCACGCTCAGCATCATCCGCGTGGGTAAGGGCAGCATCAATTGTTGAAGGTCAGAGAACTTTCAGATTCTGTGGTCAAGGTTTCGGCCCAGGCCAAGGCGTGCAAATGCGCCATGTTGACTTGGTGGTTGTTCAGTTGCAGCAAATTGGCACAGCGCTCAAAAGCCTCTTCATTGGCTGTCTCGCAGGCTTCGGTTAACTCTAGTAATGATGCCAAAGGCCCAGAGCGGTGGAGCAGGGTCTGAGTGACCGACTCTGGCAAGGTGATGGACTCCAACGCCTTGGCCATGGGGATACCCAGCAGGGTGTCCAGTAGAGAAAAAATGCCCACAACGAAAGCGTTATCAGCTTCGTCGGCGGGCAAGGCTTCGGCAGCAAGCAATTCCATCAGTCGCCCTCGCACCACGGCCATGCTGCCCACTGCGGACGGAACCCCGCCGTTGGGTGAGGTCGTCAGTAAAAGTGCGGCCCAGCGGAACAGTTTGCTCAATCC
The DNA here is from genome assembly GCA_947455145.1 of Comamonadaceae bacterium. Lineage (GTDB taxonomy): Bacteria > Pseudomonadota > Gammaproteobacteria > Burkholderiales > Burkholderiaceae_C > CANCDA01. The sequence continues at coordinate 33,809 of CANGME010000008.1, forward strand.
CATCAGCATGATGGCATGCCGAAACGATGAAATTTGCCGCTCTAGCCCAAAACCGGCTGAGTTGATAAAACGGAGTAGATTGAAAGAAAGAGTCGGGTCGCGTTTGAGTAACTCTTCAATCTCTAAGGTGCTCGCCTGCTGACGAATCAGGTTGATGAGTTGGATGATGTTCGCCTGGGATGGGCGCAAGGTTTGACCGGTGACCAGAATTGGCTTGGCAAACCAGTAGCCTTGAAACAGCTGAATGCCGTGGCTGACGGCAAGCTCATATTGATCAACGGTTTCAATCTTTTCGGCTACAAGTCGCAGGCCCGGATTTTTCAAAGCCAACTGTGTGATGGCCCCCAACTGCTCCGTTTGAAGTTGAGATAGATCCAGTTTGATGAAGTCGGCTTGTGGCAACCAAGTGGCATATTGTTTGGAAGTCACAGTGTGACTGAATGACAAGCGAAAGCCTCGCCGCCGGATGTCCATCAGTGTTTCCACGCGGGCCTCAATTTCGTCAGCGACGTGGTCATCCAGGGTGGGAATTTCGAGCACGACACGACCCGGCTCAATTAACTCCAAATGTCCGCCGGCTAGGCTGTCCAGAGTACAGTTGATAAAGAGAATTTTTTCTTCAATGAGGGCTTCGTACTCAATGTGCGAGAGCAGGTTGAATAGCATCTCCGCGTCGCTGGAGGCGCTGTGGTTATCAAAGGACCGTGAGCGATCGAACAACTCGTAAGCAAAAACGTTTTGTTTTGCATCCAGTATGGATTGGCGGGCGATAGCGATCTGAGTCATGCCAGCGTTAACGGGCTGCACAGGCACCAAGGGTGCTTCGGATAGGTGTGTCATAACGTGATTGTTTTCTTGGCGTTTGGCTCTCAGTTCATTCTAGGGTTGGGGTGAGAAGGCTTTGCCGATAACAGATGGGTGTTTGGTGTGCAAATGATCGTTTTACGCTCCTCTGACGAATCTCTTGCAAAGATGCAACAGCGATAATTGGGTATGCCTATGGAAGCCCCGAATTTGCGTCAACAGTGTCTAACCTTGCTGACACTGCGTGAACCTGAGCGCAAGGCACATGGAGTCAGCACCTTGGACATGAGTGAGCAACTGGGTGCGGATGTGTTGATTCATGAAATCCCCGGCATCCCAGGTCGCCTAGATCGGCCTGAGTTGGTGTCCCATAAGCACATCAAGCTGGGGGCTTTGACGACGCGCCAAGGTCATGCGGCGCTGGTGCATTCCATCGTGCATATTGAAAAAAATGCGATTGATTTGGCGCTGGATATCTGCTGGCGATTTACGGGTATGCCCGAAGCGTTTTACCGGGACTGGTTGCAAGTGGCACGTGAAGAGGCCTATCACTTCACCTTGTTGCGCGAGCATTTGATGACGCTCGGCTTTGACTACGGTGACTTCCCCGCCCACAACGGACTGTGGGAGATGGCTGAGCGCACTCGGCATGACTTGCTGGCTCGTGTGGCCCTGGTGCCGCGCACGCTGGAGGCACGTGGGCTGGACGCATCACCCGCCGTCAAAACCAAGCTGGTCTCCATTGGCGACCACCGGGGTGGGGAGATTTTGGACATCATCCTGCGCGATGAGATTGGCCATGTGGCCGTCGGCAACCGCTGGTACGGCTGGCTGTGCGAGCAGCGTGGCCTGGAGCCAATCAGTACCTTTGAGTCATTGCGGCTCACCTACAAAGCGCCCAAACTCAAAGGCCCCTTTAATCTGGCAGCGCGACGTGCGGCTGGGTTCAAGGAAGAAGAGCTGGCGGCTTTGCTGTGAGCGCGCCTGAACACGCACACTGAAGCCCACTCACTTCGAAGCCTCTTTAAAATCACCCCTCACTCTGAAACGGAATCAACCATGGCAATTTATGAACTTGACGGCGTCGCCCCCACACTGGGCAGCGGTGCCTGGGTGGCCGACAGTGCGCAGGTGATCGGCCAGGTCACGCTGGAAGAAAACGTCAGCGTCTGGTTTGGCACCGTGATTCGCGGGGACTCCGAGCGCATTACGATCGGGCGCGGCTGCAATATCCAGGACGCCAGCGTCTTGCATGCCGACCCGGGTGTACCTTTGACCTTGGGTGAGAACGTCTCGGTTGGTCACCAAGTCATGTTGCACGGTTGCACGGTGGGCGACGGCACGCTGATTGGTATTGGTGCCATCGTGCTCAACAACGCCAAGATTGGAAAGAACTGCTTGGTGGGCGCTGGGGCACTGGTGACCGAGGGCAAGGAGTTCCCTGATGGTTCCATGATTCTGGGCAGTCCGGCCAGCGTGAAGCGCCAGCTCACACCGGAGCAGATAGCCGGCCTGCAGCGCATCGCCAAGCACTACGTGGACAACGCGGCCCGCTTTCGTCAAGGCCTCAAAAAAATTGCCTGAGAAAAATCACAACGTGTCTGAACTCCATACTTTTTTATTCGAAGGCCTGCCCGTGCGCGGCGTGGTCGTGCGCTTGACCGATGCGTGGGTAGAAATACTGAAACGGCGCGCCGCCAGCAGCACCGGAGCCTACCCCGAACCCGTGCAAAACCTGCTGGGCGAAATGGTGGCGGCCGGGGCTTTGATGCAGTCCAACATCAAGTTCAATGGCGCATTGATTTTGCAGATCTTTGGCGACGGCCCCTTGAAGCTTTCGGTGGTGGAAGTGAAATCGGACTTGAGCCTGCGTGCCACCGCCACCGTGCGTGGCGAGGTGGCGGCAGATGCCGTGCTGCCTGAGATGATCAACGCGCAAGGCTTGGGGCGGTGTGCCATCACGCTAGACCCGCATAACCCTATGCCAGGCCAACAACCCTACCAAGGTGTGGTGCCGCTCAGCGATGCCGATGAGCAGCCTCTAACTCGCTTAAGCGAGGTGCTGCAAAACTATATGCGTTTGAGTGAACAACTGGAGACGACCTTGGTACTCGCCGCCAATGACCAAGTCGCCGCAGGTTTGTTGATCCAGCGCCTGCCGTTGGAGGGTAAAGGTAATCTGGCCGGGCAGGGCGCACACAGCGTTGAAGAGTTGAATGAACACTACAACCGCATCGCCGTTCTGGCCTCAAGCCTGAAACGCGAAGAGTTGTTGACCTTGGATGTCGAGACCATTTTGCACCGCCTGTTTTGGGAGGAACAGCTGCAGCGCTTCGCACCTTTGACGGGTGAATCCGCACCGCGTTTTGCTTGCACCTGCAGCCGTGAGCGAGTGAGTCGCATGATTCAAAAGTTGGGCGAGCCTGAAGCCAAAGACATCATCGCCGAGATGGGCGCAATTTCTGTGGACTGTGAGTTTTGCGGTGCGCAATACCGCTTTGATGCGATTGACGCGGCGCAGATTTTCAAACCCCTGGATGAGCAACCGCCTTCGAGTGAAGCGGTTCAATAACTCAAAATAATTGGAATCTGACCCCAATTATTTTGATTTGCTTTACTTCTTCGTGATCTGCACGTAAATCTCGTTGGGCTTGACCATGCCCAACTCGCCTCGGGCTTTTTCTTCGACCATGTCAAGACCTTCTTTGAGGTCGCGCACCTCAGCAGCTAGGCGGTCGTTGGCCAACTGGGCTTGGGTATTTCTCAGTTTTTGAGCCGCTAGTTCGTCGGCCATTTTTGCCACGCTGGGCACGCTGCCCCGGCCAAACCAGAGTTGCGCGTGAAAGATCACGAGCAAAGCAATCAGTGCGGCCGGGACAATGCGATGACCCATGGGCGAAAGGTATCTTTAACGCAAGTTGTAGAAGGCCGAGCGACCGGGGTAGATGGCGATTTCACCCAAGTCTTCTTCTATGCGCAGCAACTGGTTGTACTTGGCCATGCGGTCAGAGCGGCTCATGGAGCCGGTCTTGATCTGGCCTGCATTGGTACCCACAGCAATGTCTGCAATGGTGGAGTCTTCGGTCTCGCCCGAGCGGTGGCTGATGACGGCGGTGTAGCCTGCGCACTTGGCCATCTCTATGGCGGCAAAGGTCTCGGTCAGCGTGCCGATCTGGTTGATCTTGATCAGGATCGAGTTGGCGATGCGCTTGTCAATGCCTTCTTTGAGAATCTTGGTGTTGGTGACGAAGAGGTCGTCGCCTACCAACTGTACTTTGTCGCCAAGGCGCTCGGTCAAGTGCTTCCAGCCGTCCCAGTCGCCTTCATGCATGCCGTCTTCGATGCTGATGATGGGGTACTTGTCGCACCACGTGGCGAGGATGTCTGTCCACTCGGTGGCCGTCAGGCTCAGGCCTTCACCACTCAAAATGTACTTGCCATCTTTGTAAAACTCGCTGGCGGCGCAGTCCAGACCCAGGGCGATTTGCTCACCGGCGGTGTAGCCCGCGTTGGAGATGGCTTCCAGAATCAGCAAAATAGCCGCCTCGTGACTGGCCACGCTGGGTGCAAAGCCGCCTTCGTCGCCCACTGCCGTGCTCATGCCCTTGTCGTGCAGAATTTTCTTGAGCGCGTGAAACACTTCAGCGCCCCAGCGCACGGCTTCGCGAAAGCTGGGTGCCCCCACGGGGATGATCATCAGTTCTTGCAGATCCAGGTTGTTGTTGGCGTGCGCGCCGCCGTTAATGACGTTCATCATGGGCACAGGCATCATGAGGCTGCGCATGCCGCCGAAATAGCGGTACAGGGGCAGGCCGGCTTCTTCAGCCGCAGCGCGGGCCACGGCCATGGAAACGGCCAGCATGGCGTTAGCACCCAGGCGCGATTTGTTCTCGGTGCCGTCCAGGTCAATCAGGGTCTTGTCCAGAAAAGCCTGCTCAGAGGCGTCCAGGCCCAGCACGGCCTCACTGATTTCGGTGTTGATGTACTCAACCGCTTTGAGCACGCCTTTACCCAGGTAGCGGCTCTTGTCGCCGTCACGCAGCTCAATGGCCTCACGCGAGCCGGTGGACGCACCCGAGGGCACGGCCGCGCGGCCCATGGTGCCGCTCTCTAGCAGCACATCACATTCCACAGTGGGGTTGCCGCGTGAATCCAGAATTTCGCGGCCGACGATGTCAACAATTGCACTCATTTTTTAGTTCCGTTTTCTAAAGTCAAAAATTCAGTTGAATTGGTTTTCCAGGAAGCCCTGCCGCTTGGTTACGCGGTCCAGTTCTACCAATGTTTCCAGCAGCGCCCGCATGTGCTTGAGCGGCACGGCGTTGGGGCCGTCGCTCATGGCCACGGCCGGGTTGGGGTGGGTTTCCATGAACAGGCCAGCAACCCCTACCGCCACCGCAGCACGCGCCAGCACCGGGACGAACTCGCGCTGACCGCCACTGCTCGTACCCTGGCCGCCGGGCAGTTGCACCGAGTGGGTGGCGTCAAACACCACCGGGGCTTGCGTGTCGCGCATGATGGCGAGAGAGCGCATGTCGCTCACCAGGTTGTTGTAGCCAAAGCTCACGCCGCGCTCACAGGCCATGAAGTTGTCTTCGTTCAAACCTTTAGCGCGGGCGGCGGCACGGGCCTTGTCGATCACGTTCTTCATGTCGCCAGGGGCGAGGAACTGACCCTTCTTGATGTTCACCGGCAAGCCGCTTTGTGCCACGGCCTGAATGAAATCCGTTTGGCGGCACAGGAAGGCGGGGGTTTGCAGTACGTCCACCACCGAGCACACCTGAGCAATCTGGTCTTCGCTGTGGATGTCGGTCAACACCGGCACGTTCAGCTCACGTTTGACCTTGGCCAGAATCTCCAAGCCCTTATCGATGCCGGGGCCGCGGAAAGTGCTTCCACTGGAGCGGTTGGCCTTGTCAAAACTGCTTTTGAAAATGAAGGGAATGCCCAGCGCCGTAGTGATTTCTTTGAGCGTGCCTGCCGTGTCCATTTGCAGTTGCTCGGACTCGATCACGCACGGGCCTGCGATCAGGAAGAAGGGCTGGTTCAGGCCAATGTCGAAGCCGCACAGTTTCATTGTTTCATTCCTCAGGCTACAGCCTTCAAGTTTTTTCCTGCCGTGTGGTGATCCACCGCCGCTTTGATGAATGCGTTGAACAGGGGATGCCCATCCCATGGGGTGGACTTGAACTCAGGGTGAAACTGCACGCCGACGTACCAGGGGTGAACGCTTTGTGGCAACTCCACAATCTCAGTCAAGTGCTCGCGCTGGGTCAGCGCAGAGATAACCAGACCTGCCTTGCGTAGCGTGTCCAAATAATGAACATTGGCCTCGTAGCGGTGGCGGTGGCGCTCGGTCACCACATCGCCATAAATCTGGTGTGCCAGGGTGCCTTTGGTCACGTCTGAGCTTTGCGCGCCCAGGCGCATGGTGCCGCCCAGGTCGGAGTTGGCGTTGCGCGTCTGGATGCTGCCGTCGGCGTCTCTCCACTCGTTGATGAGGGCGATGACTGGGTTGGGCGTGGCGGGGTCGAACTCGGTGCTGTTGGCATCCTTCAGACCTGCCATATGGCGGGCGTATTCGATGGTGGCGACCTGCATCCCTAAGCAAATGCCGAGATACGGAACTTGATTTTCACGGGCAAAGCGGGCGGTGTTGATCTTGCCTTCAATGCCGCGCTTGCCAAAGCCGCCGGGCACCAGGATGGCGTCGTACTTGGCCAGGCGTGAGACGGTGTCATCGGTGAGGGTTTCCGAGTCCAAGTGCTCTATCCTCACGCGCACATGGTTCTTCATGCCCGCATGGCGCAGCGCTTCGTTGACCGACTTGTAGCTGTCGCTCAAATCCACGTACTTGCCCACCATGGCGATGGTGACTTCGCCCCTGGGGTGCTCGGTCTCATAGACCAGGTCATCCCAGCGCTTGAGGTTGGCAGGCGGCGTGTTCAGGCGCAGCTTGTCGCAGATCAGGCCGTCCAGCCCCTGCTCGTGCAGCATGCGCGGCACTTTGTAGATGGTGTCCACGTCCCACATGGAGATCACGCCCCACTCAGGCACATTGGAGAAGAGCGAAATTTTGGAGCGCTCTTCTTGTGGAATCGGTCGGTCGGCCCGGCACAGCAGCGCGTCGGCCTGGATGCCGATTTCGCGCAATTGTTTGGCCGTGTGTTGCGTGGGTTTGGTTTTGAGCTCGCCCGCCGCAGCAATCCAGGGCACGTAGCTCAGGTGCACAAAGGCGCTGTTGTTGGGGCCGATTTTCAGACTGAGCTGACGCACGGCCTCCAGAAAAGGCAGGGACTCAATGTCGCCCACGGTGCCGCCAATCTCAACAATGGCCACGTCCACCGCATCCGGTGTGCCCACGCCTGCGCCACGTTTGATGAAGTCTTGAATCTCGTTGGTCACATGGGGGATGACCTGCACGGTTTTACCCAGGTAGTCGCCACGGCGTTCTTTTTCAAGCACGCTTTTGTAGATCTGGCCGGTGGTGAAGTTGTTGGCCTTGCGCATGCGCGTTTCAATGAAGCGCTCGTAGTGGCCCAAATCAAGATCGGTCTCAGCACCGTCGTTGGTGACATAAACCTCACCGTGTTGAAACGGCGACATGGTGCCCGGATCGACGTTGAGGTAAGGATCCAGCTTGATGAGGGTGACTTTGAGGCCCCGCGATTCAAGAATCGCTGCTAAGGAGGCTGAGGCGATTCCCTTGCCAAGGGAAGACACCACACCGCCGGTGACGAAGACAAATTTGGTCATGTCAGAGGAGCTTTTTAGGCTCTTGGGTGGGAAATTGAGATTATAGGGCTCACGGGTTTGGAATTCGGGCGCCGAGTGCTTGCTGATGTCTTCTGTCCAAGCGAGCCACTACAATCGGCCTGACGAAAATCAGACGTCAAAACGACAGGGGAGACATGATGCGGTGGACACGTTTTCAAGCGAGTATCGTCGGGCTTCTGCTCCTTCTCGGAATCTCCCAGGCCGTTCAGGCCCAGCGCAACCTCTCGGTGGCGGCGACTGCTGGCGACAAGCGCGTGGCACTGGTTATCGGTAACGACACCTACTCGGGTGTGACACCTCTGGAAAAGGCTGGCAACGATGCGCGAGCCATGGGGCGGGCGCTGACGCAGGTAGGCTTTCGCACGCGCAGCGTCATCAACGGCACGCGCGCCCAGATGAATGCCGCCATCAACCAGTTTGTAGAGGATGTCTCAGCCGGTGGTGTGGGCGTGTTTTTCTTTGCCGGGCACGGTGTGCAGGTGGCTAACCAGAACTTCCTGATTCCCGTGGACATGCAGCCCATCACGCGCGAGGCCGACATTGCAGACCAGAGCATCAGCTTGCAAAGTGTGCAAGACAAGCTGGCTGACGCCAAAGCCAAATTCACCTTGCTGGTGATCGACGCCTGCCGCGATAGCCCCTTGCCGCGCAGGGCCGGGCGTAGCTTGGGTGGCACGCGCGGTCTGACCCAGGGTAGTAGCGCGGAGGGTCAGATGGTGGTGTTTTCCGCGGGTGCCAACCAGCAGGCGCTGGACAAGCTCCAGCCCAATGACCCTAACCCCAACGGCGTCTTCACACGCGAGTTTTTGCCCTGGGTGGGCAAGCCCGGCGTCACCATCCGCGAGGCCGTTCTGGGCGTGCGCAGCGCCGTGCGCGCCCGTGCCCGCAGCGTGAACCACGAGCAGTTTCCGGCCATTTATGACCAGGCTGAGGGTGACTTCTACTTTCGCCCCGGTGAAGTTGCAGCACCCGCAGTAGCGACTGTTCCAGACGCCACGTTGAAGCCCGTGCCAACGCGCCCGCAAAACTGGAGCGCGCCACCACCCTCGCCCAGCGGCCCGATGGACCCGGTTGAGGTCGCGTTGTGGAAAGAGATCGAGAACAGCAACAGCCGGGAAGACTTCGAGAGCCTGCTCAAAACCTACCCCAATGGCCGTTATGCGGAGCAGTCACGCTACCGCATCCAACAGATGGACGACGCGAATGAGGCAGAGCAGGCACGCAAGGTGCAAGAGGCCTTGGCTGAGCGCAAGCGGTTGGAAGATATAGCCTGGGCGGCGGCCGAGCAGGCTGGCACGGTGGCCGGGTATGAACGCTACCGCAGCGCCTATGGGCAGGGGATTTACGTCGCTCTTGCGGAGGTGCGGGTGCGCAGGTTCAAACCCGAGGAAGAACGGCGGCAGGTCGTGGCAGAGCGTCGGCAGATCGAATTGAAGGCCGAGGAAGAAAAATTATTCGCCGAACAACTCAGCAAGGTACAGCGCTTCAAGGACTGTGCGGACTGCCCGGAGATGGTCATCATCCCCGCAGGCAGCTTCCAGATGGGCGGCAGATCGGGCGATGAACTGCCGGTGCACCCCGTCACCATTGGCAAGTCCTTTGCCTTGGGGCAAACCGAAGTCACGCAAGCCCAGTGGCAAGTCGTCATGGGCAACAACCCGAGCAATTTCAAGCAATGCGGCCCCGACTGCCCGGTGGAGGAGGTGAGCTGGAACAATGCACAGGAATTCATCCGAAAACTCAACGCCAAAACCGGCAAGACCTACCGGTTGCCGACTGAGGCCGAGTGGGAATACGCGTGCCGTGCCGGGGGTAGGCACGAATACTGCGGCAGCGATGATCTAAACAGCGTGGGCTGGTACGGTGCGCATGCCACCCCGGTGGGCAACAGCCAGAAGACTACGAGCCGGGTCAAAGGCAAGCAGTCCAATGCGTTTGGCCTGTACGACATGAGTGGCAACGTCTCGGAATGGGTGCAGGATCTCTTTAGTGATAACTACCAGGGCGGGCCGGGCGACGGCAGCGCCTGGGAAAGGGGAGGCAAGCCTGCGCGCGTGGTGCGAGGCGGTTCGTGGGACCTCAACCCTCAGTACTCCCGTACAGCCTTCCGCAACGGGAACTCCCCCGGGAACCGCGATTTCAGCATTGGGTTTCGCCTTGCCAGGATGCTTCCGTAGCAAACCACAGGAAGCTTATGCAACGGCGGCTCCAGTGCTGCGCGCGCCTTATGTGCGCTATTCCCCAGCCTGCAGTCGCACATTCTCCATGAGCCGGTCGCTCAAAAAATAGCCCTCCCTGCGCAGCGCGATCAGCAGTGGTTTGACGGCTGCAACGGCCCCGGACTGCTTGGCCAGCAGCAGCACGCCAGCAGTGCCCATAGCGGCCACATTGCTGTGTTGCGCGGCTTGGCGACCACGAAAATCATCGATCAGCAGCAGGGCCGCATCGCCCTGTGCCGCGAGCTGCTGGGCCAAGACCAGGGCGCTGGCTTCCCCCATGTCGATCTGGTGCAGGTGGATCAAGGCTTGGCACTGCGCTTGCCAGGCTGTGTCATTGGCGTTAGGCGCTGTGACAGTCTGCAGCCAAGAGTGAGTGAAAGCGTTTTGCAGCGCAGCGTGATCTGGAGAATCCCCACCTGCCAGCACTTCATCAGCCACCCAGGCTGTGACGCTGACGATGCCAAAAAGCTGCGACAGCAGGCTCAGCTGCCCGATTCGGGCCAGCCCGATCAGCGGGCCTGCATCGGCAATGACGACCCGTCTCATCGCTGGCTTCAAGCTTTGGTTTGCAGCCAAGCTGCGGCTTCTTCGACCTCGGTGCTGAGGGTGGGTGCATCGTAGTCGGCCACGGGCACGCCAAGGCGCGCCAGACGGGTGAGCATGGTGGCCAGGGGTTCGTCGGCCATTTTGGCGGCACCTGCTACTGAAATCAACCGGTCTTTGAACAGGCCAACGGCCATGGCTTGACGCACGTGGGCGAAGTCGGCCAGACCGCCGAGTTGCTCAAAACCGATCATGACCGCATCGGGTTTGTCGCGGTTCATCACCACAACCAGATCGCTGCGCGCATCGCGTAGTGCGGTTGAGGGGTTGGATTTGAGTTGGCGTACGCTGATGGTCTGCATGATGTTCTCCCGTTATGTAGGAACATTGGTATTGTAGCCCGCACGGGACTTGTAGGAGGTGAGGCTCTGCTACATTGCCTTCTATGAACGACCTCGCTGGAAAACACATTGTTTTGGGCCTGACGGGTGGCATTGCCTGCTACAAGGCGGCTGAGTTGTGCCGCGCTTTGATCAAGGAGGGGGCCACGGTGCAGGTCATCATGACCGAGGCGGCGGCCCAGTTCATCACGCCGGTGACCATGCAGGCCCTGAGCAACCGGCCTGTGGTGCATTCACAGTGGGATGCGCGTGAGCCCAACAACATGGCGCACATCAACCTTAGCCGTGAGGCCGATGCGATTTTGATTGCGCCGTGCAGCGCCGACTTCATGGCCAAGCTGTTGCACGGCCGGGCCGATGATTTGCTGAGTCTGACCTGCTTGGCTCGCCCCATTGACAAGGTGCCGCTCTTGATAGCCCCGGCCATGAACCGGGAAATGTGGGCGCACCCGGCCACACAGCGCAATTTGGCGCAACTGCGCGCTGATGGCACCACGGTGTTCGATGTGGGCACGGGCGACCAGGCCTGCGGCGAAACGGGCGATGGGCGCATGCTGGAGTCCGAGGAGCTGCGGGAGGATGTGATCGCTTTTTTCCAGCCCAAGCTGCTTCGCGGACAGCAGGTGTTGGTGACGGCTGGCCCGACTTACGAGGCGATAGACCCGGTGCGCGGCATCACCAACTTGTCTAGCGGCAAGATGGGTTTTGCCATTGCCCGCGCGGCGCGCGAAGCGGGCGCGGAAGTGACGCTGGTGGCTGGTCCGGTACACCTGCCCACACCGCGTGGGGTGAGTCGTATCAACGTGGTTTCAGCACAAAATATGCTTGAAAGCACCGTAAAACATGCACAGGAAGCTGATGTTTTTATAGCAACTTCTGCCGTGGCCGATTGGCGGCCTGCCAACGCAAGTGAGCAAAAAATCAAAAAAGATGGCTCGGGCGCCACGCCGACTTTGCAGTTTGTAGAGAACCCGGACATTCTGGCCACGCTGGCCCAGTCCCCGCGCGCCCAGTCGGGCGATTTGTTTTGCGTCGGGTTTGCGGCGGAAAGCCATGACTTATTGGCCAATGCCACCGCCAAGCGCGCACGCAAAGGTGTGCCCTTGCTGGTGGGCAACATCGGGCCGGCCACGTTTGGCCAAGACGACAACGCACTGCTGCTGGTGGATGCTCACGGCGCAATCGAGCTGCCCCGCAACAGCAAACTCGCTCTGGCCCGCCAACTGGTGCGAGAAATAGCAACCCGAAAAAAGATATGAACATCGACGTCAAAATCATCGATCCGCGCATGGCGGATCAACTCCCCAGCTATGCCACGCCGGGCAGTGCCGGGCTGGACTTGCGCGCCTGCTTGGATGCGCCGCTAACTCTGGAGCCCAATGCATGGCAACTGGTGCCCACGGGCATCGCCATTTACTTACATGACCCGGGTTTTGCCGCATTGATCTTGCCGCGCTCGGGCCTAGGGCACAAGCATGGCATCGTGCTGGGCAATCTGGTGGGTCTGATTGACAGCGACTACCAAGGCCAACTGATGGTGAGCGCTTGGAATCGCAGTGACACCGCATTTACCATCGCGCCCATGGAGCGCATTGCGCAACTGATGATCGTGCCGGTGGTGCAGGCACAGTTCAATGTGGTGACGGAATTTCCGGCGAGCCAGCGCGGGGAGGGTGGCTACGGCTCGACAGGCAAAGCGTGAAGCCTCTGGATTCCCGCCTTCGCGGGAATGACGCAGTTCAGTGCAGTGAGTCACTACCCGGCGCTTCTGAATGCACCGGAACAATCTTGAAGAAACCCGTACCCGCCGAGCCCTGGCCAATCTCTTCTTCAGTCGCTTCGCGCACCCCCTCCACCCGCAAGCTCAGGCGCAGCGCAATGCCGCTGAGGGGGTGGTTGCCGTCCAGCACCAGGTGCTCGGGGTAAATCTCGGTCACGGTGTAGAGCATGTCTTTGGGGGCGTCCGGGTTGCAGCCCTCAGGCAGAGCAGAACCTTCAATCGTCATGCCTTCTTCCAGCTCGGGCGGGAACAGTTCGCGCGATTCGAGGAAGAGCAACTGGTCGTTGAAGTCGCCAAAGGCCTCCTCGGGCTCAAGCTGCAGCAACACCTTGGCGCCCACTTCATGGCCTTGCAATGCATCTTCGATCTTTTTGAAAAGGTCTTCGCCGCCGATTAAAAACTCAACGGGGTCGTCGAGCACGTCGATTTCCTCGCCCAGGGTGTCTTTGATGATCCAGGTCAGTGCGACCACGCATTGTTGATTGATTTCCATAGGGCAGAATTGTCGCATCTCACCCGCACTCCAACCGACTGAATAGAAAATGACCATCGACATCAATCAAGCTTTGCCTTTGTTGGGCGGCCTCAGCCCCCAGACTTTCATGAAGCGCCATTGGCAAAAAAAGCCCTTATTGATTCGCCAAGCCTTGCCTGGGTTCACGCCTGTGTTGGACCGCGCAGCGCTGTTTGAGCTGGCCGGGCGCGATGAGGTGGAGTCGCGTTTGATCGCACTTGAGCAGGAAAAAGGCCAAGCCGTTTGGCGCATGCGCCACGGGCCGATGGAGCGCCGCACCTTGCCCGCCTTGAAGCAAGCCGCTTGGACGCTGCTGGTGCAGGGTGTGGATTTGCATCACGCAGGCGTGCACGATTTGCTCCAGCAGTTCCGCTTCGTACCCGAGGGGCGGCTGGACGATGTGATGATCAGCTATGCCAGCGATGGTGGTGGCGTGGGGCCGCACTTTGACAGCTACGACGTGTTTTTGCTGCAAGCCCAGGGCCAACGGCGCTGGCAGATTGGGCGTCAAAAAGACCTGACCCTGCGCGACGATGTGCCGCTGAAAATCCTGGCCAACTTCGTGCCCGAGCAAACCTTTGTGCTGGAGCCTGGCGACATGCTCTACCTGCCACCCGGCTACGCCCATGACGGCGTGGCGGTAGGGGGTGACTGCATGACTTACTCCATCGGTTTTCGCTCCCCCAAGCGCGGCGAGCTGGCGCGCGAGCTGTTGCAGCGCTTGGCCGAAGATGCGGCGGATGAGGTGGGTGATGCCTTGTACCGCGACCCTAAGCAGCCCGCCGTGAGCACGCCTGGAGCCATGCCTGCGGCCTTGCAGGACTTTGCTCGTGAGGCCTTGCAAGCCGCCCTGAAAGACCCCTTGGCCTTGTCGCGTTTGTTGGGGGAGTATTTGAGCGAGCCCAAGTCCAACGTCTGGTTTGAGGCGGGTGCAGAAGAAGCCCTGGACGACGGCTTGGTGTTGGATCGCCGCAGTCGCATGATGTACGACGAGCATCACATCTTCATCAACGGTGAAAGTTACCGCGCTTCGGGGCGTGATGCGACGCTGATGCGTCAATTGGCCGATGCACGCCGTTTGGATGCGCGGGACATGGCCAAAGCGAGCCCTGCAGCTGTGGCGCTGCTGCAAGACTGGGCAGATGACGGGTGGCTGCATGGACTCTGAGCCCGCCGATCAACCCCGCATTTCCTTGCCCACAGGGCGGCTTTTGGGGCGTGAGGTCTTCGTGCAGACCGTGCGTGATGCCTTAGCTTGCGCGGCCAGTGAGGGCTGGAAAGAAATCACCCTGTGCGACGCTACTTTTGAAGATTGGCCCCTTCATGAGCGGGCTGTGGCTGAATCGCTGCAAGCGTGGTCTAAAACAGGGCGTCGCATGCGCCTCATGGCCACGCGCTTTGACGTGGTGCAGCGTCAACATGCCCGCTTTGTGCGTTGGCGTCAGACATGGGACCATATTATTGACTGCCGCGTGTGTCGATCAGCCGATCCGCTGGATTTCCCAAGCGCGATCTGGAGTCCGAACTGGGTGATGCACCGCATTGAGCCTGTGAGCAGTGTGCTTTTATGTGGCACTGATGCTCAGCGCCGCTTGCTTTTACGAGAGACTCTGCAAGAGTGGGAACGCAACAGTGCGCCGGGGTTTGCAGCCTCCATTTTGGGGCTTTAGCAAGGGTTTTTCCGTACGGGATATTCCGCATCGGGTTTTCACCATATAATCCGACGCTAAGCAAAGTGGGCTCGAGCCGCTGTGCTTGGTTAATGCAGCTTCTGCGTTGACGGTTTCCGGAAATCGTTTTTTTAAATTCTTTAGGTAATTCACCATGAACAAATCTCTCGTTTTGGCAGCTGTGATCGCTGCTGCTGCCCTGGCTGCTTGCGGTAAAAAAGAAGAGCCGGCTCCTGCACCTGCACCAGCTCCTATGGCTGCACCAGCTCCTGCTGCTGCACCTGCTGCTGACGCATCTGCTCCTATGGCTGCACCCGCTGCTGATGCTTCGGCTCCTGCTGCTCCTGCTGCTAAGTAATTGCTTTACGCAATTAAAAAAGCCACCTTCGGGTGGCTTTTTTAATGGGCTCTGAAGAATCACTTCAGGTCGTCAACCAGCACTTTGAGAATGCGCTGTGCATTGCCTGATGTCTCAGGGGCACCAGCAGCATTGAGAACAGACACGGTGCTGTTGTCACCTTGACTTTGCACGTTGACACGGTATTTTTGCGGTGGATTGAGCTTTGCCGTTGCGCCAAACATCTTGCTGAAGAAGCCTGGCTCAGTCTTGTCGGTGTTTGGCTCCACGTAGCGTACAAAGTAAGTGCCTTGGTTGCGATCACGGTCTTCAACGGTAAAGCCGGTTCGATCCAGTGACAAACCAACACGCCGCCAAGCCCGCTCAAATCCTTCGTCAATTTGAACCACGGGTTGACCGTTCAGTGTGGATAGACGAGAACTTTGCTTAGGTGCGTCCGTGGCGATCAAAACCTTTGCTTGCTCTGCACTCACTCCCAGTTTGACCATCAGTTTGCGCAAAAATTCGGTTTCCAACTCAGGATCCGAAGCTCGGGGCTGCCAGATGGTCTGTGTTTTGTCACTGTTTGAGTAGTTCTCAGCCATACCGCGGTGGCTGATGAAGATTTCCGTGCCACCTGATGAATTGCGCTCTAAACGGGTGCGAAACTTGTCGCGCTCACCGGTTGAGTAGAGTGAGTCCAGCAAACCACCCAGCGCGCTGCGAATAAAGTCCTGAGGTAATTTCGCCCGGTTTTCGGCCCAGTCGGTTTCCATGATGCCTAGGCTGGTCTGATCCAGGGTGAGTACGAAGCCATTGTCAATCCAGAAGTCTTTGATCGAATCCCACAGCTTGTCTGCTGGACGATTCACTACCAGCCAACGCTGAGTGCCATCCCGCTCAATGCGTACATCACCGATAGTCGCTACGGCGGTTGGTACGGTTTGGTTCACAGCTACAGCTTGGTAACCTGAGGCTGATATGGCTGTACCGGGTGTGGTGTAGCGTGTGTCCCTGACTATTTGGGTCAAGTCTGGTGGCACGACCAAGGTCGTGGTTTTGGCTTTGCTTGCACTCTTGTAATCTACTTTATCGCCCTGTAGGCTGGAGCAGGCGGTCAGTGCCACGGTGAGGCCCAGCAGGGCCAGTTTTGAAGATTGATTCACCAGAGATTCCTCAAAAGAGTAATGGAGACGTGATAGTCGCTTGTCAGATCAAGCCGCAGGAGCGCAGTGCGCCTTCAACCACTGACGTGTTGGCTTGTGTAAGGGGCGTCATGGGCAAACGCATGGAGTCGCCGCACAGGCCCATGCGCTGCATGGCCCACTTCACAGGGATGGGGTTTGGCTCGACAAACAACTGCTTGTGCAGGGGCATCAAAAGAAACTGAATTTCCATGGCACGCTTCACATCGCCCGCCATGGCCGTCACACACAGCTCATGCATCAAGCGCGGGGCAACGTTGGCGGTAACGCTCACGTTTCCGTGCCCACCGCACAGCATCAAGGCCACGGCGGTTGGGTCATCACCGGAATAGATGCAAAAACCCTTAGGAGCTTCGCGGATTAACCACTGCGCACGCTCGATGTTACCGGTGGCTTCCTTGATGCCGACAATGCCGTCTACCTGCGCCAAACGCAGCACGGTGTCGTGCGCCATATCGGCCACGGTGCGTCCAGGTACGTTGTACAAAATCGTGGGCAAGTCCACAGCCTCGGCGATGGCTTTGAAGTGCTGGTACTGGCCCTCTTGCGTGGGCTTGTTGTAGTAAGGCACGACTTGCAACTGGCAGTCAGCCCCGACCTTCTTGGCAAATTGGGCCAGTTCGATGGCCTCGGCCGTGGAGTTGGCACCGCATCCGGCCATGATGGGCACGTGCTTGTGGGTGTGCTGACGCGCCTGCTCGACGGCTACGCGGATGATCTCGCAGTGCTCGTCCACATGCACGGTGGGCGACTCACCCGTGGTGCCGACCACGCCAATGCAGTCCGTGCCTTCGTTGATGTGCCAGTCGATCAGTTTGCGCAGGGTCGGGTAGTCCACACTGCCGCCCTCCAACATGGGGGTGACGATGGCCACAATGCTGCCGGTGATGGGGCTGAAGGTTGGTGACATGTCCAGATGGTTTCAACAAAGTAATCCAGCATTTTAAGCCAGCGCCACCGTCGGCGTGGCTCGCTTGTGTTCCTACAGTGGGTATTGCGCGGGCGGGAAATTTTCTCCCGAGTCCAAATCTGATTTCACTGCCACCAGGCGCTGAACAAAGCGCGGTGATGGTGACAGGTAGCCGTCCTCATAGGCCACCACGCGCAGGCCGGGAAAAGCGCTCAGTAGCTCTCCAGGTTGCAAAAGAAAGTCAGGTCGTGATGGCTTGCCCACGGTTTCGTTACCGGCTGCAAAAGTCTCGTAAATCAGCACAGCACCAGGGGCCAAACTCGCCAGCATCACCGGAAATAGGGCTCGCCACAGGTAGTTGGTCACCACCACGGCGTCGAACTGGCGGGGCGAGTCGTCCTGCATTAATGGCCAGGCCTCGTTTTCAATGTCAGCTGCTTGGACTTCACCCCACGCAGCGGCGGCGCTCAGGGCTTCGGGCGAGCGATCTAGCCCCAAAACTGGATGTCCCCGTGCGGCCAAAAACTGCATGTGACGCCCGTGACCGCAAGCAATATCAAGTACTGCGCCGTGCGGGCGAATCAGGTGCGCCCAGCGTTGCACCCAGGCGGAGGGCGTGTCCATCAGAAACAAGCCCAAATCTGGTTGGACAAGGTCACCAGAAAGTCGGGTCGCGTGTACAGGGCAAAGACGGCCAGCAGCACGATCACCGCGCCGCCATAGGCCAGTGCTTTGCTCAGCCGTGGATCAATGTGTTTCATGAAGCAAGCGCAGGGGTTGATTGAGGGCGGCGCTGAATGGCCGCTTCTTTCACCGGCAAGTTCACCAGCGCCGCAAACACGCCCAGCGCAATGGCGATGTACCAAACAATGTCGTAGCTACCCGTCTTGTCATACAAGTAGCCGCCCAGCCACACGCCCATGAAGCTGCCGATTTGGTGGCTGAAAAACACAAAACCACCCAGCATGGACAAGTGGGCCACGCCAAAAATCTGCGCAACCGTGGCATTGGTCGGCGGCACGGTGGATAGCCACAGCAGCCCCATAACGCTGGAGAAAACATAGACGCTCATCGGCGACAGTGGTACTAACAAAAATACGCTGATGACCACGGCCCGTGCCAGGTAGATGAAGGCCAAGATGTTTTTCTTTTGCAAGCGCTGTCCCAGAGCGCCCGCCGCGTAAGTGCCAAACACATTGAACAGGCCGATCAGCGCCAGCGCGTAGCTGGCCACTTCGGGCGATAGGCCCTTGTCTTTGAGGTAGCTGGGCATGTGCACGCCGATGAACACCACCTGAAAGCCACACACAAAATAGCCCGCCATCAGCAACTGAAAACTGGGGTACTTGAAGGCCTCTTTCAAGGCCTGAGCGATGGTTTGCTCCCGCTTCGGTGTGGCCCCACCGGCAAAGCCGGGTTCATGCAGGCCCCAGGCCAATGGCACGATCAACAGCGCAGCAAAACCCAAGACCACCAAGGCCTGTTGCCAACCCAGGCTGCTGATCAAAAAACCTTCGGTCGGCACCATCAGAAACTGACCAAACGAGCCCGCTGCAGCCGCCACACCCATGGCCCAGGAGCGTTTCTCCAGGCTCACATTGCGCCCGATGACGCCGTAAATAACGGCATAAGTTGTCCCTGCTTGCGCTATGCCGATCAGCACCCCAGCGGTCAGGGCAAAGGTCAGCGGTGTGGACGCGTAAGCCATGCCCATCAGCCCCAAGGCGTACACCATCGCGCCTGCAATGATGACGCGAAACGCGCCAAATTTGTCGGCAACCATGCCCGCAAAAATACCAGCAAAGCCCCAGGTCAAGTTTTGAATGGCAATCGAGAGCGCAAAGGTTTCGCGGCTCCAGCCCTGCGCCTGCGTGACGGGCTGCAGCCACAGGCCAAAGCCGTGGCGAATGCCCATGGAGAGGGTAACAATGGCAGCCCCGCAGATCAGCACTTGGGTGATGGAGAGTTTGTTGGCAATTTTTGTCATGCTGGAAATGTAGCCTTTATCAAGTTGGGTCGCTCAAGGCTTGAATGCATCCCGCAGGCCATCCCAGCATTGCAGGTAATTGCCGTCCAGTGCCCCACCGCTCATGGCATAGGCGCTGGGCACAAAGCGGTAGCGGCTTTCGAACATAAAGGCCAAGGTGTTGTCCAGCTTGTGCGGCACAAGCGTTGCCGCGCTGGCTTTTTCAAACGCATCGGTATCAGGGCCGTGCGGCACCATGCAGTTGTGCAGGGACGCACCGCCGGGTTTGAATCCCTCGGGCTTGGCGTCGTATTGGCCATAGACCAGACCCATGAATTCGCTCATCAAATTGCGGTGGAACATGGGCGGGCGAAATGTGTTCTCTGCCACCATCCAGCGCGGCGGAAAAATCACGAAGTCGCAGTTGGCCGTGCCCGGTGTGTCAGAGGGCGAGGTCAACACCGTGAATATGGACGGGTCCGGGTGGTCAAAGCTGATGGAACCTATCGCCATGAAATGGGCGGTGTCGTACTTGTAGGGCACCAGGTTGCCGTGCCAGCCCACCACGTTAAAGGGGCTGCGGGGTTGGCGGGCCGACCACAGATGGCCACCGTATTTTTTGACGATCTCGAATCCACCCGGCGGCGGGGTCGCGGTGTCAAAGGCTGCCGTGGGAGCCAAAAAATCACGCGGATTGGCCAGACCGTTGGAGCCAATCGGCCCCAACTCGGGTAGGCGGAAATGCGCGCCGTAGTTCTCGCACACATAGCCGCGTGATGGGCCATCGGGCAGGGCGACACAGAAGGCCATGCCGCGTGGCAGCACGGCGATTTCGCCGGGTGCAACTTCGAGCAGGCCGAGCTCGGTGGTCAGCACAATGCGGCCCTGCTGCGGCACCAGCAGCATTTCCCCGTCCGCATTGACCAGCGCGCGCTGCGTCATGGAGCGGTTGGCGACGTACACCATCGCGGCCATGCCGGTTTGAGCGTCAGCGTCACCATTGGCCGCCAGCGTGCGCAGTCCATCCACAAAATCCAGTGGCTCATCGGGAATACCAAAAGGCCGCCAGCGCAAGGGGTCTGGCGGCACGGGTTTGCCGCTTACGGTACCCCCAGCGCCAGTCGTCCACAGCGTTTGGGCATAGGGTTGGTAGGCGCTGGTGACGATGGAGGGTTGGCGGCGGTACATCCAGGTGCGGCGATTCTCGGCACGGGGTGCGGTAAAGGCCGTGCCCGACATCAACTCGGCGTACAGGCCATGCGGCACGCGCTGCGGGCTATTGCGGCCCACGGGCAAGATGCCGGGCAGGGCCTCACTCGCAAATTCATTGCCATAACCGCATAGGTAGTGCAAGGGGTGTGTTGTCATCGTGATTTTCTTGAACAGTTTATGCGGAGATGTCGTTAGATGTCGATGCCACTTAGTCTTGCTGGGTTAGGCCCTGCGCAGCCAAGTCCTCAAACGTCATTCATCAAACCCCGGCGACAACCGCGCCACACGGCGCATGAGCGCGGGCCACACCACCTCTGGCCCGCGGCCTCGGCGGCCTGCCACGATCTGCTCTGGCGCAGTGGCCAGCACCACGTCTGGGATCGTAATCAAGCCGCCACCGCCCACCTGCGCCCGCACTTGAATCATGCAGGCAGTCTCAAACTTGTGCAGAGCGAGAAAGGCGTCTGCAGCCGAGCGGCCTGTGGTGAGAATCCCGTGGTTGCGCAGCATCAGGAACTGCTTGTCGCCCAGGTCACGCGCCAGCGTCACCCGCTCCGCGTCTTGCAGGGCGATGCCTTCGTAGTCGTGGTACGCGATAGAGCCCAACACAAACAGCGACTGCTGCGACAAGGCCAGCAGACCCCCCGCCTGCGCAGACACAGCGATGCCATTGACCGAGTGGATGTGCATGACGTAGTGCGCGTCGGGGCGCGCCGCATGCACGGTGCTGTGGATCAAAAAGCCCGCAGGAATGATGTCGTAATCAGACGCCATCACCTTCTCGCCTTGCAGGTTCACCTTCACCAAGCTGGACGCCGTGACCTCGTCAAACATCACGCCATAGGGGTTGATCAAAAAATGGTCGGTGCCCGCAATTTTGGCCGTCAAGTGCGTGAAGATGATGTCGTCCCAACCAAACAGCGCCACCAGCCGATAGGCCGCCGCCAGATCGACACGCGTTTGCCACTCTGCCTCGGATACCAAGTGCCGCACGCTGGGGAATTTGAGTTGCTCAATCGTCATGGCGAATGTCTCCGATTTGTTCTTTGCGACTGAAAGCCTACGCGGCCATGGCTAACGGCGAAATTTCTTTAGAAATGATTTTTGCGCTCAACTTCTCAGCCACACGCAAGTCGTAAGCCGCTTGCAGATTCAGCCAGCCTTGCGCCTCACTGCCAAAGTAGCGCTCTAGCCGCAGCGCCGTATCGGCAGACACGCCGCGATTGCCATCGACAATTTCGCGGAGTCTGGAGTAGGGCACATGAAGTGCCAATGACAAGGCACGCACACTGATACCCATGGGCTTGATGTAGTCCTCTAGCAAGATTTCGCCAGGATGGACGGGGCGCATACCGTTCTTAAACATGATGCTCTCCATTGCTCAAAAATAAATCAACCATCGCCTTACTCAATGTGGGTCGTTAATCAAAACGTCATAGGGGCCGCTCGCTCCCCATTTGAAAATTAGCCGCCACTGGTCATTGATCCTCACATGCCAAGCTCCGTCGTACTCTTTGAGGTCATTGCCAGGCGGTGATCTCATGAAGTTGACCGAAGGTGCCGCGTCCAATTGAGCCAGCTTTCGTTCCGCCACTTTCTTGATGTTGGCAAATCTGGCGCTCTTGCCAGTTTCAAACAACGCCTGTGTATCTGCGCACATAAAGGACTGAATCGACATTTTTAAATATTACACGTTAACCGGATAACAGTCAACTTAATTGTGAAGATCATTAGCCCCAGTCTCGGCGGCGCGTCTACTTAGCAAGCCAACTCGTGCACCATTGCTGCTCACAAGGCGTTCCGTCATTGTTGCCGTCCATTTGGGTTCCAGGACAATTTTTGAGGAAGAACTTTGCCTCCGTGCATGAGGTCATTTGAGAGCAGTACGTACGACCGTCGCACTTGAAGCCTTGCGCCACGGTCGGCGGCATTGTGCGATGTTCCGGCTCGGTGGCTAACTGTTGAAGTTGTGGTGAATACGCCGATGCCCGTTTCTGACTCTGATACTCATTGAAGCCGAATGCACAAAGCGCAAGAAGGAGTAGCAGGCCAATTAGCCTAGGGATTGGGGAGCGCCCCTGCCTGGACTGGGGCCTACGGGTATGAGGCCGCTGACTCGTGTGACCAATCGACGCGCGCTGCACGTTCACAGCTTGCGGCTTACCGTTTTTGCCGCGCCCTAACTCGTATGTCAGTTTTTCGCCGATTGTTGGTTGTGAGCAATCTCTGGGGAGTGCGCTGACATGCACGAACAGATCGGCACCGCCATGTGTCGGTGCGATGAAGCCGAAGCCTCGGTCGTTCATCCATGATCTGAGAGTGCCGGATAAGCGCATTCGGGAAACCTAAGGTTGACGTTGTAGGGGGCGTCCTAGCATTGGACTCAATAACCGGCGTAAAGCCGAATGCTGGCCGGGGTGCGAGGCAATTCGACATGTTGGGTGATCTGAAACTTGCGCTCAGCGATTCAGCGTATGCAACGGAATGTCTTTTTCCACCGCGAGCCTGTCCAGCGCCTTACGCGTCTTCGTCATCAACCAGTCCGTAATGGTTTTATGCGTGGTGCTTGAGCGCATCGTCTGCAAGCTGACACCAGCAACGCCCGCCGTGACCCCCGCCGCCGCACACAGCGCAGCAGCAAAGTGCGGCTCCAGTGCGGCTATGGCCACGCGGCCGTCTTTGCAGGCATAGACGCGGTAGCCTGCATGGGCGCCGCCGATCATGGTGCCGGGGGTGGTCAGGCCCCAAGTGCGGGGCAGGGCGAGCCAGGTGGCGCTATCCGACAAGGCCACTTCTTGATGCGTGCCTTTGCCTTTTAATTTTTGATGCAGCACCGCAGCCAGCACGGCCTCGCTGGCCATGAGCGCGCCGCCCATGTCGGCGAAGAGGGTGGGGGGCAAGTCCAGGCCGGTGACAAGGCCTGCTTCGGCCAGGTAGGTGAGGTCGTGGCCGGGCACTTCGGCCCCTGCGCCGGGTGCGCCGACGATGCTGATCTGGCTGAGTTCGGGGTAGTGTTTGCGCAAGGCGGGCCAGCTCAAGCCCAGCTTGGCCAGCGCTGAGGGGCGAAAGGAGGTGAGCAGCACGTCGGTGCGCGCCAGAAGCTTGTGCAGTTGGGCCAGGTCTTTTTCGGTTTTGAGGTTGAGCGTGCGTTGTTTGATGCCCGCGTGCAGCGCTTCATAGGCTTGGGTGCTGTAGAGCACCATGGGGTCGCCTGACGGCGGCTCGACCTTGGTGCAACTGGCCCCCATGGCGCGCAAGCGCATCAGGGCGGCGGGGCCGGGCAGGTTGAGTGCCAGACTGAGCACGCGCACACCGCGCAGGGGTTTTGTCATTTTTTACTCCCCAAAATTCAGCGGAAGGCCCACATAATTCTCCGCCACCGATCGCGCCCCGACATCCGAGTTGACGATGTAGTCCAGCTCGGCTTCTTGCAGCTTTTGGCCGATGGGGCCGTTCTCTGGGAAGTTGTGCATCAGGCTGGTGAACCACCACGAGAAGCGCTCGGCGCGCCAGATGCGGCGCAGGCAGCGGGCGGAGTAGTGGTTGATGCCCGCCTCGCTCTTGTCTTGGTAGTGCTCGATGATGGCGCTGGAGAGGTATTTGACGTCTGTCGCGGCCAGGTTCAGGCCTTTGGCCCCGGTGGGCGGCACGATGTGGGCGGCGTCACCGGCCAAAAACATTTGGCCAAAGCGCATGGGCTCGGCCACAAAGCTGCGCAGGGGGGCAATGCTTTTCTCAAGCGCAGGGCCGGTGACGAGTTGTTCGCGCGCGGCGGGGTCAAGCCGCAGGCGCAGCTCGTCCCAGAAGGCGGCGTCAGACCAGTTCTCTACCTTGTCCGTCATGGGCACTTGCAGGTAGTAGCGGCTGCGCGTGTGGCTGCGCTGCGAGCAAAGGGCAAAGCCGCGTGTGCTGTTGGCGTAGATCAGCTCGTGGTGGACCGGCGGCGTGTCGGACAACATGCCCAGCCAGCCGAAGGGGTAGATTTTTTCAAATTCGGTGATGGCGCGCTTGGGCACGCTGGCACGGCACACGCCGTGAAAGCCGTCGCAACCGGCAATGAAATCGCATTCGATTTCATGGGTTTGGCCATTCTTTTCATAGCGCACGCGGGGCTTGGCGCTGTCATAGTCATGCACGCTCACCTGGTTGGCTTCATAAATCGTGGTGAGGCCTGCGGCTTGGCGCGCGTCCATGAGGTCGTGCGTGACTTCGGTTTGGCCATAGACCATGACGTTTTTGCCGCCGGTAAGGCGGTTTAAGTCGATGCGGTGGCGCTCGCCCTTGAACAGCATGTCAAAGCCGCCGTGCACCAAGCCCTCAGCATGCATGCGCTGGCCCACGCCAGCTTCATCGAGCAAATCCATCGTGACCTGCTCCAGCACCCCAGCGCGGATGCGGCCCAGCACGTAGTCGCCGCTTTGGCGCTCCACGATGATGGCGTCAATGCCTGCTTTGTGGAGTAATTGACCGAGTAGCAGGCCTGAGGGGCCTGCGCCGATGATGGCGACTTGGGTGCGCATGGGGGCTCCTAATTAAACGGTTGCGGCCTCCACCTGACTGCTCAGCTCAAGCCACTGTTCTTCGCATTGTGCCAAGTCCTTGTTCAGCGTTTTCAGGCGCTGGCCCAGCTCGGCAATTTCTTGCGGGGGCAGGGGGGCCGTCAGGCGTTTTTCCAGCGCAGCGCCTTCGGTGTTGAGGGTGGCCATGCGGGTTTCCAGCTTCTCTAGATCGCGCTTGAGGGCGCGGGTTTGGTCGCTGATAGGGGCTGACTTGTTTGAGTTGCTTTTGCCCTTGCCCGTGTTAGCCTTGTCGGCATTTTTATCAGCTGATTTCGCGGCCTTGGACGTGCTGGCTTTGATCTCTTCGCGCACGCGTTTGGCCTCGTCCAGCAGGTAGCGCTGGTAGTCATCCAGGTCGCCATCGAACGGGGCGATGCCCCCTTTGGAGACCATCCAGAACTCGTCGCACACGGCTCTCAAAAGCGCTCGGTCGTGGCTGACGAGCATCACGGTGCCTTCAAACTCGTTGAGCGCCATGGAGAGCGCCTCGCGCGTGGCCAAGTCCAGGTGATTGGTGGGCTCGTCCAGCAGCAGCAGGTTGGGGCGCTGCCAGACGATCATGCACAGCACCAGGCGGGCTTTTTCGCCGCCGCTCATGCTGCCCACGGCCTGCTTGACCATGTCGCCGCCAAAGTTGAAGGTGCCCAGGAAGCTGCGCAGGTCTTGCTCGCGGGTTTGCTGGCCTGCAATCTTGCCCGCAGCCGTCATGTCTTTGACCAGGGCAATCATGTGCTCCAGCGGCGTGTCGGCCGGACGCAGCACGTCCAGCTCTTGCTGGGCAAAGTAGCCGATGTTCAGGCCTTTGCCTTCGGTCATCTCGCCCAGAATGGGTTGCAGGGCACGGGCCACGGTTTTCACCACGGTGGACTTGCCCTGGCCGTTGGCGCCCAGAATGCCGATGCGCTGACCTGCCAGCACAGAGCGGCTGACGTTGCGCACGATGATGGTGGGCGGTGTGTCGGCGGGCGCGTCTTCCGCAGGCGGGTAGCCAAAGCTCACGCCCGTCATGGACAGCATGGGGTTGGGCAGGTTGGCGGGTTCTTTGAACTCGAAGGTGAAGTCGGCTTCGGCCAGCAGCGGGGCGATTTTCTCCATGCGGTCCAGCGCCTTGACCCGGCTTTGCGCCTGCTTGGCTTTGCTGGCCTTGGCCTTGAAGCGGGCAATGAATTTTTGCAGGTGGGCGATTTTGTCCTGCTGCTTGGAAAAGGCCGTTTGCTGCAAGGCCATTTGCTCGGAGCGCAGGTCTTCAAACTTGCTGTAGTTGCCACCGTAGCGGGTGAGCTTGGCGTTCTCGATGTGAACGGTGACGTTGGTCACGGCATCCAAAAACTCGCGGTCATGGCTGATGACGAGCATCGTGCCTTCGTAGCGCTTGAGCCAGGCCTCCAGCCAGACGAGGGCGTCCAAGTCCAGGTGGTTGGTCGGCTCGTCCAGCAGCAGCAAGTCACTCGGGCACATCAGCGCGCGCGCCAGTTGCAGGCGCATGCGCCAACCGCCGGAGAAGCTGTTGACGGGGTTGTCGAGCTCGGTGGTTTTGAAGCCCAGGCCGAGGATCAGCGCCTGCGCGCGGGCCGGGGCGTCGTGTGCGCCCGAGTCTTGCAGCGCCATGTAGGCGTGGGCCATGCGGTCGTAGTCGTCGGTGGCTTCAGAGGCTGTCACCTCTTCTTGGGCGGCGAGCAACACTGTGTCGCCTTCAACCACAAAGCTGGTGGCGCTCTGCTCGGTCTCGGGCATGTCCTGGGCCACCTGGCCCATGCGCCATTGGGCTGGGATGTAGTACTCGCCCGCGTCCTCATGCAGGCCGCCGTTGAGCAGGGCGAACAGCGAGGATTTGCCCGCGCCGTTGCGGCCCACAAGGCCGACTTTTTCACCGGGGTTGATGTTGACGGAGGCGCTATCAAGCAAGACCTTGGCGCTGCGACGCAATACGACGTTTTTAAGGGTAATCATTGTTTATTCAAAAGCGCATCGCGCGTAATCAACAGCACCTGGTCTTCACCAGCGCTGGTTTCTAGCCACACCACTTCCAGGGTGGGAAAGGCGGCTTCAAAGTAGTTGCGCTCGTTGCCGATTTCCAGCACTAAAACGGCTTGCGGGCTCATGTGGGCGGGGGCGTCGCGCAACAGCTTGCGGATGAAGTCCATGCCGTCTGCGCCACCGGCCAGGGCCAGCGTGGGCTCGGCTTGGTACTCGGCAGGCAGGGCGCTCATGCTCTGCGCGTTGACGTAAGGGGGGTTGCATAAGATCAAGTCGTAGGGGCCGCGCACCGTGTTCAAGCCGTCGGACTGCATCAGCGTGACGCGGCTTTGCAGATCGTGTTTGTCCACGTTGATGCGGGCGACTTCAAGGGCATCGGCGGACAGGTCGGCTCCATCCACCATGACATCCGGGTAGGCCATCGCAGCAAGGATGGCCAGGCTGCCGTTACCGGTGCACAAGTCCAGCACACGCTGTGTGGTCTCGCTCAGCCAGGGGTCAATCGCGCCATTCACCAACAACTCGGCAATGAAGGAGCGCGGCACGATAGCGCGCTCGTCCACGAAGAAGGGCACGCCTTGCAGCCAAGCTTCTTGGGTCAAGTAGGCGGCGGGCTTGCGGGTCTGGATGCGCTTGGCGATGAGTGCCGCCACAAGAGTTTGCTGCTCAGGGCTGACGGATTGGTCTTGCACGCCGTCCAAATCGTCCAGCGGCAGACCGAGCTGCCACAGCACCAGCCAAGCGGCTTCATCAAAGGCGTTGTTCGTGCCGTGACCAAAGGCCACAGCGGCGTCGGTTAATTGCTGGGCGGCGGATTCAATGAGTTCAAGAACCGTCATGCCGCCAGCGTTTCCAGCACACGGCGGTAGATGTTTTTCAGCGGCTCGATGTCGGCCACGCGCACGAACTCGTCCACCATATGGATGCTGTCGTTGGGCGGGCCGAGTTCAATCACCTGGGGGCAAAATTGGGCGATAAAGCGTCCATCACTCGTGCCGCCGCTGGTGGACAGCTCGCTGGTGATGCCTGTTTCAGCATGAATGGCATCGCGCACGGCGTTGACCAAAGTGCCGGGTGGGGTGAGAAATGGCAAGCCACTGATCACCCATGTCAAGTCAAACTCCAGGCCGTGTTGTTCCAGAACGGCTTTCAGACGCTGCTGTAGCCCCTCAGGCGTGGACTCGGTGGAAAAGCGAAAGTTGAAGTCCACCACCACGTGGCCCGGTATCACATTGCTGGCCCCTGTGCCACCGTGGATGTTGCTGATTTGCCAGGTGGTGGGCGGGAAGAATTCGTTGCCCTTGTCCCACTCCATCTTCACCAGCTCGGCCATGGCCGGGGCGAGCAAGTGGATGGGGTTTTTGGCCATGTGCGGGTAGGCAATGTGGCCTTGCACACCTTTGACGGTGAGCTTGCCGCTCATGCTGCCCCGTCTTCCGTTTTTGATCATGTCACCGGTGCGCTTGACGGCAGTCGGTTCGCCCACGATGCAGTAGTCCATGCGCTCGCCGCGTTGCTTGAGTGCCTCAAGCACAACCACCGTGCCGTCAGTGGCGGGGCCTTCTTCGTCACTGGTCAAGAGGAAGCCGATGTCCAAATTCGCATCAGGCTGCGCAGCCACAAACTCTTCCGCTGCCACCACAAAAGCAGCGAGTGATGCCTTCATGTCGCTGGCCCCACGGCCATAGAGCTTGCCGTCGCGATGCGTGGGTTGGAAAGGGTCGCTGCCCCATTGCGTCAGCGGGCCGGTGGGGACGACATCGGTGTGACCTGCAAACACTATCAATTTAGGAGCTGCTTGCGCAGCTGATTTTTTGGCTGCAGGCCGTTTTGCCCATAAATTAGTGACGCGAAAGTCGTCTGGGCCGCTGGCAATGGTCTCGCAGACAAAGCCCAGCGGAGCTAAGCGTGCAGAAATCAATGCTTGGCAACCAGCGTCCAGCGGGGTGACGGAGGCTTGGGCGATCAGTTGCTCGGTGAGTTCAAGGGTGCGGGTCATTCGTGGTGCACGTCCATGGTGATTTCGGTAAATGACGGTGTGTCATCAGGGTCTTCAATCGGTTCTATTTTTTGGGATGGCCTGTCAAAAGTGTTTTGCAAACGCCATATCAGGTTGGTGGTGGAGTCGGCATGGGCCAGGCCCTCTTTGCGGTCCACCAAGCCTTGGGTGATGAGGCGGGCGATGTCTTCTTCGAAATTCTGTGACCCTTCGCTTATAGCGTTCGCTTGGACGTCTTTGATGCCCGAGAAGTCGCCCTTCTCAATCATCTCGGCGACGAGCTTGGTGTTCATCATCACCTCCACCGCCGGTGTGCGACCACCCGAAGTCGTGCGCAGCAAGCGTTGCGAGATGATGGCTTTTAGGGCAACGGCCAAGTCACCCAGCATGGTGGGGCGCACCTCCACTGGGTAAAAGCTCAAAATTCGGTTGAGCGCCTGGTAGCTGTTGTTGGCGTGCAAGGTGGCCAGGCACAAGTGACCGGTTTGTGCGTAGGCTAAGGCGGCGGACATGGTTTCGCGGTCGCGGATCTCGCCAATCATGATGACGTCTGGCGCTTGGCGCAGCGCGTTTTTCAGGGCTATTTCTTGAGACTCGGTGTCAAAGCCGACCTCGCGTTGATTGACCACCGATCGCTTGTTTTTAAACAGGTACTCAATAGGGTCTTCAATCGTCAAGATGTGGCCGGGCGTGTTCTCGTTGCGGTGGTCTAGCATCGAGGCCAGGGTGGTGCTTTTGCCCATGCCGGTGGCCCCGACCATCAAAATCAAGCCACGCTTTTCCATGATCAGATCGGTCAGGATAGCAGGCAATGACAAGGCCGAAAGGGGGGGGATTTCGTTGGTGATGTAGCGAATGACTGCGGCGATGGAGCCGCGTTGGCGCATGGCACTCAAACGAAAACGCCCGACGCCTTCCAGTGGGAAACCCAAGTTCAATTCCCCTTTTTCCTCCAGCTCGGCCATACGCTCGGGAGAGATAACTTCGGCCAGCAAATTGCGCGGCGCATCAGCAGGCAGTGACTGGCTGTTAATGGGCACGCATTGCCCGTTGATGCGAATGAGTGCTGGGGAGTGGGCCGACAGATAAACGTCCGAGGCTTTCTTCTCGCTCATCAAGCGCAGGATGCGCTCCATATTGCCCATTCAGTACCCTCCCTGTTTGTCTAGATCAGTCGCGCAGCAGGTCGTTCAGGCTGGTCTTGGCGCGGGTTTGCGCATCGACCCGCTTGACGATGATGGCGGCGTACAGGCTGTAGCGGCCATTGTCCTTAGGCAGCGTGCCGCTGATGACCACCGAGCCGGATGGCACGCGGCCATAGGTGATCTCACCCGTGGCGCGGTCATAAATCGGGGTGCTTTGGCCGATGTACACGCCCATGGAGAGCACCGAGTTTTCTTCGATCACAACGCCTTCAACTACCTCAGAGCGCGCGCCGATGAAGCAGTTGTCTTCAATGATGGTGGGGCCCGCCTGCACGGGCTCCAGCACGCCACCAATGCCCACGCCGCCGGAGAGGTGCACGTTTTTGCCGATTTGGGCGCAACTGCCCACCGTGGCCCAGGTGTCCACCATCGTGCCTTCATCGACGTACGCGCCGATGTTGACATAGGAGGGCATCAAAATCGCGCCCTTGGCGATAAAGCTGCCACGGCGCGCCACGGCTGGGGGCACCACGCGCACGCCGGTGGCTTTCATTTCATCAGCGCTCAGGTGGGAGAATTTGGTTTGCACTTTGTCGTAAAAGCCCAGGTCGCCGGCTTTCATAATTTCGTTGTCTTTCAGGCGGAAGGACAGCAGCACGGCTTTTTTGATCCACTGGTGCACCGTCCACTGGCCCACGCTCTCGCGGGTGGCCACGCGCAGGCGGCCTTTGTTGAGTTCGGTGATAACGTGCTCAACCGCTTCAGACACCTCTTTGGAGGCGGACTGGACAGAGATGTTGGCGCGGTTGTCCCACGCGGCGTCGATGATGGCTTGGAGTTGTTGGGTCATGAAAATGCTCGGCTTTTAAGTTGAGATGGTTTTAGGTTCTGGTTTTGACAAACTGGGCTATGCGCTGGGCGGCTTCCACGCACTCGGCGGTCTCAGCCACCAAGGCCATGCGAATGCGCCCGGCCCCTGGGTTGAAGCCCTGGGCTTCGCGTGCCAGGTAGCTGCCCGGTAAAACAGTGACATTGTAATTTGCGTAGAGGTCTCGGGCGAAATCCACGTCGCTGCCCTTGACCCCGGCCCACAGGTAAAAGGCCGCATCGGGCAGGGCCACGTCCAGCACCTCGGCCAAGATCGGGGTGACCTGGGCGAATTTGGAGCGGTACAGGTTGCGGTTGTCAATGACGTGTTGCTCGTCGCCCCAGGCGGCAATGCTGGCGGCCTGCACCACCGTGCTCATGGCGCTGCCGTGGTAGGTGCGGTAGAGTAAAAACTGCTTGATGAGGGCTGCGTCCCCCGCCACAAAGCCGCTGCGCATGCCGGGCACGTTGCTGCGCTTGGACAAGCTGGTGAGTGAGATGAGGTTTTTAAAGTCGGTTCGGCCCAGCTTGACGGCGGCCTCCATGCCGCCCAGCGGGGGCTCTTCTCGGAAATAAATCTCGCTGTAGCACTCGTCCGAGGCGATGACGAAGCCGTAGCGGTCGCTCAAGTCGAAGAGCTTTTTCCACTCGTCCAGCGGCATCACAGCCCCGGTGGGGTTGCCGGGGGAGCAGACGAACATCATCTGCGTGCTGGCCCACACGTCAGCAGGCACGCTGTCCCAGTCCACCGCAAAATTTTTCGCCGGATCGCTGGGCACAAAGTAGGGCTGGGCTCCGGCCAATAGGACTGCACCTTCGTAGATTTGGTAGAACGGGTTGGGGCACAGCACTGTCGCGCCCGGCTGGGACGGGTCAACCAGGGTTTGTGTCAGGGCAAACAAGGCCTCGCGCGTGCCGTTGACGGGCAGCACCTGGGTGGCGGGGTTGACGTCAATGCCGTACCTTCTTTGCAGCCAGCCCGCAGCCGCAGCGCGAAAGGCGGGCTCACCCGCAGTGGCGGGGTAGCTGGACAGGCCGCTCTGGTTGGCGGTCAGCGCGTCGGTGATGAGTTGGGGTGTGGCATGGCGGGGCTCGCCAATGCCCAAACTGATGGGGCGCAGGGCCGGGTTGGGCGTGATGGGCGCAAAAAGCTGCTTCAGGCGCTCAAAAGGGTAGGGCTGGAGCCGGGTGAGGAGGGGGTTCATGGGTCTGCATTATCGGCGCTCACGGTATCATCAAGGCCCCTGCCAAGCGCAGGTGTCGAATAATTTTCAATGTAATCAACAGCTTGGCTGTTTTAAAACTTAGTCGTGCGCCTTAATTCGATCAAACTAGCGGGCTTCAAGTCCTTTGCCGAGCCCACCAACTTCATGCTGCCAGGGCAGCTGGTGGGCGTGGTCGGGCCAAACGGCTGCGGCAAGTCCAACATCATGGATGCCGTGCGCTGGGTGCTGGGCGAAAGCCGCGCCAGCGAGTTGCGTGGCGAGTCCATGCAGGACGTGATCTTCAACGGCACCAACATCCGCAAGCCCGCCAGCCGGGCCAGTGTGGAGTTGATTTTTGACAACTCGGATCACCGTGCCGGTGGCCAGTGGAGCCAGTTCACCGAGATCGCTGTCAAACGCGTGTTGACGCGTGACGGCACCAGTAGCTATTACCTCAACAACCAACCGGTGCGCCGCCGTGACGTGCAAGACGTGTTCCTGGGCACGGGCCTGGGGCCGCGAGCCTACGCCATCATTGGCCAAGGCACGATCAGCCGCATCATCGAGTCCAAGCCCGAAGAGCTGCGCTTGTTTTTAGAAGAGGCCGCTGGCGTCTCCAAATACAAAGAGCGCCGTCGCGAAACGGAAAATCGCCTCTCGGACACGCGTGAAAACCTGACCCGCGTGGAAGACATTCTGCGCGAACTCAACGCCAATTTAGACAAGCTGGAAAAGCAGGCCGAAGTGGCCCGCAAATTCAACACGCTGCAAGCGGACAGTACGCTCAAGCAGCAGCAGCTTTGGTTCTTGCGCCGTGCCGAGTCTGAAGCCGATCAGGCTCGCATCAAGGTAGATGCAGACAAAGCGGTGAACGAGCTGGAATCCCGTGTGGCCTCCCTGCGCCACATCGAGGCCGATTTGGAGACGATTCGCCAGGCGCACTATGCCGCTGGCGACCAGGTCAACCAGTCGCAAGGCTTGCTGTACGAGGCCAGCACCGAGGTGGGGCGGCTTGAGGCTGAAATCCGCTTTGTGGTGGAGGGCCGCCAGCGCGTTGAGCAGCGCCTCGTGACGCTGGCCGAGCAAACCGCGCAGTGGGCTACTCGCCATGAAGATGCCAGCGCAGAGCTGGAGCGCTTGGCCGAGCTGGCCCTGGTGGGCGAAGAGCAAACCGAGCTGCTGGCCGCGCAACTGGAAGAACAGGCGCAGTTCCTGCCCGATATGGAAGACGCGCTGCGCTTGGCGCAAAACAAAGCCAACGAGCAGCGCACCAGCGTGACGCAGGTGCAGCAGCAAATTCAAGTGCTGGCAGCGGAGCAACGCGGCATTGAAGAACAATCACGCCAAGCCGAGGTGCGACGCGAGCGCCTGAGCGCCGATAAAAACGCCCTGGCCGCGCCCGACGAAGCGCGTCTGCAAAATTTGCAAGAGCAGTTGGATGAAGCACAAGAGTCCGCCAGCGTGCTGGACGCGCGCCTGCACGAGCTGCAGGACAGCGTGCCCCAGCTTGACGAGGCGCGGCGTGCGCAGCAGCAACTGGCCAATACCGAGTCTGCCCTCAAGGCCGAGTTGTCGGCCCGGCTTGAAGCGCTTAAGGCGCTGCAAGAGAAGGTCAAAACCGACGGCAAGCTGCAACCCTGGCTGGCCAAGCACGGTCTGGCCGATTTGCAAGGCCTGTGGACCAAGGTGCACATTGAGTTAGGTTGGGAAAATGCCCTAGAGGCCGCCCTGCGTGAGCGCATGGGCGCGCTAGAGGTGAGCCGCCTGGAGATGGTGCGCGGCTTCCTGGGTGTGGGTGGGGCTGATGCACCGCCCGCCAAGCTTGCGTTTTACAGTCCGCCCGCCGCAGGCCTGCCCGAGGGCAACGCCACTTTGCCTCGGCTGTCAGACTTGCTGCGCGTGAACGACGCGGGCTTGCGGGCTGTGCTGGTGGATTGGTTGCAGGGTTGCTTTGTTGCTCAGAGCTTTGATGAAGCACTGAGCCTGCGCAGCCAGCTCCAACCCGGTGACAACCTGTTCGTTAAAAACGGCCACACGGTGAGTGCCCATGGCGTGAACTTTTACGCGCCAGACTCAGAACAAGCCGGTCTGCTGGCCCGCGCGCAGGAAATCGAAAACCTTGAGAAGCAGTTGCGCGCGCAAACCTTCATCAGCGAAGAGTCGCGCACGGGCCTGGTGCGGGCCGAATCGGCCTATGCCGATGCGTCGCAACGCCTGGTGCAGGCCCGCCGTGAAGCGACCGAGAGCCAGACCCGTGCCCATGCGCTGCAGGTAGAAACGCTGCGCTTGACGCAACTGGCCGAGCAAGCCCGTGCCCGCAGCGCCCAGTTGGCGGGCGACTTGGCCGAAGTGGACGCGCAGCTGGAAGACCTGCAAGAGCGCCGCGTGGCCGCTGAAGGCCGCTTTGAAGAGCTCGACATGGCCCTGGCCGACAGCCAAGAACGCCATGCGCAACTGGACGAGCGTGTGCTGGAGGCCGAGCGCAAACTGGCCGCCTCTAGAGAGCAGCAACGCAGCTTGGAGCGCCAAGCGCAAGAGGCCACCTTCTCCCTGCGCACGCTGGACGCCCGCAAGGCCGAACTCGCCCGCACCATGGACACGGCCACGCAGCAGACCGCCAGCGTGGCTGCCGAAGAGCAGCGTGCCCGCGATGAGCTCACCCGTCTGACCGATGCTGCCGCCCAGGCCGGTTTGCAAAACGCGCTGGCCCTCAAGCTGGAGCGCGAACAAAACCTCGCCGCCCGCCGCAGCGAATATGACGACCTAACCACCAAGCTGCGTGCCAGCGATGAGCGTCGCATGCAGCTAGACCGCGAGCAAGAGCCGCTGCGTCAACGCATCACCGATGTGCAGCTCAAAGCGCAGGCCGCACGCTTGGGTTTTGAGCAGTACAGCCAGTTGCTGGACGACGCCAAAGCTGATTTAGAAGCCTTGGCCCTATCCATTGAAACCGGCGCGGTGCGCTTGACCGGTTTGCAGAGCGAGATTGACCGCCTGAACCGCGAAATTGCAGCCTTGGGTGCAGTAAATCTGGCCGCGCTGGACGAGCTGACCGCAGCCCGTGAGCGCAAGCAGTTCCTGGACGCGCAGACGGCTGACTTGGTGGAAGCCATGACCACGCTGGAAGACGCCATTCGCAAGATTGACGGCGAAACCCGCGAGCTGCTCAGCGGCACGTTCAACTCTGTCAACGAGCACTTCGGCAAGATGTTCCCCGAGCTGTTTGGTGGCGGACAGGCCAAACTCATGATGACGGGTGACGAGATTTTGGATTCAGGCGTTCAGGTGATGGCGCAACCACCGGGCAAGAAGAATCAGACGATTCACTTGCTCTCGGGCGGTGAAAAAGCGCTAACCGCCATTGCGTTGGTGTTTGCCATTTTCCAACTCAACCCAGCTCCGTTTTGTTTGCTGGACGAGGTGGACGCGCCACTGGACGACGCCAACACCGAGCGCTACGCCAAGCTGGTCTCCAGCATGAGTCGCGGCACCCAGTTCCTGTTCATCAGCCACAACAAAATCGCCATGGAAATGGCCGAGCAGTTGATTGGCGTGACGATGCAGGAGCAAGGTGTTTCTCGCATCGTGGTGGTGGACATGGAGTCGGCTGTTTCTTTGGCCGAGGCTAGTTAGAAGTTATGAATTTATGAGCACACTCCAAATAAGTTTGGCCGTTGCAGGGGGCCTCGTGTTGGCCGCTGTCGTCGCGCATGGGGCTTGGCAATCGCGTCGCAACCAGCCGCGCCAAGCCGACCCTGAGCCTGTGCGCGTGGACCCTGAAGGTGGCAACACCATGTTTGATCCAGCGTTTGATGCGGCCCAGTTCCCCTTGCCTACGCCTGAAAAGAAACCAGGCCTGGACGCACTGATTGACGTCATCGTGCCCTTGGCGTTTGAGCACCCGGTATCGGGTGACGCCGCTCTTGCAGCCATGCCCGTTACCAGGCGTGTGGGCAGCAAACCTTTTGCCCTTGAGGGTTTCAATGAGCAAACTCTAAGCTGGGAGTTTCCGCAGGCAGGGCAGCGTTACAAGCTTATGCAAGCAGGTGTGCAGCTGGCCAACAGAAGTGGTGCTTTGAACGACATCGAGTACTCGGAATTCGTGGTTAAAACGCAAGCCTATGCCGACGCGATGGGGGCCACGCCAGAGTTCCCCGAAATGCGCGAAGAAGTGGCGCGCGCCCGAGAGTTGGATCAATTCGCGAGCCCGCACGATGCGCAGTTGAGCGTGACCTTACGTGCCCGCCATGCGGCCTGGAGCCCTGGCTACGTGCAGCAAAACGCTGCGCGTCTGGGCTTTGTTGCCGGTGTTATTCCTGGGCGAATGGTGTTGCCGGCGAGTGTGATCGGTCAGTCCTCGGTTTTGGGTCTCACCTACGACTCTCAAGCCGCGCTGGCCGAGGATCCAACCCAGTCCGCCATTAACGAGTTGAGCTTGAGCCTAGACGTGCCCCAGGTGGGCCGCCAAGAGCAAGCCTTTGCGCGTATGCGCCTGACTGCGCAGCAACTGGCCGACACCATGGACGGCCTGGTGACGGATGACAACGGCCAGCCCTTGAGCACGCAGGCGCTGGATGCTATTGGGGCCGAGCTAGAGACGCTCTATGACGCGCTGGATGCGCACGACTTGTCGGCTGGTTCAGTACTCGCACGCCGCTTGTTTTCTTAAAGCTTTGAACGCACTTGGCGACCATGAGCACGCCTGATTTATTTGACAACATGTCTCCCGCGCTACCCTTGTCAACGACACAGCGTGTGGCTGAGTTACACCGCGTGCTCCACCACCACGCGCACCGCTACTACGTGCTCGATGCGCCTGAAATACCCGATGCCGAGTACGACCACTTGTTTCAAGAATTGCAGGTGATTGAGGCCGCGCACCCCGAGCTGGTAACGCCCGATTCGCCCACACAGCGCGTGGGTGGCCGCCCACTCGATGGACTCGCATCGGTACGCCATGCGGTGCCCATGCTGTCGATTGAAACCGAGACCGATACGACTGAGACTGGTGCACAAAAATTCGATGCCCGCGTCAGGAAAGAGTTGAAGTTGCAGGACGAAGACGCGCCCATCGAGTACGCGGCCGAACTCAAATTTGACGGTCTGGCCATCAACCTGCGCTACGAACAGGGCGTGCTGGTGCAGGCCGCTACACGGGGTGATGGCGAGACTGGCGAGGACGTCACTCAAAACATCCGCACAATTGGGCAAATACCACTGCGCTTGCTGGGTGTGCAAGTCCCGGTGCTTGAGATTCGAGGCGAGGTGTACATGCGCCGCGATGACTTCAACGCGCTCAACGACAAGCAGCGTCAGCGCGGCGACAAGACCTTCATTAACCCCCGCAACACGGCGGCAGGTGCGATACGCCAGCTTGACCCTGCCATCGTTGCGCAACGGCCCCTGAGCTTCTTCGCCTACGGGCTGGGCGAGGTGGACGGCTGGCTACTGCCGCCAACCCACAGCGCCATGCTGGATGCTTTTGAGGCCATGGGCGTGCCGGTGTGTGCGGATCGTGCGGCGGTCAGTGGTGCGCAGGGTTTGCTTGAATTTCATCAAGCGATGGGGGCCAAGCGCGATGCCTTGCCGTTTGACATTGATGGCGTGGTTTACAAGGTCAACTCACTGGCATTGCAGCAGCAACTCGGCTTCAAAACCCGCGAGCCGCGCTGGGCCGTGGCGCACAAGTACCCGGCGCAAGAGCAGCTCACCACCGTGCTGGCCATTGACGTGCAAGTGGGTCGCACCGGCAAGCTCACCCCCGTGGCAAAGCTTGCACCTGTGTTTGTCGGCGGCGTGACCGTGACCAACGCTACGCTTCACAACGAGGACGAGGCGCGGCGCAAAGATGTACGGGTGGGCGATGCCGTCATCGTGCGGCGGGCGGGGGACGTGATTCCTGAGATTGTGGGCGTCGTTCTCACCCAATCTGCTCGACCTGAGCCTGTCGAAGGGCTTCGACAAGCTCAGCCCGAACGGGAAAAGGAGCGGGGGTCTATTTTCACCATGCCCCACACCTGCCCCGTGTGCGGCAGTGCCGCGGTGCGCGAAGAAGGCGAAGCCGACTACCGCTGCACCGGTGGTCTGTTTTGTAGTGCCCAACGTAAAGAAGCCATCCTGCACTTTGCCCACCGCCGTGCGGTGGAGGTGGAGGGCTTGGGCGACAAGCTGGTGGAGCAACTGGTGGACGCGGGCATCGTCAAGACGCTGCCTGACCTGTACCGCTTGGGCTTCACCGCGTTGGCTGCTTTGGAGCGGATGGCCGATAAATCTGCGCAAAACATTCTGGACGCGCTGGAGAAATCCAAACAAACAACCTTGCCACGCTTCATCTTCGGCTTGGGCATTCGCCATGTGGGCGAGGCAACGGCCAAGGCTTTGGCCAGCCATTTTGGCAAGCTGGACGCGATCATGGGCGAGACGCCAGAGACGGCGGCCAGCGTGGAGCAATTGCTTGAAGTGGCAGACGTTGGCCCCATCGTGGCCGAAAGCATCCACACATTTTTTCAACAGCCGCACAACCGCGAAGTAGTGGAGCAACTGCGCGCTTGCGGCTTGCAGTGGGCCGAGGGCGAACCTGCACAGCGAGCACAACTGCCGTTGGCTGGTCAGACCTTCGTCATCACCGGCACGCTGCCCACCCTCAGCCGCGATCAGGCCAAAGATTTGTTGGAGGCAGCAGGTGCCAAAGTGGCCGGCTCGGTGAGCAAAAAAACCCACTACCTCGTGGCGGGTGCCGAGCCAGGCAGCAAGCTCGACAAAGCTAAAGAGTTGGACATTGCGGTTTTGGACGAGGCCGCTTTGATGGCCATGCTGGCCACGTTTGAGGGAGATAAATCTTGACTGTACGAGAAATATTAAAAATGGGCGACACGCGCCTGC
This sequence comes from Comamonadaceae bacterium, assembly GCA_947455145.1. Lineage (GTDB taxonomy): Bacteria > Pseudomonadota > Gammaproteobacteria > Burkholderiales > Burkholderiaceae_C > CANCDA01. Next base: position 72,781 of record CANGME010000008.1, read on the forward strand.
TGCGAGTGGCCCAGCCCGTGACAGAGTTCGACTCGGATGAGCTGCACATGCTCATCACCGACCTGCTAGACACCATGGCTGCTGCTAACGGTGCTGGATTAGCCGCACCGCAAATCGGCGTCGATTTACAGGTGGTGATTTTCGGCAGCGGCGAATTCAACCCGCGCTACCCCGATGCGCCCACAGTGCCGCGCACGGTGCTGTGCAACCCGGTGATCACACCGTTGACGGAAGACGGTCAAGCACTTGGCGCTTTTGAAGAAGAGCTGGGCTGGGAAGGCTGTTTGTCCGTGCCCGGCCTGCGCGCCATGGTGCCGCGCTACGCGCACATTCACTACGCGGGCATTGATCAATACGGCGACCCACTAGAGCGCACGGTCAGCGGTTTTCATGCCCGCGTCGTGCAGCATGAGTGCGATCACCTGATCGGAAAGCTCTACCCGATGCGCGTGCGCGATTTCACCCAGTTCGGTTTTACAGAGGTGTTGTTTCCCGGGCTGGATGCGGGGCAGGACGATTGAGCGGCTGGGTTTGGGTCGTGGCGAGTAGAGATAAGCCGAAGGGAAGCGTCATGCGACTGAGCAAGATACCCTCAAAAGAAAACACAGAAGTTAAAAACGCATTGACCAGCCGTTGTGGAACGCGAGAGGCTGCGTTGCTTTGTTTGCCCGTCATCCGTTCGAATAAACGCGCCACCACAGCCAGTGGAAACAAGAGCGTATTGAAGTAGCTGGCACGCTGGACCGACAAACCTGCCCGCGCACAGTCTGCTAACAGTCGCGTTTTGCTGTAGCGGCGTTTGTGATGCAGGTGAATGTCGTGCGGCCCCCACATCCACGAATAGGCAGGTACGGTCAGCATCAGCGTGCCACCGGGTTTGAGCAAGGTCTTCAAGCGGGAGAGGGATAGTTCATCATCCTCAATATGCTCCAGCACATCGAACAGACAGATCAGGTCAAACTGCTGTGTCAGACTGTCCAAATCATCGGGGCAGCGCTTCTGCTGGGTCACGATTCGGCTGGCATCAAAGTCGGAACGTACTCTGGACAACGCAATGGCATTCGCACTCATTTCAAGGGCTGTGACGTGCCCAAATTCACTGAGCAAGCCGAGATTGGCCCCCGTGCCGCTACCTACTTCCAGAATGCTGGCATCGGCAGGTAAATTTAGACGGACGAGTTCACTGTGCAAAATTTTTCGACGGGCCACAAACCACCAGTGCCGATCCTGAACTTGCGCCATCTCGCTGTAGGCGCTTGGACTCATGACGCGTCCTTGACGGCATCTTCTCGGTAGTCGTTGCGGATGATGTAGATGGGGCGGTGTTTGCTCTCGATGTAAATCCGGCCAATGTATTCACCGAGTAGCCCAAGGCTGATGAGTTGCAGGCTGCCGAAGAAAAGGATGGCAATCAGCAGCGAAGCGTAGCCCGGCACGTCAATTCCCTAAATCAAGACCCGCAGAAGAATAAACAAGGCATACAGAATGGTGAAAGCTGCCCCGGTAGTGCCCACATAAGTCCATATTTTCAAGGGCGTGGTACTGAAGCTGGTAATACCTTCAATCGCAAAATTCCAGAGTTTCCAGCCAGGGAATTTGGAGGCGCCAAAGGCTCTGGGTTCCCGGTCGTACTCCACCACCACCGTTTTGAAGCCGACCCAAGAAAACAGGCCCTTCATGAAGCGCTGTTGCTCGGGCAAGCGCTTGAGTGCGTCCACCACGCACCGATCCATCAGCCTGAAGTCGCCCACGTTTTGTGGAATTGAGATGTCCGCCAGATGGTTGTGTAGTCGATAAAACCACGCGGCGGTTTTTCGTTTCAAGTAGCTGTCTGTGTCGCGGTGTGCACGGTGTGCCAGAACCACTTCTGCACCGTTTTCCCAGGCTCGCACAAACTGGAGAATCAGGCAAGGGGGGTCTTGCAGATCAGCATCAATCGGAATTACCGCTTGCCCACTGGCCAAATCAAGTCCAGCCGTCATGGCGGCCTCTTTGCCGAAGTTGCGACTGAGTTCGATCACATGGTATTGCGGGTTTGTTTGTGCCAGTGTCAGCAGCCGGTCTAGCGTGTCGTCTGTACTGCCGTCGTCAATGCAGATGATTTCGAATTGATAGTCAGGTAGTTCTGCCAGTACGGTTTGCAGTGCTGCATTAAAAATTTCAACCCCATCGCCCTCGTTAAAAAAAGGGACGACGATTGAAATGTGTTTTCTACGCGGTAGACGCAGCAGATGGTGGCTTAATTTTCCGGACATTTTTGAGATCAACCATTAGGGTTTTTGAATCTCGAAACTTGGGTGCATGCTTTTGGCATGAACCACGGCGATTTTGTCGGCATAGAGGCGACGCCATTCGGGGAGGTGGTCCAGCAATGAGGCCGCTGGACTTCCGGTGGGCAGCAAAGTCCACTCAATTTTGTATTGTTCTATCAGCTTCTCCAAGCCATCAGATTCTTTGAGTCCGAGTGCTTCGATATATTTTTTAAGAAAGTCATCCCCGTAGATATCGGCTCGGCCATCGATGAAGGGCGCGATGTTGGCATAGATCAAATGGCCACCCCAGCCATAGTCATTCAAAACTGGGCCACGTAGGCCCAGTGCTTGCGCGGCTTTGATGGCTTGGGTGGGGGCGCTTGATTCGTCCACTTGAATCGGTTTTATTTTGGCAACCAGGAAGGTGAAGCCGAGTAAGAAAATCAAACTCACTACGGCGGCAGCACGACTGGTCGGTTGAGCCAGTTTCAAGAAGAAGCGATCAACCGATTCGAGTTGTGGTTCGCTCTGACGCCGTTGCTGCCACTGGGTGGCCAGTGGGGCGGCCAAAAACACGGGTGCGAGCAAGCCGAGCAACTCCACATAGCGAACGTGCTTGAGGGCCAGATGCAGCAGCCCCAGCAACACCAGCAACCGTATGGGTGGCAGACGCAGACCTTGGTACATGAAGAGTGCCATGCCACCCAGAAGCCATATCTCCAAAACTTGGAGTCCGTGGAAGTTGGGAGATGCCCATTCGCCAATGTGAGCCAGGGCGTAGCTGGAGTTGAACAGGACGTGCCAGGTGAACAAAATACCTTGCGGGCCATGTGGCGTGACGAGCGAACTGGCAATGGCGAGAAGAAAGAAAAAAGCCCATGACTTCGCTACGGCAAGCGCCCGTTGCTCTGGACGGGCCGCAATGACCGCTTCGAGCGCGAAAGGGCCGATCAGGGCCAAACCCAGCGTGAAGCCGCCATGCATATTGGCCCACAGCGTCATTGCCGGCAGCAGCCACAGCGATGGTCTGCGCTGCTCGTCGCTGGCGCGCACCAGCTCGATGATCCAGATCAACATCAAAGGCGTGGCAAGAATGTGGGGGCGAGCCAGTAGGTGAGACGCCGTCATCAAGACGGCATAGGTGGCAAAGATCAGGGCATAGACTGGCTCAATGGATTTGAGTACAGCGCGGGTCAGCAGCGCGATGGCTGCGCTGAACATCAGGCCGGTGAGGGCCACCACACCAGTCCAGCCGCCAAGATCATGCGCGCAGGCCAGTAAGACCTCGGACAACCACTCGTGCGCGGTCCACGGGGCGCCCGGCATGGTGTGTGAGAACGGATCAACGCTGGGGACGGCGCCGTGCTGAAGAATCCATTGCCCGGTGGCGATATGCCAGAAGGTGTCGCCGTCACTGAGCAGCGCTGATCCTGCATACAACACATACAGATAAACCAACACACCGACAATGAGCGGCCAAGAAAACAGCCAATTGATTTGGCTGATCGGGCGCGCGGGGCTGACCAGTTGGGCGGCGGCTTCGGGCTGCATACGGTTCACTCTACCGTATTTCCCTTTGCGAGGACAGTGTTTTTAAAGGGCGTGTTGAACAGCCTAAACCGCCTTGGTTAAGCGTTTGTCAGGTGGACAGAGTGCTCAGCAGCTCGGTCTCAATCTCAATCTGGGTGCGGTTGTTTTGCAGTGCTGCGCCGTCAATCAAGAAGGTGTCGTCCACCCGTTCACCCAGGGTGTTGATCTTGGCGAGTTGCAAGTTAATGCCGTGGCGAGCGAGCACGCGTGCCACGTTGTAGAGCAAACCGGCCTGGTCACTGGCAGCGATGCTGAGCAGCCAGCGCTGACCTTTTTCATCAGGCTTGAGACCCACGCGGGGCACGATGGGAAAGCTCTTGACCCGGCGTGAGACCCGGCCTCGGCTCGGGGTGGGTAGCGGGTCACCCGTAGCAATGGCCTGCGCCAACTCGGTCTCGATCATGCTGGTGAGCTCTTGGTAGTGCTCGGGCTGGATGGATGTCACCACCTGGAATGTGTCTAGCGCATAGCCATTGAGGGCGGTGTGGATGCGGGCATCCAAAATGCTGTAGCCGCCATGGTCAAAATAGCCGCAGATGCGGGCAAACAGGTCGGGCTGGTCTTGGGTATAGACCAGCACCTGCAGGCCTTCGCCCACCAACGAGCGACGCGCCCGAACGATGACTTTGTCTGTGCCCACCTCGCGAGAGAGCTGTCGAGTGTGCCAGGCGATGTCGGCAGCGTCGTGGCGCATGAAGTAGCTCACATCCAAGGTAGCCCAGAGTTTTTTCTGCGCCTCAAAGGGTAGTGCGTGCAGTGCCAGGTTGACCAAGGCCTCGCGCTTGCGTGCTTCCACCTCGGCGTCGGGCGAGGGCGCGTGGCCACCCAGCGTGCGCAGGGTCAGGCGGTACAGGTCTTCCAGTAGCTTGCCCTTCCAGGCGTTCCACACTTTGGGCGAGGTGCCACGTATGTCGGCCACCGTCAGCAGGTACAGTGCCGTGAGGTAGCGCTCATTGCCCACACGTTGGGCAAAGGCGGCAATCACGTCGGGGTCGCTTAGGTCAGACTTTTGGGCGATGCGGCTCATGCTCAGGTGCTCTTGCACCAAAAACTCAATCAGCTTGGCATCTTGGCGATCAATACCGTGCTGTTGGCAAAAACGGCGGGCTTCGCCCACACCCAGTTCAGAGTGGTCGCCCCCGCGCCCCTTCGCGATGTCATGGTACAGCGCGGCTACGTAAAAAATCCAGGGTTTGTCCCAGCCCGCAGCGAGCTGCGAACAAAAAGGATATTCATGCGCGTGCTCGGCAATGAAAAATCGACGCACATTGCGCAGCACCATCAGGATGTGCTGGTCCACCGTATAGACGTGAAACAGGTCGTGTTGCATCTGCCCAACGATGCGACGAAACGCCCACAGGTAGCGCCCCAGCACCGAGGTCTGGTTCATCAAACGCATAGCGTGGGTGATGCCCTGGCGCTGCATAAGGATTTTTTTGAAGGTTTCGCGGTTCACTGGGTCATGGCGAAACTTGGCGTCCATCACCGTGCGGGCGTTGTACAGGGCGCGCAGGGTGCGGGCGGACAGGCCCTTGGCCCCGCTGGTGGTCTGAAACAACAAAAAAGTTTCCAGAATGGCCTGCGGCTCGCGCTGGTACAGGTCGTCGCTGTTGACTTCAATCAGCCCGTCTTTGTCGCTGAAACGGGCGTTAATGGCTTGCGGTTGTTGGCTGGATGGGTTGATGCGCTCTTCGATGTTGAGCAGCAAAATTTGGTTGAGCTGCACGACGGCCTTCGCTGCCCAGTAGTAACGCCGCATCAGCGCTTCGCTGGCGCGGGCCATCGGTTTGCCGTCACCGGTAGAAACCGAGGTGAAGCCGAAGGATTCTGCGACTGCCGTTTGCAAGTCGAAAACAAGCCGGTCTTCACGCCGCTTGGCAATCAGGTGCAGACGCGTACGAATCAAGCGCAGCGTTGCTTCGTTGCGCTTGAGCTGGCGCACTTCAAACGCAGTGGCGATGCCGTTGCGTGCCAGCGCGTCCCAAGTGTGGCCCAGGCCTGCGGCATGGGCCACCCACAGAATGATTTGCAAGTCACGCAGGCCACCGGGGGATTCTTTGCAGTTGGGCTCTAGCGAATAGGGCGTGTCTTCAAATTTGCTATAGCGCTGGTGCATCTCCAGCGTCTTGGCCACGAAGAATGCCTTGGGGTCGATGGCTTGTTTGAACTGTTCGCAAAGTGACTGATACAGCGCTGCGTGGCCGGTCACCAGACGCGACTCCAGCAAAGCCGTTTGCACGGTGACATCTTTGGCGGCTTCGCTCAGGCATTCACTCAAAGAGCGCACGCTGGAGCCAATCTCCAGCCCCGTATCCCAGCAACTGGTGATGAAGGTCTCGATTCGGCTTTTGAGGTCGGCGTCTTGCTCGGGGGACTGGGCATCGGGCAGGAGCAGCAGCACGTCAATGTCGGAGTAGGGGAACAACTCGCCCCGGCCATAGCCGCCGACGGCCACCAGGGCCAGACTCGAATCGAAACCGGCCATCTGCCACAAAGACTTGAGCGTGTCGTCGCTCAGTTTGGAGAGCTGATGCAGCGCGGAACGCACCGCACGGGTGGATGCCCCCCCGCTGGCTGCCGTATCTAAGAGCGCTGATTTTTGGGCGCGGTAATGGTCGCGAATGGAAGTAAGAGTCACGGCCTGATCCGCCATGCTTCAAGCCGTCACGAAGGCGGGCGTGGGGGGGCTACCCGCTGAGAGCGTGAGCACCTCATAGCCCGTGGGAGTGACCAAAATGGTGTGCTCCCACTGGGCGGAGAGTGAGCGGTCTTTGGTGACGATGGTCCAGCCGTCACCGGCTTCTCGGATGTCGCGCTTGCCAGCGTTGATCATGGGCTCGATGGTAAAAGTCATGCCCTCTTTGAGCACATCCAAGGTGCCGGGTTTGCCGTAATGCAGCACTTGGGGTTCTTCATGGAAACCCAGGCCGATACCGTGGCCGCAGAATTCACGCACGATGCTAAAACCGTTGCTCTCGGCAAACTTCTGGATGGCCCAGCCGATGTCACCCAGGTGGATGCCGGGTTTGACCATGCGGATGCCGTGCCACATGGCGTCATAGGTCATGGCGCACAGGCGTTTTGCGGCAATGGAGGCGTCGCCCACCGCAAACATGCGGCTGGTGTCGCCGTGCCAGCCGTCTTTGATCACGGTGACGTCGATGTTGACGATGTCGCCTTTTTTCAACACCTTGTCGCTGGGGATGCCGTGACACACCTGGTGGTTGATAGAGGTGCAGATCGATTTTGGGTAGGGCTTGTAGCCCGAAGGGGCGTAGTTCAGCGGGGCGGGAATGCAGCCCTGCACTTGCGTGATGAAGTCATGCGCCAGTTTGTCCAACGCGTCGGTGGTGATGCCGGGTTTGACGTGAGGGGTGAGGAAATCCAGCACTTCAGAGGCCAGACGGCCCGCAACCCGCATGCCCGCAATGCCTTGTTCGTCTTTGTAGGTGATAGTCATGGATGGATTATCCCATCGCTGATTCACCCTTGCTCTCATGCGCGCGCAAGGCGCTGAGGTGGCGCGCCAAAGAGGCGGGCAGTGGCCAAGGCTCGCCCCCCATTTGGGCGGCCAGTAGCTCGGCGCACAAGACGGCATAACTTAAGCCGCGTGAACCCAGGGCGGCGCTTATCCACAAGCTGGGTGAAGCGCTGGCCTCCATGGGGCCGACCACGGGCAGCCGGTCTGGGGTGACGCAGCGTGTGCCTTGCCAGGCTTGTGCCTCGCCGGTGGCAAATGCCGGAGCTAGGACTTGCGCAGCTTCAGGGAGCAGCGTGCGTAATTTCTGGAGGTTGGTTTGGTGGTGGGCCGACAGCGGCGCGTTGATGAGTTCGCCAGTTTCATAGGTAGCACCGGCATACCAGGCCAAAAGATTTGTGGCGTTTTCAGTTGCATGACCTGTTCGATGGCCCATGGGGATGTTGCAAATCAAACTGCCCAGTCCGTTGACGGGAAACGCTGGTAAAGCGCTGGTCTGCTCCGGCCCTTGCATACCCCAGGACATGACGCCGCGAATGCCTTGCAGTGCGGGCAAGCGGGCCAAGCTGGGCGCAAGTTCCGGCGCGGTCATTCGTAAATCATCAAGCAGGGCTTGTGCGCCCCAGGCATTGGCAAAAATGACATGCTTGGCGCGGGCCAGCACCTGTCCTGCTGCATTGTGCAAAAGCCAAACATCAGCTTCGCGCCGCAGCCTTGCCACTGGGGCATGGGGCACAAAACGAATGCCGGGTTGCGCCAGCCAAGTCTGCACGAGTTGAGCGGGTTTGATCCACCCGGCACGGGCATGCCAGAGTGTGGAGACACCCAGCTCCCGGTGCTCCAGCACGCCGCTCAGAGCCCAGTCTTGGCCCGATGTGAGCAGGGTTTTCGCCTGTTGCAAGCTCATGCGGATGCCGCTGCGAGAGAGCTGCGAGCGCGGGTTGTCATCTGCGGAGACGTGCGGCACAACCAACCCCACCGGTAGGCTGGACGCGCCTGCTGCGGGCGTTGCTGCTGCATCCAGCACCTGCACCTGCCAGCCGCGCCGGGCCAAGGCGCTCGCCACGCTGGCCCCTGCCAGGCCTGCGCCAATCACCACGCAGTCCGAAGGCGGCGGCGCTTTCAGGGCGCGGGCCAGATCAGGGTGGCGTGTGGTTTTCAGCGCCCAAGCGGGGTTGTAAGTCCATTGGTTTGACACCCCGTTGTGGGCCGTCTCAAAGCCGGTTTGCAGCAGCCATGCGGCTTGCGTGGTGCTTGGTGCTTGAGCTGTGACGAGCTGAGTGCCACGGCGACAGCAGCGGGCCAGTGCTTTGAGAGCCCAGCGATGGGACTCGGACACGAATTCAGGTGCGTCCCACACCACGCAGTCCGCTGCAAATTGCTGCTCCCGCAACAGGGCTTGGGTCTCGCCCACGCACAGGGTGAGCAGCACTCGGCCTTCGTTCAAGCTGATGCGCTGAAAACCTGTGCCTAGACTCAGGCATTCTTGCGCCAATTCTTGCGCCAGCTCATGCAGCTCAGAGGATGCAAAGGTGATAGCAGCGGCCTGCAAAATCGCATCCCCGGACGGCGGGAGCTCGCACAGGGCGACGTAGTGCAGGAGGCGAGGGCGCTTGGCGTCAGCCAGCCAAGTCTGCCAAGCCTCTAAAAACCGCTTGCCTTGATGAAAGTTGGTGTCCAGCACGCGCCAAGCCGACTGGTCACGCCACGCCAGAGGCAGGCCACAGCCCTGCAACAGGGGCTGCGACGCTGACTCAAGCATGCGGGAAAAATCGCTAAAGGCGCTGGCGGAGTTTTAGCCGCAAATTTAAGCGGTAGGGGGCACGTAGCCCTGCGCTTGATCGGCACCGGCGCCGAAGAAGTGGTTTTCCATCTGGCGTGCCAGGTACTGGCGTGCGCGGGCGTCGGCCAGGTTCAAGCGGTTCTCATTGACCAGCATGGTCTGGTGCTTGAGCCAGGCGGCCCAGGCTTCTTTGCTGACGCTTTCCCACAGGCGTTTGCCGAGTTCACCCGGGTAGGGGGGGAAGTCGAGTCCCTCAGCTTCTTTGCCGAGTTTGATGCAGTTCACCGTGCGTGCCATGAGTTCAATTCCTTAGTGGGGTGGGGTGCGTGGAAGGCAGAGCTAGGCTAAGCTAGGGCCTGTCCCTTCACGTTTCATCAATTGTCGCTGGTTTTGGATGATCCCTTGTCCCTTGCGGGTGGGTTCAGCGAGGTTTTACTTAGGAGTCCCTGTGTTAAGTCGTTTACGTGTGCGTGAAATCATGATGACCATTGCTGTGGTGAGCTTGGGCTTGCTGGGTTTTGGTTTGTATTTGCAGCATGTGGTGGGGCTGGAGCCGTGCCCCATGTGCATTGTTCAGCGCTATGCTTTGAGTTTGATCGTCTTCATGGCCGCGTTGCTGGCAGTCTTGAGTCACAAGTTGATTCATTTGGTCGGCACTGGGCTGGTGATGATGATGGCAGGATTTGGCGCGTTCGTGGCCGCACGTCAGAGTTGGTTGCAGTGGTATCCGCCTGAGGTGGCATCGTGCGGGCGAGACTTCTACGGGATGATTGAAATGTTTCCCTTGCAGCGGGCCATTCCCATGATCTTTAAGGGCAGTGGCGACTGTGCCAAGGTGGACTGGACGTTCCTTGGGGGCTCTATCGCCAACTGGTCTTTTGCATGGTTTTGCGCGATTGCACTTGTGGCTTTTGCGTTGCTTTGGACGCAGCTGTCACGTCGGGCCAAATAAACTCGGGTGGTCGTCTTCTGGGTCTGACTTGGGTTGGGTCAGTTTGTCTTTCATTTTTACCATTTGGACTTCCAGGATGCCCATTTTTTGCAACATCTGATCCTGTAACTCGATTGTGTGGTCAAGGGCTTCAGTGGGCGAGTCTTCGAATATTTTTAAGCTTCCCCCTTTAGGATTCGTTAAAGCGTCAAATGCGCGTGATGTGACCTGCAAAAGACCATCCAACTCAGCCAGGATGGGTTGCAAATCGACATCTTTTTTATGCTCATTGGTCATTTCCCTACCCTCCCTTTTTATATGAGTAACATTTTGTAATAATTTGGTTTACATGTCAAGTTGGCAAGTCGCATTAGTCGCTTTAGGTTTGTGCTGACGGTTTTGCTGGACATTCAAACTGCCTATGATTGAAATGAAATTCAAATGTTTAGATATCTTCATCAGGATAGGACATGAATACCCTTGTCGCCCCGGTTGCTATTAGTCTCGCACCTCGACCCTTCCCACTTAACCGTTGGTGGGTCGCAGGTTTTTCTTGGGAGCTCAAAGACCAACCCCTGGCCCGCACCTTGCTGAGCCGTACGGTGGTGCTGTACCGCACGCCCGACGGTGCGGTTGCCGCGCTTGAAGACCGTTGTTGCCATAAAGAGTTGCCGCTGTCGTGCGGCGTGGTAGAGGCGCGGGGCCTGCGCTGTGGCTATCACGGGCTGCTGTTCAACACCGAGGGCAAGTGCATTGAGGTGCCGGGCCAAGAGCGCATCCCGGAGCGCGCCCGCGTGCCCTCATACCCCTTGCGTGAGCGCGATCAAATCTTGTGGATTTGGATTGGCTCGACACCCGACTCACAGCCCGATTGCGAGCCACCCGCCTACCCCGTGCATAACGATCCGCGCTACAAGTTTGGTGGCGACAGTTTTCATTACGACGCGCCGTACCAACTGATTCACGACAACCTGCTGGACTTAAGCCACCTGGGCTATGTGCACGCCAAAACCATTGGCGGTAACCCGAGCCTGCACATGAACGCAGCGGTGAAGGTGGAGGGAAGTGGCGACCATGTGCGCGTGGTGCGCCTCATGCCTAACAGCAGCCCACCGCCCACCTACAGCGCGGCTTGGCCCTTTGGCACACCGGGCATTGACCGATGGCAAGAAATTGACTTCAAAGTCTCCCATGTGGAGATTTGGACGGGTGCGATGGACGTTGGTAGCGGTGACTTGAGCGACCCCAAGCGAGAGGGCTTTCACATGCGCGGCTTTCACGGCGTCACGCCCGAAACGGCCACCAGCGCACATTATTTCTGGACTATCGCCACCAACCCGCACCCGGACAAACAGGATGTGACGCAACTGGTGGTGGACCAGACCGCGCAGACCTTTGAAGAAGACAAGGTACTGATTGAAAACCAGTGGCAAAACCAATGTCGCTTCCCGGTACGAGCCCAAATTGACATCCATGTGGATGCCGGTCCTAACCGGGCGCGGCGGGTGATTGAGCGCTTGATCACTGGTGCAGTGCCCCAATAATTAACGACGAGAAATTTGCCATGAACATGAATGCAATGAAGTCCATCGTTTTGAAAGTGGGTGTGGGTGTGGGTGCTGGAATGGTGCTAGCTGCTTTAGCCACGGCGCACGCCGCCGAGATCAAGGTCATCAGCTCCGTCGGGGTGAAGGCCGCGCTGGAGCAGCTCAAGCCTGAGTTCGAGCGCATCACCTCACACAAGCTCACGCTGATCTGGGGCAGCGCTGTGCCGCTCAAGCGCCAAATTGACGCGGGCGCGACCTTCGACGTGGCGATTTTGACGCCCGGCATGATTGATGAGCTGGTCAAAGTGGGCAAAGTTGCGGCGGGTTCTAAAACCGATGTGGCCAAAGTCGGCATGGGTGTGACGGGACGAGTGGGTGCAGCGCAACCCGACATCAGCACTACCGAAGCGTTCAAGCGCGCACTGCTTGACGCGAGGTTGATCACCCACTCCAAAGAGGGTTTGAGTGGCACATACACGGCCAGCGTGATAGAGCGGCTCGGCATTGCCGCGCAGATGAAACCCAAGACCGTGCTGGAAACCCGCTCGGGCCACACCCCCGTGGCTGTGGTGGAGGGCAAGGCCGATCTGGGCTTGTGCCTGATCAGTGAAATTTTGCCGGTTGCCGGTGCCACCTTCATTGGCCCGTTCCCGCCCGAGTTGCAAACCTATGCGATGTTCACGGCGGGCATTTCTGCCACCGCCAGTGATGCGCAGGCTGCCAAAGCATTTGTGCAATTCTTCTCAGTGCCGCTGGCATTGCCCATCCTCAAGTCGACTGGTATGGAGCCGGGTTGAGGTTGAGTACGCCCCTTGAACAGGCGTTGATGGGGCTGTGACCGTCAGTTTCCCGCAAGTCCCCCGCTCATAATTATGAATTCAAATTTAATTATGGGCAGCGCCCGTGCAGGAGATTCTCAGAATGACCGCTTATGCCGATTTTTACCGTCGATCCATTGATGAGCGTGACGCGTTCTGGGCTGAGCAAGCGGCGTTAATTGACTGGAAAACCCAGCCCACCCAGATATGCGACTACAGCAAGCCCCCGTTCGCCAACTGGTATGTGGGCGGGACGACCAACCTGTGCCACAACGCGGTGGATCGGCATCTGGCCAAGCGTGGTGACCAGAACGCGCTGATTTTTGTCAGCACTGAGACCAACGAAGAGCGGGTCTATTCCTTTCGCGAATTGCACGCTGAAGTGCAGCGCATGGCGGCCAGTTTGCTGGCCCTGGGTGTGAAGAAGGGCGACCGCGTGTTGATCTACATGCCCATGATTGCCGAGGCGGCCTTTGCCATGCTGGCCTGCGCGCGCATTGGCGCGATTCACTCGGTGGTGTTTGGCGGTTTTGCTTCGGGCGCGCTGGCGTCTCGCATTGAAGACGCAACACCCCATGTGGTGGTAAGCGCCGATGCAGGCTCGCGTGGCGGTAAGGTCGTGCCTTACAAACCGCTGCTGGACGAGGCAATTCGCCTGTCGGCACACAAACCTGCGGCTGTTTTGTTGGTGGACCGTAAGCTGGCGACCATGGATTTAACCGCAGGGCGCGACCACGATTGGGCGACGCTGCGTGAACAACACTTGAACACCGTGGTGCCTTGTGAATGGGTTGACTCCACTCACATCAGCTACACGCTCTACACCTCAGGCACAACAGGCAAGCCCAAAGGCGTGCAGCGCGACACCGGTGGCTATGCGGTGGCGCTGGCAGCCAGCATGCAGCACATTTTTGAAGCCCAGCCTGGTGAGACTTATTTCTCCACAAGCGATATTGGCTGGGTGGTGGGGCACAGCTACATCGTCTATGGCCCGCTGATTGCGGGTATGGCCACCATCATGTATGAAGGCCTGCCAACCCGGCCCGACGCGGGCATCTGGTGGCATCTGGTGGAGAAGTACAAAGTCACGCGCATGTTCTCAGCCCCGACAGCGGTGCGGGTGTTAAAGAAGCAAGATCCGGCGCTGCTCAAAAAATACGACATCTCCAGCCTCAAGGCCCTGTACCTGGCGGGCGAGCCGCTGGACGAGACGACTGCGCAGTGGATCAGCGATTCGCTGGGCGTGCCCATCATCGACAACTACTGGCAGACCGAAACCGGCTGGCCGATTTTGACCATCGCCAATGGCGTGCAAAAAGCGCCCAGCAAATTTGGTAGCCCCGGCGTGCCCATGTATGGCTTTGATGTGAGGTTGATTGACGAGAACACCGGCGAAGAGCTCAAAGGCGCCAACCAGAAGGGTGTGGTCACGATTGAAGGCCCGCTCCCCCCTGGCTGCCTGCAAACCGTGTGGCGTGACGATGCGCGTTTTGTCAGCACCTACTGGAAGAGCATCCCCGGTAAGCTGGTTTACAACACCTTTGACTGGGGCATTCGGGACGAGGATGGCTACTTCTTCATCCTGGGCCGCACTGATGATGTAATCAACGTGGCCGGGCATCGCTTGGGCACGCGAGAGATTGAAGAAAGCATCTCCAGCCACCCGAACGTCGCCGAAGTGGCTGTGGTGGGCGTGGCCGATCAGCTCAAAGGGCAGGTGGCCATGGCCTTCGTGGTGGCCAAGGACGCCAGCGCCTTGAGTGAAGACGCAGCGCGCTTGAAGCTGGAAGGCGACATCATGAAAGTGGTGGACGGGCAACTGGGTGCGGTGGCCCGCCCGGCCCGGGTGTTCTTCGTCAATCTGCTGCCCAAAACGCGCAGCGGCAAGCTCTTGCGCCGTGCCATTCAGGCCGTGTGCGAGGGCCGCGACCCCGGTGATTTGACGACCATGGACGACCCAGGCGCTTTACAGCAGGTTCGTCAACTGTTTACAAAATAAGCATTTTTCTGCCCGTTATCTTTGGAGTTACCCTAGGTTTCGGTGGCACAATCGGACGAGTAACTAGGCCCTTCCCCCGCCACAGTCGCATCCGCCAAACGGTACAGCCGTGCAACGGAAGGTTTTTAACCAACTTAACGTCTCCTGAAGGGAGACAGAGGTCAGCGGAATATGAGTGAATCTACCCCCAGCGGTTTGACGGCAACCGTCTATCAAACCTACCAGGACAACACCCACCTCTTTGGTGGTAATGCCCCGTACGTCGAAGAGATGTACGAAAACTACCTTTCCAATCCTGGCAGCGTGCCCGACACTTGGCGCGATTATTTCGACGCATTGCAGCATGTGCCTGCAGTTGATGGCTCTAACGCCAAAGACACTGCGCATCAGCCAGTGATCAACGCGTTTGCCGAGCGCGCTAAGCAGGGCGGCACCAAAGTCGTAATGGCCACAGGCGCTGACTCTGAGATGGGGCGCAAGCGTACCGCAGTGCAACAGTTGATTGCCGCCTACCGCAACGTGGGCCAGCGTTGGGCTGACCTGGACCCGCTCAAGCGCGCCGAGCGCGACCATATCCCTGAGCTGGATCCAGCGTTCTACGACTTCACCGATGCCGATCAAGAGACCGTGTTCAACACCAGCAACACCTTCTTCGGCAAAGACACCATGAGCCTGCGCGAGCTGCTCAATGCACTGCGTGAGACCTACTGCGGCACGATTGGTGCCGAGTACATGTACATCAGCGACCAGTCGCAAAAACGATGGTGGCAGCAAAAGCTGGAAAGCGTGCGCAGCAAGCCTAGTTTTAATAACGAGAAGAAAAAACAGATTCTGGATCGCTTGACCGCAGCCGAAGGCCTGGAGCGCTTCCTCCACACCAAATACGTGGGGCAAAAGCGCTTCTCGCTCGAAGGCGGGGAGAGCTTCATTGCCTCCATGGATGAGCTGATCAAGCAAGCCGGGGCCAAGGGCCTGCAAGAAGTGGTGATCGGCATGGCGCACCGGGGTCGCCTGAACGTGCTGGTCAACACCATGGGCAAGATGCCCAAGGACTTGTTTGCAGAGTTCGACCATACCGCGCCTGAAGAATTGACCAGTGGTGACGTGAAGTACCACCAAGGTTTCAGCTCTGACGTGAGCACCCCCAGCGGTCCGGTGCACCTGACCCTGGCGTTCAACCCGTCTCACCTTGAGATCGTCAACCCCGTGGTCGAAGGCTCGGTGCGCGCGCGCATGGATCGCCGTGGTGACCCGATGGGCGCACAAGTGCTGCCAGTGCTGGTGCACGGCGACGCAGCCTTTGCCGGCCAAGGCGTGATTCAAGAAACGCTGGCGCTGGCGCAAACGCGTGGTTATTTCACGGGTGGCACGGTGCACATCGTGATCAACAACCAGATCGGCTTCACCACGTCTGACCCGCGCGACAGCCGCTCTACGCTGTACTGCACCGACGTGGTCAAGATGATCGAATCCCCGGTCTTGCACGTGAATGGTGACGACCCCGAAGCCGTGGCCCTGGCCACGCAGTGGGCGCTGGAGTACCGCATGGAGTTCCGCAAGGACGTGGTGCTGGACATCATTTGCTTCCGCAAACTCGGCCATAACGAGCAAGACACCCCCAGCCTGACCCAGCCGCTGATGTACAAAAAGATCGCGGCCCACCCCGGCACGCGCAAGCTGTACGCCGACAAGCTGGCCGCGCAGGGCCTGGGCGACACGCTGGGTGACGACATGGTCAAGGCCTACCGCGCCGCCATGGACGCGGGCAAGCACACGGTGGACCCGGTGCTGACCAACTTCAAGAGCAAGTTCTCCGTGGACTGGTCGCCTTTCCTCGGCAAGAAGTGGACTGACGCGGGTGACACTGCGCTGCCCATGGCTGAGTGGAAACGCTTGGCAGAAAAAATTACCACCATTCCACCCACCGTCACCGCGCATCAGTTGGTCAAGAAGGTCTATGACGACCGCGCGGCCATGGGTCGCGGGGACATTCCCGTGGACTGGGGCATGGGCGAGCACATGGCGTTTGCCTCGCTGGTGGCCAGCGGTTACCCCGTGCGTTTGTCGGGTGAAGATTGTGGCCGTGGCACCTTTACGCACCGCCACTCGGTCATCCATGACCAGAGCCGCGAGAAGTGGGACACGGGCACGTACGTGCCTTTGAGCAACGTGGCCGAGGGCCAAGCCCCGTTCGTGGTGATTGACTCCATCCTGTCTGAAGAAGCGGTGCTCGGTTTTGAGTACGGTTATGCCTCCAACGATCCCAACACGCTGGTGATCTGGGAAGCCCAGTTTGGCGACTTTGCCAACGGCGCGCAGGTGGTGATTGACCAGTTCATTGCCTCAGGCGAAGTGAAGTGGGGCCGCGTCAACGGCATCACCTTGATGCTGCCGCACGGCTACGAAGGCCAAGGCCCTGAGCACAGCTCGGCCCGCCTGGAGCGCTTCATGCAACTGGCGGCGGACACCAATATGCAGATCGTGCAGCCCACCACGGCCAGCCAGATCTTCCACGTGTTGCGTCGGCAAATGGTGCGCAACCTGCGCAAGCCGCTCATCATCATGACGCCCAAGTCCTTGCTGCGTGCCAAAGACGCGGCGTCGCCTTTGTCGGAGTTTGTGAAGGGCGGTTTTCAGACCATCATCCCCGAGCAAAAAGAGATCAAGGCCGACAAGGTCAAGCGCGTGATTGCCTGCTCCGGCAAGGTCTATTACGACTTGGTGCGCAAGCGTGAAGAAAAGGGCGCTGACGACGTGGCCATTTTGCGTGTCGAGCAGTTGTATCCCTTCCCACACAAGGTGTTTGCCAACGAGTTGAAAAAGTACCCCAACGCCACTGAGTTGGTCTGGTGCCAGGACGAGCCACAAAACCAGGGCGCCTGGTTCTTTGTGCAGCACTACATCAACGAAAACATGCTGGATGGTCAAAAGCTGGGTTACTCCGGTCGGGCTGCTTCGGCATCACCCGCCGTGGGCTATTCGCACCTGCACCAGGAGCAGCAAAAGGCGCTGGTGGACGGCGCGTTTGCCAAGCTCAAAGGTATTGTCTTTAGCAAGTAAGACGATCGCGAATTTTTTCAATCATTAAGGGCCGCGTTCAAGGCGCGTCCCGCAAAGTAGCAAAGAGAGAATAGATATGGCTATCGTAGAAGTTAAAGTGCCTCAGTTGTCAGAATCCGTGGCAGAAGCAACGATGCTGCAGTGGAAGAAAAAGGCCGGGGATTACGTCGCCATCGACGAAATCTTGATTGAAATCGAGACCGACAAAGTGGTGCTGGAAGTACCTGCACCCTCAGCCGGCGTGTTGGCTGAAATCTTGGTGGGTGATGGCGGCACGGTCTTGACCGAGCAGCTCATTGCGCGCATTGACACTGAAGGCAAGGCTGGTGCGGCTGCACCTACAGCGGCGGCGGCCAAGCCAGCAGTTGCTGCAAGTGCAGCCGCTGCGGTGTCGTCCGGCGGCTCTATGGCTGGCGTGGCCATGCCCTCGGCGGCCAAGCTGATGGTTGACAAGCAAATGGCGGCAGGTTCGGTGGCTGGAACGGGTAAAGATGGTCGCGTGACCAAGGGTGACGTACTCGGTGCAATAGCCACCGGTGCTTCAATTGCTGCAAAACCTGTAGTTGCTAACGCCATACCTACGGGCGTTAAGGCAGCTTCTTTGCCTCAGGTTGCGGCTCCCAAGGCAGATTTGGGCGAGCGTCCTGAGCAGCGCGTTCCCATGAGTCGCCTGCGTGCCCGCGTGGCCGAACGTCTGCTGCAATCGCAGTCCACCAACGCCATCCTGACCACCTTTAATGAAGTCAACATGGCCCCGGTGATGGAGATGCGCAAGCGCTTCCAGGACAAGTTCGAGAAAGAGCATGGCGTGAAGATTGGCTTCATGAGCTTCTTCGTCAAAGCGGCAGTGCATGCGCTCAAAAAATATCCGGTTCTCAACGCCTCGGTCGATGGCAATGACATCGTCTACCACGGCTACTTTGACATCGGCATTGCAGTCGGCTCACCGCGTGGTTTGGTCGTGCCAATCCTGCGCAACGCCGATCAGATGAGCTTTGCCGAGATCGAGAAAAAGATCGCTGAATACGGTGCCAAGGCGCGTGACGGCAAGCTGGGCATTGAAGAGATGACCGGCGGCACTTTCTCCATCAGCAACGGCGGCGTCTTTGGCTCCATGCTGTCCACCCCCATCATCAACCCGCCGCAATCGGCCATCTTGGGCGTGCACGCCACCAAGGATCGCGCGGTGGTGGAAAACGGTCAGATCGTGATCCGCCCGATCAACTACCTCGCCATGTCCTACGACCACCGCATCATCGACGGCCGCGAAGCCGTGCTGGGCCTGGTCGCGATGAAGGAAGCGCTGGAAGATCCGGCGCGCTTATTGTTTGATATTTGAAGGACGTTGAGATGAGTAAACAATTCGACGTCATCGTCATCGGTGCTGGACCTGGCGGCTACATTGCGGCCATTCGTGCTGCGCAACTGGGCTTTAGCGTGGCCTGCATTGATGAGTGGAAGAACGCGGCGGGTGGCCCTGCACCGGGCGGTACCTGCACCAACGTAGGCTGCATCCCGTCTAAAGCCTTGTTGCAGTCATCTGAGCACTTTGAACACGCCAACAAGCACTTTGCCGAACACGGCATCTCCGCCACGAACGTGAGCATGGATGTGGGCAAGATGCTGGCGCGCAAAGACACGGTCATCAAGCAGAACAACGACGGCATCTTGTACCTGTTGAAGAAAAACAAGGTGGCGTTTTTCCACGGACGTGGCTCGTTTGTGAAGGCCGCTGATGCTGCTTATGAAATCAAGGTGACAGGTGCAGCCGAAGAGACTTTGACCGGCAAGCACATCATCGTGGCCACTGGCTCCAGCGCTCGCGCTTTGCCTGGCGTGCCGTTTGATGAAGTCAACGTGCTCTCCAACGACGGCGCACTGCGCGTGGGCGCTGTGCCCAAGAAGCTGGGCCTGATTGGCTCGGGCGTGATTGGGCTGGAGATGGGCTCGGTCTGGCGTCGCCTGGGTGCTGAAGTGACAGTGCTGGAAGCCTTGCCAACATTCCTCGGCGCAGTGGACGAGCAGATCGCCAAGGAAGCCAAAAAAGCGTTTGACAAGCAGGGTTTGAAGATTGAGCTGGGCGTGAAGGTCGGTGAAATCAAATCCAGCAAAAAAGGCGTGAGCCTGCAATATGCTGATGCCAAGGGCGAAGCCAAAGAGCTGCTGGTGGACAAGTTGATTGTCTCTATTGGTCGCGTGCCCAACACCACCGGCCTGAATGCTGAAGCGGTGGGTCTGGCGCTGGACGAGCGCGGTGCGATTGTGGTGGATGGTGAGTGCAAGACCAGCCTACCCAATGTCTGGGCTGTGGGCGACGTGGTACGTGGCCCCATGCTGGCGCATAAGGCCGAGGAAGAGGGCGTGGCCGTGGCGGAACGCATTGCCGGGCAGCACGGCCATGTCAACTTCAACACCATTCCCTGGGTGATTTACACCAGCCCCGAGATCGCTTGGGTCGGTCAGACTGAGCAGCAACTCAAGGCTACAGGCCGCGCCTACAAAGCCGGCACCTTCCCCTTCTTGGCCAATGGTCGCGCACGGGCTTTGGGCGACACTACCGGCATGGTCAAGATGCTGGCTGATGCGGTGACGGATGAGATTTTGGGCGTGCACATCGTTGGCCCCATGGCCAGCGAGTTGATTGCCGAGTGCGTGGTGGCGATGGAGTTCCGCGCCAGCAGCGAAGACCTGGCACGCATCTGCCATGCCCACCCGTCTTTGAGTGAAGCCACCAAAGAAGCCGCTCTGGCGGTGGACAAGCGCACGTTGAACTTCTGAAACCTGGCGAGACAAGCTGCCAGCTAGCGCAGCGCTGTCTCCACATGATGAGGTGAAGCGTGTCAGCGGTTCTTAAAGCCTACCAAAACGAACTCAAAACGCGGGGTTACGCAAGTGACCCCGCGCAGTTACACGCGGTCGAAGTGTTAGACCGTTGTGCCACCGAGTGGTCGGCCTACAAAGAAAAGCGCTCCAACGCCTTGAAGAAGCTGGTGAACCGGCTTGACATTCCCCGGGGGGTTTACCTCTTCGGTGGAGTAGGGCGGGGAAAGAGCTTTTTGATGGATTGTTTTTACGGAGCGGTGCCACTCAAGCGTAAAACAAGGCTGCATTTTCATGAGTTCATGCGCGAGGTGCACCGCGAGCTGGCCGAGTTGAAGGGCACGGTCAATCCGCTGGACGTGCTGGCGGCCCGCATGGCGAAGAAATACAAACTGATTTGCTTTGATGAGTTTCATGTGGCCGACATCACGGACGCGATGATTCTTCACCGTTTGTTGGCGGCCTTGTTCAAAGAAGGCGTGGGCTTGGTGGCCACGTCCAACTTCAAGCCCGATGATTTGTACCCCGGTGGTATGCACCGTGACCGGGTGCTGCCCGCAATTGCCCTGCTCAACCAGCAGATGGACATCGTCAATGTGGACAACGGCACAGACTACCGCCGCCGCACCCTAGAGCAAGCCGAGCTCTACCACGTGCCGCCCGGCCCGCAGGCTGATGCGGCCATGACCCAAGTGTTTAACGAATTGGCAGAGTCGGCGGACGAAGAGCCGACGCTGCACATCGAAGCGCGCGAAATCACAGCACGTCGCAAGGCCGGTGGCGTGGTCTGGTTTGATTTCAAGACGCTGTGCGGTGGGCCGCGTTCTCAAAACGATTACCTTGAAATTGCCACCCAATTTCACACCGTGTTTTTGAGCGATGTACCCTATATGCCCGTGCGTTTGGCGGCGCAGGCACGGCGCTTCACTTGGTTGGTGGATGTGCTGTACGACCGGCGAGTCAAACTCATTTTGTCTGCCGAAGTAGAGCCTGAGGCACTGTACACGGAAGGCCCTTTGGTGCATGAGTTTCCACGCACAGTGTCGCGCTTGAACGAAATGCAGTCACAAGAGTTTCTCCTCTTGGATCGTCGCACTGTGGACACCCGCCTTACATGAAACCTTGGCTTCTGGCATTAATGGGTTTGTGCTTGAGCGCATGTGCACAGGCTCAACTGACAGTGCCGATTTCTGAAGTTCAAATCAAGACTGAGCAGGCAGACATCGACAAGCATCGGGTGGAGATTGAGTCGAAATATACCTTGCAGGAGGCGGCTTGCTACAAGCGTTTTGCGGTGAGTGATTGTCTGCGTGAGGTCCGAGCGGCCAAGCGCGTCAGCACAGAGGCGATACGGCGTCAAGAGATTGGTTTAAGTGATGCACAACGCAAAACCAGAGAACTCGAGCGGGCCAATCAGGCAGAAGAAAAAATCTCTCCTGCTTCGCTCAAACAGGCAGCAGAAAGAAGCGAGGCAGCCCAGATTCAACACAAGGAAAGGCTTGATCGTGCGCAGCAAAAAAAGATCAATGCTGCCCAGAAAGAGGTGCAGGAAGGCGCAGAAACAATTCAGCCCCCCCGGGTAGAGCAGTCACCCGCAAAAGCGGCAAGCGCTCAAGCGCAGCAAGCATTTGATGAAAAGCAGAGAAGGGCGAAAGAGAGAAAAATGCAAAGAGACAAGTCGCTCGCTGAGAAATCGAACAAGCCTGTCAGTCCTTTGCCTATAAACCCGTGAGAGTGATTCAAAGTTTTTTTGGGGCGTGGTGTCCCTAAGGATTAGCTGTTTAACGGCTCGAGTTTCACAATCACCAATGACAAGTTGTCTCCGCCGCCGTGAGCGCGCTCCCTTGCCTTTTCAATGATGAACTGAGAGGCTTCTCGTGCTGGAAGCGCCGAGAGGATGGAACCCAACTCGTCGTTGTCGAAATAGTGCCAAACCCCATCGCTACAGGCCATGAGTGTGTCGCCTGCAGTCAATTGATTGATGACGTGTGTGGACATAGGAGGATCAGTCTCCGTGCCCAGGCAGCCCATCAAGATATTGGATTGAGGATGAACTTGTGCCTCTTGTTCCGTGATCATGCCGCGGTCCACCAGCGACTGAACATAGGAATGATCCATGGTTCGCTTGACCAATTGGTCACCATGGAAGTGGAAGATGCGCGAATCACCGGCGTGAGTCCAATGGCAGTCACCTCTCGGGTTGATGAGAAATGCGGCTATTGTGCTGTGAGGTTCTTGTTCCGAGGAAATCGCCGTGAGTTTGATGACAATGTGTGATTCTTGAACCAGTTGCGTCAGTAGGTCGGTGGCGTCATCGGTGACGGGTGAGTAGCGCTCAAACAATTGTTTGGCCGTCATCACAACTTGATCGGACGCTTTGCGTCCACCACTTCGACCGCCCATGCCGTCGGCTAGTACGGCAAGAACGCAGCCGTTGCTTCGCGGATGGCTGAGCAGTGTCAACTGATCTTGCTGGTAGTCCCGGTCACCTTTGTGAATGGCAGTAGATGCCGTGAGTTTGTAACCTTTGCTCATTGGACGTGGTCTTGAGGCTGTGACACTCATGAAGTTTGAAGTGAAGGACGTATTATCGAACCATCGGATCGGTCAATGTGGCCGATTTCACGGATATTTTGTGACTCAATTCTTGAAACTGATTGGCGAGTGTATAAAAAATCGCGAGCTTGCTCACAATGAGTACGATTAATTTATGAGCTTGCATGAAAAAGTGTTGGCAGCTTTTGCGCCTAATAGTGCACTCGCACTTTCTGTTGAGGGCTTCCGCAGTCGACTGGGTCAGACCGATATGGCCTTGGCCGTGGCCGATACCATTGCTCATGGTGGTGTCTTGGTGGTCGAAGCGGGAACTGGTGTGGGGAAAACCTTTTCTTACCTTTTACCGGCCTTGCTGAGTGGTGAGAGGGTGTTGGTGTCCACTGCAACCAAAACGTTGCAGGATCAATTGTTCGGACGAGATTTGCCCAGATTGGTTAACGCACTGGGCTTGTCCGTGCGTACCGCCTTGTTGAAAGGGCGTGGCAGCTACCTTTGCTTGCATCGCATGGGGCGGGCACGACAAGAGGATGCGGCATTTGGCACGGCCAACACGCGGGCTTTGGCCCGCATTGAGATCTGGTCACAGGGGACTAAAACAGGCGATTTGGCTGAACTCCCTGGACTTGACGAACGCTCTCCCCTCATTCCGCTAGTGACCTCTACGCGTGAAAATTGTCTGGGCGCTCAATGTCCGCAATTTCGCGCCTGCCATGTCAATAACGCACGTCGTGAAGCCTTGGCTGCAGATGTGGTGGTGGTCAATCATCATTTGTTCTTTGCGGATTTGGCCGTTCGTGAGTCTGGCATGGCCGAGTTGTTGCCCTCGGTTCGCACCGTCATTTTTGATGAGGCTCATCAACTCAATGAAACTGGTGTCCAGTTTTTGGGGCTTTACTTGTCCACGGGACAAATCCTTGATTTCGGACGTGACATGTTGGCTTTTGGTCTGCAGCTAGCACGTGGCTTGGTGGATTGGACTCAACTGGTTTCAGATGTAGATCGCTCGGCAAGAGACTTGCGTTTGCACTTTGGCAAAGCTCATCCTGGAACCAAGCTGCGTTGGACGCAAGAGGTGCCTGAAAAAATCATCCCTGAGGACTGGCATGACGCTTTGGATGCGGTGAGACAAGCTTGCCAGCAGGCCGTGCAGGGCCTAAGCTTGGTGAGTGAAATGGCTCCGGACTTTGTTCGGCTGTTGGAGCGGGCTGAGAACTTGTTGACACTGATTGAATTTTTCTCTCGCCCTTGTGATCCTGCGGCCGTGCGATGGGTGGAGGTCGGCACGCAACTCAAACTGGTGGAGTCTCCTCTGGATATCGCCGATGCCGTTCGAAGTAAGTTGCTCAAGCAAGATGCAGCCGATAGTTCGCAAAAATCTTGGGTGTTTACTTCGGCCACTTTGGGTGATGCATTGGGTATGCGCTGGTTCACTGAACCTTGCGGTCTTGAGCAGGCGCAAGTCTTACAAGTTAAAAGCCCGTTTAACTATGCCCAGCAGGCCAGTTTGTACGTGCCTTCAACACTGCCCAAACCCGCTGATCCTGCCCACAGTGAGCAGGTGGCCGCTTTAGTAGCTCGTTTGTCGCCTGTTATTGGTGGTCGAACGTTGGTGCTCACCACATCCTTGCGAGCCTTGCGCACTATCAGTGAGGCTTTGCAACTTCATTTGAGCACCACCAGCGGGATTGAAGTTTTGACGCAAGGACAAATGCCGAAATGGCAATTGATGGAGCGTTTTCGGCAGGGTCAGATAGATGGGCAAGCGGGATGTATTTTGGTGGCCTCGGCTTCCTTTTGGGAAGGCGTTGATATCCCTGGCGATGCGCTTCAAATGGTAGTTATTGACAAGCTGCCTTTTCCGCCCCCAAACGATCCGCTGGTGGAAGCCCGAGTCCGTCGCTTGGAGTTGGCGGGCCGCAGCCCTTTTAATGATTACTTTGTGCCCGAGGCTGCGGTTGCACTGAAGCAGGGAGCAGGACGCTTGATTCGACGTGAAACCGATCAAGGCGTATTATTGATCTGTGATACCCGATTGTTGACGATGGGTTACGGGCGACGACTATTAGCCGCCTTGCCAACGATGAGAAAAGTTGAGACTGAAGCAGAGGTGGTTAAAACGCTGAAGGCTTTTACCACAGCTTCCACCATGGATTCGGTTTGGCTTTGAAGCCTTGCGTGATGTAGTCGCTGCTTGGGTAATTTTGAACCAACACTCGTTTCGCATCGTCGCGAAGCTGGGGCAAGTCTAACGCGTCATAGGATTTCACGAGAATGAACAGAGCTTCCTCAAGGGCTGGCACATCTCGGAAATCAGATAAGGCACTTTGTGCTCTATTGATGGCTGCAACATAGGCGCCACGGCTGAAATAGTATTCGGCCACATAAATTTCATATTGAGCCAATGAATTAGTGATGTAGTTCATGCGCAGTTGTGCATCAGCCACGTATTTTGAGGCAGGGAAACGGGTCACGAGTTGTTTGAATGCCTCGAACGATTCTTTGGCTGCCTTTTGATCCCGTTCGGCCAAATCTTGCCGGGTGATGGCAGAGAACAGTCCCAAGTCTTCGTTGAAATTGATTATGCCCTTTAAGTAGTAGGCGTAGTCTAGTACTGGGCTGGCAGGGTTTAGTTTGATGAAGCGGTCAAGGGTTGCCAGGCCTTGGGCTGGCTCCTGGGCCTTGTAGTGAGCGTAAGCCTTGTCAATTTGAGCTTGTTGAGCCAGTGGAGTGCCAGCGGCACGTCCCTCTAGCTTCTCCAGCAAAAGGATGCCTTTGTCGTATGCGCCTGAACTAATTACATCTTTGGCTTCAGTGTAAATATCGTTGGGACTCATATTTGCCGTTTTGTCGATAACGGGGGGTGCTGAGCATCCGCTCAACAGCACCGTGCCTGCCAGGGTCAGGCTACAGACAAACGATAATTGGGTTCGAAACATGAGAGGCGGCTTTCTTGAAAGATTCCGGTTTAATTATATCGACCACTTCTGTGGAGGAAGAGGTCGAAGACAGCTTAGATAGCGTAGGCGAAATTGAATGGCGCAAGTGGGTTGTGAGCGAAGCGCTGCATGGCTCTCGCCTGGATCGGGCGCTGGCCGAGCTCGTTCCCGAATTTTCCCGAAGCTACCTTCAGCAGTTGATTGAAAGTGGCGCAGTGCTTCAAGGCGAACGTCCACTCACCAAGCCCGCCATGAAGGTCAGGGCCGGGGATATTGGGCTTATCGAGCTGCGTCCGACACCGCAAAGCCAGGCGTTCAAGCCTGAATCAATGGAATTGGAGTCGGTATTTGTGGATGAGCACCTGCGGGTGATCAACAAACCCGCGGGTCTGGTGGTGCATCCAGCACCTGGCAATTGGAGTGGTACTTTGCTCAATGGCCTGTTGGCCCTTGACCCCAAAGCAATCAGTCTGCCGCGTGCCGGGATTGTTCATCGGTTGGACAAGGACACCAGCGGTTTGATGGTGATCGCAAGAACCCGGCAAGTGATGGATGCCTTGGTGCACTTGATTGCTGAACGCGAGGTGAGTCGCCAGTATGTCGCCCTGGCGCATCGACCTTGGGCGGGGCCCAAGGCGCGGGAGGTCGAAGAAGCTATAGGTCGCGATCCCAGAAATCGACTGCGAATGGCCGTTGTTAATCTCGAACATCAACACGGTAAAACCGCTAAAACTCGGTTTGAGCTGATCGAAAATGCTGACAAAGGCTGCTGGCTGCGCTGCATTTTGTTCACAGGGCGAACCCACCAAATTCGGGTTCACGCCGCGCACATAGGCCACCCCCTGGTGTCCGATGACGTTTACGGGGGAAGTGCCGCCGCTGCCATGTCGCGGCAAGCCTTGCACGCTGATAGGCTCGCATTCAAGCACCCTGTGACTGGCGAAGCGATGGCATTTAACGCTCCCTTGCCCGCTGATATGCGGCTGGCACTAGAAAACTGGGGGCTGGGCTACAATGGGAACAAATGGGATTTGTAGTAATCCCCTAGCGGCACCGGTTTTTCGTCGGAGCGCCCCACAGAAGTGATAACCAGGGTCTATAGACCCCCACTTCGACTTGATCCACTTTGATTTTGCATCTGCGTGATGCTCTTTCCCGGACTCGAATGACAATGAATACGGCGGATGCCAAGCGCATACTAGAGACGGCCTTGATTTGTTCCCAGCAGGCGCTGCAACTACGTGACATGCGCGCGTTATTCAATGACGCATTGGGGGTGGATACGATCAAACTACTGCTGCAGGAGTTGCAGCAAGACTGGGCTCAGCGTGGTGTTGAATTAGTGGGCGTTGCAACGGGCTGGCGCTTTCAAAGCAGACCCGAGATGCGCGAGTATCTGGATCGCCTGCACCCTGAAAAGCCTCCGCGCTACACACGTGCCACGCTTGAAACATTAGCGATCATTGCGTACCGCCAGCCAGTCACGCGGGGTGATATGGAGGACATTCGCGGGGTCACGATCAATTCACTGCTGCTTAAACAGTTGGAAGATCGAGGCTGGGTTGAGGTGATAGGCCACCGAGAGGCCGCAGGTCGGCCCGCGTTGTACGCGACGACGAAACATTTTTTAGACGATCTGGGATTGGCGTCCCTAGATCAATTGCCTTTGATGGACGCTGCGCTGGCACGAGCAGAGCTGCAGGATGTGCTCGATGTGGAGCTTCAGCCTGATTCAAATACCGAAGCTGAGCCCCAAGCGACCCTGCTGCTGGACGAACATGTGGCCAGCGATGAACCCTTTGTCTTGAGCGGAACCGAACCATGACCGATAACAACACGATAGTCACCGAAGCCTCGGAATCCCCATTGCCCGACCGCATCGATGCGCAGCCGTCTATCGGCTTGGTTGGGCAGCGGTTTGTGGATGTGGTGTCAGGCGTATTTGATGCTGATGAAGATGCCACAGAGGATGCTTTGCCTTTCAAGCGAATTCTGACACCACAGATCGAAACCCCCAAGCTTCATAAAGTCTTGGCTCAGGCGGGCATGGGCTCCCGTCTAGAGATGGAGCAGCTGATCTTGGAGGGGCGAATTTCAGTTAACAGTGAACCTGCGCACATCGGGCAGCGCATCCAGTTCGGTGATCAAATCAAGGTCAATGGTAAGCCGATTCGATTCCGCATTGACCCACCCCCTGCGCGCGTCATTGCGTACCACAAGCCAGCGGGCGAGGTGGTCACGCATGATGATCCGCAAAATCGCCCGACTGTTTTTCGCAAGTTGCCAAAACTAACACAAGGCAAATGGCAATCCGTGGGGCGTCTTGACTTGAATACCGAAGGTCTGTTGCTGTTCACCAACTCAGGTGAGTTGGCCAACAAGCTGATGCACCCTCGTTTTGGCCTGGAGCGTGAGTACGCGGTGCGCGTCCTTGGTGCCCTGAATAAAGAAGAAAAGCAGCGCTTGCTCGATGGCGTCAATCTTGACGACGGTATGGCCCAATTTGGCTCCATTGAAGACGGCGGCGGAGAAGGCTCTAACTGCTGGTACCGCGTGACCATTTCTGAGGGGCGTAACCGTGAGGTGCGCCGCATGATGGAGGCAGTGGGCCATGCCGTTAGCCGCTTGATCCGAATTCGCTACGGTGCAATGGTTTTGCCGCGCGGTCTCAAGCGCGCTGGTTGGATGGAGCTTGATGAAGCCGACATCCGATCTTTGGTCCAAGCCGTTGCTAAACACGGTGGTGAGCAAGAGCATGGCGAAGGCATGGATCGTTCGCGCGAAGGTGGCGGACGGGGAGGTCAAGCTAAGCCAGGTGCTGGCAATCGCCCACGCAATGGTGGCCCACGAGGGGCAGGCCCGCGCCGCTCCGGTACGGGCGCGCGCTATCAGCCCCCCGGTCGCAATGACCGAGGCGTGCCAGGCGCATCGCGCAAAGAGGGTGGGAATCGACAGGCTGCCGATGCCCAGCCCGACCCAATGAAAACTTCATTTGGCTACATTGGGGCGGATAGTTTCACGCGCCAGCGCCAGGCGCAAAACCGCAGTGGCGGTGGTGGCTCGCCAACGGGTGGCTCACGACGTAACGGGCGGGGGCGGTAGGTTAAAATAATAGGCTTTGCCCATGGCCTTGAAACCGCTTTGGGTGGAAACCGAAATTCAACAACTCAGGAAATTTAAATGTCAATCGAACGCACTCTCTCCATCATCAAGCCAGACGCCGTTGCTAAAAATGTCATCGGTCAAATTTACGCGCGCTTTGAAGCCGCTGGTCTGAAGGTGGTGGCCGCCAAGTTGGCTTATTTGTCACGCCGTGAGGCAGAGGCTTTCTACGCTGTGCACAAAGAGCGTCCTTTCTTCAAGGATCTGGTTGAGTTCATGATTTCTGGCCCGGTGATGATCCAGGCGCTCGAAGGTGAAGGCGCGATTCTGAAGAACCGTGACCTGATGGGCGCAACTGACCCCAAGAAGGCCGCTGCAGGCACTATTCGTGCTGACTTTGCAGACAGTATTGATGCAAATGCCGTGCACGGCTCTGATGCCGCTGAAACTGCTGCTGTGGAGATTGCCTTCTTTTTCCCTGGCATGAACGTTTATTCGCGTTAATTCATGACTTCCGCACCCCACTGCGTTACACGTTCACCTAGGCATATAGGTGGCGGACGTTGGGGGTGGGTGGTTGCCCTAGCGACCCCATGACGGCCAATCTACTTGAGTTTGATCTTGAGGGTTTGGCCCTTTTTTGTGAAGGGCTAGGGGAAAAGCGTTTTCGAGCGACGCAGCTGTTTCGCTGGATTCATCAAAAGGGTGCCTCCAGTTTCGGTGAAATGACCGATCTGGCCAAATCCCTGCGTGAAAAACTCCTCGTCTCGGCCCATGTCAAAGGCTTGGATGTTATCTCCCAGCACGTGTCATCTGACGGCACCATCAAATGGTTGTTCGACGTGGGTGGCGGCGATGCGGTGGAGGCGGTATTTATTCCTGAAGACAACCGTGGCACCCTGTGCATTTCTTCGCAAGCAGGCTGTGCAGTAGGCTGTCGTTTTTGTTCCACCGGCCATCAAGGATTCAGTCGCAACCTGACAACTGGCGAAATTGTGGCCCAGTTGTGGTTTGCCGAGCATTTTTTGCGTCGTCATTTGGGGCGTGAAGAGCGCATCATCAGCAATGTGGTGATGATGGGCATGGGCGAGCCGCTGCAAAATTACAGTGAACTCCTTCCCGCTTTGAAGGTGATGCTGGACGACCATGCGTACGGGTTGTCTCGCCGACGTTTAACCGTGTCCACCTCAGGGGTTGTGCCCATGATGGATCGTTTGGCGCTGGACTGCCCGGTGGCTTTGGCCGTATCACTGCACGCACCGAACGATGAGTTGCGAAGCCATTTGGTGCCCTTGAACAAAAAGTATCCGATTGAGGAGCTTTTGGCGGCGTGCAATCGCTATCTCCAGCATGCGCCCCGCGACTTCATTACCTTTGAGTACTGCATGCTGGACAAGGTCAACGACCAGCCGGAGCATGCGCGACAACTGGTCGAGTTGGTGCGTAAGTATTCAACCGGCGGCGTGTGGTGCAAATTCAACCTGATTCCGTTCAACCCCTTCCCGGCGTCAGGTTTATTGCGTTCGGCACAAAATCAAGTCGTGGCCTTCGCCAAAATCCTCATGGATGCTGGTATCGTGACCACGATCCGTAAAACACGGGGTGACGACATCGATGCGGCGTGCGGTCAATTGGCAGGAGACGTCAAAGATCGAACCCGAGTCGGCGAGCGCATGGCTCAGCAACGCACTGTGATGCTCAAGCCTGTCAAGTCATTTGAGAAAAATCACGAGGAGATTTGACGCATGAGAATGATCGCTTCGCAACTTACACGGCCTTCTTTGTATGCAGCTCTATTTTTTCTGGCTTTGCTTGGGTTGACCGCTTGTGCCTCAGGCGGTGGCGGATATGAAGCTTCATCCAGCATTGAGCCGGTAACGGACTCTGACGAGCCCGAAGCGCGAAAACGGGCCAAAATCAGGATGCAATTGGCTGTTGGTTACTTTGAGCAAGGCCAAACAACGATTGCTCTGGATGAGATCAAACAGGCCTTGGTGACGGATCCTGGCTTTGCTGATGCCTTCAACTTGAGGGGGCTCATCTACATGCGCCTCAACGACATGCGCTTGGCAGATGATAGTTTCCGTCGTGCGATGTCGCTTAATCCTAACGATGCCAACGTGCTTCACAATTATGGTTGGATGCTGTGTCAGCAAAGTCGCTATACCGAGTCGGTTCAAGCATTTTCACGGGCTATTGCTAATCCGACCTATGGTGGACGTGCCAAGACCTGGATGACCCAGGGCTTGTGTCAGGTCAGAGCGGGGCAATCGGTAGAGGCTGAGCATAGTTTGGCCAAGTCGTATGAGCTGGATGCCGGTAATCCGATAACGGGTTACAACTTGACCCTGTTGCTCTTTCAGCGCGGTGATTTGAGTCGCGCGCAGTTTTATATTCGACGCCTCAACAATAGTGAATTGGCCAACGTTGAGTCCTTATGGCTGGGTATCAAAGTGGAGCAACGGCTGGGCAATGCAGAGGCCGTGGAGCAACTGGCGGGGCAACTTCGCAAGCGCTATCCGAATTCGCGGGAGCTCTCGTCATTTGAGCGGAGTGCTTTTAATGAGTGAACTTGACCGTAGCCATGATGATTCAAGCAAAGATAATGCGGTGGGCAACGAAACTATGGACGCAACTGCGGGTGCTTTGATCAAAGCTGCACGTGAACGTTGTGGCCTTCACATTGCCGCACTGGCAGTCTCATTAAAAGTGCCAGTCAAACGGCTTGAGGCTTTGGAGGCGGATCAATGGGAGAGTTTTCCCGATGCTGTATTTGTCCGTGCCTTGGCTTCTAGCGTCTGCCGTAGCTTGAAAATTGACCCGACATCCGTGCTTGCGCTTCTGCCCAAAGCCGTGGCGCAAAGCCCATTGATTGGCTCAAAGGGAATCAATGCGCCCTTGGTAACACTAGGAGTGGCGTCGAGCAGTTCTGCGTTGGATCAGCTGTCAAAACCTGTCGTCCTGGCTGGATTATCCTTGCTGGTCAGTGCATTGGTCTTGATTTTTTTCCCCGATATAAGTCGAATCGAAGAGGTGGTCTCAAACTCTACGCAGGCCGTGTTCCCGCCAGCACCCACAGCAGATTCAGTCTCCGCGCCTTCAGCAGATCCGATCGTTGAAAAAACGAGTGCTAATGAACCGGTGCTGCCTACTGCTTTGCCGACAAGCGCAGCCGCCTTGGTCGCGACCAATGTTACGGGCACGACTACTTCGAGTGCCGCGAATTCTAAGCCTGCCAGTCCCGGTGTTGAGTTGCTCAAGCCTACTCCATCACCTGTTGAGCTCGCCAATGCTGGCGTGTTGATTGTCAAATCAAGAGGCCCTTCTTGGGTCGAAGTAACTGATGCGCAAGGCGTGGTTCAACTCCGAAGAATTTTGGAGTCGGGTGAGCGTGTTGACGTGACTGGTGCTTTGCCATTTGCGGTTGTAGTGGGCCGTGCGGATGTGATTGAAATTCAGTTGCGCGGCAAACCCTTCGATCTGCAAGCCGTCACCAAATCCAATGTAGCCCGATTTGAGGTGAAATAGTGAGCATGTCTTTACCGATTGATGTGGCCTATCCGAAACCGCGCTTGACCCAGCAGTCGCGCGTCAGTTGGGGGAGCAATGTGGTGACCGTCGGTGGCGACGCGCCGGTGCGTGTGCAGTCCATGACCAACACCGACACGGTGGATGTCATTGGCACGGCCATCCAGGTCAAAGAGTTGGCCTTGGCGGGCTCAGAAATGGTTCGCATCACGGTCAATACGCCTGAAGCCGCGCAGGCCGTTCCGCACATTCGCGAGCAGCTTGACCGCATGGGCATTGATGTGCCGTTGATTGGTGACTTCCACTACAACGGTCATACCCTTTTGAGCCAATACCCCGCCTGTGCCGAAACCTTGTCCAAATACCGTATCAACCCCGGCAATGTGGGTAAGGGCGACAAGCGTGACCGCCAGTTCGGGCAAATGATTGAAGCTGCCATGCGCTGGAACAAGCCGGTTCGCATTGGCGTGAACTGGGGTAGTTTGGATCAGGACTTGTTGGCCAGCTTGATGGACGAGAACAGTCGCCGTGCCGTGCCTTGGGATGCCAAGCCCGTGATGTACGAGGCATTGATCACGTCTGCCCTTGATTCCGCCCGACGGGCCGAAGCCATGGGCATGGCGGGCCATCAAATCATGCTGTCCTGCAAGGTCAGCGGCGTGCAAGATTTGATTTCGGTGTACCGCGAGTTGGCCAAGCGTTGCGATTACCCGCTGCACTTGGGCCTGACTGAGGCGGGCATGGGCGGCAAGGGTACAGTCACCTCCGCCGCAGCCTTGGCGATTCTCTTGCAAGAGGGTATTGGCAACACCATTCGTGTTTCGCTGACGCCCCAGCCGGGTGAATCACGCACGCAAGAAGTGGTGATTGCTTCAGAAATTTTGCAGGCCTTGGGACTGAGAACCTTTGTGCCCAGCGTGACGGCTTGCCCGGGTTGCGGTCGCACCACCAGCACGACGTTTCAAGAGTTGACGCAACAAATTGACGACTTTCTCAGAGACAAAATGCCGGTCTGGCGCAAGCAGTACCCGGGGGTTGAAACGCTTCGGGTGGCGGTGATGGGCTGCATTGTCAACGGCCCCGGGGAGAGCAAGCATGCCGACATCGGTATCAGTTTGCCCGGAACCGGCGAAGCCCCTGCGGCCCCCGTCTTCATTGACGGTGAAAAGCGCATGACCTTGCGTGGCGAATCCATTGCACAAGACTTCCAGCAAGTGGTTGAAAACTACATTGAAAAACGTTTCGGCACCAACACGGTTTCTGAAACGGTCTAACCGTACACATGACAGAGAAAACAAGCGCCACCAGGGCGAATAAGCTGGTTGCCGTCAAAGGCATGAATGACATTTTGCCGCCCGAGTCGGCCCGCTGGGAGTGGCTGGAAGCGCAGGTGCGCACACTTATGGCGCGCTATGCCTATGCCAATATCCGCACGCCCATTGTGGAGCCCACACCTTTGTTCGTGCGCAGTTTGGGTGAAGTGACTGATATTGTTGAGAAGGAGATGTATTCCTTTGAAGACCGTCTGAATGGCGAGCCTTTGACGCTGCGGCCTGAAAACACGGCAGGCGTGGTGCGCGCCGTGGTGGAGCACTCCATGCTGTACGAAGGTGGCAAGCGCCTGTACTACATGGGCCCCATGTTCAGGCACGAGCGGCCACAGCGGGGGCGCTACCGGCAGTTTCACCAGATCGGTGCAGAGGCTCTGGGCTTTGCGGGTGCTGAAGTCGATGCAGAGTTGATTCTCCTGGCCGATGCCCTGTGGAAGTTGCTCGGTCTCCAGGACGTGCGTCTGGAGTTGAACAGCTTGGGTCAGCCTGATGAGCGAAAGCTGCACCGTGCGGCCCTCATCACCTATTTTGAGCAGCACGTCGATCAGTTGGATGAAGATTCACGCCGGCGTTTGCACCTCAATCCCCTGCGCATTTTGGACACTAAAAATCCAGCGATGCAGGCCTTGGTAGAGGCTGCTCCCAAGCTCATTGAGTTTCAAGGCGAGGCCTCTTTAGGACACTTCAACCGGGTGCGCGCCATTCTGGATGCGAATGGCGTGGCTTATAGCTTGAACCCGCGCTTGGTGCGCGGCATGGACTACTACAACCTGACGGTGTTTGAGTTCATCACGACACGGCTCGGCTCGCAAGGCACGATTTGTGGCGGCGGTCGATTTGACTACCTTATTGAGCAAATCGGCGGCAAACCCGCACCCGCCGTGGGCTGGGCGCTGGGTGTAGAGCGGGTGCTGGAGTTGCTCAAGGAGCAAAACTCGGATGTCACGCCGCCTGCGCTGGATGCGTATGCGGTTGTGCCCGAGTTGGACGCCTTGCCTGTGGCCATGAAGTGTTTGCAAGAACTGCGCGCCGCAGGGCTGCGTGTTCAGATGCACGCCGGCACGGGGGACGGGATGGGCAGCATGAAGTCCCAGTTCAAACGGGCAGATGCCAGCGGGGCACGGTATGCCCTGATTTTTGGTGCGGATGAGCTGAGTCAAAATTTGGTCACCATGAAATCACTTCGAGACGGCTCAGGCAAGCAGACGACCCAGTCACTGCTCGTCGTGTCCGACTGGGCGGGCCACTTACAATCACAGGCCTGAAAGCCTGGCAGGACAAACCCTGGCGCAGTAAAGCGTCGTCCTCAATCAACTAGAAACTCTTATGGCCAATCAACTCGATCTCGAAGAACAAGAACAGCTGGATCAACTCAAGCATTTTTGGGGACAGTATGGCAACCTGATCACCTGGGTGTTGATCGCCGTGTTGTCCACTTTTGCCGCATGGAACGCTTACCAGTACTGGCAGCGTAGTCAAGCCACACAAGCCGCAGCACTTTTCGATGAGTTGGAGCGTGTGGTCAAGGGCAACGACACGGCCAAACTGGACCGTGTTTTAGGTGACATGAAGGACAAGTTCGCCTCTACTACCTACGCGCAGCAAGCGGCATTGTTAGCCGCCAAAGTGTATTTTGAAACGGGCAAATCGGAAGAAGCGAAATCGACTTTGTTGTGGGTGGCTGACAAATCTTCTGACACCGGCTATCAGGCGATTGCTCGTTTGCGTTTGGCGGGCATTCTGCTGGAATCCAAGGCCTATGACGAGGCACTCAAGCAGCTCTCGAACACTTTTCCCAGTGACTTTGCTGCCTTGGTGGCAGACCGTCGCGGTGATGTTTACCTGGCTCAAGGTAAAAAAAGTGAGGCCGGTGCTGAATTTTTAAAGGCCTACCAAAGTTTGGATGAGGGTGCTGAATACCGCCGTTTGGTTGAAGTGAAGATGGCTTCCTTGGGACTCAGTGTGCCTCTGTCTAAAGCCGAGATTGTGGGAGAGAAAAAGTGAGCTCAGCATTTCTGGCTTGCGCCCAATACTTAAGGTGTGGACTCTCACTGTGCGTGCTAAGTGCATTAGTTGCTTGCTCCGGGACGCCTCAAAAGCATAAGCCAATGGCGCTTTCGCCTAACGCGGGGCTCATCAATGTCAAGCAAGTTTGGGCGACCAAAGTCGGCGAGGTGACTTTTCCGCTGAATGCACAAGTTAGTGAACAGCGCATTGCCGTAGCCAATACGGCAGGTGTCGTTATGGTTCTGGATGCCGGTACAGGCTCTGAAGTTTGGCGTGCTGAGGTGGGTGCTTCTTTGGCAGCAGCCGTGGGTTACGACGGGCAAGTGGCCGCAGTTGTCACACGGAACAATGTCTTGGTCGCACTGGAGTCGGGTCGCGAATTGTGGCGTCAGCAGTTGACGGCACAAAGCTATACAGCGCCGTTGGTGGCGGGTGGGCGTGTGTTTGTGCTGGCTGCGGATCGCTCGGTCAGTGCCTATGACGGGCAATCAGGGCGGCGTTTGTGGAGCCAGCAGCGCCCCGGCGAAGCTTTGGTGCTGCGCCAACCCGGTGTGTTGTTGGCCGTGGGGGATACCTTGGTCACTGGATTGTCGGGCAAGCTCTTGGGGATGAATCCTCTAAATGGCAGCATTCGCTGGGAGGCACCCATTGCTTCGCCCCGGGGTACCAATGACGTGGAGCGATTGGTCGATTTGGTGGGACCTGCCCATCGTCAAGGCAATGTCGTTTGTGCCCGGGCTTTCCAAGCCGCAGTGGGCTGCGCCGATGCCAGTCGCGGCCTTTTGCTGTGGAGCAAGCCCGGCTCGGGATCTGTGGGTCTGACGGGTGATGATCAATGGGTCTACGGTGTTGAAGCTGACAGTAGCGTGATCGCTTGGCGTCGCACCGATGGAGAGCGTGCTTGGTCTTTGGAGCAACTTCGCTACCGCGATTTGAGCGCACCTGTGGTCGTAGGTCAGTCGGTGGTGGTTGGCGATGGCGCAGGACTCCTGCACTTTTTATCTCGTGACAATGGGGCACTTCAGACACGTGTGAGCACCGATGGTTCAGCCATCGTGGCTGCACCGGTTTGGACGGGTAACACCGTGGTGGTGGTCACACGCAATGGCAATATCTTTGGTTTTAGGCCTGAGTAAATTTAGTTTTTAGGCTTAATCGAATGAAACCTGTCCTGGCCTTGGTTGGTCGCCCGAATGTGGGCAAATCCACGCTGTTTAACCGACTCACCAAAACACGCGATGCCATCGTGGCGGACTTCGCAGGCCTCACACGAGACCGCCATTACGGCAATGGCAAGCAGGGCAAGCACGAGTACATCGTGATTGACACCGGGGGCTTCGAGCCCGACGCCAGCACCGGTATTTACAAAGAAATGGCCAAGCAGACGCAGCAGGCTGTGGCCGAGGCTGACGTCGTCATTTTTGTGGTCGATGCACGCGGTGGTATTTCAAGCCAAGACCATGACATTGCCAAATACCTTCGCCGCCTGGGTAAGCCCTGCGTGCTGGCCGCCAATAAGGCCGAAGGCATGCAAGAGGGGCGCGCCCAACTGGTCGAATTTTTTGAATTGGGCTTGGGCGAGGTCTACCCCATTTCAGCATCCCACGGGCAGGGCATTCGTGACTTGGTTGATCTGGCTTTAGAGCCACTCAATTTGCCTGATCCCGAAGAAGACGATGGCAACTTGGACGCTGGCATTATCAAGTTGGCAGTGGCGGGGCGGCCCAATGTGGGCAAGTCCACCTTGATCAACACCTGGCTAGGCGAAGAACGCTTGGTCGCCTTTGATTTGCCGGGGACTACACGGGATGCGATCTCCGTCCCCTTTGAGCGCGAGGGTCAGATGTTTGAGCTGATTGACACGGCTGGCTTGCGCCGCAAAGGCCAAGTGTTTGAGGCTATAGAGAAGTTCTCAGTCGTTAAAACCTTGCAGGCGATTGAGTCGGCCAATGTGGTGTTGCTGCTGCTGGATGCAACCCAAGGCGTCACCGATCAGGACGCGCATATTGCGGGTTACATCCTGGAGTCTGGCCGCGCCGTGGTCTTGGCGGTCAACAAATGGGACACAGTGGATGACTACCAGCGCCAACTCGTTCAACGCTCGATTGAAACGCGCCTGACTTTTTTGAAATTTGCGAGTCTGCATTTCATCTCTGCCAAAAAACGTCAAGGCTTGGGGCCGGTGTGGGCTTCCATCATCCAGGCGCACAAGGCGGCGAATTGTAAGATGTCAACGCCCATCCTCACGCGCTTGCTGTTGGAGGCGGTGCAGTTCCAGACGCCCAAACGCTCAGGTATGTTCCGCCCCAAGCTGCGCTACGCTCACCAAGGGGGCATGAATCCGCCGGTGATCGTGATTCACGGCAACTCGTTGGATCACGTGCCCGAATCGTACAAACGATTTCTGGAAGGTCGTTTCCGTAAGGAGTTCGATTTGGTGGGCACGCCTTTGCGCATCCAGATGAAGACCTCGCGCAACCCCTACGCCGACAATGACGGGGATTAATGAAGTCGGCGCAATAAAATAATCGGAACTTTTCCTTCGGAAATTGACCCACAATCACATTGACATCTGCACCCTGTGGTAAGGTCATACATTCTTTCAACAACGCTCTAAACACGGAGAATATCGTGAACAACAAAGGTCAGTTACTTCAAGACCCTTTCCTCAATACCCTGCGCCGTGAACACGTGCCGGTCTCCATTTACTTGGTGAACGGCATCAAATTACAAGGCCAGATTGAGTCGTTTGATCAATACGTCGTTTTACTTCGCAATACGGTGACCCAAATGGTTTACAAACACGCCATTTCGACCATCGTGCCGGGTCGCGCCGTTAATTTCACGTCGGATGCCAATGAGTCTCCCGCTGCCACTTGATGGACAGTCGGGTGAGTCAGTCAGTTGCTGCGCCGACTATTTTGGTCGGTGTGGACTTGGGACTTCCCCATTTTGATGCTGAACTTGAGGAATTAGGCCTGCTGGCCCAAACAGCAGGCTTGAATCCCGTTGCGCGTATCACTTGCAA
Source organism: Comamonadaceae bacterium (assembly GCA_947455145.1). Classification (GTDB taxonomy): domain Bacteria; phylum Pseudomonadota; class Gammaproteobacteria; order Burkholderiales; family Burkholderiaceae_C; genus CANCDA01. The sequence goes on from CANGME010000008.1 coordinate 111,547, forward strand.
ACGCAAAGCCCCTGATGCGGCCCTGTTTGTGGGCAGCGGCAAGGCTGATGAAATCAAACAACTCGCGCTGCTCCATGGTGCGCAGGAAATCTTGTTTGACCAAAGCCTGAGCCCAGCCCAACAGCGCAATTTAGAGCGGCAGATGGACTTACCCGTCAATGACCGCACGCTGCTGATTCTGCAAATCTTTGCCCAGCGCGCGCGCAGCCACGAGGGCAAGCTCCAAGTCGAATTGGCACGCCTACAGTACCTCAGTACCCGCTTGGTGCGACGCTGGTCGCACCTGGAGCGGCAAACCGGTGGCGCGGGTGTGCGGGGCGGCCCTGGCGAGAAGCAAATTGAGCTGGATCGCCGCATGATTGGCGAGGCCATCAAGCGCACTAAAGAGCGTTTGACTAAAGTTAAAAAACAGCGTCAAACGCAACGCCGCCAGCGTGAACGGCGCGATGCCTTCAACATCTCGCTGGTGGGTTATACCAACGCGGGCAAGACAACGCTGTTCAATACCTTGGTCAAGGCCCGCGCCTATGCAGCTGATCAGTTGTTCGCCACGCTGGACACAACTACCCGCCAGCTCTACCTGGGCGACGCTGGGCGCTCCGTATCGCTATCCGACACAGTGGGTTTTATTCGGGATTTGCCGCACGGTTTGATCGACGCATTTCAGGCCACGCTGCAAGAGGCGGTGGATGCCGATCTTTTGCTGCATGTCGTGGATGCATCCAACCCCAACTTTCCTGAGCAAATTGCTGAGGTGCAGCGCGTGCTGGTGGAAATCGGCGCGGCGGATATTCCACAAGTGCTGGTGTTTAACAAGCTGGACGCCATAGAGGCCGAACGCAGACCCCTGCAAGTGGAAGACAGCTACGAGGTGGATGGCGTTGCCAGTCCCCGCGTATTTGTGAGTGCACGGCAGGGCGAAGGTGTGACACAGTTGCGGCAGCGTTTGGCAAGAATCGTCAATGAGCTTCAGCAAACGGCACCCAGTGAGATAAATTTGAATGAAAATGACTTGATAGAAGACTGATTAGGCACAATCTTCAGGTTGAACACATCAGAGACGACAACGAGACGAAACAATGAAACTCAATGCAATCGCTTTACGGCTAGTAAGCTGGCCAAGCCGACTACGGGGTATGTTCAATTTGAACGACCCGCGTTGGGGCCGATCAGACGATGCAGCCACAGGTGCCAACAAGCCTGATGCCGCCAAACCCGAAGGCGAAACACCCACGCCTCAACAAGCCCCCCCACCACCGCCTCAGAAGGATGCGGGGCGTGGCAAAAGTCAAGGCTCCAACCAAGGGCCACCTGATCTTGATGAGCTGTGGCGTGATTTCAACCGCAAGCTCGGTGGACTTTTTGGCGGTGCCAATGGTGGATCGGGCAGCAACGGACGTGGGCGCATGTCCGGTGGCGGCGGTGGCAACGGGGGCGGCTTTCAGCCCGATATGAAGCACGCTGGCATAGGTGCCGGCTTGATTGCTGCCGTCGTGTTGCTGATTTGGCTGGGTACGGGCTTCTTCATCGTGCAAGAGGGTCAGCAAGCCGTCATCACCCAGTTTGGTAAATACAAATCCAGCGTAGGTGCCGGTTTTAACTGGCGTCTACCTTACCCGATTCAGCGTCATGAGCTGATCTTCGTGACCCAGATTCGCTCAGTCGACGTGGGGCGTGACAATGTCATCAAAGCTACGGGTCTGCGTGAATCTGCCATGCTGACCGAAGACGAAAACATCGTCGAGATCAAGTTCGCCGTGCAGTACCGCCTCAACGATGCGCGCGCTTTTCTGTTTGAGAGCAAGAACCCCGGTGAAGCCGTGGTGCAGGCGGCTGAAACGGCGGTGCGTGAAGTGATCGGCAAGATGCGCATGGACACTGCGTTGTCTGAGGAACGAGACCAGATCGCCCCTCGCGTGCGCACTTTGATGCAAAAAATTCTGGATCAATACAAGGTCGGTATTGAGGTCGTGGGCATCAATTTGCAACAAGGCGGTGTGCGTCCTCCTGAGCAAGTGCAAGCTGCGTTTGACGACGTTCTCAAGGCGGGTCAAGAGCGTGAGCGTGCCAAGAACGAAGCCCAGGCTTACGCTAATGACGTGATTCCGCGTGCCATTGGTTCGGCTTCTCGTTTGAACGAAGAAGCCCAAGCCTATAAGGCTCGCATCGTGGCGCAGTCGCAGGGCGATGGGCAGCGTTTCCGATCGGTGTTGACCGAGTACCAGAAGGCACCGCAGGTCACCCGTGACCGGCTCTACCTTGAAACCATGCAGCAGATTTATGGCAACGTGACCAAGGTGTTGGTGGAGTCCAAGCAGGGCTCTAACCTGCTGTACTTGCCGCTGGACAAAATCATGCAAATGAGCTCCGCAGGCGAGGGCGTTAGCCCACCTGCTGTTGCCATTCCGGCCGTGCCCTTTGCGCCGACGACCCCCACCACCTCTTCCAACGATCCGAGAGCCCGTGAAAACGCCCGCTCACGTGACCGCGATGTTCGCTAGGAGCCCGATATGAACCGGCTTGGATTTGTCTTTTCTTCATTGCTGCTGTTGCTGGCCTTGGCCAGCTCCACGCTCTTCGTTGTGGATCAGCGGCAGTTTGGTGTGGTGTACGCCTTGGGTCAGATCAAGGAAGTCATCACTGAGCCGGGTCTCAACATCAAGTTGCCCCCGCCGTTTCAGAACGTCACTTACATTGACAAGCGTTTGTTGACCTTGGACAGCACCGACACCGAGCCCATGCTCACGCTGGAAAAGCAACGTGTCGTGATCGACTGGTACGTCCGCTGGCGTATCAGTGAACCCACCGAGTACATCCGCAATGTTGGCTTGAACGAAGCGGCAGGCGCGAGCCAGCTCAACCGCGTGGTGCGTAATGCTTTTCAAGAAGAAGTCAACAAACACACTGTGAAAGAGTTGTTGTCGCTCAAGCGCGAGACGCTGATGGCGGACGTCAAGAAAGAAGTCTTGGATAAAGTGCGCGGTGCCAAGCCCTGGGGCGTGGATGTGGTGGACGTGCGTATCACACGAGTCGACTATGTGGATGCCATCACCGAATCGGTCTATCGACGCATGGAAGCCGAGCGCAAGCGCGTGGCCAATGAATTGCGCTCCACCGGTGCGGCCGAGGGTGAAAAAATCCGTGCCGATGCTGATCGCCAGCGCGAGGTGACGATTGCGAATGCCTACCGCGATGCCCAAAAGATCAAGGGTGAGGGCGATGCTGAAGCCGCGCGCATTTATGCCGAAGCCTTTGGCCGTGACCCCCAGTTTGCTCAGTTTTACCGCAGCCTGGAGGCCTACAAAGCCAGCTTCAACAAGAAGAGCGACGTGATGGTGATTGACCCCTCCAGCTCTGAGTTTTTCAAGGCGTTCCGAGGTCAGTCTGGGTCCGCAGGTGGTCCAGCGAAAAAATAATGTTTGAGTTGCAGTGATTAACCGTGAATAGCGACACCCTTTGGCTGGCCATGGCCCTCGTTCTGGTGTTCGAGGGGCTTTTTCCCTTTATTTCGCCCGCAGGTTGGCGTCGCATGTTCTCTCAAATTTTACAGATGACAGACGGCCAACTGCGGTTTTTCGGCCTGTGCAGCATCCTTGGCGGTGCAGCGTGGGTGCTGTGGCTTCAGCCTTGAAATTTTCCGGTCAGCAAGCCCGGTAAAATCCTTGTTTTAACAGCGTCCAAAAATCACATGTCTGCTTGGGTCCTACCGGATCACATTGCCGATGTCTTGCCTTCCGAGGCCCGTCACATCGAAGAACTTCGTCGCAACCTGCTCGACATGGCCCGCTGCTATGGCTATGAGCTGGTCATGCCCCCGTTGCTGGAACATTTGGAGTCTTTGCTCACGGGCACTGGGAAAACACTCGATCTGCAAACCTTCAAGCTGGTTGATCAACTCTCGGGCCGCATGATGGGCCTGCGTGCCGACACCACGCCGCAAGTTGCCCGCATTGATGCTCATTTGCTCAACCGCCAAGGAGTGGCTCGCCTGTGTTACTGCGGCCCGGTGCTGCACACGCGCCCCGCAGGCCCGCATGCCACCCGTGAGCCCTTGCAGTTTGGCGCGGAGATGTACGGCCACGCCGGCCCCGAGGCCGACTTGGAAGTGCTGCAACTCGCCCTGGATTGCCTCAAGTCCACCCATGTTCCCTCATTCAATGTGGACTTGGCCGACGCCCGCATCGTGAGCGCTTTGCTGGCCGATGTGTCCTTGGCCCCCAATGCCCTGATGTCCGTGCACGAGGCACTGGCCGCCAAAGACGCCAGTGAGCTGGCCCGCTTGACCCGTGATTTTTCGTCCGACACGCGAGAGGCTTTGCTGGCGCTGGTGCAACTTTACGGCGATAAAACCGTGCTGCTTGAAGCTGAAAAAGTCCTGCCACCCTTGCCCGCTGTTCGTGAGGCGCTATCGAATTTGAAGTGGCTGGCCGGACATCTGAGCCATTTGGTCAGCACCCCCATCACCTTCGATCTGGCCGATCTGCGCGGCTACGCCTACTACACCGGTGTGCGTTTTGCCATCTATGCGCCAGGGGCCAGCGACGCGCTGGTGCGCGGCGGGCGCTACGACGAGGTGGGCGCGGTGTTTGGCCGCAATCGCCCAGCCGTGGGATTTAGCCTGGACGTCAAAGCGTTGGTCAACGGGGTTGAAGCCCGTCCCTTGCGCGCCGCCATTCGCGCGCCTTGGGGTGAGTCTTCAGACCTGCGTTCAGCCATTGCCGAGCTGCGCGCACGGGGTGAAACCGTGGTCTGCGTGCTGCCAGGTCACGAAAACGAAATCGACGAATTTCATTGCGACCGCGAGCTGTTGTCAGCCGCTGGTCGATGGGTCATACAAGCTATCTGAGAAAACTGAGATGAACACAATTAAAGGACGTAACGTTGTTGTCGTGGGCACCCAATGGGGCGACGAAGGCAAAGGCAAATTGGTCGATTGGCTCACCGAGAGCGCGCAAGGCGTTGTGCGCTTCCAGGGCGGGCATAACGCAGGCCACACGCTGGTGATCAACGGCGTTAAAACCGCGCTGCACCTGATCCCCAGCGGCATCATGCGCCCCGGTGTCAAGTGCTACATCGGCAACGGTGTGGTGCTGTCAGCCGCCAAGCTGTTTGAAGAAATTGAGGGGTTGGAGAAAGTCGGCGTTGAGGTGCGCTCACGTTTGCGCATCAGCGAGGCTTGCCCGCTGATTCTGCCTTTCCACTCCGCACTCGACGTGGCCCGCGAAGCGGCCCGAGAGCAGGGCGGTGCTGAGAAAATTGGCACCACCGGTCGCGGCATTGGTCCTGCGTACGAAGACAAAATCGCCCGCCGTGCTCTGCGCGTGCAAGACTTGAAATACCCCGAGCGCTTTGCCGCCCGTTTGCGTGAGCTGCTGACCCTGCACAACCACGTGCTCACCACCTTCCTCGGCTCCAAGAACTTCACCTTTGGCGACGCCCTCAAGCCATACATCAAAGACGGCGAAGTGCAGTTCGACGCAGTGTACGACGAGGCCATGCGGCACGCCGAACTCCTCAAGCCCATGATTGCAGACGTGTCCCGTGAGTTGAATGAGGCTCACCACGCCGGCATGAACCTGCTGTTTGAAGGCGCGCAAGGCACCTTGCTGGACGTGGATCACGGCACCTACCCCTACGTCACCTCCAGCAACTGCGTAGCTGGCAATGCCTCAGCAGGCGCAGGCGTGGGCCCGGGCATGCTGCACTACATCTTGGGCATCACCAAGGCCTATTGCACCCGTGTAGGTGGTGGCCCGTTCCCGACCGAGCTGGACTGGGAAACGCCAGGCACTCCCGGCTACCACATGAGCACCGTGGGCGCTGAAAAAGGCGTGACCACCGGCCGTTCACGCCGCTGCGGCTGGTTTGACGGCGCCTTGCTCAAGCGCTCGGCGCAGGTCAATGGCTTGACCGGCATGTGCCTGACCAAGCTGGACGTGCTCGACGGCCTTAAAGAGCTGCTGCTGTGCACGGGTTACGAGTTGGACGGCGAGGTGATCGACATCTTGCCCATGGGCGCGGACGAGATCTCGCGCTGCAAGCCGATTTATGAAACCCTGCCCGGCTGGAGCGACACCACGGTGGGCGTTACGGAGTACAACAAGCTGCCCCTTAATGCGCGCCTGTACCTGCAGCGCATCGAGCAGGTGACGGGTGTGCCCATCCACATCATCTCCACCAGCCCGGACCGTGATCACACCATCATGATGCGTCACCCCTACATTGCTAAGTAGAAAAGATAGGACCTATCCATGTTGACGGAAGATGGCAAGCACTTGTATGTGAGCTACGACGAGTACCACAATCGGATCGAAAAGCTCGCCATCAAAGTTCACCAGTCCGGATGGGTGTTTGACACCATTTTGTGTTTGGCCCGTGGTGGGTTGCGGCCTGGCGACATTCTCTCGCGGGTGTTCAAGAAGCCATTGGCCATCATCTCCACCAGCTCGTACAAGGCTGATATGGGCAGAACCCAGGGTAACTTGGACATCGCCAAATTCATCACAACACCAATGGGTGAGATTGCCGGACGTGTGCTCTTAGTGGACGATCTGGCTGATTCGGGCTACACGCTGGACTCCGTCATGGTGCTCTTGCGCACTGGCTATCCGGCCATTACCGAGCTGCGTAGTGCAGTGATCTGGACCAAGGCGAAGTCAAGCTTCGTTGCCGACTACTCAGTCGAGTCTTTGCCGACCAACCCTTGGATCCATCAGCCCTTCGAGAACTACGACCAGCTCACCCCAGAGCAATTACTGGCGAAGTGGAAAATCTAAACGGGGAGGGCGTGATGCGAGACCTCAGCACTGAACTTATCCATCACCCCTACACGCCGCCCAAGGGCTTTGCAGCCCCCCAGCCGGGCGTGTTCAAGGCATCGACCGTCATCTTCCCAAGCGTGGCCGCCATGCGCCAGCGGGAATGGAAAGACAAAACCGGTTACACATACGGTCTGCACGGTACGCCCACGACCTATGTACTGGAAGAACGCCTCTGCACGCTGGAAGGCGGTCGCCAATGTCTGCTTCTGCCTAGCGGACTTGCAGCGATTGCCAATGTCGCGCTGGCCCTGCTCAAAACCGGCGACGAGGTCCTGATCCCCGACAACGCCTACGGCCCCAGCAAGACCCTGGCAGAAGGTGAACTCAAGGCCTGGGGCATCAGCCACCAGTTCTACGACCCGATGAGTCCGCCCGACCTAGCCCGCAAGATCGGCCCCAAGACCCGACTGGTCTGGATTGAAGCCGCAGGATCGGTGACGCTGGAGTTTCCTGATGTGCCAGAGCTGGTGCGCATTTGCCGACATCATGGGGTCATCACCGCGCTGGACAACACCTGGGGCGCGGGTTTGGCTTTCAAGCCTTTTGACCTTGATACTTCGGGTGACTCAACAATCGGTGTGGACATCTCCGTGCACGCTCTCACCAAATACCCCAGCGGCGGCGGTGATGTGCTTATGGGCAGCGTCATCACACGGGACGAAGCACTTCACATTCGCCTCAAGCTGACGCATATGCGGTTGGGCTTTGGTATTGGTGCCAATGACGTGGAAACTTTGCTGCGCGCTTTGTCCAGTATGCCCCTTCGCTATGAATCGCATGACCGGAGCGCGCGCGCGCTGGCGCTGTGGTGTCAAAACCAGGCTGGAATTGTGCAAGTGCTGCACCCTGCGCTGCCAGGATCACCCGGCCATGACCATTGGCAGTCGCTGTGCAAAAATGCAGCAGGAGGGGCAGCGGGACTGTTCAGCCTCATCTTCGACCCGAAGTTCACGGTTGCTCAGGTTGACGCTTTTTGTGATGCTCTGCGGCTGTTCAAGCTTGGCTACAGTTGGGGTGGCCCCATGAGTTTGGTTGTGCCTTACGATTTGAGCACTATGCGAACCGTTTGGCCCACCCATTTGAAGCGCGGTCATCTCGTGCGGTTTTCGGTTGGGCTTGAGACAGTGGCCGATTTGCAGGCCGACTTGGAGCTGGCTCTGGCAATCCTGCAACCCTAACGGAGAATCCACAAGCGAGATCGATAACGGACCGGGATTTTAGACTTCAAGATGACTGACCCATTACCCACCCCCTATGTGCCGCCGCCAGATCAGGCCCCTAGCCTCGACATCGTGGTGCTAGGTTTTTCTGATCCTTTTCGGTGGTTGGCGCGGGGCTGGCGAGACTTGCTAGGCGCTTGGGGTATTGCGATTTTTTATGGGTTTTTCTTTTGGGCCTTGGCCATGCTCCTGGGCGCCGTATTTCGCAATGCGCCTGAGTACACCCTGTCGTTTGCGTCGGGCTGCTTGCTGATCGGCCCCTTCATGGCCATGGGCCTCTATGAGGTCAGCCGACGCCGCGAACAGGGCTTGTCACCCGACCTGGTTGCCTCGCTGACCTGCTGGGACTCGCATCTAGGCAGCATGAGCATGCTCTTTTTGGTTCTTATCGTGCTGGAGTTGCTCTGGGGCCGGGCCTCGTTGGTGGTGTTTGCGGTGTTTTTCAACACCGGTATGCCCTCCACGGCTGGTGTTTTACAGGTCATTTTCAATCCGCAGAACTGGGAGTTTGTCGCGGTCTATCTGGTGGTGGGTGGCGCCTTTGCCGCGCTGGTGTTCGCCACTTCGGTAGTGTCGATTCCCATGATTTTGGACCGTGACACTGACGCCATCACGGCTTCCATCACCAGTATTAGGGTGTTTTTCGAGAACCTGCCCGTCATGCTGCTATGGGGTGGGCTAATTGCCGTGCTTGTGGGCGTCGCAATGCTCCCTTGGGGCTTGGGGCTCTTGCTCGTCGGACCTTGGCTTGGGCACGCCAGCTGGCATGCATACAAGGGGTCCGTGAAGTGGCCAAGTGATGAATCAAGGGATTAAAGTTGGCACGGAAGAAGATCCAACCATCTCGTCGGCCAATGTCTGCATTGCCCGGGCGGACCTGTCTTTCGGCCTAAGCTCTTTGGCCAGCGAAAATTGGGTGAAGTTGCGTGCCATCGACGCGATATACACCGGGTCATAGTGCAGCGTCAGCAACGCCTGTACCACGGGCTCAATCCGTCCGGCCCGCACATGTGCCTGCCAATCATCAACAACGGCTTTGCCTCGCATGGGCGTGAGTGCGTCCAGCCGTTCACAAAAAGACTCTCGGTCGCGCACAAAGAACTCGTAGTCTTCCATCAGTAACGCTACTCGCTCGGCATCTGGCAGCACGAGGTTCAGGCAGGGACTGGCGCGCATGGCGTCAATCAGCGCGGTAGGCACGGCCACATTACCGACCTTTTTGCTTTCGCTCTCCACAAACACAGGGCGAGTCGGGTCAAGCTGGCGCAGAGCGTGCCAGATGCGTGTGTCAAAGTGCTTTTGCGTGGGCTGCGCAAGGCCCGGAATGGCCCCTAGAACCGAGCTGCGGTGGTTGGCCAGGGCTTCGAGGTCAAGTACCTGTGCGCCAGCGGCGTGCAAGGCTTGCAACAGCCGGGTTTTGCCTGAGCCGGTGGTGCCGCAGATCACGCGCCAGTCAAATAGTGGGGCTAGGCGAGGAATGTCCTCAACCACCGCCGCGCGAAAGGCCTTGTAGCCGCCTTCCACCAGCGTGACGCGAAAACCGATTTGATCCAGCACCAGGGCCAACGAGCCACTGCGCTTGCCACCGCGCCAGCAGTAGAGCAGGGGCTTCCAGTCTTTGGGCTTGTCGATGACGTCACGCTCGATGTGGATCGAGATGTTGTGCGCCGCCATAGCAGCACCGCGTTTTTTGGCCTCAAAGGCGTTGATCTGCTTATAGGTCGTGCCTACGGCCTTACGCTCTTCGTCGTTGAGCGTGGGCCAGTTCACGGCCCTAGGCAGGTGGTCTTCGGCGTATTCGCCTTCGCTGCGGGCGTCAATAATGAGGTCAAAGCTGTCAAGTTGACGCAGTGCGTCGGCAGCGGGTAGCAGGGTCAGGCTCATGGCAAAAGTTTTTTAAGTTCGGGCCAGACGTTGTCCAGCATGATGGCTTGTGCGGGCTCGGCAGGGTGAATGCGGTCAGCCTGAAACAGCGCTTGCGCATCGGGCACATCGGCCACGCCTTTGAGCAGAAAGGGTACCAGCGCCGTTTTGTGGGTTTTGGCGGTCGCGGCGTAGAGGGCCGCAAAGCGGTTGGCGTAGTCCTGACCGTAATTCGGCGGCACTTGCATGCCCACCAGCAGCACCTTGGCACCGCTTTTCTTTGCGGCCTCGGTCATCTGGCTCAAATTGCTTTTCGTGCCTTGCAGTGACATCCCCCGCAGCGCATCGTTGCCACCCAGCTCGATGATGACGTGTGTGGGGCGGTGCTTGTCCAGCAAGGCGGGCAGGCGCGAGGCCCCGCCCGAGGTGGTGTCGCCGCTGATGCTGGCGTTAATGAGCGTGACGTTTGGTTTTTGAGCTGCCAAGCGTGCTTGTAGCAGGGCCACCCAGCCCGTGCCAAGGGGTAGGCCATACTCGGCGCTAAGCGAGTCGCCCAGTACCAGCAAAGTAGGCGCGATGCGCGGCTTCAAGGGTGAAGTTGTTGCCCCGCCAACCTGTGCCAAGGGCAGCAGCAAGCCGCTCGCGATAATGTGTCTTCGATTCAAAGAAAGTCCCATGTCTGATTCAATGATTACTGTGGCGCATGTGTTTAAGTCGGTAACTGACTCCACCGGCACACTCGACATTTTGCGCGATATCGATTTCACCCTCAAAGTGCGGGAGACTGTGGCCATCATCGGCGCGTCGGGTTCGGGCAAAAGCACGCTTCTGTCCATCATCGCCGGGCTGGACACGCCCACGCGCGGCACGGTAACGCTGGCGGGGCAAGACCTGTTTGCCATCGACGAAGACGCCCGTGCCGCACTGCGCGCACAAAAAGTCGGTTTTGTTTTTCAAAGTTTTCAGTTGCTGGGCAATTTGACAGCGCTTGAGAACGTCATGCTCCCGCTGGAACTGGCGGGTCGCAAAGATGCGCGGCGCACCGCCACCGAGATGCTGGCCCGCGTGGGCCTGTCTGAGCGGCTGGGACACTACCCCAAGGTGCTCAGTGGGGGGGAGCAGCAGCGTGTGGCCTTAGCGCGTGCTTTTGTGGTGCAGCCCGCCGTGTTGCTGGCCGATGAGCCCACGGGTAGCCTGGACTTTGCCACTGGTGAAAAGGTGATGGAACTCATGTTCGATCTGAACCGGGAGTGGGGCACAACGCTGGTGCTGGTCACCCATGACCCAGCCATTGCCGCCCGATGCGAGCGCCGCATCACGATTGAAGCTGGCCAAGCCCGATAATCACCCCATGTCATCTCCCAAAATCCTGTTCGGCTTTCACGCCGTGGGCGTGCGTATGAAAACCGCGCCCAAATCCGTCATCGAAGTTTATTTTGAACCCACTCGGCGCGACGCGCGCATGCGCCAGTTTCTGGAGCGCGCCCAAGAGGCTGGCGTGCGTCTCATTGAAGCCGATGGCCCGCGCTTGGCCAAATTGTGCGGCGGTCATGGCCACCAGGGCGTAGCGGCGCGGGTAGAGCACATCCCCCAAGTCCATTCGCTTGATGACCTATTGGATTCGTTGAGCGAGCCGCCTTTGATCTTGGTGCTGGACGGCGTGACCGACCCGCACAACCTGGGGGCTTGCCTGCGCGTGGCCGACGGTGCGGGCGCGCACGCGGTGATTGCACCCAAAGACCATGCGGTAGGCGTCAATGCCACCGTGGCCAAGGTGGCCAGTGGCGCGGCCGAGACCGTGCCTTACTTCATGGTGACCAACTTGGCCCGCACCCTGGGTGAGCTCAAAGAGCGCAGCATCTGGTGCATTGGCACGAGTGATGACGCGCCTAAAACGATTTACCAGGTCGATCTCAAATGCCCGGTGGCTTTGGTGCTGGGGGCCGAAGGCGACGGCATGCGCCAGCTCACGCGCAAGACTTGTGATGAGTTGGTGGGTATCCCGATGAAAGGTGCGGTTGAGAGCTTGAATGTTTCGGTGGCCAGCGGCGTGTGTTTGTACGAGGCCTTGCGCCAGCGCAATTAAAGTCCCCAGGGCAATTGAAAAAAGCGCCATATCAGGCGCTTTTCATGTGTATCAGGTGATGTGAAAATCCGAGTTCAGCGACTCGCGGTTTACAAACCTAGCCACAAAATCAGCTTTTTCTCTTGCTCTTCAGACGTGGCGACAAAGCCTTTGTAGCCGGAAGGTGCAAGGTATTTTTTACTCACGTCATTTTGACCCATGGCCAATAGTGTTTCCCGCAGGGTGTTGACGGTTGCTGGGTCTAGCTTGGTAGAGGCAATCCATTGTTTGATCGGCATGCCACGGGATTGAGCGCAGGTCTTGCCTCCCTTGTCTTTCCACGCTTTAATCACGGCGCCAGACGCAGTGGCACCGTAGGCTGCAAAATTGTTTTCCACATAAAAAGGCACCGCATCTTGGTAGCGTGTGGTTTGCAGCTTGATGGCGTCAAGCTTAATGCTGTTTTCTTTGAGCGTTGCGCGCGTCATGACAGCGGTGATGGAGTCCGGGTCTGGCGTCACAAAAGCTTTGCCATTGACAGTTGCCCATTCTTGAATTGGTGTGGGCTCTTTACATAAGAGCGAAACTTTGTATTCCGTAAAGCCGCCAGTCCATGCTATGGCCTTATAGCTTCCAGTTTTGATGGCTTCGAACGCGATATGAGATGGGTGAATAAAGGCCAGATCAATCTCATTCTTCTTTAAGGCATCGCGCAATCCGTTGTAGCTGCTGATAACTTTCATCTTGATGGGTTGCTTGCTGGCTATGCTTAGGGCTTTGGCAATTCCTTCAAATTTGCCTTCGATTTCAGCGTCTGTAGCCTTGTAAGTCACACCCTCTGTGACTCCAAGCACCAGTGCTTGGGCTGAACCAACAGATGTGAAGACCAAACTGGCAAGGAGAATTTTTTTCAGTGAGTTCATGGATAAATTCCAATGATGAGCAGATTGAATAAGGAATAGAGCCAGTCTGGCAACAAAAGTTTCTACCGACAGTGTACCCATCTATTGGATAACGTTTATGTTGTTAATTGCATCACAGACAGCAAACGATCTAGTCCACCTGTAGAAATAGCCACCATGGCCTGGTCGCGTACCACTGGTTTGGCGTGATATGCCACTGACAAACCACCGACTTCAGAGCAAGCCTTCATCATTGGCAAATCGTTGGCTCCATCGCCCATAGCTATGGCTTGTTTTGGGCTGATTCCCAATTGCTCACAAGTGTGCAGCAGCATGCGGCGCTTCTCGGCACCATCACAAATATCGCCCCAAGCTTGATCCACCAGGCGTCCCGTGAGTTTGTCCTCCACCATCTCCAGCACATTGGCTCGGGTGAAGTCGATATCGAGCCTGTCGCGAACACGGTCGCTAAAAAAAGTAAACCCGCCTGAAACCAGCAGCACTTTCAACCCCGCAGACTTGCAGGCCGCCACCAGCGCGGCTGCACCGGGATTGAGTTGCAGTCGCTCGCGGTACACCATCTCCATATCGGCTAGCGTCACACCCTTGAGCAACGCTACGCGTTGGCGAAGGCTCTCTTTGAAGTCCGTAATTTCGCCACGCATGGTGGCCTCAGTAATTGCGGCCACTTCAGGCTTGCGCCCCGCCGCGTCCGCGATCTCGTCCACACACTCGATGTTAATGAGCGTGGAATCCATGTCAAAGGCTATTAGTTTGAAATCGCTCAGTCGCATGGGAGGTGTGAAGCCCTGAATTACCAAGCCTGGGGAAATCTCGTAGGAACGCATATGGGTTTTTTCGTCGCATTCTAGGTTCAAGTGCATTGGCTTGGCGATGAGGCCCTAGTTGGTTTACAAAAATTCATGTTGCGATTTGAATTCTTGGCATTTTCTGGGTCGGCAGATGTCGAGGGATGTGTACTGGATTGCACCTAACTGTGTGATTCCATCTTCTGTGTAGCGTTTCACTCAGCGAAATGGAAACTACAGGTATTTGACCAGAACGTCACACATCAGCAGGGCTTGTGCTGCCTCTGATAGGCCAGACGACGCTGGCACTGGGGATGCTGAATGTTGGCCGTAACAGCGTGTGATGATGGCGTTTCATTTAATGGGGCTAATCACTCTGCAATCCCGCCCACCACTTGGCTAAACCCACCGTCCACATAGGTGATTTCAGCGCTCACACCTGCGGCCAGGTCGCTGAGCAGGAATGCGGCGACATTGCCTACGTCTTCAATGGTGACGTTGCGGCGGATGGGCGAAGTCTCTGCCACCACGCTCAAGATCTTGCCAAAGCCCTTGATGCCGCTTGCGGCCAGGGTTTTGATGGGGCCTGCGCTGATGCCGTTCACACGCATGCCTTTGGGGCCGAGCGATTCGGCCAGGTATCGCACTGAGGCTTCCAGGCTGGCCTTGGCCAGGCCCATGGTGTTGTAGTTGGGCACGGTGCGTATGGCGCCCAGGTAGGTGAGCGTGAGCAGGGCCGACTTGGGGTTGAGGTAGGGCAGGGCGGCCTTGGCCATCCCGGGGAAGCTGTAGGCGCTGATGTCGTGGGCAATTTTGAAGCCTTCGCGGCTCAAACCATCGAGGAAGTCCCCGGCGATGGACTCGCGCGTGGCGTAGCCAATGGCGTGCACAAAGCCGTCAAAGGTGGGCCAGGTTTTGGATAAATCGGTGAAGAGCTGAGTGATTTGCTCGTCGCTGCCCACGTCGCAGTCAAAAATCAGTTTTGAGTCAAAGTCAGCCGCAAACTCGGTGATGCGGTCTTTAAAACGCTCACCCACATAGCTGAAGGCCAGCTCCGCACCCTGCGCGTGGCAGGCCTTGGCGATGCCGTAGGCGATGGAGCGGTTGGACAAAACACCGGTAATCAATAATTTTTTGCCTGTCAGGAAGCCCATAAGTCTCTCAGGTGGTAAATGTGTGGAGAATTGTCGCATGAGGAAATTTGGTTTTTTAATGCCCCTGCTTTTATCGCTGTGTATGGCGATGATTGCGCCGTCTGCGGGGGCTGCACACGCGTATGGCCAGTTTGGTGACGTGAAGTACCCGGCCAATTTCTCGCACTTTGATTACGTCAACCCCAGCGCGCCCAAGGGTGGTGAGATGACGCTGGTGCCGCCCAGCCGGCTGTCCAACTTCGACAAGTACAACCCCTTCACGCTCAAGGGCAGTGCACCGCCCAGCCTCAACGGCCTGGTGTTTGAGTCGCTGTTAACGGGCACGATGGATGAGCCCACCACCGCCTATGGTCTGCTGGCGCAGGACGTGACGCTGGCGCCAGACCGGCTATCGGCCGTGTTCACCTTGAACCCCTTGGCCAAGTTTCATAACGGGGACGCGGTGCTGGCCTTGGATGTCAAACACTCGTTTGACCAACTTACCTCCAAAGAAGCCGCCCCCCAGTACCGCACGATTTTTGGCGAGATCAGCGGCGTGACGGTGCTGAGCGAGCGAGCCGTTCGTTTTGATTTCAAGCGGGTTAATGCGGAGTTGCCTTTGATTGCGGGCAGCCTGCCCGTGTTCAGTCACAAATGGGGCGAGGTGAACGGGGTACGCAAGCCGTTGGACAAGATCGTGACCGACACCCCCCTAGGCAGCGGCCCCTACCGCATTGGCAAGGTTAATTTTGGCAAAGACATCAGCTACGAGCGCGATGCAGGCTACTGGGCGCGTGACTTGAATGTGCGCCGGGGCCTGTTCAACTTTGACCGCATCACCTACAAAATCTACAAGGACAACACGGCCCAGCTTGAGGCCTTTAAGGCCGGTGAGTTTGACTTCATCCAGGCATTCATCGCGCGTGAATGGGCGCGCGCCTACAGCGGGCGGGCATTTGATTCGGGGGTGCTGATTAAAAAAGAGCTCAAGCACGGCAACGCGGGTGATTTTCAGGGCTTTCAGTTCAACACCCGGCACGAAAAATTCCAGGACGTTCGCGTGCGCCAGGCGATTGGCCTGGCCATGGATTTTGAGTGGCTCAATCGCCAGCTTTTCTACAACGCCTACACGCGGGTGCGCGGCTATTTTGTGGGCAGTGATTTTGAAGCCAAAGGCATGCCAACTGTGGACGAGCTGAAGTTGCTGGAGCCCTTGCGCGCAATGTTGCCCGCCGAAGTGTTTACCCAAGCTGTGCCGCAACCTCCGGTGACTAGCCTGGATCCCACATCGGGCCACACCCTGCGAGACAACCTGCGCAAGGCAAGGGATCTGCTGGCCCAGGCCGGTTGGACCTACCGCGACGGTGCGTTGCGCAACGCGAAGGGGGATGCTTTTTCCATCGAATTTTTAGACAACTCCGGCTCTATGGGCCGCGTGGTGACGCCGTATGCCAAGAACCTGGAGAAGTTGGGGTTCGAGGTGAACTACAAGGTCATCGACTACGCCATTCTGCAAAAACGCCTTGATGTGTTTGACTTTGAATTTATCAGCAACCGCATTGTCGGCAGCGAAGCACCGGGCACGGAGTTGCTGGAGCGCTTTGGCTCCAAGGCCGCTGATTCGGAAGGGTCAAGCAACGTCATTGGCCTGAAAAGCCCGGCGGTAGATGCTTTGCTAGACCGCATCATGTCGGCCAAAACCCGACCTGAGTTGGTGGCGCGCGTGCAGGCGCTAGACCGGGTTTTGCGCCACGGCCATTACGCGGTGCCGCACTGGTACAGCAGCGTGCACCGGGTGGCTTACCGTGCGGGCTTGTTTGAGCAAGCAGCGGTCACGCCGCGCTACTACCAGCCGGAGGCTTGGGTCACCTCTACCTGGTGGGCCTCAGCGGCCAATTTGAAGAAAGCCCCCTGAACATGTTGGCCTACATTCTCAAACGCTTGTTGTTGATGGTGCCCACGCTGTTGGGCGTGCTGCTGTTGACCTTTGTGGTAATCCAGTTCGTGCCCGGCGGGCCGGTGGAGCAGATGGTGGCCCAGCTCCAGGGGCGAGACTCGGGCGGGGAGGGTGCTGCGGCCACGGGGGCGGGTTACCGGGGCCGTCAGGGCGTGGACGCGGCCCGCATTGCGGAGATCAAAGAGTTCTACGGATTTGACAAGCCGGCGCATGAGCGCTTCATCCAGATGCTGGGGCAGTTCTCGCGCTTTGACTTGGGCAAGAGTTTTTTCTACCCCAAGGACGTGTGGCAGTTGGTCAAGGAAAAATTACCCGTGTCCATCAGCTTGGGGCTGTGGACCTTTTTCCTCAGCTATGTCATCTCCATTCCTTTGGGCATCGCCAAGGCGGTGCGTGCGGGCTCGCGCTTTGACACGTTCACCAGCCTGCTGGTGCTGGTGGGTTATGCCATACCGGGCTTTGTGCTGGGCGTGGCGCTGCTGGTGATTTTTGGCGGGCAGTTGCAGTGGTTCCCGCTGCGTGGCCTGACCTCCAGCAACTGGGAGGCTTTGAGCTGGGGTGCGAAAGTGACGGACTACCTCTGGCACATCACGCTGCCCGTCACGGCCAGCGTGCTGGGCTCCTTTGCGGTGACTACCATGCTGACCAAGAACGCGTTTTTGGAAGAGATTCGCAAGCAGTACGTACTAACGGCCCGTGCCAAAGGGCTGGAGGAGCGGCGCGTGCTGTGGAAGCATGTGTTTCGCAACGCGCTGATCCCGCTGGTGACAGGTTTTCCGGCCGCGTTCATTGGGGCATTTTTTGCGGGCTCTTTGTTGATCGAGACATTATTCTCTCTCGACGGCCTGGGTTTGCTGTCGTACGAATCGGTGATCCGTCGCGACTACCCGGTTGTGCTGGGCACGCTCTATCTGTTTACCTTGATCGGCTTGGTGACCAAGTTGATTTCTGACCTTTGTTATGTCTGGGTGGATCCGCGTGTCAAGTTTGATTAAGCCCGCAACCGTTCGCCCTGAGCTTGTCGAAGGGGCTTCGACAAGCTCAGCCCGAACGGTTTCCCTATCCCCCTCACGCCGCGCCTGGCTGCGCTTCAAGCGCAATCGCCTCGGATTTTGGAGCTTGCTGCTGTTTTGCACCCTGTTCTTTGTGAGCCTGGGCGCTGAGCTGATCTCTAACGACAAGCCCCTGCTGGCCCGCTACAACGGCCAGTGGTACGCGCCCATTTTCAGCAACGTCCCGGAAACCGAATTTGGCGGCGACTTCAAAACCCCCACCGACTTCCTTGACCCCTTCATCCAGGCCCAATTTGCCAAGCCCGGCAACTGGGCGCTTTACCCGCCCAATCCCTACCACCACAGCACGCTCAACTACTTCGCCAAAGAGCCCAACCCCTCTGGCCCTTCAGCAGACAACTGGCTGGGCACGGACGACCGGGGGCGGGACGTGGTCGCGCGGCTGCTTTACGGCTTTCGCATTTCGGTGTTGTTTGCGCTGGCGCTGACGGTGATTGGGGTGGTTTTGGGCATCATTACCGGGGCGATTCAAGGCTTTTTTGGCGGTAAAACCGACCTATGGTTCCAGCGATTCATAGAGATATGGGGCTCCATGCCGGAGCTGTACTTGCTCATCATTTTTGCCGCCTTGTTTGACCCCAGCATTGGCCTGCTGCTGGCCCTGCTGAGCCTGTTTGGCTGGATGGGTTTGTCGGACTATGTGCGCGCTGAATTTTTGCGCAACCGGCAACTGGACTACGTGCGCGCCGCCCGCGCATTGGGCCTGTCTAACTGGCAAATCATTTGGCGACACCTCTTGCCCAATAGCCTGACGCCCGTGGTGACGTTTTTGCCCTTTCGCATGAGCGCGGCCATTTTGGCGCTGACCTCGCTGGACTTTCTCGGGCTGGGTGTGCCGCCCGGAACACCCTCATTGGGTGAGTTGCTGGCACAGGGCAAGAACAACATTGACGCATGGTGGATTTCGCTCTCTACCTTTGCGCTGCTGGTGGTAACGCTGTTGTTGCTGACCTTCATGGGGGATGCATTGCGGGATGCGCTGGACCCCAGAAAGGCCGAAAAGTGAGTTCCACTCCCACCGTTCGGTCTGAGCCTGTCGAAGACCTCGCAAGCCCTTCGACGTGCTCAGGGCGAGCGGTCAATGGCCTACTACTGGATGTCAAAAACCTCAGCGTCTCGTTCGGCGACAAGGAGGTCGTCCACGACATCAACTTCAGCATTGCCCCGGGTGAGAAGCTGGCACTGGTGGGGGAGTCCGGCTCGGGCAAGACCATCACGGCTTTGAGTTTGCTGCGTTTGGTTCAGGACGCAAAAATCACTGGTGTTGCGAACTATTTTGGCTCGCAGCCTAATGAAGATGTGCGTGACCTGCTCTCAATTTCAGAGCGGTCATTGCGCGCCATCCGAGGTCAAGACATCGCCATGATCTTCCAGGAGCCTATGACGGCGCTGAACCCGCTGTTCACGGTGGGTGACCAGATTGCCGAGGTGCTGGAGCTCAAAATGGGCATGAGTAGCGCGCAGGCGCATCAACAGGCCATTCAGTTACTGGCCGACACCGGCATCCCCGAGCCCGAGCGGCGCGTCAATGCTTTTGCCCACCAGCTCAGTGGTGGTCAGCGCCAGCGCGCCATGATCGCCATGGCTCTGGCCTGCCAGCCCAAATTGCTGCTGGCCGATGAGCCCACCACCGCGTTGGACGTGAGCCTGCGCGGCCAGATTCTGGATTTGCTCGACAGCTTGCAGACGAAGTACGGCATGGCCGTGTTGATGATCACGCACGACCTCAATTTGGTGCGCCGTTTTGCCCAGCGCGTGATGGTGATGGAGAACGGCCACATCGTGGAGCAGGGGTTGGTGGCCGAGGTGTTTGCCAAGCCTCAGCACAGCTACACCCAGCGCCTGATCGACAGCAAGCCGGTGCGTGATGTGCTGGAGTTGCCTGCCCCAACCCATTCCGATACGCCCACGTTGCTACAGGCCCATGGTTTGCGCGTCACTTACCCAACCCCTTTGCCGGGCTGGCGCGGTTGGTTTTCTAAGGGGGCGTTTGTGGCGGTTCAAGACGCCGCATTCACCCTTGCGCCGGGTCAAACGCTGGGGGTGATTGGCGAGTCGGGTTCGGGCAAATCAACGCTGGCACTGGCCGCTTTGGGCTTGTTGCCATTTCAGGGTGAGTTGAAAGTGGCGGGGCAGGCCTGGGGTGTCAGTCAGTTGAGCAACCGGGCCTTGCGCAAGACAGTTCAGGTTGTGTTTCAAGACCCGTTTTCATCCCTGTCCCCGCGCCTGACGGTGGAAGAAATTGTGGGCGAAGGGCTACTGGTGCATGCGCCAACGCTGTCAACGCTGGAGCGGCAAGTGCGCGTCATCCGCGCGCTGGACGAGGTGGGCTTGACTGAGCTGCAATTCCCTGGCCTCTTGCAGCGCTACCCGCATGAGTTCTCGGGTGGGCAGCGCCAAAGGATCGCGATTGCGCGCGCGTTGATCGTCGAGCCCCAAGTCATCGTGCTGGACGAGCCGACCAGCGCGCTGGACGTGACCATTCAAAAACAAGTGCTGCAACTGCTCCAACGGCTGCAACGTGAGCGCGGCTTGAGTTACCTGCTCATCACCCACGATGTGGACGTGATTCGGGCCATGGCGCATGCGGTCATCGTGATGAAAGACGGTGAAATCGTGGAATCTGGCCCCCTTGCCCAGGTTCTGGACTTTCCTGCGCACGCCTACACCCGTACCCTGGTAGCTGCCACGCTTTAAACACCCACGGCCTTGTCGGAAAAGCCTTTTAAAACAAGGCACTTAGCCGCGATTTGAGGTACAATCCTCGCTTCACGACCAAACGGGCGGGTTTCTACCGCTCGTTTTTTTTGGTCGTTTGTTTTTCGATACGGCGCGTTGGACCTCTGGAGTTGGCATCTGTGGCATTGCAGGAAATTGTTGAGCAAATCGTTGGTGGCCTGAACTACGACCTGGTGGAGATCAACCGATCCGCCGGTGGTTTGCTGCGCATCACGATCGACTTGCCCTGGACGCCTGAGCTGGCGGGGATTGAGCAATTTGTGACGGTGGAAGACTGCGAAAAGGTAACGCGCCAGTTGCAGTTCGCGCTAGAGGTCGAGGCGATTGAGTATTCGCGGCTGGAGGTGTCTTCGCCGGGGATTGATAGGCCTTTGCGCCATGAGCAAGATTTTGAGCGCTTTGTGGGTCAGGTGATTGACCTCACGCTCAAAGCGCCCATGGGTGCGGCGGCGGCGGGGCAGGTCAGCGCCAGCCGCAAGAAGTTTCGCGGCACGCTGGAGCGTGTGGCGCAAGTTGAGGGTGCGGCCAATGTGGTGTGGCAAATCGTCTGGAGCGATGAGCCTGCGCCCAAGCCGGGGCAGCGGGTGAGCAAGAAGCGCGTAGCCCCGCCCTTGCAAGCTTTGGGTTTTACCCTGGATGAGTTGAAGGAGGCGCGCTTGGCGCCGCTGGTGAGTTTCAAGGGACGTGGCACAGGCAGTGCTGAGTAATTTTTGGTGGGGTTGAGGCTGGCGTTAAACGCTGCTTTGGCTTGTGATTGGCAATGGAGATTAAAGACATGAATCGCGAATTGTTGATGTTGGTAGAAGCTATTTCACGCGAAAAAAATGTAGAGCGTGATGTGGTGCTGGGCGCCGTTGAGGCGGCGCTGGCCCAGGCGACCAAAAAACTGTACCCCGGCGAGGTTGATATTCGCGTGGCGGTTGATCGCGACAGCGGCAATTACGAAACTTTCCGCCGTTGGCACGTGGTTCCTGATGAGGCGGGTCTGCAGTTGCCAGAGCAAGAGATTTTGCTGTTTGAAGCCAAAGAGCAAATTCCTGACATCGAGGTGGACGAGTACATCGAAGAAACCATTGAGTCCATGCCCATCGGTCGCATTGGCGCGATGGCGGCCAAGCAGGTCATTCTGCAAAAAATCCGGGATGCTGAGCGCGAGATGCTGCTCAACGACTTTATGTCACGGGGTGACAAGATTTTTGTCGGCACGGTCAAGCGCATGGACAAGGGCGACATCATCGTGGAGAGCGGTCGCGTTGAAGGCCGTCTGCGCCGTGGCGAGATGATCCCCAAAGAAAACCTGCGCACCGGTGACCGCGTTCGCGCCATGATCATGGAGGTGGACTTGACGCTGCGCGGTGCGCCCATTGTTCTGTCCCGCTCGGCCCCTGAGTTCATGATTGAGCTGTTCCGTCAAGAAGTGCCCGAAATCGAGCAAGGCTTGTTGGAGATCAAATCTTGCGCTCGTGACCCTGGTTCACGCGCCAAAATCGCTGTGCTCTCACACGACAAACGCGTTGACCCGATTGGCACTTGTGTTGGCGTGCGAGGCACCCGTGTCAATGGCGTCACCAATGAGTTGGCCGGTGAGCGCGTGGACATCGTTCTGTGGAGCGAAGACCCAGCCCAGTTTGTGATTGGTGCATTGGCCCCTGCCAATGTGTCGTCCATCGTCGTGGACGAAGAGCGCCACGCCATGGATGTGGTGGTGGACGAAGAAAACCTGGCGATTGCGATTGGCCGTGGTGGTCAAAATGTGCGTCTGGCCTCTGAGCTGACGGGTTGGAAGATCAACATCATGGACGCGGCCGAGTCGGCCAAGAAGCAGTCCGATGAAACCGGTTCGATTCGCGAACTGTTCATGGAAAAACTCGATGTCGATGAAGAAATTGCCGATATCCTGATTTCTGAGGGCTTTACCAGCCTGGAAGAGATCGCCTATGTGCCTCTGCAAGAGATGCTGGAGATCGAGAGCTTCGATGAGGACACGGTTGACGAATTGCGCACCCGCGCCAAAGATGCTCTGTTGACCATGGAAATTGCGCGTGAAGAAGTGGTTGAAGAGGGCACGCAGGATCTGCGCGACCTGGAGGGCTTGACGCCGGAGTTGTTCGCGAAGCTGTCAGAGAACAACATCCATACCCTGGATGACTTGGCTGATCTGGCGGTGGATGAGCTTACCGACATCACCGGCCAGTCAGAGGAAGAGGCCAAGACCTTGATCATGAAGGCGCGCGCACATTGGTTTACCGATGACGCTGCTCCTCAAGCGTAATTGTTATGAAAACAAAATTTAAGTAAAGGCCAGCAATTGCCCTCAGGGCTTGTTATGCCGTAGCCAAAGGTTATCCCCCAAATGTCCAGTACGACCGTTTCCGAATTTGCCACCGAACTCAAGAAGTCTCCCGAGACGCTGCTTGAGCAGCTGAAGTCAGCAGGTGTCGCCAAGGCGGCTGCTTCTGATGTCTTGACCGAGTCAGACAAACAGCACTTGCTGAGCTACTTGCAGGCCAGCCATGGCACGGCTAGCCCTGAGCGCAAGAAGATCACGCTGGTCAAAAAATCGACCAGTGAAATCAAGCAGGCGGATTCGACCGGTAAGGTTAGAACCATCGTGGTTGAAAAGCGCAAGCAGCGCACCTTTATTCGCCGCGATGAGGATGTTGAATCGGGTGAGGCAGTGTCTGCTGTATCTGCTGCTTCGGTAGAGCCCGTTGAGGTCATCTCAGTGCCGGAAGTGCAAGGTGAAGCCTCGTCCGCTCCTGTCATTGATCATGCAGAACTGGCCCGCCGCGAGGAAGAGGCCCGCCGTCAAGCTGAATTCATTCGCCGCCAGGAAGAAGAGCTGGTAGAGCGCCGTCGCCAACGCGAAGAGCAAGAGTCGCGCGAACGCGAAGCCGCTGAGAAGGCTGCAGCTACGGCGCTCGCTGCTGAAGAAGCTCAAAAAGCAAAAACCAAGGAAACACCCTCTACTCAAGAGGCTGAGGCAGCTGCTGCCGCGCTGAGCGAAGCCAAGGCCAAGGCCGTGCTGGATGCGCGTCAAAAAGCGATTGCCGATTCGAAGGCGCGTGCCGACGAAGAAGCCTCACGCGCCGCTGACCTGAACGACCGTCGTCGCAAAGCCGAAGCGGAAGCTGCGGCCATTCGCACGATGATGTCGTCACCTGCTAAAAAAGCTCCGGTAATCAAAAAAGAAGAGCCCAAAGCTGTTGCCAAGGCCGCTGATGCCGCTAAGGGCGGCATGAAAGGTACATTGCACAAGCCGGCAGCGGGAACTGGCGCGGCCAAACCTGCAGCAGCCGGTGCTGGAGCAGGTGCTGCAGGTGCTGGCAAGGAAGTTAAATCAGCCAAGCTGTCGTCCAGCTGGGCCGGTGACCCCGCTAAGAAGAAAGCCATACCTACACGCGGTGACACCAGTGGTGGCGTGGG
Organism: Comamonadaceae bacterium; assembly: GCA_947455145.1. Classification (GTDB taxonomy): domain Bacteria; phylum Pseudomonadota; class Gammaproteobacteria; order Burkholderiales; family Burkholderiaceae_C; genus CANCDA01. The sequence continues at coordinate 135,555 of CANGME010000008.1, forward strand.
TCGTGGCAGTTGGCGCGGTGGTCCGCGAGGCAAGCGCGGTGATGATCGAAATCATCACGATCATTCCGTTCAGGCTGCGCCAGTTGAGGCGCGAGTTTTGGACGTGCACGTTCCCGAAACAATCACCGTATCTGAGCTCGCCCACAAGATGGCTGTGAAGGCCTCTGAGGTCATCAAACACTTGATGAAGCTGGGCCAGATGGTCACCATCAACCAGTCGTTGGACCAAGACACCGCCATGATTGTGGTGGAAGAAATGGGCCACAAAGCCATCGTGGCCGCGTTGGATGATGCAGAAGCATTTACCGACGAAGAAGTCTCCCAACAGCACGCAGAGTCATTGCCGCGCGCTCCTGTGGTCACCGTCATGGGCCACGTGGATCACGGCAAGACATCGCTGCTGGATTACATCCGCCGTGCCAAGGTGGCTTCCGGCGAAGCTGGTGGTATCACCCAGCACATTGGTGCCTATCACGTGGAGACACCACGCGGCATGATCTCCTTCCTCGACACCCCCGGCCACGAGGCGTTTACCGCCATGCGTGCCCGAGGTGCCAAGGCGACTGACATTGTGATTTTGGTGGTGGCCGCTGATGACGGCGTGATGCCGCAGACCAAAGAGGCCATCAAGCACGCCAAGGCGGCAGGTGTCCCCATCGTGGTTGCTATCAACAAAATCGACAAACCCGATGCCAAATCAGACCGTGTGCGCCAAGAACTGGTCGTTGAAGAAGTCGTACCTGAAGAATTTGGTGGCGACTCACCCTTTGTGGAAGTCTCGGCCAAGACGGGACAGGGCATTGACGCCTTGCTAGAGCAGGTTCTGCTGCAAGCCGAGGTGTTGGAACTTCGTGCGCCGGTGGAGGCAATGGCCAAGGGCTTGGTTATTGAAGCGCGTCTGGACAAAGGCAAGGGCCCTGTGGCCACCGTGCTGGTGCAGTCCGGCACGCTCAAGGCGGGTGATATTGTGTTGGCAGGCCAGACCTTTGGCCGCATTCGCGCCATGCTGGATGAAAACGGCAAGCCGATCAAGACGGCTGGACCGTCTATCCCGGTTGAAATTCAGGGCCTGACCGAAGTACCGCAAGCCGGTGATGATTTCATGGTTATGAGCGATGAGCGCCGTGCTCGTGAGATCGCCACCTACCGTGCTGGCAAGTTCCGCAACACCAAGTTGGCCAAGCAGCAAGCCGCCAAGTTGGAGAACATGTTCACTGACATTAGCGCAGGCGAAGTCAAGATGTTGCCCATCATCATCAAGGCCGACGTACAAGGTTCGCAAGAAGCTTTGGCGCAGTCGCTGCTCAAGTTGTCGACCGATGAGGTCAAAGTGCAACTGGTGTACGCCGCTGTGGGCGCGATCAGTGAGTCGGACGTTAATTTGGCCATTGCCTCCAAGGCGGTGATCATTGGCTTCAACTCCCGCGCCGACGCGGGTGCGCGAAAATTGGCCGAGCACAATGGCGTTGACATCCGTTACTACAGCATCATTTATGACGCGGTGGACGAACTTAAAGTTGCCATGTCCGGCATGCTTACGCCTGACAAGCGCGAAGAGGTCATTGGCGTGGCCGAGATTCGTCAGGTGTTCAAGGTCAGCAAGATCGGCTCGATTGCCGGTTGTATGGTCACCTCGGGCATGGTGCGTCGCAGTGCCAAGTTGCGCTTGCTGCGCAACAACATGGTCATCTTCACGGGTGAGCTGGAGTCGCTCAAGCGCTTCAAGGACGACGTGCGCGAAGTTAAAGAGAACTTCGAGTGCGGCTTGAACATCAAAGGCTACAACGACATCAATGAGGGTGATCAGTTGGAGTTCTTTGAGATCAAAGAAGTGGCGCGTACGCTGTAAATCGAGATTGCTATTTTGCGTAAAGCTTCCAGTACACCCAATCGCAGCTTCAAGGTTGCCGACCAGATTCAACGTGATCTGGCAGACTTGATCTCGCGCGAGTTGAAAGATCCGCGTGTGGGCATGGTCACCATCCAGGCGGTGGAGGTGACGCCCGACTACGCCCATGCCAAGGTGTTTTACAGCCTGCTTAACGGTGACCCAGAGCAGACCACTCAAGGTCTGAATGCAGCAGCAGGCTTTTTGCGCAGTGGCTTGTTCAAGCGCTTGCACATCCACACCGTGCCAACACTCCATTTTGTGTTTGACCGCACCACAGAGCGTGCTGCGGACATGAACGCACTGATCGCGAAAGCGGTCTCATCCCGAGCCAAAGAGGACTAGCCATGCAAGAGTCGCGCACACGGGTGCTGCGGCGCCCTGTGCACGGGGTGTTGCTGCTAGATAAACCACTGGGACTGTCGAGTAACCAGGCTTTGCAAAAAGCCAAGTGGTTACTGCGCGCCGACAAGGCCGGCCACACTGGCACGCTTGATCCCTTGGCTACGGGTGTGTTGCCCCTCTGTTTTGGTGCAGCCACCAAATTCAGCCAGATGCATCTGGATGCGGACAAAACCTATGAAGCTACAGCACGCCTGGGCATTAAAACCAGCACGGGTGATGCCGAGGGCGAGGTCATTGAAGAGCGTCCTGTTAACTTGAGTGAAGAGGCCGTGGCCGAAGTCGCCCAGCGTTTCACCGGGCCAATTCAGCAAGTGCCCCCCATGCACAGCGCCCTCAAGAAAGACGGCAAGGCTTTGTACGAGTACGCGCGAGCAGGTATAGAGATTGAACGGGAAGCCCGTAACGTCACCATTTACTCGCTAAAAGCGGCTAAAGACCTTTCACAAACGGAACAAGTAGCTATCAAATTGAGGGTTACTTGCAGCAAGGGAACCTACATCCGCACCCTGGCAGAAGACATGGGCGAGGCCCTGGGCTGCGGCGCACACCTGACCGCTTTGCGCCGCACCGCGACGGGTAATTTTGATGAGTCGCAGTGCGTCACGCTCGATGCGCTGACCGCCATGAGCGAAGACGAGCGCATGGCCTGCCTGCTGCCTGTGGACGCGCTGCTGGCCGATCACACGCCTGTCACATTGGACAGCGAAAATGCAGGCCGGTTCTTAAGCGGCGTACGCCGCCGCGGCGCTTGGGCTGATGCTGAACGCATTGCTGTGTACGCGGATAAACCCCGCGCTTTGCTGGGCACTGCCCACATCACGGCAGGCGAATTAATACCAGGGCGATTGTTGAGCCCGATTGAAATACAACAAATCCTGACTTCTTGCGGGACAGACCGCAGCGACACGGCCACAAGCCCTGTCGTCAACCTTTTAGAAAGTGAAACATGAGCCATAAACAAATCCGCAACATCGCCATCATCGCCCACGTTGACCACGGCAAAACCACCATGGTCGATCAACTGCTGCGCCAGTCCGGCACCTTTGCCGATCATGAAAAAGTCGTTGACACCGTGATGGACAACAACGCCATTGAGAAAGAACGTGGCATCACGATTTTGGCCAAGAACTGCGCTGTGACCTGGGAAGGCACGCACATCAACATCGTTGACACCCCCGGCCACGCCGACTTTGGTGGTGAAGTGGAGCGCGCGCTGTCCATGGTGGACGGTGTGGTTCTGCTGATCGACGCACAAGAAGGCCCCATGCCCCAGACCCGATTTGTGACCAAAAAAGCCTTGGCCTTAGGTTTGAAGCCTATTCTGGTTGTGAACAAAGTGGACAAGCCCGGTGCACGCCCTGACTTCGTGGTCAACGCCGCATTCGACTTGTTCGACAAGCTCGGCGCCACCGATGAGCAGCTCGATTTCCCCGTGGTTTATGCCTCCGGCATCAACGGCTGGTCGTCCATGGAAGAGGGTGAACCCGGTGAGCAGTGGGGTCCTGACATGTCGGCGTTGTTCAACACCGTGCTCAAGCACGTGCCCGCCCAAAAGGGTGATCCGGCTGCACCCTTGCAGTTGCAAATTTCTGCGCTGGACTTCTCCACTTTTGTGGGCCGCATTGGCGTGGGCCGTATCAGCCAGGGCACGATCAAGCCCATGATGGACGTGGTGGTGATGGAAGGTCCTGATGGCAAGCCTGTCAAAGGCCGCGTCAACCAGGTTTTGACTTTCCAAGGTCTGGAGCGCGTGCAGGCTACCGAAGCGGGCCCTGGTGAAATCGTGCTGATCAACGGCATTGCCGACATCGGTATTGGTGTGACCATCACCGACCCGCTCAACCCAGCGCCACTGCCCATGCTCAAGGTGGATGAACCCACCTTGACGATGAATTTCTGCGTTAACACCAGCCCCTTGGCCGGTCGTGAAGGTAAGTACGTCACCAGCCGCCAGATTTGGGATCGTCTGCAAAAAGAGCTGCAACACAACGTGGCCTTGCGCGTCAAAGAAACTGATGAAGAAGGCATCTTTGAAGTCATGGGTCGCGGCGAATTGCACCTGACGATTTTGCTGGAAAACATGCGCCGCGAAGGCTTTGAGATGGCGGTGTCCAAACCCCGCGTTGTGATGAAAGAGATCAACGGTGAGAAATACGAGCCTATCGAGTTGGCCACCGCCGACATCGAAGAGCAACATCAGGGCGGCGTGATGCAGGCCTTGGGCGAGCGCAAGGGTGACTTGGTGAACATGGAGCCGGACGGCCGAGGCCGTGTGCGCCTGGAGTACCGTATCCCCGCCCGTGGTCTGATTGGCTTCACCAACGAATTTTTGAACTTGACCCGCGGCTCTGGCCTGATCGCTAATATTTTCGACGGCTACGAGCCTCACAAGGGCGATATCGGCGGACGTAAAAACGGCGTGCTGATCTCCATGGACGCAGGTGAAATTTTCACCTACGCCCTGGGCAAGCTGGATGATCGTGGTCGCATGTTTGTGCGTGCCAATGACCCGGTTTACGAAGGCATGATTGTCGGCATCCATAGCCGCGACAACGATCTGGTGGTCAATGCCACTCGCACCAAGCAGCTGACTAACTTCCGTGTCAGCGGCAAGGAAGATGCGATCAAGATCACACCCCCGATTGAATGCACGCTGGAATACGGTGTGGAGTTCATTGAGGACGACGAGCTGGTCGAAATCACGCCTAAGTCCATTCGCCTGCGCAAGCGCTACTTGACCGAGAGCGAGCGCAAGCGCGCTGGCCGTTAAAGCCACGACCACCATCCTTGACCTCAACCCCAATGCACAGGCTCACAACAGACTGAGCCCCAGTGGGTTGGGGGAGGTTTCACCCGGTTGAGATCATGAAACTACGTCACGGCCAAGCGGTTGGCTTGATGGTGCTCGTGACGCTGATGTGGTCTATTGCGGGTGTGGTCACGCGCCAGCTAGAGCAGGCCCGCAGTTTTGAAGTCACCTTCTGGCGCAGCTTCTTCACGGTGATCTCTTTGTTGGTAATTCTGCCGCTTTGGCAGGGGCCCAGCGTGTGGCGTCGCATTCACTGGCGGCGAGGCTCGCTTTGGTTGTCTGGCCTGTGCTGGGCCATCATGTTCACGGCCTTTATGCTGGCTCTTACCCTGACGCTCGTTGCCAATGTGCTGGTGATGATGGCGGTGGGGCCGCTCTTGACTGCGCTGCTGGCGCGCGTCTTCATCGGCCAGCGTTTGCCGCTGCGCACCTGGGCTGCGATTCTTGTGGCAGGTGCGGGCATTGCCTGGATGTACGGCACGCAGATCGGGCAGGGGCCTAGCTCTGCCTTGTATGGGTCTCTGTTGGCCCTGTGCGTGCCCTTAGCGGCTGCCTTGCAGTGGACGCTGGTGCAGCGCAGTCAGGGCCAGGGCGAGGGCGAGGCCGTCGATCTGGTGCCCTCGGTGTTGCTGGGTGCGGCGCTGTCATCGTTGCTCACGCTGCCTTTGTCTCTGCCCTGGATCGCGACACGCACCGACATCGCTTGGCTGGCCTTGCTGGGTCTGGTGCAATTGGCCATCCCTTGCATATTGGCCATCATCTGCGCCCGAGTGCTCAAGGCGGCTGAGGTGTCTTTGTTAGCCTTGCTGGAGGTGGTGTTTGGCATCACCTTGGCTTGGTTGGGCGCGGGCGAGATGCCTGATGCCCGCGTGTTGGCGGGCGGCACTTTAGTGTTGGCCTCCTTGGTGGCCAATGAGAGTTTGGCTTGGAAGGAAAAAAATGTCTGACGTGATTGCTGAAGTGTCGGGTCGGGTGGGTTGCCTCACCCTGAATCGGCCCCGTGCGCTGAACGCGCTGTCTCTGCCCATGGTACGCAGCCTCACCGCCGCTTTGCTGGCTTGGCGGGACGACCCCCAGGTGCTGGCCGTGGCGATTCGCGGCATGGGCAAAGACGCAGCCAGCCCTACCGGCAGCGCACCGTTTGGAGCCTTCTGCGCGGGCGGCGATTTGCGCTTTTTTCACCAAACCATTTCGGCGGGTAGCCCACTGCTGGAGGATTTCTTCACCGAGGAATACCAGCTCAACCACTTGATCCACACCTACCCGAAGCCCTACTTCGCTTTCATGGACGGCATCGTCATGGGCGGTGGTATGGGTATCAGCCAAGGGGCGAGCCTGCGCATCGTCACCGAACGCACCAAGATGGCCATGCCTGAGACGCGTGTTGGCCTGTTTCCGGACGTGGGTGGTGGCTATTTCCTCAGCCGTTGTGCCGGACGCATGGGCGAATACCTGGGCTTGACCGGGCGCATGCTCACAGGGGCTGACGCCGTTGGGGTGGGTCTAGCCGATGGCATGGCCCCGGTGGCGCGATTGCCAGCGTTGTGGGCGGCGCTAGGTGAGATGGCGTTTGCGTCGGGTGCGCACGTTCAGCAGTGGCTGCTCGGTCAATTGAGCCCGCGCGAAACCTTGGCTGCACCGGCATGGCCCCTGGCCGAGATGGACGCGGTGTTTGGCTTGCCCAGTATGAGCGACATCATTCAAGCTTTGGAAGCCAACACCAGCGACTGGTCGCAGACCTCAACCCAATCGCTGCGCGAACTCTCACCTTTGATGTTGGCGGTGAGCCTAGAACAAATTCGCCGTGCCCGCAGCATGAGCTTGGCCGATGAGCTGCGCATGGAGCGCGACATGGTGCGTCACTGCTTTAACCCCGTTCATTTGGGTCGCAGCGGCTTGGAGAGTGAAACCATGGAAGGCATTCGGGCGCTCGCCGTGGACAAAGATCACCATCCGCTATGGAACCCGGCCCGCATTGAAGATGTCACGCCCGAGATGGTGGAGGCCTTTTTTGTGAGCCCCTGGCCCACGCAGGCTCACCCTCTGCGCGACCTGGGCTAACACCCGTCATTGCCGCGCTTCGCTCGCAATGACGGGGGAATTGAACTCGCAATGACGGCCCATATCCATTGATGAAAGTCTCAATAACGCCGATCAGCGGGCGCGCGACTTCATGGCGCGCTCGACCTCGCGTTTGCCCTCGCGGTCTTTGATGGTGTCGCGTTTGTCGTGCTCGGCCTTGCCTTTGGCCAGGGCAATTTCGCACTTGATCTTGCCGTTCTTCCAATGCAGATTGAGCGGCACCAGGGTGTAGCCTTTTTGCTCGGCTTTGATGATCAAGCGGCGGATGTCGTCTTTTTTCAGCAGCAGTTTTTTGGTGCGTACCGAATCAGGGGTGATGTGGGTGGAGGCTGTCTTGAGCGGGTTGACTTGGCAGCCAATCAAGTACAACTCGCCTTCGCGGATCACCACATAGCCGTCGGTCAATTGCACCTTGCCATCGCGCACGGCTTTGACTTCCCAGCCCTCCAGCACCATGCCCGCCTCAAAGCGTTCTTCAAAAAAATAGTTGTAGGCCGCTTTTTTATTGTCGGCAATGCGGGAGGAGATATCGGGTTTTTTGGCCATGAAATTCTTTGAGGGCGGCTTTGAGGACGAGCGTAAAACTTACAATCGTTGCTAGCTCAGGCACGCCAGACCCCCATTCTATGAAAACTGTCAACAAGTCCGTCCTCATCTGGTACAGCCCGCAAGAAATGTATGCCTTGGTGACAGACGTGGCCGCCTACCCGAAGTTCTTGCCTTGGTGTGACCAGGCCCGCGTGATTGAGGAGCAAGCTCAGGGCGTGACAGCTGAAATCGGTATCGCTTTCAGCGGCATTCACCAACAATTCACCACCCGCAATGAGCACCAACCCGGCCAAGGCGTGACCATGCATTTGGTCAACGGCCCGTTTTCACATCTGCAAGGTCAATGGAATTTCTCCCCGGTGGGCGCAGGTGATCAACGCGCTTGCAAAGTTGAGCTCTCTTTGAGTTACGGTTTTTCCAACGTCATTTTGGCCAAACTGATTGGCCCGGTGTTCGACAAAATTGCGGGTAGCTTGGTGGATGCTTTTGTAAAGCGTGCAGAGCAGGTTTATGGTGGTTGATATGGGCATTCAAGTTACGTTGGTTTATTCGCCCAAGCCGCGAGAGGTGAGAGAAATTACTCTCACTCTTAAAGTCGGCGCCACGGTGCAACAGGCCTTGGAGGTCAGTGGGCTTGAAGCCTTGGTCCCGCCCCTTGATTTGAAAACATCAAGCATTGGCGTATGGGGGGGCAAAGTGGGTTTTGACCACGTGCTGGAAGATCATGACAGGGTAGAGGTCTACCGACCTTTGAGGGTCAACCCCAAAACCGCACGTCGTGAACGCTTTGCCCAACAGGGGAGCCGCGGGGCAGGATTGTTTGCGACAAAACGCTCCGGTGCCAAAGCGGGGTACTGAGTCGGGTGCTTGTCGCGCTCATCGAGCTTAGGTTCAGCGGCATTCCGAGTCGATAATGCTTTGATTGCGTTGAGCTTCGGCGGCGCGTGCTGAATCATCCAGAAACTCGCGCTCACCTTTTTCGCTGATTCTTGAAATTCGGGCACCTGAATCCAGACCGGTCTTGGCTTGACGTGCCCGGTTGCAATTCTCGGATTTGGCGAAGGCGATTCGGTCTTCTTCAGTCTTTCGTTTGGCGGCCTCTGCTGCTTCAGCTTGCTTTTTCTTCTCCATCAAACCTTTGTCCACTCCTTCGCCGACTTTGGCCGCTACGGGTGATGTGACCGGTCCAACGGCTGGGGGTGGCAAACCTACCTGGGCTTCATTGCTTTTGGCGCGTACTGCAGGCTGTTTTAGGATGTTTTTTTCAGGCACTTCTACACCTGGTGGGCGGTCACTGAACACCTTGCGACCCGATGAATCAATCCACTGCCATTGGGCAGAAGCTGACAGGCAGACAAAGCAAGAGGTGAGGGCTACGAAGAGGTGAGTCAGTTTCATGGCCTCAGTGTAGCGCTGCGCGCTTTGATTTAAAAGTGCAAAACGGGCTTGGGTCATCCGCCAGTCGCGATTTTGTAACTGCCCGGCGGGTACAATCCGCCTTTTGGAGCTTTGAAATGCGCCTTCTCGGTAAAGCGCTGACCTTCGACGATGTGTTGTTGGTGCCAGCCTTCTCCCAAGTCCTGCCTAAGGACACCTCTCTTGCGACCCGTTTCTCCCGCAACATCGCCTTGAATCTGCCACTGGTGTCCGCCGCCATGGACACCGTGACCGAGGCCCGCCTGGCCATTGCCATTGCGCAAGAGGGTGGCATGGGCATCGTGCACAAAAACTTGACTGTGGCCGAACAGGCCGCTCAGGTCGCCAAGGTCAAACGTTACGAATCCGGCGTTCTGCGTGATCCCGTGGTCATTACCCCTGATACCACGGTGTACCAGGTCATCCAGTTGTCGGAAGAGCTCGGCGTCTCGGGTTTCCCGGTGTGCGATGGGGGCAAGGTGGTCGGTATCGTCACCGGGCGTGACTTGCGCTTTGAAACCCGCTACGACCTGCCCGTGCGCGAGATCATGACGCCGCGAGAACGCCTCATCACTGTGCCCGATGGCACCACACCTGCCGAGGCCAAAGCCCTGCTCAACAAGCATAAGTTGGAGCGCCTGCTGGTCATCAACGACGCTTTTCAGCTCAAAGGCCTGATCACCGTCAAAGACATCACCAAACAGCTCAACTTCCCCAACGCGGCACGCGACGCCGCAGGCCATTTGCGCGTCGGCGCAGCGGTCGGCGTGGGCGAGGGGACTGAAGAACGCGTGGAAGCCTTGGTCAAAGCCGGGGTAGACGCCATCGTGGTGGACACTGCCCACGGCCACAGCAAAGGCGTGATTGAACGCGTGCGCTGGGTCAAGCAAAACTACCCGCATGTGGATGTGGTGGGCGGCAACATCGCCACCGGTGCAGCCGCTTTGGCGCTGGTCGAAGCGGGTGCTGATGCCGTCAAGGTCGGCATTGGCCCCGGTAGCATCTGTACCACGCGCATCGTGGCCGGTGTGGGCGTGCCCCAGATCACGGCCATCGACAACGTGGCCATCGCACTCCAGGGCACGGGTGTGCCCTTGATCGCCGACGGCGGCATCCGCTACAGCGGCGACATCGCCAAGGCCATTGCCTCGGGCGCAGGCACGGTGATGATGGGCGGCATGTTTGCAGGCACTGAAGAAGCACCGGGCGAGATCGTCTTGTTCCAGGGCCGCAGTTACAAGAGTTACCGTGGCATGGGCTCGATTGGGGCCATGCAGCAGGGCAGTGCAGATCGCTACTTCCAAGAGTCCACCGCAGGCAACCCGAACGCTGACAAACTCGTGCCTGAGGGTATTGAAGGTCGTGTGCCCTACAAAGGCTCGGTGCTTTCCATCATCTTCCAGATGGCTGGTGGCCTGCGGGCCAGCATGGGCTATTGCGGCTGCGGCACGATCGCGGAGATGCACGAGCGCTCTGAGTTCGTCGAAATCACCTCGGCAGGCATCCGCGAGAGCCATGTGCACGACGTGCAGATCACCAAAGAAGCGCCCAACTACCGCGCTGATTAAACTCAACCGCCCACAGGCCCGAACCCCTCACCATGGTGTTCGGGCCTTTGCTTTTTATACCGCCATGCAACATCAAAAAATCCTGATCCTCGATTTCGGCTCCCAGGTCACTCAGCTCATCGCACGGCGCGTGCGTGAAGCCCATGTGTACTGCGAGGTTCACCCCTGCGATGTGACATCTGACTGGGTGCGTGAGTACGCCAAAGACGGCTCGCTCAAAGGCATCATCCTGTCGGGCAGCCATGCCAGCGTCTATGAAGACAGCACCGATAAAGCGCCTGACGCCGTGTTCGAATTGGGCGTGCCCGTGCTGGGCATTTGCTACGGCATGCAAACCATGGCGCAGCAGCTGGGCGGCAAGGTAGAGGCCGGTCACAAGCGCGAATTTGGTTTTGCCGCCGTGCGCGCCCGTGGCCACACGGCGCTGCTCAAAGACATTGCCGACTTCACCACGCCCGAGGGCTACGGCATGCTCAACGCGTGGATGAGCCATGGCGACAAGGTCACCGAGCTGCCCCCAGGCTTCAAGCTCATGGCGTCCACCGACTCGTGCCCCATTGCCGGCATGGCCGACGAAGCGCGCAGGTTCTACGCGCTGCAGTTCCACCCCGAAGTCACGCACACGGTGCAGGGTGCTGCGCTGCTGGAGCGATTTGTCATCGGCATTTGCGGCGCACAACCCGACTGGGTGATGCGTGACCACATTGCCGAAGCCGTCGCACTCATCCGCCAGCAGGTGGGTGATGAAGAGGTGATTTTGGGCCTGAGCGGTGGTGTGGATTCGTCAGTTGCCGCAGCATTGATCCACCGTGCTATCGGCGACCAACTCACCTGCGTGTTTGTCGATCATGGCCTGCTGCGCCTGAATGAAGGCGACATGGTGATGGACATGTTTGTGGGCAAGCTGCACGCCAAAGTCATCCGCGTGGATGCGGCAGATCAGTTCCTCGGCCATCTGGCGGGCGTGAGCGACCCGGAAGCCAAGCGCAAGATCATTGGACGCGAATTTGTAGAGGTGTTTAAGGCCCAAGCCGCCTTATTGACAGCGTCAGGCGCTAGCAAAAAAGGAGCAAAGTGGTTGGCCCAAGGCACCATTTACCCTGACGTGATTGAGTCCGGTGGTGGCAAGGGTAAGAAGGCCGTCACCATCAAAAGCCACCACAACGTGGGCGGCTTGCCCGAGCAACTCGGCCTCAAATTGCTGGAGCCGCTGCGTGATTTGTTCAAAGACGAAGTGCGCGAACTCGGTGTTGCTTTGGGTCTGCCGCACGGCATGGTCTATCGCCACCCCTTCCCAGGCCCGGGCTTGGGCGTGCGCATCTTGGGCGAGGTGAAAAAAGAGTACGCCGACCTGCTGCGCCGCGCTGACGCCATCTTCATCGAAGAGCTGCACAACTTCACAGACGAAGCCACCGGCAAGAACTGGTACGAGCTGACCAGCCAAGCCTTCACCGTCTTTCTGCCCGTCAAAAGTGTGGGCGTGATGGGCGATGGCCGCACTTACGACTACGTCGTGGCCCTGCGCGCCGTACAAACCAGCGACTTCATGACGGCAGACTGGGCCGAGCTGCCCTATGCGCTGCTCAAGAAAGTGTCGGGACGCATCATCAATGAAGTGCGGGGGATTAACCGCGTGACTTATGACGTGTCGAGCAAGCCGCCTGCGACGATCGAGTGGGAATAAGCATCAACTTGAAACTTTCAGTTGTAAATCTAAGTTTTATTCTTTTTTTCGATCTCTACGATGCAGCCCTTCGAGGGGTTGATCGGTCTTAAGCAAGCATTTAACCCCACAGTCAGTGAGGTGTAAGTGCAGGAATTGATAGTCGCGCCTTGTTTAGATTGTCAATTCCAGAAAGAAACCCATGAGTGCACCTGCTTCCGCCATTGAGTCTGTTTTGGTTGAAAACCGCGTTTTCCCACCCACTGAGGCCACCGTCAAGTCGGCACGTATCTCCGGCATGGAGGGCTACAACGCGTTGTGTGCCGCTGCTGAAAAAGACTTTGAGGGGTTTTGGGCTGAGCTGGCGCGTGACAACGTGCAGTGGAGCAAGCCTTTCACCCGCACGCTGGACGAATCCAACGCACCCTTCTACCAATGGTTTGACGACGGCGAGCTCAATGCCAGCGCGAACTGCCTGGACAAGCACATGGGCACGCCGACCGAGAACAAAACCGCCATCATTTTTGAAGCCGATGGCGGCGAGGTCGTCAAGGTCACTTACAAGGAGTTGCTGGCCCGCGTGAGCCAGTTTGCCAATGCGCTCACCGCCCACGGCATCCAAAAAGGCGACCGTGTGCTGGTGTACATGCCCATGACCGTGGAAGGCGTGATTGCCATGCAGGCCTGCGCCCGCATTGGCGCAACCCACAGCGTGGTGTTTGGTGGCTTCAGCGCCAAGGCGCTGCAAGAGCGCATCATTGACGCGGGTGCGGTGGCCGTGATCACCGCCAACTTCCAGATGCGCGGTGGCAAAGAGTTGCCACTCAAGGCCATCGTGGACGAAGGCCTGGCCATGGGCGGCTGTGAGACCATCAAGAACGTGTTTGTGTACGAGCGCACCCCCACCGCCTGCAACATGGTGGCCGGGCGTGACAAGACCTTTGCACAGGCCTTGGCCGGGCAAAGCACCACCTGTGTCCCTGTGGCCGTGGGTGCGGAGCATCCACTGTTCATCCTCTACACCTCGGGCTCCACCGGCAAGCCCAAGGGCGTGCAGCACGCCACAGGCGGCTATCTGTTGTGGGCCAAGCTCACAATGGATTGGACGTTTGACCTGCGCGCGGACGATGTGTTCTGGTGCACGGCCGATATCGGCTGGATCACCGGTCACACCTACGTCGCCTACGGCCCGCTGGCTGCCGGCGCCACGCAAATCATTTTTGAAGGCGTGCCCACTTTCCCCAATGCCGGCCGCTTCTGGCAGATGATCGAGCGCCATAAGTGCTCTATTTTTTACACAGCCCCCACGGCCATTCGCTCGCTGATCAAACTGGCTGAGGCCGATGCTGCCGTTCATCCTGATCGTTCGGATTTGTCCAGCCTGCGCATCTTGGGTTCAGTGGGCGAGCCCATCAACCCCGAAGCCTGGATGTGGTATTACAAAAATGTGGGTGGCGAGCGCTGCCCGATTGTGGACACCTTCTGGCAGACCGAAACCGGTGGCCACATGATCACGCCACTGCCGGGTGCCACGCCGCTCGTGCCGGGCTCGTGCACCTTGCCGCTGCCGGGCATCATGGCCGCCATCGTGGACGAGGTGGGCAACGATATCCCCAATGGCTCCGGAGGCATGCTGGTGGTCAAGCGCCCTTGGCCGTCGATGATTCGCACGATTTGGAACGACCCTGAGCGATTCAAGACGAGCTACTTTCCTGCGGAAATGGGTGGCAAGTTGTATTTGGCGGGTGACGGGGCGGTGCGAAGTGCCGACCGTGGTTACTTCCGCATCACAGGCCGTATTGATGACGTGTTGAACGTCTCGGGCCACCGCATGGGCACGATGGAGATTGAATCGGCTCTGGTGGCCAAGACTGATCTGGTGGCTGAAGCCGCCGTGGTCGGACGCCCGGATGACCTGACGGGTGAGGCGATTTGCGCCTTCGTGGTGCTCAAGCGCCCCCTGCCTACAGGCGACGAGGGCAAGCAATTGGCTAAAGAGCTGCGCGACTGGGTGGCCAAAGAGATTGGCCCCATCGCCAAACCCAAGGACATCCGCTTTGGTGAGAACTTGCCCAAGACGCGCTCGGGCAAGATCATGCGCCGCTTGCTGCGCTCGATCGCCAAGGGTGAGGCCATAACGCAAGACACCAGCACGCTGGAAAACCCGGCCATCTTGGGGCAGTTGGGCCAGGCCTACTAAGTCTGGATTGAAGGCATGAGACTGATTGCCTAGGCCTAGGACTTACATCTTGGCCGTAGGCAATTGAATCCGCGCAGACAGACCGCCAGATGAACTGTTGGAGAGGGTTAGTTTGCCGCCCATGCGCTGCACTGTTTTCTCAACAATAGACAGCCCCAAGCCTGCCCCGGTGGCCGCCGTTCTGGCCATGTCGCCTCGGAAGAATGGCTTGGTAAGGTTGCTCAGAATTGCAGGGTCAACCCCCGGGCCATAGTCTCGCACCCGAATCAATACCCACTTGCCTCGGTTGCGAGCGGCTATGTCCACAATCGTCACGCCGAAATCAGGCGATTTGGCATAACGACGTGCATTTTCAAAGAGGTTCGAGAACACGCGACCCAGTTCAACTTCATCGGCTTGCACCCGGATGTCTTCCGGCAGATCCAGGTTGAAGTGCATGTCTTGTCGATTTTTGAAGGCGTACAGGCTGTTGTTAATTACCTCGTTCAAATTCACTGGAACCAGCGTCACGTGGTCGGGCCGTGCGTAGTCCAAAAATTTATCAATGATGGCGTCAAGCTGCTCGATGTCGGCGGCCATGTGCTCGCGGGCATCGATGTCGCTCACGCTCATTTCGGTTTCTAGTCGAAGACGAGCCAGCGGTGTACGCAAATCGTGCGAAATTCCAGCCAACATGATTGCCCGGTCTTGTTCAATCTTGGAGAGTCGCTGAGCCATTCGGTTAAACCCGATGTTGACTTGCCGAATTTCGTTGGTTGTGGCGTGTTCATCGAGTTGGCTGGCTATGAAATCACCCTCTCTCACGCGGCTTGCTGCGAATGACAGTTCTTTAAGTGGCCGATTGATCAGGCGCGCCAAAAGGGCAGAACCTGCCAGTGACAAAATGGCTGCTGAGATCAACCAAATTAACCATGTTTTATTGGCGGATTGTTTGAAGCGGGCATGATCAGTCAGCATCCAGTACTTGTCGCCATCGATATCAAAACCGACCCACAAACCCCGAACATCGTTCACACTGTCAGCCACGATAGTGGTCGGGCCGAGGCGGTGGCTTAACTCGACCGAAATCCGTTTGCTCAATGAGTCGTCGTCAAAAGGGTCGTAGCGGTCATTCGGCTCACGGGGCACAATTCGCACGCCTTCTTGATCGGACATGGTTTTCAGTAATGATGTGCGTGCAATCGCGTCAGCGTGAATTAACCCCGCTCTGCTTAAGTTAACCAGTGAGGCTATTTGTTGAGCGGTTTGAGTTGCACGTGGTTCAAACTCTAATGCCCGTAAAGTTTGTAGCCAAACCATAATGCTGCCGAAAAGCAGAATCGCAATCAGGAAAAAAGTTCGCGAAAACAGGCTTAGACGAAATCTGAACCGTAACCCTTGGTTAGGCTCGCCCTCTAATGCTGCCGACGCGGTCTCCAGCGGTCCGAGACCTGTTATATCGCCCGCAGCTGCGTCTTTGCGCTTTGTTTTTCCCCAGTTCAACTTACACCATCCGGAACAAAAACATAACCGACACCCCAGACGGTCTGGATGTAGCGCGGTGAAGCCGCGTCAAGTTCCACCAGTTTGCGCAGGCGCGAGACTTGCACATCCAGGCTGCGATCAAAGGGCTCGAACTCTCTGCCCCGCGCCAGTTGAGCCAGTTTTTCACGGGACATGGGTTGACGAGGGTGGCGCACCAGGGCTTTGAGCATGGCAAATTCGCCTGTGGTCAAGGGCATCTCTTCATTGTCTTTGCGCAGCGTGCGAGAGCCAAGATCGAAGGTGAACGGCCCGAAGTTGACTACTTCGTTTTCATTCGAGGGCGCACCGGGCACCTCCGTGGGGGGGCGGCGGCGCAAGACGGCATTGATGCGAGCCAGCAGTTCACGTGGGTTGAAAGGTTTGCCAAGGTAGTCATCGGCTCCAACTTCCAGGCCCACGATGCGGTCCACGTCTTCCACCTTGGCCGTTAGCATGATGATAGGCGTGCGGTCATTGGCACTGCGTAAACGTCGGCAGATAGAGAGGCCATCTTCGCCCGGCATCATGAGGTCCAACACGATCAGGTCAACACTCTCGCGCAGCAAAATGCGCGTCAATGATTTGCCATCTTCTGCCAGAAAAACTTCAAAACCTTCTTGAGTCAGGTAACGGCGCAGCAAATCCCGTATACGAGCGTCGTCATCGACAACCAAAATCTTATCCGAACGGTTGTTTGGTTGAGTCATTTTGTGTGTCTCGATAAAATTGTAACAGCGCCATTTTTACTCGAGAACTCAAAAAAATAGCCATCCAACGATCAATTTTGACACACTGTTACAAAACTAGATCCTACTTGTGTAACAGCATCCTGCACAAAGTGAACGCTTGTTCTTACATCTGCGTTAAATTGTGAATATGAAATCTATTTATCTACTCAGCCTTTTAAGCGCCCTGGCCGTGCAAGCTGTGGCGCAAGTGCATGTACAAGACGAGAGCAAGACTCAGACTACAGCTCAAGAGGTTGCCGACATTGCGGCCCAGCGCGAGCAGCGGCGAGCGGCGTTGCGTACCGCATTGAAGCAGCAGCCCCATGTGTTGGCACCAGGTGAGCAAAGAAAGCAGTTTTCTGAGCAAGAACGTTATGCGCTGCGCCAACAGGTGCGTGAGCAACAAAATGTCGGCAAATCTCGGCCATAACCTCTTCATTAATTTTTATTTTTAGGAGAATTTTTTGAAAAGTGCTTCAAAATTGATAGCTGCAAACGTATTGTTTTGTTGGTCTGCAATCTGTTTTTCTCAACCGTTGGGCGTTCAAGCCCTACAAAACGTGGTGCAACTGTCGGCCAATGCCTCAGTCGATGTGGCGCAGGACTACATGGTGTTGAGCATGAACACCACGCGTGACGGCTCAGACGCCAGCGCCGTGCAAACGCAACTCAAAGTCGCTTTAGAGGCCGCTTTGAATGAAGCCAAAAAAGCAGTTAACCCCGGGCGTCTAGACGTGAAGACCGGGCAGTTCAGCCTGTCCCCGCGCTATGGCCGCGATGGCCGCATCAGTGGCTGGCAAGGCACGGTGGAGATGGTGATGGAGGGGCGTGACTTTGAAAAAATCAGCATCACGGCAGGCAAAATTCAAACCCTGACGGTGGCTGGTGTGAGCTTTAGCCTGAGCCGCGAACTCCGGGCTAAAGTGCAAACCGAAGCCCAGGCGCAGGCGATTGCTAACTACAAAACCCAGGCCGAATCGATTGCCAAAGGCTTTGGATTTGCGGGCTATACGCTGCGAGAAGTGTCGGTCAGCGCCAATGACATGGGCCAACCCTATCGCCCTCGCGTGATGGCCATGGAGAGCAGGGCGGCCATGGCTGACGCGCCAGTGCCTGTGGAGGCGGGCAAGTCCACCGTGCAGGTGACGGTGAGTGGCTCGGTGCAGTTGAAGTAGTCAAGCCCCAAGCCATTAAGACCTTATTGCGCGACCCAACCCCCATCCATATTCCAAGCTACGCCGCGCACATTATTGCCAGCGGCTGAGCAGAAAAACACGGCGAGTTCGCCCAGCTCATCGGGCGTGGTGAACTGCATTGAGGGCTCTTTTTCGCCCAACAATTGATTCTTGGCTGCCTCGTTGGAAATGCCTTGTGCTGCGGCCTTGGCGTCAACTTGTTTTTGCACCAAGGGTGTGAGCACCCAGCCCGGGCAAATGGCGTTGCAGGTCACGCCGCTGGTGGCGTTTTCCAGCGCGGTGACTTTGGTCAAGCCCACCAAGCCATGCTTGGCCGCTACGTAGGCTGACTTTTCTGGCGAGCCGACCAGGCCGTGCGCCGACGCGACGTTGATGATTCGGCCCCAGCCCTTGCCCTCGTTGGCGGCCAGCATGGCGGGTAGGGCCAAACGCGTGGCATGGAAGGCACTGGTGAGGTTGATGGCAATGACGGCATCCCAACGCTCTGTGGAGAAGTTCTCAATACGTGCCACGTGCTGAATACCTGCATTGTTGACCAAGATGTCCACTCGGCCAAACTGGGCGGCGGCAAAGGCCATCATGGCTTCAATCTCTTCAGGTCGGCTCATGTCGGCGTTGTGGTGGGCCACCTGCACGCCCAAGGCGGCGATCTCGGCCTTGGGGCCTTCTACGTCGCCAAAACCGTTCATCACGATGTTGGCCCCTTGGCGGGCCAGCGCCTTGGCGATGCCTAAGCCAATGCCGCTGGTGGAACCGGTGACGAGTGCTGTTTTGCCTTTGAGCATGGGGATTCTCCGAAAATGGGTGTCGATTGAATTAGGATGGTGACAAGCTTCGAATTATCGCAAGCCTCAGCCCTTTATGCGCTTTTTGACTGATCTCTTTATCGCTTTCCCGTCATGACCGAACCCACCCTGCACCATATCCATTGCCCCGATACCGCTCAAGGCCACAACATGGCCTACTGGCAATGGGGCTCGCCCACGGCCAGTCATGTCGTGTTGTGCGTGCATGGCTTGACCCGCCAGGGGCGTGACTTTGATGTGCTGGCCCAGGCCCTGTGTGCCCGCGCGCCAGAGGCGGTGCGGGTGGTCTGCCCGGACGTGGTGGGCCGTGGTCAGAGTGATTGGCTCAAAGACCCCATGGGTTACCAAGTGCCTTTTTATGCCGCCGACTTGCAGGCCCTGGTGCGCCATTTGGCCCCCGCCACGCTGGACTGGGTGGGCACCAGCATGGGCGGCCTGATTGCCATGGCGGCCAGCCCTGGGCTCAACATTCGTCGCTTGGTGTTGAACGATGTGGGGCCTGTGCTGGAGTGGCAGGCATTGCAGCGTATTGCGATTTATCTGGGCCAACCACTTCGTTTCAACACTGTGGAGGAGGCGGCACAAGCGATGTGGATGATCTCCTCGTCGTTTGGTCCGCACACGGCGGATCAGTGGCTTGCCTTGTCCAAGCCGATGCTCAAGCCCGCCACGGACGGGCAGGGGGGCTACGTGCTGCACTACGACCCGTCCATCGCCTTGCCGTTTCGTGCCATGACCCAAGAGTCGGTCGCCCAAGGCGAGGCCGCGCTGTGGCAGTTGTACGACCAGATTCAAGCCCGAACGCTGATCACGCGTGGGGCGCTATCTGATCTGCTCTCCCCCGAGACGGCATTGGCCATGACACAACGCGGCCCCAAGGCGCGGTTGGTGGAGTTTTTGGGGGTAGGCCACGCGCCCACGTTCGTGCCTCCCGACCAAGTGCAGGTGGCCAGCGACTTTCTTTTGGGATGAGTGCCGGATGAGAACCCATGTGTCTGAGGCCAAAGCCTCCGGAGCCACGCCCGACGTGATCTCTGCCACCGCAGCGCTTTTGCCCGATCAGGTGAAAACCCTGGAGAGGGCGCGGGCGTTTGCCGAGCCGCTGCTGCTGGGCGAAACCCTCCCCAGTGGTGAGAACACCCTGGCCCATGCCGATGCGGTAGCCAATATTCTTAAGACGATCGGTGGCTCTGAGGCGATGCAAGCCGCCAGCTTTCTGGTCTACGCCAGTGCGCACCTGAACAAGCCACAGGAGGTGATCACCAAAGCTTTTGGCGAAAACTTCGCCGACTTGGCCATGGTTGTCACCAAGCTGGTGCAGGTGGAAGAGCAGGCCCGCAGTTTGCAGGGTGCTGCCCAGAATGAAAACCTGCGCAAAATGTTGCTGGCGTTTTCCCGCGATCTGCGGGTGGTGGTGCTGCGCCTGGCCTCGCGCTTGCAGACGCTGCGCTATTTCGCGGCCAGTAAAAACCCCGTACCGGAAGGGCTGGCCGCAGAGTCGCTTCAGGTGTTTGCCCCGTTGGCCAACCGCTTGGGCATCTGGGAAATCAAGTGGGAAATGGAGGATCTCTCGTTCCGCTTTCTGGAGCCCGAGACCTACAAACAAGTGGCACGCCTGCTGGACGAAAAACGCACCGAACGTGAGACCTATGTCGAGCAGCTTCGCCAGCGTCTGGCGGCTGAGCTTCAAGCCCAGGGCATCAGTGCCGAAGTCACGGGCCGCCCCAAGCACATCTACAGCATCGTCAAAAAAATGCGGGGCAAGTCGCTCGACTTTGACCAGCTCTACGACATTCGGGCACTGCGCATTGTGGTGAATTCGGTGCCTGACTGTTATGCCGCCCTGAGCTGGGTGCACAACCAGTTTCAATCGCTGACGGAGGAGTTTGACGACTACATCGCCAACCCCAAACCCAACGGCTACCAGTCCTTGCACACCATTGTGCGCAATGAGGCCGGGCAGGCGATAGAGATCCAGATACGCACCCAGGCCATGCACGACCATGCCGATCACGGCGTGGCTGCCCATTGGGCTTACAAGGAAGCTGGCGCTAAGGGCTACGCAGGCGTGTCGGCCAGCAGTGCTTATGACGCCAAGATTGCCGTCTTGCGCCAACTGCTGGACTGGGAGCGTGAAGTAACTGGCAGCAAGTTAACCAGTGGTGTTATGCAGGACCGCATTTATGTCCTGACACCAGACGCAGCCATCGTGGAGTTGCCGCAAGGCGCCACTGCGGTTGACTTTGCATACACCATCCACACCAACGTGGGCCATCGCTGCCGAGGGGCGAGGCTGGACGGTGCTTTGGTCCCATTGAGTACGCCCCTGAAAAACGGCCAAACCGTGGAAGTCATCACGGTCAAGGAGGGCGGGCCTTCGCGCGATTGGCTCAACCCCGAGCTGGGCTTTCTTGCCAGCCCGAGAGCGCGCTCCAAAGTGCGCGCCTGGTTCAATACGCTGGACATGCACGAAACCGTCATGCGCGGTCGTGAAGCGGTAGAAAAACTGCTACAGCGCCTGGGCAAAACGGCGGTGAAGCTGGACGACCTGGCCGAACAACTTGGCTTCAAATCGGCTGACGATTTGTTTGAAGTCGTCGGCAAAGACGAGTTTTCTCTGCAAAGCATTGAGACAGTGCTTCGACCACGCGAAGTCGCGCCGCCCGTGGATAACGAGCAAGCCCTGCTCAAAAAATCCAGCACCGATGACCGTGCGCAAGGCGGTGTGCTGGTGGTCGGGGTCGATTCACTGTTGACCCAACTCGCCAAGTGCTGCAAACCCGCGCCGCCCGACGCCATTCGCGGCTTTGTCACGCGCGGCAAGGGGGTGAGCGTGCACCGGGCCGACTGCGTGAACCTGCGCGAAATGACGGCCCGCAATGGCGACCGCCTGATCGACGTGGATTGGGGGCTGCCCAAACCTGCGAACATGGCATCCTCAGCGCATCACCCGCTGTACCCGGTGGATGTGGTGGTGCAGGGCACGGAGCGCCAAGGCCTGCTGCGCGACGTGATGGAGGTTTTCACCAAGCAAAAGATGAACGTGGTTGCGGCGAACACCCAGGTGAGCAAGGGCTCATCCTGGATGACCCTTACGGTTGAAGTGTCGGACGCGGGTCGCCTGACCAAGGTGTTAGAAATTGTAGCGAGCTTGGAAGGGGTTCGGTCGGCGAGGAGGCGCTAGGGTTGGGTAAAAAGGGCTCACAACTCGACCGCAATAAATAGCCGCTATCGCCGACCGCCGCCAAAAATCCCACCCAACACACCGCGAATCACCTGTCGCCCCACCTCACGCCCAATAGCACTGGCCGCGCTTTTGAAGAGTTGCTCGCCTGCGCTGGCGCGTGTGTGGCTGGCACCGCCGCCCAGCAGGCTGCCCAGGCCGCCGAAGAAGCCACCGCCTAAGGAGGGCTCTTCGGCAGGGGTGCCGTTGGCTGTAGGCGCGCTGGACGTGCTGGCTTGATCCAGTCGCGTGCTGGTGCGCCCCGTCAATTTCTCAAACGCCGATTCGCGGTCGAGTTGCTTCTCATACACGCCCGCCACGATGGAGTTGGTCAGCAGGGCTTTGCGTTGCTCAGTGGTGATGGGGCCAATTTGGCTGGCCGGTGGCAGCACGTAAACGCGCTCGGTCACGCCGGGTCGGCCTTTGTCGTCCAAAAAGCTCACCAGGGCTTCGCCCACGGCCAGCTCGGTGATGGCGGTGCCGATGTCGAGCTTGGGATTTTGCCGCATGGTCTCAGCCGCTGACTTGACGGCCTTTTGATCACGCGGGGTGAATGCGCGCAGGGCGTGCTGCACCCGGTTGCCCAGTTGGGCCAGCACCGTGTCGGGAATGTCCAGCGGGTTTTGGGTGACGAAATACACGCCCACGCCCTTGCTGCGCACCAGGCGAACGACCAGTTCGATGCGCTCCAGCAGGGCTTTGGGAGCATCGTTGAAGAGCAGGTGGGCTTCGTCAAAGAAGAACACGATTTTGGGCTGGTCCAGGTCGCCCACCTCGGGCAAGGTTTCAAACAATTCGCTGAGCAGCCACAGCAAAAAAGTGGCGTACAGGCGCGGTGAGTTCATCAGCTTGTCGGCGGCCAGGATGTTGACCATGCCCCGGCCATCGCCGTCCGTCTGCATGAAGTCGGCGATGTTGAACATGGGCTCGCCAAAGAAGTGGTCGCCGCCTTGGGCCTCGATCTGCATCAGCCCACGTTGGATGGCACCGATGCTGGCGGCGCTGATGTTGCCGTAGCTGGTGGTGAACTGCGAGGTGTTCTCGCCCACGTGCTGGCACATGGCGCGCAAGTCTTTCATGTCCAGCAGGAGCAGGCCCTGGTCGTCGGCAATTTTGAAGACGAGTTGCAACACGCCTTCTTGCGTGTCGTTGAGGTTGAGCATGCGGCCCAGCAGCAGGGGGCCCA
>CANGME010000009.1 GCA_947455145.1 Comamonadaceae bacterium
CAAGCTGTTTTAACGAACACCAGCACACCACGTGTTGGTGTTCCGGTTTTCCCACCCCTTGTTTCAAACTGAAGGAGATTCCCCATGAAACTGCGTCCTCTGGCTGACCGCGTGATTGTTAAACGCGTCGAAAACGAAACCAAAACCGCCTCCGGCATCGTCATCCCTGACAGCGCCGCTGAAAAGCCCGATCAGGGCGAAGTGCTGGCCGTAGGCCCTGGCAAGAAGAACGACAAAGGCGAACTGCTGGCCATGAACGTTAAGGTCGGTGACCGCGTTCTGTTTGGCAAATACAGCGGCCAGACCGTCAAGGTCGGTGGCGATGAGCTGCTGGTCATGAAAGAAGACGATCTGTTTGCAGTCGTCGAAAAGTAATTCGAATCACTCTCAACTTCATAGCTGCTTACGCATATATCCATTGGGTTAGCGGCTGATTTATCATATTTTTAGGAGCCTAACATGGCAGCAAAAGACGTAATTTTCGGCGGCGAAGCCCGCGCTCGTATGGTTGAAGGCGTGAACATTCTCGCCAACGCCGTCAAAGTAACCCTGGGCCCCAAGGGCCGCAATGTGGTGCTGGAGCGCTCGTTCGGCGCCCCCACCGTGACCAAAGACGGCGTGTCCGTCGCTAAAGAAATCGAACTCAAAGACAAGCTGCAAAACATGGGCGCGCAGATGGTCAAGGAAGTCGCTTCCAAGACCTCTGACAACGCTGGCGACGGCACCACCACCGCCACCGTGCTGGCCCAGGCCATCGTGCACGAAGGCATGAAGTACGTGGCCGCCGGCATGAACCCGATGGACCTGAAGCGCGGTATCGACAAGGCCGTGACGGCCCTGGTTGCTGAGCTGAAGAAGGCTTCCAAAGCCACCACCACCAGCAAAGAAATCGCGCAAGTCGGCTCCATCTCTGCCAACAGCGACTCCAGCATTGGCGACATCATTGCCAAGGCCATGGACAAGGTCGGCAAAGAAGGCGTCATCACCGTTGAAGACGGCAAGAGCCTGGACAACGAGCTCGACATCGTCGAAGGCATGCAGTTTGACCGTGGCTACCTGTCACCCTACTTCATCAACAACCCCGAGAAGCAAGCCGCCCTGCTGGACAACCCGTTTGTGCTGCTGTACGACAAGAAAATCAGCAACATCCGCGACCTGCTGCCCACGCTGGAGCAGGTGGCCAAGTCCGGCCGTCCGCTGCTGATCATCTCGGAAGATGTCGAAGGCGAAGCCCTGGCGACGCTGGTGGTCAACACCATTCGCGGCATCCTCAAAGTCGTAGCGGTTAAGGCTCCTGGCTTTGGCGATCGTCGCAAAGCCATGTTGGAAGACATCGCCATCCTGACCGGTGGCAAGGTCATCGCTGAAGAAGTCGGCATGTCGCTGGAAAAAGTGACTTTGGCTGACCTCGGCTCTGCCAAGCGCATCGAAGTGGGCAAAGAAAACACCATCATCATTGACGGTGCTGGCGCTGCGGCTGACATCGAAGCCCGCGTCAAACAAGTGCGCGTGCAAATCGAAGAAGCCACGTCTGACTATGACCGCGAGAAGCTGCAAGAGCGCGTGGCCAAGTTGGCTGGCGGTGTGGCCGTCATCAAGGTTGGCGCTGCCACCGAAGTCGAAATGAAAGAGAAAAAAGCCCGCGTTGAAGACGCCCTGCACGCTACCCGCGCTGCTGTGGAAGAAGGCATTGTGGCTGGTGGCGGCGTGGCTCTGCTGCGCGCCAAGCAGTCTGCTGGCACCATCAAGGGCGACAACGCTGACCAAGAAGCCGGTATCAAGCTGGTGCTCAAGGCCATCGAAGCGCCTCTGCGCGAGATCGTTTACAACGCCGGTGGCGAAGCCTCGGTGGTGGTCAACGCGGTCTTGGCTGGCAAAGGCAACTACGGCTTCAACGCAGCGAACGACACCTACGGCGACATGATCGAAATGGGTATTCTGGACCCAACCAAAGTGACCCGCACCGCACTGCAAAACGCAGCGTCTGTGGCGTCTCTGATGCTCACCACCGAATGCATGGTGTCTGAGTCTCCAAAGGCTGATGCCGGCGGCGGCATGGGCGGCATGGGTGGTGGTGACATGGGTGGTATGGGCGGCATGGGTGGCATGGGCATGTAATGGGCTCCTTGCCTGAGGGCTGATCGCTGCGTCGATTGGCGTTATAGCTTTCGACAGAATACAAAAAACCCCGCTCGGCGCAAGCCCAGCGGGGTTTTTTTATGGGTGCTTGATTTGATACCGACTATTTGCCAACCATTGCCAAGGCTTTGTCGTAGTAATTTAAGTCCAAGAACTTCTCCGGCGCTGGGGCTTTGCCGCCCCACTGGCCTTGTATTTCGGCGCGAAGTGCGAGCACGTTACGAAAGCCTTCCATGCTCAGGCGGGCGTCGGCGGCCAAACCGAAGCCGGGGCTCGTCAAGGCTTCATAGCTTTTGACTGCAATACTGGGCGCGAGCTTGAAACGGGTTTGCAGCAGCGCAATCATGCCCACGCGGTTCGATGGGTTCATGGCGTAGCGCGCACCTTCGATGTAGGCCGCAATATAGCGCTGCAACACATCTGCGTTCTGTTCGGCCCAGCTTCGCATTACAAATGCACCCGTGGCCTGATACGGGCCCGCCAAATCAGTGGCACGGCCCAGGCTTTTGAGCCCTTTTTCGCCCACGAGAAAAGAGAACGGCGGGTTCACCATGCCAGCGGCAAGCTCAGCATTGTTGGCCATGGCGGTCGAGCGCGCCAAGGTCCCACCCACTGCTTTGACGGCATAGTCGCGCCCCTCAAGCAAACCTTTATTTTTCAGAATTTTCTTGGCCACTACAGCGTAAGCCGTGTCTGGCGCGTCCACCGCGAGCGACTTGCCTCGGATGTCATTAAAGTTGCGAATCTCCGGGCGCACCATAAAGTCATTCATACCCGAATCGCCGCCCATCACAATCTTCACGTCATGTTTGGCGACTTCAATCATCGCCACCGCGTTGTCCACAGCGGCGTGGGCAATTTCGAACTTACCGGCAGGCAACCCGGCGCGTTGCTCCTCGGAGTTCGGTGTGTTTTGCACCTCAATCACCAAACCTCGCTTCGTGAAAAACCCCTGCTCTATGGCCGCCAGCAAAGGCAAGTTGCTGGAGCCCGGGAACACGTTGACGCGCAAGGTGACGGGTTTTGTGGTTGGTGTGGCGCACCCTGACAGATAAAGCGAGGTGCTGGTCGCACCCAGGGCGAGGGCGGCAGAGAAGTTTCTACGTTGCATGGCGGGCTGTCCTAAAGGGGTTGAGAGGTGTGAAATCTTATCGTGCTGTCTTATGGGGTTAACCCTCTCGCATCACATCCTCAAAACCCTTTAAATCAGAGCCATCTTTTACCCCACTCACCACCAAGGAAACACTATGAGCGACCGCAGAGAATTCATCAAAGACACATCCCGCAACCTGGCTGGCGTCTTTTTTTGTGCCTGCGGATTTGCGGGCGCTCGCGAAGCCCACGCAGCTCACGCCAAACCGGGTGAAAAGCCCCCGCAACTCATGCTCAACGGCAAGCGCGTCAAAACCATCGACACGCATTCGCATTGCTACTTTCAAGAATCTCTGAACCTGATGGGCGCAGACGCCGCCCGCGTGCTGCCGCCCGTCAAAGGTGTGCCCGAGCATTTCTTGACCACGGCCGAGGTGCTGGCCACGCGCCTGCGCAGCATGGACACCATGGGCATTGACATGGAGGTGCTCAGCGTCAACCCTTTTTGGTACCGCAAAGAACGCGATGTGGCTGCCGAAATCGTGCGCATCAACAACGAGAAACTGGCCGAACTCAGCGCCGCCAACCCCAAACGCCTCGCAGCTTTTGCTTCGCTCTCGCTCCAGTTCCCTGACTTGGCGGTGCAGCAGCTTGAACACGCCATTAAAAAGCAAGGCCTGCGTGGCGCAGCCATTGGCGGCAGTGTGCTGGGCGAAGACTTTTCAGACCCTAAATTCCACCCCGTTTGGGCCAAAGCCGAGGAGCTGGGCGCTGTGCTGTTCATCCACCCGCAAAGCACACCAGAGCTGGCCAAACGCTTCAAGGGCAACGGCTGGCTCTCCAACACCATTGGCAACCCGCTGGACACCACCATCGCCCTGCAACATTTGATCTTTGAAGGCACGCTGGACCGCTTTCCCGGCCTCAAAGTACTGGCCGCACACGGGGGCGGCTACCTGGGCTCTTACGCGCCCCGTTCAGACCACAGTTGTTTTGTCTCGCCGGTCAATTGCAACCCCGACATCGTGTTGAAGAAAAAACCAACCGAGTACTTGAACCAGATTTTCTTTGACGCGTTGATCTTCACGCCTGAAGCACTGCGCCATCTGGTGGCGCAAGTGGGTGCTAGTCAGGTGGTGCTGGGTACTGACCACCCCATCCCCTGGGAAGATCACCCGGTACAACACGTGCTGAACACACCGAGTTTGACAAACGCTGAGCGTGCCGCGATTTTGGGTGGCAATGCGGCCAAGTTGTTTGGCATCACGCTTTAAGACAAAGAACCATCCAACAGCGAAACTCCGTTCGCCCTGAGCTTGTCGAAGGGCTTCGACAAGCTCAGCCCGAACGGAACTGGCTCAGCCCGAACGGGAGTGTCAGGCCAATCGCATCAATTCCTCCAGCTTGACGGTGTCCGCCACAAAAGCGCGGATACCCTCGGCCAGCTTGTCGCTAGCCATGGCGTCTTGGTTCAGCGCGTAGCGAAAACCCGACTCATCAAAACTCACTGCGGGCAAATCCATCGACCGAGCGGCCTGCGCATCCAGTGCGCGGGTGAGTGGAGCCGCTGTATTGTCAGTGGCCTCTAGTTGGCCCAACAAATCAGGGGCAATAGTCAACAAATCGCAACCTGCCAGCGCGGTGATTTGCCCCACGTTGCGAAAGCTCGCGCCCATCACTTCTGTGGCAATGTCAAAGTGTTTGTAGTGGTTGTAGATGGCCCGCACGGACTGCACACCGGGGTCATTGACCCCCGCGTTGTCGGCCTCCACCCAGTTGGCCCCGGCTGATTTTTTGTACCAGTCGTAAATGCGCCCGACAAAAGGCGAAATCAACTGCACCTTTGACTGCGCGCACACCACCGCCTGGCTGAAGGAGAACAACAGTGTGAGGTTGGTGTGGATGCCGCGCTGCTCCAGTTGCTTGGCGGCGGCCATGCCCTCCCAAGTTGAAGCGATCTTGATCAATACGCGGTCAATATGAATGCCCTGCGCTTGGTACAGCTCGATAATGCGCTCAGCCCGGCTCACAGTAGCCTGCGTGTCAAAGCTCAAGCGAGCGTCCACTTCGGTAGAGACACGGCCCGGGATCAGCGCCAGAATTTCGCAGCCAAAGCGCACCAGTAGCCGGTCCATCACCTCATCCAACGCGCGACCCCGAAACTGCGCCACGGCTTCCTTCATCAGCGGGGCGTAGTCTGGTTTTTGCACGGCCTTGAGGATGAGTGAGGGATTGGTCGTTGCGTCTTGCGGCTGAAAAGCCGCCAGCTGCTTGAAGTCGCCGGTATCAGCGACCACGGTGGTGAATGATTTAAGGGCTTGGAGTTGGTTCATGGGGGTGCTCATGGGTACTTGCTTGAGTTTGAATTATGGAGTGAAGTCAAGCCTCACCCAACGCCTCATTCGCTAAGCGAATTGATCGGTATAAACCCTTGAAAATCAAGATTTTCAACTTGTTTACAACGCGGTTACATTGACTCACAAAATCCGCATCAATACACTGGTATTTAAATATAACAGCGCATCTAGAGCGCTTGGGATATTTTTAACCCTCAACCTCGTTGGAGAAATATTTAATGCGTTCTATCAAAAAATCCGTACTGTTCAGCGCAGTACTGTTAGCTGTTGCGGGTGGCGTTCATGCTCAAAAAGCGGGTGACAACATCATCAGCGCCGGCATCGTCAATGTTAACCCTAACTCTTCCTTGGGCCCATTGAGCACCACAGGTGGTTTCCCCGGTGTTGCTGGCGCATTTGGTGTCACAACCTCTGCCGCTAGTGCATCCATTGCCAGCGTCAACACCCTGACTGTGGGTTGGCTGCGCATGTTCACTGACAACATCGGTGCTGAACTTAACCTTGGCATCCCACCCAAGATGACGGTCGATGTCACCACCCCCAAAGCCGCCGCTGTAGCTCATCCCGCTGGCGCAACGGCCACTTACATGGCACCCGCCGTGGTTGCCAAATACCTCTTCAACAAACCCGGTGAACAGTGGCGTCCCTACCTTGGTTTGGGCGTGGCCTATGTCATGTTCAACGATGTCAAAGCCAATCTCGCTGACCCATTGGTGAATAACCTTGCCGGTACATCAGCATCTTTAAGCTCCGAATGGGCCCCGATTTACAACGGCGGTGTGATTTACAACATCAACGACCGTTGGTCAGTTAACGCATCAGTGTCCTACATCCCTGTGAGCACAAAAGCCACCTTTGTTAGTTCAGCAGCCACGGGCGGCGCCACCACCACCGGCACACTCAAGCTCGACTCGATTGACTACGTTCTGCGCGTCGGTTACAAGTTCTAATTTGACTCACTCTCTGGGCCTAAGCCCACAAAAAAGCCATGCTGCAAAGCATGGCTTTTTTTCTTTCCGTTCGAGCAATCAGAAAAACGAGTCCACGTAAAAAACCCCCACCGCGTTGCCGCAGTGGGGGTTTTAGACTTTTAAACCGTCAGCTGGCTAAGGCCAGCGTCAGATCAGAAGTTATGCTGAACGCCAACCAGAGTCCAGGTGGGGTTCGAACCAGCAGCAATAGTGGCAGGCATGAAACCACCACCTGTTGGGGCGAAGTTAGCACCAGCGCCGTTGCTGATACGACCGTAGGAAGCGAACAAAGCGGTACGCTTAGACAGGTCTTTGCGGCCACCAATGTTCCAACCAGTAGAAGCAGAGTCAACGGTGTCAGCACCGGTTGTGCCGTTCACGTTGCCGAGTGAGCCATAAGAAGCATAGGCAGTGTAACCGTTACCAATGTTGTGGCCAATGTTGACAGCCCAGCCGTTTTGCTTGCTACCGTTGGTCACGCCATCGGTGAACTCTTTCTTCTGCTCAAAGTAATGAGCGGCAACAATGCTGCCTGGAGCATAACGGTAGCCAAGGCCCACCTTCATAGAAGTGGCATCAAACACCGTGTTAGCAGCAGGAATCACGCCAGCAGCATCGGCAGCGATGCTGGTACGCTTCTGGTAGTCACCCATGAAATGGATAGCACCCATATCGTAGTTGGCCTTGAAGCCCCAAGTTGCAGCGTTGGCAGAGCCCGTGCCGACAGGCTGGGTCTCATTGGCAACTTCAGGTGCCCAGTAAATTTGCGAACCAGCAAAACCACCAGCGCCGCTGTTCAGGTTCAGCAGGATAGCGTTGTTTTGACGCACGTTAGCTTGGCGGGTGTACATATCGGAGATAGCATCTTTACCGATTTTGTTGGCGCCCTGCTCGACCAAGTCACCTTGGGTCCAGAACACGTTTTGGCGACCAACACGGACTTCCAACAAGCTGTTACCGATACCGATGTGTGATTCGCGTGAACCATTGAAACCAGCAGCAGAATTGGCCGTGCCAGCTTGGGTGTTACCTGTACCTGTGTCGAAGTTCAGACCGAACTCGTAAGCAGCGAATGCGCGCATGCCGCCACCGAGGTCTTCGTTCACACCAATACGCAGGCGTGAGGAGAAGTCTTGAACGAGAGTACGTGCAGAAAGGTCGGAACCAGCACCAGCTGCGGCACCAGTTGAGCTGATGGAAGACACGCCTTCAGAAACGCGGCCTGAAAGGGTAACTTGAGCGAAAGAAGCGGTGGCAGCCAGAGCGGCCAGGGCAATGAGGGTCTTTTTCATGTAAAAAATTCTCCAAAGGTTGAGTAAGAGTCCTAACGTCCTGATTTAGGAAGTTGGACCTATTGAACCAAACCCAGCCCACTTTGGCAAAGAAAAACCATGAGATTCGGTCATATTTTTGCAGTTTCGTTGCATGGCTGCAACAAAGTGTGACGGGGTGGTTGGTGACCATCCACCAAGTGGAATTTGCCCGTGAACGGCAGAGAAACAAAGGAAACGTGCTTGGTGTTGATGGGCGTAAACTTCTGGCCATGGATAAGCTCCTAAATACCCTTGACAGCGCGCTACGCACCTTGTTTGCACCGCCTCGTGCAGCGCAAGCCTGCCCTGCACCCATCGAGCCCTGCGGGGAACTCTCTGCCGCCGATAAAGCCCACGCAGGCGCACTGATGCGCGTGAACCACGTGGGAGAAGTCTGCGCACAGGCGCTTTACACCGCGCAGGCGCTGGCTACCAAGAACGAGGCGTTGCGCACCCACTTCCAAAATGCCAGTGCCGATGAATCCAATCATCTGGCGTGGACGAAACAACGCCTTGATGAGCTGGGTGCACGCCCTTCGCTGCTAAACCCGCTGTGGTACGCCGGAGCTTTCGGGCTGGGTTTGCTGGCTGGTCGTTTGGGTGACAAGGTGAGCCTGGGCTTTGTGCTGGAGACCGAAACGCAGGTGGAGGCACACCTGCAAAGCCACCTGGGGCGGCTGCCTGCGGGTGATACGGCCTCACGCGCCATCGTGGCACAAATGCAGGCGGATGAGGCGCAGCACGCGCTGGACGCGCGCGCGTCAGGGGCGATGGAGTTGCCGCAGCCGGTAAAAGCACTGATGAGTGCCGCCGCCAAGGTGATGACGACGACGGCGCATTACGTTTAGCCGCTTACCGTAGCGTCGAACTCACACCTCAACCAACTCAAAACTGGTGGTGATCTCTGCCGTCTTGCCCAGCATGATGGTGGCGGAGCAGTATTTGTCGTGGCTCATTTTGATGGCCCGCTCCACGGCCACGGCCGGAATGCCCGTGCCGGTGACGGTGAAGTGCATGTTGATGGCGGTGAACACCTTGGGCTCCACCTCGGCCCGCTCGGCCTGCAAGCGCACCGAGCAGCCGCGCACGTCGTGTCTGCCACGCTTGAGAATGAGCACCACGTCGTAAGCGGTGCAGCCCCCGGCCCCGGCGAGCAGGGTTTCCATCGGTCTGGGTGCCAGGTTTTGCCCGCCGTTCTCTGGCTTGGCAGCGTCGGGGGCGCCGTCCATCACCAGCGTGTGGCCGCTTCCTGTTTCTGCCACAAAACCCATGCCCGAGCGTGTGCCTGTAGCGCCTGTCCAACTCACTGTGCAATCCATGGTGTCCTTCACTCTCTTGTCAAAATGCTAAATGTCGATCAGCGCAAATTATGACTACACTGCCTCCACTCATGAAAACCAAGCTCCTTCAACCTGCCGATTACCTGAAAAAAATCTTGACTGCCCGTGTGTATGACGTGGCGGTGGAGTCGGCTTTCACCCCCGCCAAAGCCCTGAGCCGCCGCCTGCACAACAAGGTGTTGCTCAAGCGCGAAGACCAGCAGGCGGTGTTCAGCTTCAAGCTGCGCGGGGCTTACAACAAGATGGCACAGCTCTCGCCCGCGCAGTTGCAGCAAGGCGTGATTTGCGCCTCCGCTGGCAACCACGCGCAGGGCGTGGCGCTGAGCGCGCACCGCCTGGGCTGCCGCGCCGTGATCGTGATGCCCACAACCACACCGCAGCTCAAGATTGAGGCGGTGAAGGCCCTGGGCGGTGAGGTGGTGCTGTTTGGTGACAGCTACTCCGACGCCTACACCCACGCCGCCGCCCTGGAGAAAAAACAGGGCCTGACCTTTGTGCACCCGTTTGACGACCCGGACGTGATTGCCGGGCAGGGCACGATTGCGATGGAGATGCTGCGCCAGCATCAAGGGCCGCTAGATGCCGTGTTTGTTGCCATTGGCGGCGGCGGCTTGATCTCGGGCGTGGCCAGCTACATCAAGGCGGTGCGGCCTGAGATCAAAGTCATCGGCGTGCAGATGAACGACTCCAACGCGATGATTCAGTCGATCAAAGCAGGCAAGCGCGTGACGCTGACCGACGTGGGGCTGTTTTCTGACGGCACGGCCGTCAAGCTGGTGGGGGAAGAAACCTTTCGCCTGACGCGCAAGCTGGTGGACGAGTTCATCGAGGTGGACACCGACAGCGTGTGTGCGGCCATCAAAGACATTTTTGTGGACACGCGTGGCATTGTGGAGCCCGCTGGTGCGCTGGCGGTGGCGGCCATCAAGCAGTATGTAGCGCAGCACAAAACCAAGGGCGAGACCTATGCCGCCATTTTGTGCGGTGCGAATATGAACTTTGACCGTTTGCGCTTCGTGGCCGGGCGGGCAGAGATTGGTGAGGAGCGCGAGGCCTTGTTTGCGGTGACCATTCCCGAGGAACGCGGGAGCTTCCGCCGCTTTTGCGAGTTGATTGGCAACCTGCCCAGCTCAGGCGGCGTGAAAACGCCGCGCCATGTGACCGAGTTCAACTACCGCATCAGCGACTCAAAGCAAGCCCATGTGTTTGTGGGGCTGACCATCAACAACAAAGGCGAGAGCAGCAAAGTCGCCGCCAACCTGCACAAAAATGGTTTTGAGGCCTTAGACCTTACCCATGACCACCTGGCGCAAGAGCACATCCGCCACATGGTGGGCGGCCACTCGGCCCTGGCGCAGGATGAGCGACTGCTGCGCTTTGAGTTCCCCGAGCGTCCCGGTGCGTTGATGAAGTTCCTCAGCCTCATGCGCCCGGGCTGGAACATTAGCCTGTTCCACTACCGCAACCACGGCGCGGACTACGGCCACATCTTGGTCGGCCTGCAAGTACCGCCCGCCGACACCGCCGCGTTTGACAAATTCTTGACCGCACTGGGCTACCCTTATGTGGAAGAAACCCAGAACCCCGCTTACAGACTCTTTTTACAAGCATGAGCCAGCACCGTTCGCCCTGAGCCTGTCGAAGGGCCCTTCGACAGGCTCAGGGCGAACGGCTAGGCGACAAACAAACACTTTTAGGAACACTATGAACTTCGAAATGATCCAAGTCCGCACCGAGGCCGAAAAAGTTGGCGTCATCACCCTGAACCGCCCCAAGCAGCTCAACGCGCTGAACGACCAGCTCATGGACGAGTTGGGCGCGGCGCTCAATGCCTTTGACGCTGACCCCGCCATTGGCTGCATGGTCATCACCGGCAGCGAGAAAGCCTTTGCCGCCGGGGCCGACATTGGCGCCATGGCCACCTACAGCTTTGCCGACGTGTACAAGGGCGACTACATCACCAAAAATTGGGAGCAGATTCGCTCCATCCGCAAGCCGGTGATTGCAGCGGTGAGCGGCTTCGCCCTGGGTGGCGGCTGCGAGCTGGCCATGATGTGCGACTTCATCATCGCGGCGGACAACGCCCGCTTTGGCCAGCCAGAGATCAAGCTAGGCGTCATCCCCGGCGCTGGCGGCACGCAACGCTTGCCACGCGCGGTGGGCAAGGCCAAGGCGATGGACATGGCGCTGACCGGGCGCATGATGGATGCGACCGAGGCCGAGCGCGCCGGGCTGGTGAGCCGCGTGGTGCCGCTAGACCAATTGATGACTGAGGCCCTAGGCGCCGCCCTGATGATTTGTGACTACTCACAATTGGCCACCATGGCGGCCAAAGAATCGGTGAACCGCGCATTTGAGAGCAACCTGAACGACGGCGTGATGTTTGAGCGCCGCTTGTTTCACGCCCTGTTTGCCACCGCCGACCAAAAAGAAGGCATGGCTGCGTTTGTAGCCAAGCGCAAGGCGGTGTTTGAGCACCGATGATGGCGCTGAAGTGCCGCTATAATTACGTCCTTCGGTGATATAGCTCAGTTGGTTAGAGCGCAGCATTCATAATGCTGATGTCGGTGGTTCAAGTCCACCTATCACCACCAAAACACCTA
Source organism: Comamonadaceae bacterium (assembly GCA_947455145.1). Classification (GTDB taxonomy): domain Bacteria; phylum Pseudomonadota; class Gammaproteobacteria; order Burkholderiales; family Burkholderiaceae_C; genus CANCDA01. Next base: position 11,816 of record CANGME010000009.1, read on the forward strand.
AAAGCCACTGGCCCACGCACAGTGGCTTTTTACATTGCCCACCAGCCTCTGGATGTACACCATGAAACGCTGTTTATTTCTTTTGAGCTTGGCTGCGGCTTTGCTTGCCGCGCCGGCTATTGCCCAAGACCTGCCCCAACGTATTCCTCCCATGGCGGCAAACGCCAAACGCGGCGAGCTGGTTGTGACTACGCCGCCAGAAATATTGCTCAACGGCCAGCCCGCACGGCTTTCCCCTGGTGCACGTATTCGTGGGCCCAACAATCTGTTGGTGCTATCAGGCACCGTGGTGGGCCAAACGCTTCAGGTGCGCTATTTGCCTGACACCTCAGGCCTAGTGCATCAGGTATGGATCTTGAACAACGCTGAATTGCAGGCAAAACCATGACCAAAAAAGTATTCATCAAAACCTTCGGCTGCCAGATGAACGAGTACGACTCGGACAAAATGGCCGACGTGTTGCAGGCAGCGCAGGGCTACGAAAAAACGCAGTTGGTGGAGGAGGCCGACCTGATCCTCTTCAACACCTGCTCGGTGCGGGAGAAGGCGCAGGAGAAGGTGTTCTCTGACCTGGGCCGGGTGAAGAAATTCAAGAAAAAAGGCGCGTTGATCGGCGTGGGCGGCTGCGTGGCCAGCCAAGAGGGGGCGGCCATCATCGCGCGCGCACCCTATGTGGACGTGGTGTTTGGACCGCAAACCCTGCACCGCCTGCCTGATTTGCTGACGCAACGCGGCTTGCAAAACCGCCCACAGGTGGACATCAGCTTTCCCGAGATTGAGAAGTTCGACCATCTGCCCCCCGCCAAGGTGGACGGGGCCACGGCCTTTGTCAGCATCATGGAGGGCTGCTCCAAATACTGCAGCTACTGCGTGGTGCCCTACACCCGTGGCGAAGAGGTGAGCCGACCGTTTGAGGACGTGTTGGTGGAGGTGGCCGGGCTGGCCGACCAGGGCGTGAAAGAGGTGAACCTGCTGGGCCAAAACGTCAACGCGTACCGCGCCCGTATGGTGGGTGAGGACTCGACGCTGTCCAGCGAGATGGTCGACTTCGCCACGCTGCTGGCCTACGTGGCCGAGATCCCTGGCATTGAGCGCATCCGCTACACCACCAGCCACCCCAATGAGTTCACACCGTCGCTGATTGCGGCTTACGACACGATCCCCAAGCTGGTGAGCCACTTGCACTTGCCGGTGCAGCACGGCTCAGACCGAATTTTGATGGCCATGAAGCGCGGCTACACCGCCATGGAGTACAAATCCACGGTGCGCAAGCTGCGCGCCATTCGCCCTGACATGGCCTTCAGCAGCGACTTCATCGTCGGTTTCCCCGGCGAGACCGAGGACGACTTCAACAAAATGATGAAACTGATTGACGACGTGGGGTTTGACAACTCCTTCAGCTTTATCTTCAGCCCGCGCCCGGGTACACCAGCGGCCAATTTGGCCGATGACACGCCGCACGAGGTCAAGCTCAAGCGGCTACAACACCTGCAAAGCGTGCTGGAGGTCAACATCAAAGCCATCAGCCAAAGCCGCCTGGGCACGGTGCAGCGCATTTTGGTGGAAGGCCCCTCCAAGTGGGACGCCGCTGAGTTGATGGGCCGCACCGAGTGCAACCGGGTGGTGAACTTCAAAGGCCCGCAGCGACTAACCGGCCAACTGGTGGACGTGACCATCACCGAGGCGCTGCACTACAGCTTGCGCGGCGAGGTAATGTTGCGCGAAGCTGCTCTGACCTGAGTCAAACGCTTCGTAATAAGCGTTCAAATTCAGCCACGGGTAGGGGTACTCCAAACAGGTAGCCCTGGTAGGACTCGCACCCGTGCATGGACAGCAGGTCGCGTTGAAACTCGGTTTCCACGCCTTCGGCCATCACTTTAAGACCTAGGCTTTTCGCCAGTACCACAATGGTGTGGACAATGGCGCCGTCGTCTGAGCCCGTCAACAAATCATGGACAAAACTCTGATCGATCTTCAACTGGTCAATCGGCAAGCGCTGCAGGTACGACAAGGATGAGTAGCCGGTGCCAAAATCATCCAGAGAGAACTGGATGCCCCGCTTCTTCAAAAGCCGCATTTTGGCAATGGTTTCGTCCACATTGTTAAAGAGCAAACTCTCGGTCAATTCCAGCTTGAGTTTTCGGGGGTCGGTCCCACTGCTGTCCAGCACCGCCAAAATGTGTTCTACAAAAGTGGACTGGTGAAGCTGAGCTGCACTGACGTTGACGGCAATGCTCAGGTTTGCGGTGTCAGGCTGCATCGCCCAGGTCACCAACTGCTGGCAAGCAGACTCCAGCACCCACTGCCCAATTGGCAGTATCAATCCGGTTTCTTCGGCTAGCGGAATAAAGACACTGGGCAGAACCAAGCCACGTTGGGGGTGTTGCCAACGCAGCAAAGCCTCTGTGCCGATGGTGCTACCCGTTGCATCCACCTGTAATTGGTAATAGAGGACGAACTGGTCTTGAACCATGCCTTCACGCAAATCTTTCTCCAATTCGGCACGGACAGTGATTGCCGCCTGCATTTTGGGATCGAAAAATCGAATGGTGGATCGTCCTGCTTTTTTAGCCTCGTACATGGCCAAGTCGGCATACTTCATCAACTCATCAACGCTGTTTTTATGCCCCAGAAACAAGCTGACGCCAATACTGACGGTATTACGGTATTTAACGTCGGCCAGATCGTAGGGCTGACTTAGCGTTGCCAGTATTTTTTCCCCGACGATCTCGACCTGCGTGGCAGCTTCATGCGCTTGTCCACTCAGATCTTCCAGAATGATCACAAATTCATCGCCGCCAAGTCGGGCCACGCTGTCGCCCTCACGCACGCAATTCACCAAGCGCTGGGCTACTTGTTTGAGGAGCATGTCGCCTTTGTCGTGGCCCAGAGTGTCGTTCAAAAGCTTGAAATTATCCAAATCAAGAAACAAGAGCGCTCCCATGCGCTCACTGCGTGCACTGAAAGCCAGCGCATGTTGCAGGCGGTCAAGCAATAGTCTGCGGTTGGGCAAATGGGTCAGCGGATCGTAAAAAGCCAGACGTTCAATTTTTTCTTCGTCCGCTTTGCGCTGGGTGATGTCAGTGAAAGTGCCAACGTAGTGGCTCAATATCCCTTTCTCATTCATCACACCTGTGAGGGTGAGCCAAACGGGATACACATCGCCATTTTTTCGGCAGCTCCACAACTCGCCTTTCCATGATTGCTGGTGTTGAAGGCTTGTGTGGATATCTGAATAAAACTTGGCATCATTCTGCTCTGAGCTGAGCAGGTTCGAGGTTTGCCCGACGGTTTCGTTGGCCGTGAAGCCAGTGATTTCTGTATAGGCCTGATTGATCCGCACAACTACGAGATTCGCATCGGTGATGAACATGGCCTCTTGAGCCTCAAACGCAATGGCGGCAACTCGCAGATCGGTATTTGCCGCCTCAGCGCGCAAAGTGAGTTGCGTCAGTTTGTCATTCGCTATTTTTTGTTGACCGAGGAACTGGGTGAAAGCATCGGACAGGCGGTCTGTCTCCAGGCTACTGTGCGCCAACGAGGGCGGTGGCACCAGCGTTCGGCTGGAGCGAAGGAAGTCGGTCAAAACCTCCAAGGGCCGCGTAAAACGACGCACCATGAAGAGAACCACGACCAAAGCCAGCGCCCAAAAAAACAGGGTCAACACACCTATCCGAAGTCGCAACTGATCCACCGCAGCCAGGGCTTCTTCACGGGGAAAAACCGACGTTAACAACCACCCGGTATGTTCAAGCCTCTTAAAACCGAACAAAGCTTGTAAGCCTTGGCCATTAACTCCCTCCAACACGCCCTCAAAATTTTCATTCATTGCCCGGTCAAACGCAGGATTGTTGGCTGGTTTTTTTATTTGTTCTAAGACGCGACTCTTGTCTGGGTGCGAGATCATGATGCGCTCAGAACTGGCCAGAAAAAAGTAACCGGTCTTTCCCACCCGCGTAGTGCTCAGTGGCTCCAGCAGCCGTGATTTATGCAAATTCACAACGCCACCCAAAATACCCACCAATTGACCATCCGTGCTCAGAATCGGCACGGCAATGACGATGATCGGCTCTTTGGTGGCTCGCCCCAAAATGGGTCTTGAAACAAACGGTTTTTTCGTTTGAATAACGCCTTGGATGTAGTCACGTTCCACCATGTTCAAACCCCTGCGCCCGGCCACTTTTGGCCAATCGACCAAGAGAACACCTTGCGGGGAAAATAGGTAGAGATCGTCGAGCAAAGCAGGCAGAATTGCAACGCTGCTGAAGTAGCCCTGCACCTTTGCCTCATCTTGAAGGATGCCCTGCTCAAACTTGCTGGCCATGGACTCCAAAACAGCCATTCGAATCAACACTTTATCGTCCAACTCTGTTGCGACCCGGTTGACCAACACTTCCAACTGGCCCGATAAACCCTTCTTCAACTCTTGACTGGCGGTTGAAAGCAGCATCAAGGCCTGGATCACAAACGCAAGGCTCAGGAACAAACCAACCGCCCACCCCACTTGGGATCTAAGGCTAAATTTTCGTAAAGAAAAGATCGACCTCATTGTGAATGACCTAGATGGAAGCAGCCTCAAAACGGCATTTTTGGCATGCCTTTCATGCCCCCCATCCGCTTCATCATTTTCATCATGCCGCTGCCCTTCATCTTTTTCATCATCTCCTGCATTTGCTCAAACTCTTTGAGCATGCGGTTGACGTCTTGCACCTGCACGCCCGAGCCCATGGCGATGCGGCGTTTGCGGGTGGCTTTGATGAGCTCGGGCTTGCGACGCTCCAGCGGCGTCATGCTGTGGATGATGCCCTCTTTGCGGCGAACGTCGCGCTCGACCTTGTCCATGTCCAACTGACCGGCTTTGGCGGCCATTTGCGCGGGCAGTTTATCCATCAGGCTGGACAGGCCGCCCATCTGCTTCATCTGTTGAATCTGGGCTAAAAAGTCGTTGAGGTCAAAGCCTGCGCCACTCTTGACCTTGGCCGCTAATTTTTGCGCAGCGGCCATGTCCACGCCGGCCGTGACCTGCTCGACCAAGGCCAAGATGTCGCCCATGCCCAAGATGCGCCCGGCATGGCGCTCGGCGTCAAAGACTTCAAGTCCATCAATCTTCTCGCTAGTCCCCGCGAACTTGATGGGCACGCCCGTGACAGAGCGCACCGACAGGGCCGCGCCACCGCGCGAGTCGCCATCGGTTTTGGTCAGGATGATGCCGGTGAGGGGCAGCGCATCTTTAAAGGCACGCGCTGTGTTGATGGCGTCCTGGCCCTGCATGGCGTCCACCACGAACAGGGTTTCCACCGGATTCAAGGCGGTGTGCAGTTGGCGGATCTCCAGCATCAAGGCTTCGTCAATTGCCAAGCGACCGGCGGTATCGACCAGCAGCACGTCAAAGTAATGTTTGCGGGCGTAGTCCAGCGCGGCGTGGGCGATGTCCAGCGGCTTTTGATCGGGCGTGCTGGGGAACCACTCGGCCCCGGCTTGTGCGGTGACGGTCTTGAGCTGCTCGATGGCCGCCGGGCGGTACACGTCGCCCGAGACGGTGAGCACTTTTTTCTTGCGCTTCTCAATCAGGTGCTTGGCCAGCTTGGCGGTGGTGGTGGTCTTGCCTGCGCCTTGCAGGCCCGCCATCAAAATAACCGCTGGGGGTTGGGCCGCGAGGTTGATGTCGCTCACCCCTTCGCCCATGGTGGCGGCGAGTTCGCGGTTGACGATGCTGACCAGCACTTGGCCGGGCTGGAGTGAGCCCAACACCTCTTGGCCCAGGGCTTTTTCTTTGACGCGGGCGATAAAGTCGCGCACCACGGGCAGGGCCACATCGGCCTCCAGCAGGGCCATGCGCACTTCGCGCAGCATGTCGGCCACATTGGATTCGGTGATGCGGGCCTGGCCACGCATTTCCTTGACGAGGCGGCTGAGTTTGTCGGTGAGTGCAGAGGCCATGGGTTCTTGCTAAGGGGTTAATGCGTGGGCGATATGTCAGGAGCGTAATGTGCAGGGGCCTGAGCTTGTGGGGAGCAGGCAACCCGCTAAACTCTAGACATGATTTTAGCGAGTGCGTCCTGGACTGCCCTGATTTTGAGTCTGGCTGCGGCTGGAGCCTACGCCGTGCCTGCTCTTGCAGCTTCATCCTTGCGTTCGCCTAGAAAACGTGGCCTTTTGGTTATTGCTTGGCTGCTCCATGGCCTTCTCTTGGTGTTGGGACTTCTGAATGAGCCGGCACGCTTTGGATTTGCTCCGGCTTTATCCGTCACTGTTTGGCTGGTTGCGGCAGTTTATGCAGTTGAAACCCGCGTGTACCCGCAGCTTGAAGTCCACTGGGCACTTTCAGCGCTGGGCGCTGCGGCCATTGTGATGGCTTTGTTCTTCCCGGGTCAGGTGTTGCACCCCAGCGCATCGGCCTGGCTGCCACTGCACTGGGCGCTGGGCATTGCGTCATATGGTCTGTTTGCCGCTGCGGCATTGCACGCCTGGCTGATGAACCGTACCGAAGACCGCATTCGGCATGCAACACAGGCCCATATCGGCCTGCCCCTGCTGACCCTGGAGCGGCTCACGTTCCGTTTTGTGGCGGCGGGCTTCGTGCTGCTGACTGCCACATTATTGTTGGCTATGGTGTTCCGGGATTCACTTTACGGTTCAGGTGCTACCTGGAAATGGGATCACAAAACCATTTTTTCAATCCTTTCCTGGCTCACTTTCGCCACACTGCTGATAGGCCGTGCTCGTTTTGGTTGGCGAGGACGGCAGGCAGCCCGGCTTCTGTACATCGGCTCAGGGCTGCTGCTGCTTGCCTACGTGGGCTCTCGGTTTGTGATTGAAGTCATCCTCTCGCGCAACGCATGAAGTTCCTGCTTGTATTGCTGGTATTTTTATTTGGTGCTTGGTTGTGGAGATCAGGGCGGCAAAAGAATGTTGATGCAAAAAAACAGCCGACCCAGAAAACACCTCAAGACATTGTGAGTTGCGACCTATGTGGTCTTCACACGCCGCAAGCGGAGTCTGTGCAGGGCCGTAAAGGCACGTATTGTTCTCGCGCGCACCTCGATCAAGCAGAGCGCTGAATGAAGCCAACCGACAACTCGCACTCCTGGTTTAGTCCATCGCTCACGGACATTGCGATTGGCCCGCACGAGGGTCGCCCTGAGTTTGACCGTCTTTGGCTAGGCCTTATGACTGCTCGGGTTACTCTGGGCATAGTGCTAATGGTGCTACAGGGGACTCTTTATTGGCTGGGTCAGTCAGCCAACAGCGGGATGGTTGTGATCAGCGGCATTTATTTGGCTGCCACTTTGGTCGTGCGAATGGGTCACTCCCCGCGTCAATTGAGCCCAGGCTTTGAATGGCAATGGATCTACACCATCGGTGCGGATGTGATGGTCTTTTCTGTACTGCAGTTTTTGCAAGGTGGCAGTATCAATTACACGCCGCTGCTGGCTATGCCTGTGCTTTTGGCGGCCATTCTTGGCACGCAAAGACTGGCTTTAGGCACGGCAGCGAGCATCACCCTGTTACTGCTTGCCCATGAGGGCTGGTTGACCTTGACCTTTGTGGGAGATGTGGCACCCCACTATATTCAGGCCGCACTCACTGGTGTTGGCAGTTTTGTCATCGCGATCTTGGCACATCAACTGGCCGCACGACTGGCCAACCAAGAGCAGCACGCACGTCGCAACCAATTGGCGGCTTATATCCAGCAACAGGTCAATGATCTGGTGATTGAGTCTCTGTCAGATGGGGTTTTGGTGTTGGACGCCTACGGTACGGTGCACGCGGCCAACCCGGCTGCTCGAATGATGCTGCAAGCGCAAGGAACACCCCCTTTGAGCACACCGTTTCACCTGACACTGAATCCGGACTGGTCGCCCCTGAGTCACCTGACGCAACAGGCATTTTCTGGACTACCCATGTTCCCCGCAGAGGTCGAAATCCAACTGGCCAATCAAGGTGTTCAGCAACTACGGGTACGTAGCCAATTGACAACTCCCCAAACGGGAGCTGCAGAGCGCCTGTGCGTCATGTTTTTGCAAGATCAGCGGGAAATGGAAGCCCGTTTGCGCACCGACAAACTCGCCAGCATGGGGCGCATGTCAGCCGCTGTCGCGCACGAGATTCGTAACCCGTTGGCCGCTATAACTCAGGCCAACGCCTTGCTGGGCGAAGACCTCCACACGCCCCAGCAAAAACAACTGACCACCATTGTTCAACAAAACGCCAAACGCCTAGAGAAAATCGTCGAGGAAATCCTCAATATTGCACGGGTTCAAAAGCAGGTACAACCCATTGAGCCGGCGAAAGTGAACCTGAACGATACCGTTCGCCGCATCTGTGAAGACTGGTCTGCACAAAACCAGAGCCAAAATCGCGTCCTACTTCATATCTCGTCCCTACCTTTGGAAGTGCGTTTTGAGTACGAACACCTGCGACGTGTATTGGTTAATCTCCTGGACAACGCCCGGCGTTTTTCTGACCCACAGGCCGAGTCGATCCAGATATCAACCCGCTCCAGCGTCAACGGATCCATTGTTTTAAGCGTCTGGAGCGACAGCCCCCCCATAGAGTCGTCAGTGGAGCGCCACCTGTTCGAACCCTTCTTTTCCTCTGAAAGCAAGTCCAGTGGCTTGGGTTTGTACATTTGCCGAGAGTTGTGCGTCGGGCACGGCGCTACCATATCCCACCAGCGATCTATCAGCGTGGCGCGCGGTAGCCCTGTGCAGGGCAATGAATTTGTGGTCGAATTTCTTCACGTTCACACTTCGCCTGTGACAATGACCCACGCAAAACCACCTTTATCACCATGGCAATGAACCCGACAAGCCCTAAAGCCCAGATTTTGGTGGTGGACGATGAACCCGACCTGCGCACGCTCTACGAGATGACTTTGCTGCGCGAGGGCTACCACGTCGATGTGGCCGAAGACCTCGAGCATGCATGGCAACTGTTGAGCGAACGCTCGTTTGACGTGTTGATTACCGACATGCGCTTGCCAGATGGCCTGGGCATTGAATTGATCCATCGCCTTCGGACGCTGGGACGAGGCGATCGCTGCGTGGTCATCACCGCGCACGGGTCTGCTGAAAATGCCGTTGAGTCTCTCAAGGCCGGTGCTTTTGACTATCTGAGCAAACCTGTTGATCTCAAGCAGTTTCGCGCCGTCGTTGCCTCTGCAGCCCAGGACGCACGCCAGACCCAACCCGATTTAGCCACTCATCCACGCAAACGCAAGGACGCCAACGTTTCCCTTAAGGCCAATGACGCGCTGGCTCGCTTGGTAGGTGTTTCCATCGTCATGCAACAGGTTAAAGAGCGGATTGCAAAAGTCGCCAATAGCATGGCCCCCGTCCTGATTTACGGCGAATCCGGGACAGGCAAGGAATTGGTGGCCCGTGCTTTGCATGGCAACAGCCATCGCAGTTCGGGGCCTTTTGTTGCCGTTAATTGCGGCGCAATTCCTGAAAACTTGATGGAGTCCGAGTTTTTTGGTGTCCGCAAAGGGGCGTACACAGGGGCCACGCATGACCGCGAGGGCTTCTACCAGGCTGCAGCCGGTGGCTCCTTGTTCCTGGATGAAATGGGTGAATTGCCTTTGGCGATGCAAGCCAAGTTGTTGCGCGCGGTGCAGGAGCGCCGGGTACGGCCGGTAGGAGCATCACAAGAAGAGTCTGTGGACGTGCGCATCATCAGTGCGACCCACAAAGATCTAGCCGCCGAGGTCGCTGCCGGGCGCTTTCGTCAGGACTTGTATTACCGTCTGAATGTGATCGAAGTCAACATTCCCCCCCTGCGTGAGCGACGTGAAGATTTACCGGCCTTGTGCGAGGCCCTGCTGCAACGCATCGCGACTGAATCAGGTGTGCCCGTGCCTGAACTCTCGCCCGACTTACTGGCTCAACTCTCACATCTGCCGCTTCTTGGCAATGTGCGTGAGCTTGAAAATCTCCTACACCGCGCCGTCGCACTCAGTGACGATCAAGAGCTTCAACTGGATACGCCTGACCGACAACTAGAGCCGCCTGTTAAAGCTGTTGCGCCCGTCAACGCCGAACCACGGCCTCCAGCCCCTGCGTCGCCTGCTCTGGCCCTAGACCTGCAAAGCCATCTGGATCAGCAAGAGAGAGACATTTTGGTCAAGACCTTGACGGAAACTGGCTTCAACCGAACCGCTGCGGCCGCCCGTCTGGGCTTGAGCCTGCGCCAAATCCGCTACCGAATGGCGCGCCTGAACATCGACGTGCCTCAAGACAGCGATAACCCATGAACAACTCCGAAGCCGAGCGAGATAACACTTTATGGCGCAGTGGTTGGTATCGGTTTGCACGTGCTATGCCTTCGCCTAATTTTGGGTTACGTCCACCGGGTACGGTGGTGGACTTGATCGTGGTTCACGCCATCAGCTTGCCACCCGGTCAATACGGGGGGCCAGAAGTCCAGCAGCTATTCAGCAACACCCTGGATTGGAATGCCCACCCCTACTTCGAAACCATTAGAGGACTTGAAGTCTCAGCCCACTTCTACATCCAACGCAACGGAGAGCTTTGGCAGTTCGTGGACTGTGGTGCGCGCGCATGGCACGCGGGCCGCTCTCACTACCTAGGAAGAGACAACTGCAATGACCACTCCATTGGCATCGAGCTTGAAGGCATTGACGGGGGTTTGTTTGAAACCGCGCAATACGAAACACTGAGCAGCTTGTGTGCCTCCCTGGCCGCACAACACAACATCCAGCACATCGCAGGGCACGAGCACATTGCACCCAACCGAAAAGCCGACCCCGGCGAGGGGTTTGATTGGACGTTTTTGCAACAAAGTTTAGGGTGGCCGACTAAGTACTTTCCCGAGGTCTTGAAAGCTGTTTTGGCACCTTGATGTATGCAGAGGGCGAGACGTCCTCTCCATGATGAAAATCAAAAGTAATTGCCAAACCTAGGCGTCATGCGCCAAGGCAAAGCAAAGTCCGCGCAACACCATGCTGTTGCTAGCTTTGCAGTGGAAGAGATTGATCTGGCAAGGTTTGCAGACGAGCTGGGGTCGATGCTGGGTTGAAATTTTTTTTATTCCTTATTTTTCATTTTTTCAACCCGAAATTTGAATCCGCACTTTTAGCAGCGATACACTACCGGTAGTGGCTTGCAATGATGCAAGACCCCATATATAGTGCTTTCATGTTGCATCCGATATGCCATGAAGTTCATAAAAATAGCAACAAACCATGCCAGTCATCAGACTGCTAAGACCCCTAATTTGACTAAGACGAGGAAGCCATGCAAACCACCCTGAATCCACCCACCGCCACAACGCGCCCTGATGCGAAACTATCGCGGCCAAACCGCGAAAGCACAAATGACAATCCGCTGAGCCACTACCAGATCCTGCGCCGCAACGGATCTGTGGTGCCATTTGAGCCAGCCAAGATTGCAGTGGCGATGATGAAGGCCTTTTTGGCCGTGCACGGCACGCAAGGCGCGGCTTCGGCCAGCGTGCGCGAAGTGGTGGACAACCTGACACAAACCGTGGTGCGCGCCTTGATGCGCTCACGCCCCGGTGGCGGTACTTTCCCCATTGAAGACATTCAAGACCAAGTTGAACTGGGCCTGATGCGCGACGGTCATCACGAGATCGCTCGCGCCTATGTGCTGTACCGTGAAAAGCGCGCCCAGGAACGCGCCACGCAAGCCGCACCCCAGGCCGCTCAAGCCCCCTTGCTGCACGTCATCGACAACGGGCAGCGCACACCGCTGGATCTGGAGCGACTCCAGGGTTTGATTGAAGCTGCGTGCATCAACCTGGGAGCCGACGTCAAAGCCGACCCTATTTTCTCTGAGACCTTGCGCAATCTTTATGACGGGATCCCGATGGAGGAGGTGTACAAGGCCTCCATCCTCGCCGCCCGTACCCTGATCGAGAAAGACCCCGACTACACCTACGCCACGGCGCGATTGCTGTTTCACACCATCGCCCGCGAAGTGCTGGGGCGTGACGTGCCACCTTCCGAGATGGGTGAGGCCTATGTGGACTACTTCCCCGGCTTCATCAAGCTGGGCGTTGAGAATGATTTGCTCGACGAAAAGCTGCTGCAGTTCGACTTGAAACGTCTGGGCGCAGCCCTCAAGGCCGAGCGCGATTTGCAGTTTGACTACCTAGGCTTGCAAACCCTGTATGACCGTTACTTCCTGCACGTGCGCAAGAGCCGCATTGAGTTGCCACAGGCTTTCTTCATGCGCGTGGCCATGGGCTTGTCGCTGGGCGAGATCGACCGTGAAGCCCGCGCCATCGAGTTCTATGAAGTGCTGTCTTCGTTTGACTTCATGTCCAGCACACCCACACTGTTCAACGCTGGTACGCTGCGTTCGCAGCTCTCCAGTTGCTATCTGACCACTGTGCCTGACGATCTGGACGGCATCTACGAATCCATCAAAGAGAATGCGCTGCTGTCCAAGTTTGCCGGTGGTCTGGGCAACGACTGGACGCGTGTTCGCGCTTTAGGCGCGCACATCAAAGGAACTAATGGCGAATCGCAAGGTGTAGTGCCCTTCTTGAAAGTGGTGAACGACACGGCCGTGGCCGTGAACCAGGGCGGTAAGCGCAAAGGCGCAGTCTGCACTTACCTGGAGACTTGGCACTTGGACATCGAAGAGTTCCTGGAGTTGCGCAAAAACACTGGCGATGACCGCCGCCGCACGCACGACATGAACACCGCCAACTGGATCCCTGACCTGTTCATGCGCCGCGTGATGGAAAAAGGCACTTGGACGCTGTTCTCGCCCAACAACGTGCCCGATCTGCACGACAAGTTTGGGGCTGATTTTGAAACTGCTTACGTGGCCTACGAAGCCAAAGCCGAGCGGGGTGAGATCAAACCCGCCCGCACGCTGCAAGCCGCAGACCTGTGGCGCAAGATGCTCACCATGCTGTTTGAGACCGGCCACCCTTGGATCACCTTCAAAGATGCCTGCAACGTACGGTCACCCCAGCAACACGCAGGCGTAGTGCACTCCAGCAACCTGTGCACCGAGATCACACTCAACACCAGCGACACTGAAACGGCGGTTTGCAACCTGGGTTCGGTCAATCTGCTGCAACACCTGAAAGACGGCAAGCTCGACCACGTCAAGTTGCAAAAAACAATCTCGATTGCCATGCGCATGCTGGACAACGTGATCGACATCAACTACTACGCCGTCAAAAAGGCACGCGACTCCAATATGCGCCATCGTCCGGTGGGCTTGGGCCTGATGGGCTTCCAGGACAGCTTGTATGAGCTGCGCATTCCCTACGCCAGTGATGCCGCAGTGGCCTTTGCCGACACGTCGATGGAAGCCATCTGCTACTACGCCTACTGGGCCTCTACGGAGTTGGCAGCCGAGCGCGGTCGATACTCTAGCTACAAGGGCTCGCTGTGGGACAAAGGTGTGATGCCTTTGGACACCTTGGACATGTTGGCCAGCGCCCGTGGCGGCTACGTTGAAGTCGATCGTTCCGCCACGATGGACTGGGACGCTCTGCGCCAGAAGATCGCACGCCACGGTATGCGCAACTCCAACTGCGTGGCCATCGCACCGACTGCCACCATCTCAAACATCATTGGTGTGGATGCCTGTATAGAGCCTTGCTTCGGCAATCTCTCAGTCAAATCAAACCTCTCTGGCGAATTCACCGTCATCAACGGCTACTTGGTGCGCGACCTCAAGCGTCTCGGCCTGTGGGATGACGTGATGGTGATGGACCTCAAACACTTTGACGGCTCGCTCAGCCCCATTGACCGCGTTCCACAAGAACTTAAATCGCTCTACGCCACTGCCTTCGAGATCGAAACACGTTGGCTTATCGAAGCTGCCGCACGTCGTCAAAAGTGGATCGATCAAGCCCAGAGCTTGAACATCTATATGGCGGGTGCTTCGGGTAAAAAACTTGATGAAACCTACAAGCTGGCTTGGTTGCGCGGCCTTAAAACCACCTACTACCTGCGTACCATGTCGGCCACGCATGCAGAGAAATCGACCGTCACTGCAGGCCGCATGAACTCGGTCTCATCGGGTGGCAATACCCCAAGCGCACTCGAAGCTGCGGCTGCCGTTGCGCAAGCGCAGATGAGCTCGCAAGCAGCAACCGACATCAAATTCTGCGCGATTGATGACCCCGGTTGCGAGTCCTGCCAATGAAATAAAACGTGCTCATCACCGCATCGCACTCCACATGGCATCCATGTCGATGCTACAGAGCAACACAATGCAGCAGCGATGTGAATGAAGTCTTTTCATTTCACCTCACTGCTCTGATAATCCGCTGATTGGAAACACCTATGTTGAACTGGGACGAAGAAGTCAAGCCCACACCGCAAATCTCTCATGCAAGCAACCCCTTAAGCGGTCGCATGGAGGAGCATCCCTCACTCGCAACGGTAGCCAATGCAATTTCGTTGGCGTCCACCGCAACAGTGCAAGCCACCAAGACTGCGACACCTCACCGCATCAAGGCCTCAGACAAACGCATCATCAACGGCCAGACCGACGTCAATCAACTGGTGCCTTTCAAGTACAAGTGGGCTTGGGAAAAATACCTGGCCACCTGTGCCAACCACTGGATGCCGCAAGAGGTCAACATGACTCGCGACATTGCGCTGTGGAAAGATCCGAACGGCCTGACCGAAGACGAGAGGCGCATTGTCAAACGCAACCTCGGTTTTTTTGTCACTGCTGATTCACTGGCCGCCAACAACATTGTGCTGGGCACCTACCGCCACATCACCGCGCCTGAGTGCCGTCAGTTCTTGCTGCGCCAAGCTTTTGAAGAAGCAATTCACACCCATGCTTACCAGTACATCGTGGAGTCGCTGGGCCTGGATGAAGCCGAAATTTTCAACGCCTACAACGAAGTGCAGTCGATTCGCGACAAGGATCAGTTTTTGATCCCTTTCATCGAGGCGATCAGCGACCCTCACTTCCACACCGGCACTTTCGAGACCGATCAAACATTACTGAAATCTCTGATCGTGTTTGCCTGCCTGATGGAAGGCCTGTTCTTTTACGTCGGCTTCACGCAAATCCTCGCACTGGGTCGTCAAAACAAGATGACGGGTGCGGCAGAGCAGTACCAGTACATCCTGCGTGATGAGTCGATGCACTGCAACTTCGGTATTGACCTGATCAACCAGCTCAAACTCGAAAACCCCCAGTTGTGGACACCTGAGTTCAAAGCCGAAATTAAGGTCTTGTTTGAGAAAGCGGTCGAGCTGGAATACCGCTACGCAGAGGACACCATGCCGCGCGGCGTGCTGGGCATGAACGCCTCGATGTTCAAAGGCTATTTGCGCTACATCGCCAACCGCCGTGCCACACAAATTGGTCTGGAGCCCTTGTTCCCCAACGAGGAAAACCCCTTCCCCTGGATGAGTGAAATGATTGACCTGAAGAAAGAGCGCAACTTTTTCGAAACCCGCGTGATCGAGTACCAATCGGGTGGCGCACTTTCATGGGACTGAGTTGAACTCACAAATGATTTCAAGAATTTCACAAACCACTGACCACGCCGAAGAGCGTGACTGTCGTTTGTGCACCCGAGTTCATGGTGTTGGGACCCTGCCCAGCACCATGGATCGCTTCATGCAAACCAACGCGCATGAAGTGCTCTTTGTTATTTGATCAAGGAGAAAATGATGGCAACTGCAAAAAAACCAGCCGCAAAAAAGGCTGCTCCCGCGAAGAAAGCTCCAGCTAAAAAAGTTGTAGCGAAAAAAGCCCCTGCGAAGAAAGCACCGGCTAAAAAAGTAGCCGCCAAAAAGGCTCCGGCAAAGAAAGCTCCTGCCAAAAAAGTTGTAGCTAAAAAAGCAGCAGCGAAGAAAGCCCCAGCGAAAAAAGTCGTAGCTAAGAAAGCCCCTGCCAAAAAAGCAGCTGCTAAAAAAGCACCGGCTAAAAAAGCTGTAGCGAAGAAGGCACCAGCGAAGAAAGCGCCAGCCAAAAAAGCCGCCGCCAAGAAACCCGCTGCCAAAAAGCCAGCCGCCAAGAAAGCAGCCAAGAAGCCGGCCGCCAAGAAAGCCGCGAAAGCACCCGCTGCCAAAGCCGCCCCGGCTGCGCCTGCGGCTCAGACGACTCTGAACCCGCAAGCCGCCTGGCCCTTTCCTACGGCAAGCAAGCCCTAAGCCACTTAACTGGCTTCAAGCCCGATGTCCAAAAGGCATCGGGCTTTTTTTGTTTCCGACCTTCCAAACACTTTCTTTTACAGGCCCAGTGCCTTCAGATCCACCGTGTAGTTCTGCGGCCCCCGTTGGGCAATCTTCAAAGAACCCAACTGATTGCCTAAAGCAGCGCAACGCGCCAAGGTCCACCCCTTCTCCAGACCGAACAACAAAGCACCACGGTAGGCGTCGCCGCAACCGGTTGGATCGATCACGGCAGAAGCTTTGACAGGCGCAACCAAGGTCTTTTCACCATCCACCCAAACCTCACTGCCCTCGGCACCCAATGTCACGATCAAACCCTTGACCCGCTTTGATATTTCCGCGTGGCTCCAACCAGTGCGATCACTGAGCATCTTGCCTTCGTAGTCATTGACAGTCACCCAGCTGGCCTGCTCAATAAAGCTTGCGAGTTCATCGCCATTGAACATGGGAAGGCCTTGACCTGGATCGAAGACAAAGGGGATGTCAGCCGCCTTGAATTGTTCGGCATGCTGCACCATGGCATCACGTCCATCGGGCGAAATAATGCCGAGTTGAATACCGGGCTGCGCTTTGATCTGCGTCACATGGGCCTGCATCATGGCACCGGGGTGAAAAGCCGTGATCTGGTTGTTGTCCCGATCCGTCATGATCAAGGCTTGTGCTGTGTAGGTTTCTTCGATCTGGCGCACGTAATCGGTGGCAATGCCCAGATCACGCAATCTCTGTAGATAGCCAGCGCCGTCGTTGCCTAAAGTAGCCACGGGAAGGGGAGAGCCTCCCAACAACTTGAGCGCATACGCGATGTTGCCCGCGCAGCCGCCGAAGTCTCGGCGCAAGGTGGGGACAAGAAACGACACATTAAGGATGTGCAACTGGTCGGGCAAAATTTGCTCTGCAAATTTGCCCTCAAAGTTCATGATGGTGTCGAAAGCCAAAGAACCGCAGATTAAGGTTGCCATAAATTTAGAAGTTTAGTTTCAAGGGTAAAAAGCAAGCACCCGGTAGCCCGCGACGGGATTCGAACCCTCAGGTGTTATGGCTGATAGCGTTAGGGAAGCAGTGAAATCCGAGGCCGACTCCAAACTGCCAGACTTACTGCCCAATTCATCAGCCCGAATCACGCGCCGCATCAAGGCTTGATCCTGTACATCCGTCAAGGAAAGCTCAATTGAAGGCATAGCCAGTGCAAACTGCGCTGTATTCTTTAGGGCGAAATTCAGCCTATAAACATCGCCCTGCAGTTTATTGAACGAGGCGCTGTCTATCACGATCGACTCGATCTGTCGAAACGGTGACACGACGCACTGCACCAGTTCGCACGCCCAAAAAAGCACGGGCTTGATCTCAGGGGCCCGTGCTGCAATACGGTCTCGCTCGTGCAGAAAAACTTGAAGGAGAAGTGCTGCGCTGAGTAGCAGTGCGCTAAAAACCAGCCCGACAGTAACCCATGGCTTGCGTTTGAGCGCAGCGCTGGGCTTGCCCCGCATGAAAGACGGTTGATGAGTGGTCTCTTCCGGCTTGGTGTAAAGCGAATCATCAGTCCGGGCCAATTCTTGTATAAACGACTCACCCAGAATCGTCTCATCAGAAGATTTCTGAATTTGCAAAGACGAGTCGAGTAAGTCAAGCTCACTCGTCTCTTGCCCAAGCCTCGGCTCAATTCTGAGCGGGCCATCTCGGCGCAGAACATGACTGCGCTCTACTTCTGGATGTTCAAACTGCTGGATTGACGCAACTGGCTCCAATGTTTCTATGGTTGCGGCTGGCTTAGATGCCTCGTTGTCGATGTTCTGCTCCTGCATGTTCGCAGAGGCATCGAAAACCTCATCACACTGACCGCAACGGACCCAACCTTCAGAAATGCGAAGTTGGTCTGGCACGACCCTGAACATGGTCATGCAGGCCGGGCAACGTGTGATCAAGCTCATGGAGGTCGATTGTAGGTTGCCCCCAGGGTCGCATCACAAACGCGCAGTCATCAGAACCCAGCCTTCTTGCGTCTGTGCAACGCTCAACTGACAATAGGGCGCGTAGGCTTGAATCAGCTCGTCCGTCTGGCGCTCCAAAATACCGGCCAGCACCAAGGAACCCCCGGCTGCCACACGGGCGCAAAGCAGCGGCGCGAGGACCTTAAGAGGTGTGGCCAGGATATTGGCCAGCACCGTCTGGTACTGGCCGTTGACTTGATCAGGCAACCCTGCATGGAGCTTGACTTGATTGGCATCCGCATTGAGCACCGTAGCGCTAACGGCAGCTTCGTCAATGTCAACCGCATCAATATCGTTGGCGCCGTACTTGGCGGCACCAATGGCCAGAATGCCTGACCCACAACCGTAATCCAACACCCGACCCAAGCCACCGCCCTGCCCGGCATGCTGTGCAATCCAGCGCAGACACATGCGGGTGGTGGGGTGCGTTCCCGTACCAAACGCCAAACCTGGATCCAAACGGATGATGATTTTGGCTTGGGGGGGCGGCTCATGCCAGGTCGGTACGATCCAGAAGTCAGGCGTGATTTCGACAGGGGCGAACTGCGATTGCGTCAAACGCACCCAGTCTTGTTCGGGCACGTCATGGATGCCCAGCATGTGGCAGTTCTCAAAAAAATCTTGCGCCTGTAATAAGGCCGCTGCATCCTTGGCTGCGGCCTCATCCGGAAACAGCGCGAGCACGCGGGAGCGCTGCCAACCATCTTGCGGGGGCGGCATGCCGGGCTCGCCAAACAGGGCTTGCTCAGCCTCAGTATGGGCGTCTGCGTCTTCAACACTGACGCTCAGTGCGTCAAGCGCGTCGAGTGCGTCGCTCAAGGCCTCCACGCGGTCTTGGGGGCATAACAGACGGAGTTCGATCATCGCTTATGTTGCTCCAGCCAAGACTCTAGGTAATGGATATTGGTTCCACCCAACATGAATTTAGCGTCCACCATCAATTCACGGTGCAGGGGAATATTGGTGTTAATGCCTTCCACCAGGGTTTCAGCCAAAGCCGTGCGCATGCGGGCCATGGCTTGTTCACGCGTATCGCCATGCACAATGATCTTTCCGATCATGGAGTCGTAATTGGGCGGCACAAAGTAGTTGGTATAGACATGCGAATCCACCCGAACTCCCGGGCCACCCGGGGCGTGCCACATCGTGATGCGACCGGGTGAAGGCGTGAACTTGTAGGCATCCTCGGCATTGATCCGGCACTCAATAGAGTGGCCACTGATTTGAATTTGTTTCTGGGTAAAGGGCAGTTTCTCACCGGCTGCCACCATGATTTGCGTCTTCACGATGTCCACACCCGTAATCCACTCCGTCACCGGGTGCTCCACCTGAACACGGGTGTTCATTTCAATAAAGTAGAACTCCCCGTTTTCAAAGAGAAACTCAAACGTACCGGCTCCTCGATAGCCAATTTTTTTACAAGCCGCCACACAACGTTCGCCAATTTTTTCAATCAACTTGCGAGGAATGCCGGGCGCAGGTGCTTCCTCCAGAATTTTTTGATGCCGTCGCTGCATCGAGCAGTCACGCTCACCCAGATAGACCGCATTCTTATGCTTGTCGGCGAGAATCTGAATCTCAATGTGGCGCGGATTTTGAAGGTACTTCTCCATATACACCGCAGGGTTGCTGAAGGCGGCACCCGCCTCAGCCTTGGTCATCTGCACAGCGTTGATCAACGCCGCCTCGGTATGCACCACACGCATGCCACGTCCACCACCACCGCCCGCTGCTTTGATGATGACGGGGTAACCGATCCTCTTGGCAATGCTTCGGATCTGCACGGCATCGTCCGGCAATTCACCCTCAGAGCCTGGCACGCAGGGCACACCGGCCTTGATCATGGCCTGCTTGGCGGACACTTTGTCCCCCATGATTCGGATGGACTCGGGCGTGGGGCCAATGAACTGAAAGCCGCTTTGCTCCACGCGTTCGGCAAAGTTCGCGTTTTCACTCAAGAAACCATAGCCTGGGTGGATGGCCTCAGCATCCGTTACTTCAGCAGCTGAGATTAAGGCGGGCATATTGAGGTAGCTCAGCGCCGAGGCTGCTGGACCAATACACACCGACTCTTCGGCCAACTTCACGTATTTGGCGTCCCGATCAGCCTCTGAATAGACCATGACGGCCTTGATACCCAGCTCGCGGCAAGCGCGCTGAATACGCAGGGCGATTTCGCCACGATTGGCGACCAGAATTTTTTTAAACATAGATAAGCGTGCCTGCCAGACTTATTCGATCAAGTACAAAGGCTGGCCGTATTCGACGGCCTGTCCGTTATCGCAAAGAATTTTCTTCACCGTACCCGACTTGTCGGATTCGATTTCATTGAGGATTTTCATCGCCTCAATGATGCACAGGGTTTCACCTTGCTTGATCGTGTCACCCACTTCGACAAAAGGCTTAGCGCCCGGAGAGGCCGAACGGTAAAAAGTGCCCACCATCGGGGACTTCACAGCGTGATCAACTTCTGGCTCAAGCGCAGAAACCGCTTCTGTCGCTGCCGCAACGGGCACTGAAACTGGCGCAGGCATTGCAGCCATCGGCGCAGCATAAGCCTGCACCATAGCGCCATTGCCTTTGACAATGCGGACCTTGCCCTCAGCCTCGGTAATTTCAAGCTCAGTGACATTCGATTCGGACACCAAATCGATCAGAGTTTTCAGTTTTCGCAAATCCATGGGAACTCCAACATCTTCTTGAAAAATTACTGTAATTTAGAACAAAGTTAAGTAATTTTCAATTATTTACACCATCAACCAAATTGCAAGTTGAGCGATATCTTGAGCCCGAACCAGAGTGGACGGGCCGACGCCTCTACTTTAACCCATGCCACCGCGTTAGGTCTTGCTGCGAAACTTTGCCAATTTTTCGGTCCAACATCCCACCATTGGCACCCAACACCACAGTAAAGGGCAACCCCCCGCCCAGATTGCCCATGGATTTACTTAAAGAAATGCCCGCCATACCAGCCAAGGCCATCGGGAATCCGAGCGATTGACGCGAGAGAAACGTCTGAACCGGCTCCAAACGATCAACAGCCAATCCAACAACTTGCCAACCGTTAGCCTTATTTTGCCGATAAAAAGAATCCAATAAAGGAAGTTCTTCAACGCAAGGCGGACACCAGGTAGCCCAAAAGTTAATAAGCAAGGGGCGTCCGCGAAAGGTCGATAGTGACAACTGTGCGCCCTCAGGCGTCTCGAAGGACATCCCCCACAAAGCAGCCAAAGCGGTCTCATCCACTGCATTCAGGTCGAACTTGCGCAGTGCCAGCCCTGCACCACCGAGACCTGCAAGTGCTGCTACGCCGCCGTAAAGCCAACGACGGCGATTTAAGTTTGATTTTTTGATATCGCCCATGAATCAATCAATTATCTTTAAAAGTTGACAATAGTAGTCGTACAGCCGCCAAGTCACCGCGTGGCGATCTATTTTTGGCATCTTTCCTCAATGCGCCGCGCACTGCATCCCGATCATTCACCAGCAAATGAAGGCCCACAAAAATCCCCAACGGCTGGCACATGGCATGAATGCCCAGCACGTCCACTGAATCACCATGAAGCCCCCGCGCTGTGCGTGGCTGGTAACGCACGCCCTGATCAATCAGCTTGATCTCAAGCGACTTCTCATCATCGCAAAACAATTGCAGGTAAATATCTGACAACTTGGTAGCCGTGCCATGCCACACCGCGCCGCTCAAATGCGGTCGAAATTCGGCCAGGCGCTCCATCCAGACCAAAGCCAGTCGGCGCAAGGCCAGTAGCTCGGCGGGTTGAGTGTCTGCGCAAAACAAGTCCAGGTACTCGCGCACCGCCGCTTCCAGCTCGTCGTTGTCAGGCAAGGGAGTTGTGCGCTCGGGCAATTTGAGTTGTCGCACAGCACGGCGCTTGGCCGGGCCATATTCCAGCCCTTCTTCCACCACCAACTGGGCAGCGGTTGCGGCAATGTCTTGCGTGCTCATGACCGCTATTGTGCACCGCCTAAAATCGGCTGATGCACATTCATATTCTCGGTATTTGCGGCACGTTCATGGGGGGCTTAGCGGCCTTGGCGCGCGAAGCGGGCCACCGCGTCACGGGTTGTGACGCGGGTGTGTACCCGCCCATGAGCGATCAACTCCGCGCCTTGGGCATTGACTTGGTAGAGGGCTTTGGCGCTGAACAGATGGCGCTCAAGCCCGATATGTACGTCGTTGGCAACGTGGTCAGCCGCGCTCGCCTGCCCGACGGCACACCCAAATTCCCGCTGATGGAAGCCATTCTTGACGCAGGCTCGCCCTACACCAGCGGCCCGCAGTGGCTGGCTGAGCATGTGCTACAGGGCCGCCACGTGCTGGCCGTGGCAGGTACGCACGGCAAAACCACCACCACCGCCATGCTGACCTGGATACTGGAGTGTGCCGGGCTACAGCCGGGTTTTCTTGTTGGCGGTGTGCCTATGAATTTTGAGGTTTCAGCTCGTCTCGGAAACCAAAAATGCTTCGTTATTGAAGCCGACGAATACGACACGGCTTTTTTTGACAAGCGCAGCAAGTTCGTTCACTACCGGCCCCGTACGGCGATTTTGAACAATCTTGAATTCGATCACGCGGACATTTTTGACAACCTGGCCGCCATTGAACGCCAGTTTCACCACTTGGTGCGCACCGTGCCGAGCACAGGCAGAGTAGTGGTCAACGGGCTGGAAGAAAGCCTCACCCGCGTGCTGGCCCAAGGCTGCTGGAGCGAGGTGCGCAGCTTTGGCGCGGCGGTCAATGACTTCACTGCGGTGGGTGAGCCCCATGATTTTGAAGTCCTCTACCAAGGAAAATCAGTCGCCAGCCTTAAGTGGGCACTCACAGGCGTTCATAACCAGTTGAATGCGCTGGCCGCTATCGCGGCGGCTGAGCATGTCGGTGTTTTGCCCAGTCTGGCCGCCCGCGCCTTGGCTGAGTTTCAAAACGTCAAGCGCCGCATGGAGGTGCGCGGCACAGTCGCGCTGCCCGGTGGCGAGATCACCGTATACGACGACTTTGCCCACCACCCCACGGCCATCCGCACCACGCTGGATGGCCTGCGCCGCAAAGTCGGGCCAACGCAGCGCATCCTGGCCATTTTCGAGCCGCGCAGCAACACCATGAAGCTGGGCACCATGAAAGCCCAGTTACCCTGGAGCCTGGAGCAGGCCGACCTGGCGTTTTGCCACACTGGTGGACTGGACTGGGATGCCCGCGACGCGCTAACCCCCATGGGGGAGCGCGCTCAGGTGGCTTCCAGCATTGACGAACTGGTCGCCCAGGTGGCGCGCCTAGTTCAACCCGGCGACCACCTTGTGTGCATGAGCAATGGCGGGTTTGGCGGCGTTCACCTCAAACTATTGCAAGCGCTGAACGCGCTTAAAGCGCCCGCCGCGCCTTGACGGCATCCGACAGGTTTTGCAACACGTCCAACGACACGTCCCAGCCCAAGCAGCCATCGGTGATGCTTTTGCCATAGATGAGTTGCGTCGGGTCGTCTTTGCCCGGTGTGAACTTCTGGGTTCCGCTTTGCAAATGACTCTCCACCATCACACCAAACACGCTGCGTGAGCCGCCCGCGATCTGCGTCGCGATGTCACGCGCCACCTCTTGCTGCTTCTCAAACTGTTTAGAGCTGTTGGCGTGGCTGCAATCCACCATCAGGCTGGCGGGCAGCTTGGCCGCTGTCAAATCCTTGCAGGCATCGGCCACACTGGCCGCATCAAAGTTGGGCAGCTTGCCGCCGCGCAGGATGACGTGGCAGTCTTTGTTGCCAGTGGTCTGCACAATCGCCACCTGGCCGTTCTTGTGCACTGACAAAAAGTGATGGCCCCCGGCTGCAGCCTGGATCGCATCGGTCGCAATTTTGATGTTGCCATCCGTCCCATTTTTGAAGCCGATGGGTGCCGAAATACCCGAGGCCAGCTCACGGTGCACTTGGCTCTCCGTCGTGCGTGCGCCAATCGCACCCCATGAGATCAGATCGCCGATGTACTGCGGCGAGATCACGTCCAAAAACTCGCTGCCTGCGGGCAAGCCCAGACGGTTGATCTCGATCAGCAACTGGCGTGCGATGCGCAGACCTTCGTCAATGCGGCAGGTTTCGTCCAGGTAGGGGTCGTTGATCAGGCCCTTCCAGCCCACCGTGGTGCGGGGCTTCTCAAAGTACACGCGCATCACGATCTCCAGCGTATCGGCGTACTTGAGGCGTTGCTCTTTCAGGCGACGAGCGTAGTCAATGGCGGCTGCGGGATCATGGATCGAGCACGGGCCAATGATGACCAGCAAGCGATCGTCCCGGCCTGCCATGATGTCTTGAATGGTGTGGCGGGTACGGGAGATCAAGCCCTCGACCGGCGTGCCACGGATGGGGAAAAAGCGAATCAAATGCTCAGGCGGTGGCAGCACAGTGATGTCCTTGATGCGTTCGTCGTCGGTCTGGCTGGTGCGGTCGGTTGGCTGCGTACCCGGTGGGTACCAGGCTTCGGCAGTCGGGGTCGTTTGGGCATTCATCGTGAGGCTCCTTTGAAATAAAACGAAAAAATCGGGCTATAAAAAAACCGCCGGGCTTGTGGCTCCGGCGGTTTCGAGGGGGTGTTGGTGGGTCTACACGCTGTCCTCTCGTCCGCCGGGGACAGAGAAGCTAAAGTAAAAATAAAAGGCGTTGCGGACTTGCATAGGAAGTGAATGTAGCACGAGTTGATGACCTGCTCAGTTTTTGTCTCGCTGCTGTCTCGTTGCTTCTGCCGCCGCTTTTCTTAAGCCTCCATGTCCTTGGCCATTTTTTTGCCCAACTCCACTCCCCATTGGTCATAGGCATGAATACCCCAAATGGCCGCCTGGCAAAACACCTTGTGCTCGTACAAAGCCATCAAAGCGCCCATGCTGCGTGGCGTCAGGGCATCCACCCAGATCGTGGTGCTGGGTACGTTGCCGGGGTAGCTACGGTGCGGGGCCAAGCGTTGCACCTCAGCCTCATCCACACCGCTGTCGCGCAATGCTTGCACCGTTTCCTCTGGGCTGCGCCCAATAGCCAAGGCCTGGGCCTGGGCCTGCATATTGAGCAAGACCACGCGGTGGTGTTCGGCGGCAAAGGGCAAAGGGCTGCGCTCGGTGCGCAGGCCAATGAAGTCCATGGGCACTAAGTGCTGGCCTTGGTGGATGAGCTGAAAGTAGGCATGCTGGCCGTCAATGCCCAAGCCACCCCACAGCACCGGGGCGGTGGCCACCTCCACGGGGCTGCCGTCGATGTGCGTGCGCTTGCCGTTGGACTCCATGTCCATCTGCTGCAAGAAGGACGCGAACTTGCCCAGGGGCGAAGCGTAGGGCGCAATATTGTGCGTGGTCGCACCCAAAAAATTGCGGTTCCACACACCCAGCAAGGCCATCAGCAGCGGCAGGTTTTGGTCTTTCGGGGCCGACATGAAATGCTCGTCCATGGCTCGTGCGCCCAGCAGCATGTCTTGAAACGCAAAAGCCCCAATCGAGATGGCCAGGGGCAGTCCGATGGCCGACCACACTGAATAACGTCCCCCCACCCAGTCCCAAAATCCAAAGGTGTGTTCCGGCGAGAAGCCTTGTGCTTGCGAGATTTGTGGATTGGCCGTGACCGCAATCAAGTGCTGATGCAGTTGTCCCTCGGGGCAACCC
Organism: Comamonadaceae bacterium; assembly: GCA_947455145.1. Classification (GTDB taxonomy): domain Bacteria; phylum Pseudomonadota; class Gammaproteobacteria; order Burkholderiales; family Burkholderiaceae_C; genus CANCDA01. The sequence continues at coordinate 37,605 of CANGME010000009.1, forward strand.
GCGTCCAGCAGCCAGCGCTTGGCCGAGGTGGCCAAGGTCATGGTTTCTTGCGTGGTGAAGGTCTTGCTTTGCACCACAAACGCGGTACGGGCGGGGTTCAGCGTGGCCAAGGTGGTGTACAGACTCCAGGCATCCACGTTAGACACGTAGTGCACACGCACTTTGTTTTTATAGCTCTCACGCGTCAAATGGCTCAGGGCTTCGGTCGTCATGCGCGGGCCCAAGTCAGATCCGCCAATGCCCAGGTTCACCACATCGGTGATGGATTCACCGGCATGCCCTTTGAGCTGGCCTTCACGTACCTTCTCTGCAAACATGCACACGCGCAACAGCTCGTCGCCAACCTGCTTGGAGATGCTTTGCCCCCACGGCGGATTGGGCACATGGCTACCGCGCAAGGCCACGTGCAAAACGGCACGCTCTTCGGTGGCGTTGATGGCGTCACCGCGAAACATGGCTTCAGCCTGCGCCATGACCTGGGACTCATCGGCCAGCGCCAGCAGTTGCTGCAAGACCTCCGTCGTCACACGTTGGCGAGAATAATCAATGCTGATGCCAGCACCACTGACTTGCCATTGGTCGATTCGCTTGGGGTCTTTGAGCAATTCACGCAAATGCGGTTGCGCGCTTTGAGACAAGACCTGGAGCGCTTTCCAAGCCTCGCGATGTTGGGGTTTGACGAAGGGTTTCATAGCTCAATTATGGTTTGCAATGTCGCTGGCCTCGCGTGCCAGTCGCGTGATTTCTGACCAGTTGCCTTCTTCCAGCACATCCACCGGGGTCAACCAGGAGCCGCCCACCATAGCGACATTGGGCTGCTTTAAAAACTCGCTCATATTGGCCAGCGAGACCCCTCCTGTGGGGCAAAACTGCATGTCACCCAACGGCCCGCCCAAGGCCTTGAGCATTGCCAGACCGCCCGCCTGCGCGGCAGGAAATAATTTGACCAATGAGAAGCCGTAGTCGCGCGCGGCCATCACTTCACCTGGCGTCATCACCCCTGGCATGAAAGGCATTTGGCTCGCCATGGCAGCCTGCACCAGGGCAGCACTCATGCCGGGTGAGAGCGCAAAGCGCGCGCCTGCCGCCTGAACCTGCGCCATCTCCTGCGCGCGCGTTACCGTGCCTGCGCCCACATGCATCTGCGGCACGTGCTTGGCCACGAGTTCAATGGCGGGCAGACCGGCTGCATGACGCAGGGTGATTTCCATCACGTCAATGCCGCCTTCGAGCAAGGCATGCGCCATGGGCACGGCCTGGTTGGGGTGCGTGATGACGATCACGGGCACCACGCGTGACGTGAACGCGGGGCGGGAGAACGTAGGGTGAGGGACTGGGTTCATGGCGCTGAATGTGTGAGGGTACAACGATGAGGCATCAAAGGTGTGACAACAGCGGGGAAGCGCCTTCTTCCGCGTGCGCCGCGTTGGCGCGAAACAGCGCGAAGAGGTCACGCCCCGTGCCGCGCTGGTAGGCGCTGAGATCAGAGTCAGGGGCTACACGCGCAGACAGCTCGGCCTCACTCACCTCCAGCGTAAGTTGGTGTTGATCACAGTCCAGCGTGATCATGTCGCCATTTTGCACCTTGGCAATCAGGCCGCCGTTGGCCGCCTCTGGGCTCACATGAATGGCCGCAGGCACTTTGCCGGAGGCCCCCGACATGCGTCCATCAGTCACCAGCGCCACCTTGAAGCCTTTGTCTTGCAACACGCCCAGCAGCGGCGTGAGCTTGTGCAACTCAGGCATTCCGTTGGCTTGCGGACCTTGGTTGCGCACCACAGCCACAAAGTCACGCTCTAGCTGGCCGTCTTTGAAGAGTTGCGCCAGTTCTTTTTGATCGGCCACCACCACGGCTGCGGCACGCACAAAGTGGTGCTCCGGCTTGACGGCAGACACCTTGATCACGGCGCGACCCAGATTACCTTGAAGTAGCCGCAGACCCCCATCGGCGCTGAAAGGCTGGTTCACAGGGCGCAGCACAGCTTCATCAGCCGATTGCATGGGCACGGGCCGCCAATCCAGTTGTCCCTGATTGAGCCAGGGCTCAACCGTGTAGCGATGCAGACCCTGGCCCATGACGGTGTGCACGTCTTCGTGCAACAAACCCGCACCCAACAGTTGCTGAATCAAAAACCCCATGCCGCCTGCGGCCTGGAAGTGATTCACATCCGCACTGCCATTGGGGTAAATGCGAGCCAACAAGGGTACGCAAGCCGACAGCTCGGAGAAGTCATCCCAGTTGACGCGCAGCCCTGCCGCACGCGCCATCGCAATCAAGTGCATGGTGTGGTTGGTTGAGCCACCAGTGGCCAGTAGGCCCACGATGCCATTGACGATGACTTTGGCGTCGATTTGATGGCCGATGCCAACAACACCTTGCTCATCGTTTTGACCTTTTGACAAAGCAACAGCCCGCTGCACCGCAGCAAGCGTGAGCGCCTCGCGCAAAGGTGTGCCGGGGTTCACGAAGGACGAGCCCGGCAAATGCAGGCCCATGATCTCCATCAACATCTGATTGGAATTGGCCGTGCCATAGAAGGTGCAGGTTCCCGCGCCGTGATAAGCCGCCTGTTCGGCCGCGAGCAGGGTCTCGCGGCTCACCTGGCCTTGCGCGTATTGCTGGCGCACCAATGATTTTTCGTCATTCGACAAACCCGATGTCATGGGGCCGGCCGGCACAAACACCGCTGGCAAATGCCCAAACTGCAAAGCGCCGATGAACAAACCGGGCACGATCTTGTCGCACACGCCCAAAAACAATGCGGCGTCAAACACGTTGTGCGACAAGCCCACCGCCGTCGCCAGGGCAATCACATCGCGCGAGAACAGCGACAGCTCCATGCCGTCCTCGCCCTGCGTCACGCCGTCGCACATCGCGGGCACGCCACCCGCAACCTGCGCGGTGGCCCCCGCAGCACGGGCAGCAGCGCGAAGGCGCTCGGGGTAATGCTCATAGGGCTGGTGCGCCGAGAGCATGTCGTTGTAGGCGTTGATGATGCCCACATTGGGCTGACGCTCCTGGCGCAACACCAGTTTGTCGTTGGCAGGCATGGCCGCATACGCGTGGGCCGCGTTGGCACAACCCATGCCACCCCGGTAAGGGCCGGGCTTTTTAGCGCGGGCCACTACGTCGAGGTAAGCGGCGCGGGACGCGGCACTTCGCTGCTCAATGCGCGCGGTGACGACAGCCACCGTGGCGTTCAGATTGAGCTTGGGGGTCGCAGGTTTTGGTGAAGTCATTCGTTCAGCCACAGGGCCACAGGGGTTTGGGTTTGGTGCAACACATGAGAGATCGGATATTGATGGCTGATGCCCGCCTGAGCAAGGCGCAGCGTGGCCAACTTGTCCGCCCCACTGAGCGGCAACACAATGTGGCGAGCACGCAAAATTTGCACCAAGGTTTGCGTCACTCGCGCATAAGGCGCATTGGCAGGAGGCTCTGGCAGTTCAATGGCCACACAGGCTTCTGGGTTGTTCATGTCCAGTGCATCGGTCAAATTGGGCGCTTGCGGGAACAAGGACGCGGTATGGCCATCGGCCCCCATGCCCAACACCATCACATCGACTCGGCCAGCCGCTTGCAGCGCGCGGCTGGCGGTTTGGGCCAGGATGGCATGGGGCGGCAAAGGCTCATGCTCTTCGGCCACCAGTGGCACGAATTGGGCCGCGCTGGCTCGGTCTTGCAACAAATGCTGGCGCACCAGACTCGCATTGCTGTCAGGGTGGGTACAGGGCACGCAGCGCTCATCCGTCAGCGTGACGCGCACCTGCGACCAATCGATAGGCTGCACGCGCAGCGCTTCAAACAAAGCGATGGGCGACTTTCCACCTGACACGCACAACACCGCGACGCCCCGCAAGTCAATCGCTGCAGCCAAACGCTGGGCAATGTCCTGCGCCAATGACAGCTTAGGCACGCTCAAGCCTCTTCAAACCACGAGAGGTTTTCACGCGCCATCAGCGCCGACGAAGCGGCTGGCCCCCAGCTACCGGCGGAGTAATCGCGGGGCTTGTCGTCCAGCGCGGCCCAGCCGTTCAGAATGGGCTCCACCCACGTCCAGGCGGCCTCCAACTCGTCGCGCCGCATAAAGTGTGTCAAGCGGCCCTTGATGACGTCCATCAACAAACGCTCGTAGGCCTCGGCGCGGCGTTTGTCGGACGACTGCTGCAAGTCCAAGCCCAGCCTGACCGGGTGCAGGTTCATGCCGGAGCCCGGCTCCTTGACCATCATTTGCAAGTGAATGGACTCTTCGGGCTGCAGGCTGATGATGAGTCGATTGGGTTCGTGATGGGGCGTTGCGCCAAAGATGGAAAACGGCTGATCGGCAAACTCGATGATGATTTCAGACTGACGCTTTTGCATGCGTTTGCCGGTGCGCAAGAAGAAGGGCACGTTGGCCCAACGCGCGTTGTTGATGTTGGCGCGCAAAGCCACAAAGGTTTCGGTGCGGCTGTTAGCAGGCACGTTATCTTCTTCTTTGTAGCCCTTGACGGCTGCACCTTCTGAGGCCCCCGCCGTGTACTGGCCGCGTACCGTGTCACGCTTGATGTCGGCCAAATCCATCTTACGAAGTGAGCGCAAGACCTTGAGCTTTTCATCGCGCACATCGTCCGCGTCGAAAGAAATCGGTGGCTCCATGGCCACGATGCACAGCAGTTGCAAGAGGTGGTTTTGCACCATGTCGCGCAAAGCCCCTGCCCCGTCGTAAAACCCGGCGCGGCTACCCACGCCCACGGCCTCCGCCACCGTGATCTGCACGCTCTTGATGTAGGGCGCACGCCACAGGGGCTCGAAAATGGCATTGCCAAAGCGCAGCACCATCAGGTTTTGCACCGTCTCTTTACCCAGATAGTGGTCGATGCGGTAAATCTGCTGCTCGTCAAAATACCTCGCCACCTCGGTGTTGATGGCACGCGCAGAGGCCAGATCCGTGCCCAATGGTTTTTCCAGAACCACGCGGGCTTGAGCGTCGATCAAACCGGCGATTGAAAGCTGTTCGCAAATCTGCGTGAACAAACCCGGTGCGGTGGCCAAGTAAAACACCCGCAGCGCGGGCGCGTGGCACAGCGTTTTGAGTTGGGCGTAGTCGCTGGCCTGCGTGACATCCATGCTCACGTAATCTAGCCGCTTCAAAAAAATGCGCCAGTCATCGACATTGAACGCGCGCTCTTCGATGAAGGCGGGCGACTGATGGTCGATGAACGCCAGGTACTCATCTCGCGTCCATTTTTGTCGCCCCACGGCGATGATGCGCGTCGCCGTCTCAAACCGGGTGTGCAAATGCGCCATGTACAGCGCGGGCAACAGTTTGCGAAAAGACAAGTCACCTGCGCCACCAAAGATGACGATGTCCACGGCTAGGGTTGGGGGAGTGTCTGTTGTCATAACAAATGCGAACTCCAAACTTTCAATCTACAAATTGCTCGGATCCCACAATGCCCAACTTGGTCAGGCCAATGCGCTGCGCAGACGCCAGCACCCCGGCCACCACCTCGTACTTGGCTTTGCCGCTGGACTTGATGTGCAGCTCAGGCTGGGGTTGCATTGCCTGAGCCTGCATCAGATGAGCGTCCAGTTGGGCACGGCTTTGCAAGGGCTGGCCGTCCCAATTCACCACACCACGCGCATCCACCTCAATCTTGACCACCACCGGGTCAGCCTTCTTCAGCGGCGGCGCACTAACCGGCATGTCCAGGTTCACCGAATGCAGCTGCGCCGGGATAGTGATGATCAACATGATCAACAGTACCAGCATCACGTCGATCAAGGGCGTGGTGTTGATGTCCATCATGAGCTCGGGCTCGTTGCTGCTTGGGCCTGTACGCAGATTCATAGCCATGTTGAATCCTTATTGTGCGTTGGGTTCGGTAATAAACCCTACTTTGGTGATGCCCGCGCGCTGCACTGCATACAGGACTCTACCGATCGATTCGAAATCACTCTTCCCGTCTCCGCGAATTTGCACTTCAGGCTGAGGGACTTTCACCGAAAACCTCTTCAGTCTGTCCATTAAATCTGTCGTGTTTTTCATCGGCGTGTCGTAGAGAAAAATCTTGCCTGCCGCGTTTACCGAGATGATCAAGTTCTCTGGCTTGGTTTCACGCACCAGGTTTTTCTCAATCGGCAGATTCACCTTGACCGAGGTCGTGACCACTGGAATGGTGATCAGGAAAATGATCAGCAGCACCAGCATCACATCCACCAAAGGGGTGGTGTTGATCTGGCCGATGATCTCGTCATCGGCGTCTGCACCTATGTTCATGGCCATGGTAGTGGCTCCTTGTGGGGCTAGGCTTTATTTCTTCGCGCAGGCCAGCAGCACCGAGTGCAAATCTGACCCAAACGCATTAACTGCATCCATGCTGGCCTTGTTGCGGCGCACCATCCAGTTATAGCCCAGCACGGCAGGCACAGCCACTGCCAAGCCAATGGCCGTCATGATCAGCGACTCGCCCACCGGTCCAGCCACTTTGTCAATACTGGCCTGACCCGACATCCCGATTTTGACCAGCGCGTTGTAGATGCCCCAAACCGTGCCAAACAAGCCCACAAACGGTGCGGTTGAACCCACGGTGGCCAGCACGGCCAAGCCATCTTGCATGCGGCTTTGCACATTGCCAATAGCGCGTTGAATGCTCATGGTGACCCAGGTATTGAAGTCCACCGCGCCTAACATGCCTTCGTGCTTGCTGGCACCTTCCAAACCCTTTTCAGCGATGAAGCGAAACGGGCTGGCTTCGTCCAAGGCATCCGCCCCTTGGCGCACCGTGGCCGCTTTCCAAAAGCTGCTCTGCGCGGCCGTGGCAAAGCGCGCGACTTTGGATTGCTCAATGAATTTGGTGATGATCACGTACCAACTGCCCATGCTCATGATGACGAGGATCAAAAGCGTGCCCTTCGCAACTAGGTCACCCTGCGCCCATAGTGCCTTTAAACCATAAGGATTCTCCCCCGCGTGCACCTCAGAAGCCTGAGTTGGCGCAGTCGCAATCACATTCGCTTGCGTCAGTGTCGAACTCGGGGCAACGGCCGCTTGGGCCAAAGCACTGCCCTGCGTGCCTACAAAAAGACTCAGGGCCAGACCCACACTGGCTGCGAAAAATTGAATGGTTTTGAACATACGGAATCAGCTCCTCAACGATGACTGTTTAAAAATGCGCGGCTCAACAACGGAACAACATAAGGCGTTGGAGAGAGTGCTTGTGCGTCACACGCTCACTCCAAGCGCCAGGTGTATTTCATGCTGGCCCAACTCTGCTCTGGTTTTCCATCGACCGTACCGGGCTTGAACTGGCATTTAGACAAAGCAGCACGGGCCGCCTCGTCCAAGCGGCCGTAGCCTGAAGTTTTCTCAACTTCAGACCGCACGACCAAGCCGTCCACATCCACCAAAAACTTGAGTTGCACCGTCCCCTCTTCTTCCAGACGCCGTGAAGCACTGGGATACTGCGGTTTTTGGCAGTTGGCCACCGCATTGATCACCGCAGGAATCCGCAAAACCGGGGGCGGTGGCGCCAGAACTTGCGGCGCGGGGGACGGTGGCGCGGCAGGAGGCAAGGGCGTCGTGCTCACCGCGTTGATGGCGGCATTTGAAACCGGCGCCGTCACGACCGGCACGTCCACCGGCGGCACATAGGCGGGTGGGGTGGGCTGTTGCGGTGGGGGCGGCGTTTTCGGCTTGGGCGACTGTACGGGGGGTGGCGGTAGCAGCTCCGGCTTGACCTCTGCAATCAGATTGACCTCGACAGGAGGACGCACGGCTTTAACCAGGGTTCGCGTCAGGCCCGAGTTGACCGCCCAAAAAATCAACGCGTGCAACAGTACGACCAAAGCAAAGCCCACCACGTGCTTGCTGGGGGCTCTGTTCCGGCTGGCGTAATCCATCACTGCTCATACCCTGCGCAAATCATTGACCTCTACAGCACGTCAATTCAGGCCGTGCCGCCCACCGTCAGCCCATCAATACGCAAGGTGGGCTGGCCCACACCCACCGGCACGCTCTGGCCTTCTTTGCCGCAGGTGCCCACGCCGCTGTCGAGCTTCATGTCGTTGCCGATCATGCTGACGTGCTTCAGGCATTCCGGCCCGCTGCCCACCAGCGTGGCGCCTTTGACGGGGTAGAGTATCTTGCCGTTTTCCACCCAAAACGCTTCGCTGGCCGAGAACACGAACTTGCCGCTGGTGATGTCCACCTGGCCACCGCCAAAATTGCTGGCATACAGCCCGCGCTTGATGCTGGCGATGATCTCTTGCGGTGGTGTGGTGCCACCCAGCATGTAAGTGTTAGTCATGCGTGGCATGGGCACGTTGGCGTAGCTCTCGCGGCGGCCATTGCCCGTGGGTTTGACACCCATCAGCCGCGCGTTCATGTTGTCTTGAATATAGCCCTTGAGGATGCCGTCTTCAATCAGCACATTGCGCTGGCTGGCGTTGCCCTCGTCATCCACATTGAGCGAGCCGCGCCGGTCGGCGATCGTGCCGTCGTCCAGCACTGTCACGCCCTTGGCCGCCACCCGCTGGCCAATGCGCCCGGCAAAAGCGCTGGAGCCCTTGCGGTTGAAGTCACCCTCCAGCCCGTGGCCAATGGCCTCGTGCAGCAAGATGCCGGGCCAACCCGCGCCCAGCACCACCGTCATCTCGCCCGCAGGGGCGGGGCGCGCCGACAGATTGGTCAAAGCGGCGTTGACGGCCTCGTCAACGTATTGCTGGATGATGGCGTCGTCAAAATAAGCCAGGCCAAAGCGCCCGCCGCCGCCTGCGGAGCCCACCTCACGCCGGGTCTTGCCACCCACCACCTGCTCGGCAATCACGGTCAGGCTCAGGCGCACCAGGGGGCGCACATCGGCCGCCAGCGTGCCGTCAGCCCGCGCGATCAGCACCACGTCGTACTCGCTGGCCAGCCCGGCCATGACCTGCGCCACGCGCGGGTCTTTGGCGCGTGCGCGCTGCTCTACTTTTTCAAGCAAGGCGATTTTGGTCGCACTGTCTAGCGTGCTGATGGGATCAACACCGGCGTACAAGGATCGTGATGCAGCAATTTTTTTCGTTGCAGTTTTCACACGCGCAGACTTGGCTGCCGAGGAGATGGTGCGTACGGTTTTGGCCGCATCTAGCAGTGAGGTCCAGGAGATGTCGTCTGAGTAAGCAAAGGCGGTTTTTTCGCCACTCACGGCCCGCACGCCCACGCCCTGGTCAATACTGAAGGAGCCTGTTTTGACAATGCCCTCCTCCAAGCTCCAGCCCTCAGAGCGGGTGTACTGAAAGTACAAGTCAGCCTCATCCACCTGATGCGCCCGGATCTCAGCCAGCGCACGGCGCAGGTGCGATTCGTCCAGGCCAAAAGGGGTAAGGAGCAAGTCCTTGGCAATGGCCAAGCGTTCGAGGGTGGGTTCGCGTGAAATCATGGGTTATTTTAGGCTCAACCACTGCAACAAGGCGGCATCATCCAACTCCGCCATGCCACCCGCGCTGGCTTGCGCAAACACGTCGCGCGCGGCAGCACCTAGTGGCCCTTCAAAACCCAGCGCCTGGGCGGCTTGAACCGCCAGCCGCGTGTCTTTCTCCAGCAGAGTCATATGGGCGCGCGGGGCCAAGTCGCCCGCAATGGCGCGGCGCATGCGCTCTGAACCGATCCAGCTCTGGCCGCTCGATTGTTCGATCACATCCAGCGTGGCCGCCAAGTCCAAGCCCATCGCGCGGGCCAGCGCCAGCACCTCGGCCGCGCCCACCAGGTTGATGCCTGCGGCCAGGTTGTTAACCAGCTTGGTGCGCGCGCCGTCGCCCACGCGCGCGCTGATGTGAAATACCTGATTCGACAGCGCCGAGAGCAAGGGCTTCATCCGCTCGAAGACGATGTCTTCACCCGCCACCATCAGGCTCATAGCGCCCTCACGCGCGCGCACTGGGCCACCGGACATGGGCGCGTCCAGCACCGCAATGCCGCGCTCGGCCAGGCGCTGGGCGAACGATTCCACGTCTTGCGGGGCCAGCGTGGGGCACAGCAGCACGACTTGGCCGGGCTGCATCACGCTGGCCAGCCCCTGAGAGCCAAACAGCACGGTTTCGCACTGCGCTGAGTCCACCACGCAGACAATTGTCGCTACAGATTCAATAGCTGCTTGCGCTACATTTTGTTGGGCTACAGCCCCAAACTGCACTAAATTCTGAGCTTTGCAAGCCACCACATCGCAAACCTGAACCGCCCAGCCGCATGCCAACAAGTTCAGCGCCATGGCCCCGCCCATATTGCCGACACCGACGATGGCTACCGGGAACTTGCTCACGACTGCACCAGCCGCTTAGACCGCGCAATCGACATCAAAATCCCCAAGCCCATACCCAGCGTCACCATGGCCGTGCCGCCGTAGCTGATGAAAGGCAGGGGCACGCCCACCACCGGCAAGATGCCGCTGACCATGCCCATGTTGACGAAAGCGTAGGTGAAGAAAATAAAGGTGATGCTGCCCGCCAACAATCGCGAGAACAGCGTGGGAGCCTCCAGCGCAATCGTCAAGCCGCGCAGCAGAAGGAAGGCAAAACCGCTGATCAGCAGCAGGTTGCCGAACAGGCCAAACTCTTCTGAGAATGCCGCAAAAATAAAGTCGGTGGTGCGCTCGGGAATAAACTCCAGGTGCGTCTGCGTGCCTGCCATAAACCCCTTGCCAAAGAAGCCGCCCGAGCCGATGGCGATCATCCCCTGGATGATGTGAAAACCCTTGCCCAATGGGTCGCGCGAGGGGTCGAGCAGGGTACAGATGCGCTGCTGCTGGTAGTCGTGCAGCACCGGCCAGCGCACACCGTCGGCGCACAGGCTGGGCTCAAACACCACCACCAGCGTCACTCCCACCAGCCCTAGCAGAACGGGCGGCAGGATCAGCTTCCAACTCAAGCCGGCAAAGAAGATCACCGACACACCGGCCGCCAAAACCAAAATCGCCGTGCCCAAGTCAGGCTGCTTGACGATCAAACCCACAGGAATGAGCAACAAGCCTCCCGCCACCAAAAAGTCCAGCGGTCGCAACTGCCCCTCACGCTTTTGAAACCACCAGGCCAGCATCAAGGGCATGGCGATTTTGAGGATCTCGCTCGGCTGAATCGTGATGCCCAAATTAAGCCAGCGCCGTGCACCCTTCTTTGTCAACCCAAACACCGCCACCGCAATCAGCAGCGTCACGCCCAGCACATACAGCGGCACAGCAAACGCCATCAAACGCTGCGGCGGTACTTGCGCCACGATGAACAGGATGAAACCCGCAATCAGCATATTGCGCCCATGGTCAGGCAGACGTGTGCCCTGGTCGTGCCCGGCCGACAACATGGCCAGCATGCCCGCGCAAGCCAACAAAAAGATAGCAAACGCCAATGGGCCGTCAAAGCCGCGAAACAAGGGCGATAGGCGAGTTAACAGTGAGGGTCTTTGGAATACGGTAGCCATGGCTCGAGTAACTATTTTGAAAGAGCACTCAGCTCTAACTTCATCAGAGCAGGTCCGTTAATGCTGGCTGCCAATACGGCCTGGCGTTTGGCCACAGATTGAAGAATTAAACCTTCTTCGACACGGCCACCTACCCTGATAGGTTTGGCGGGTTTTCCGTCCACTGCAATCAAGGCTGTGCCGCCCGAAGCGCCAGCCACCACGCCAATTAAAATCATTCGACTTGGCGCAAGGCTTGCTGGTGTGATCGGGCTTTGCGACACCCTGCCCAAGCCCAACAAAAGAGCCATTGATTCAGGCTCAGAGGGCTCGTTGGCGGTCAAGGCCGTTACCCCACTCAAAGTTGCTTCTACAGGCCACTTCAACACCCAGTAAACCCCACTCGCCGCGACCAGTGCCGCCAAAAGAAAGGTAACCCCGCGGGAGGCCAATGGGCTGTATGAGTTCATCTGCATAATCGAATTATCATGGAATTGCCCTCAAACCAATTTCACCGTTCACCTACCGTTCACTCACCTCACTCTCAATTCACATTCAACCCACGTCCATGACGCCTAACCACCCCCTTCTAAATCGCGCCAAGCAACGTGGCTTCACACTCATCGAACTCATGGTGGTGCTGGTCATCATCGGTGTGTTGGCCGCCTTGATCGTGCCCAATGTGCTAGACCGCGCCGACGACGCCCGCGTCACCGCAGCGCGCACCGACATCAGTAACCTGGGCCAAGCCCTCAAACTCTACAAGCTGGACAACCAGCGCTACCCCACGGCAGAGCAGGGCTTGCAAGCCTTGCTGATCAAACCCACCAGCGGGCCTGTACCGACCAACTGGAAGCCCTATGTTGAGAAGCTGCCCAACGACCCGTGGGGCCGCGCCTACCTCTACATCAACCCGGGCATTAAGGGCGAGATTGATATTCTGTCGTTCGGTGCGGATGGGCAAGTCGGAGGCGAAGGAAAGAATGCAGACATTGGCAGTTGGCAGTAGCAAAACCCGGGGCTTTACGCTGCTAGAACTGATGGTCGTGGTGGCGATAATTGCAATGGCTTCTGCGGGCGTAGGTTTTGCCATGCGTGATTCGGTGCAAACGGGGCTGGAGCGAGAGGCACAGCGTCTGGCAATGTTGCTGGAGTCGGCGCGGGCGCAGTCTCGCTCCAGCGGTGTGGCCGTGCGCTGGCGCATCACGGAGAATGGCTTTCGATTTGAAGGGCTGCCGCCTTCGTCACTCCCTCACAACTGGCTGAGTACTGATATCGCCGTGCACGCGCACGCTGCTCTATTGCTTGGCCCAGAGCCCTTGATCGGGCCTCAAGATGTGGCCTTGTCATCGGTACAGCAGCCTAACCGCGTCTTGCACGTTGTCACTGACGGTTTGCGCCCTTTTAAGGTGCAACCATGAAACGATTGAAGGCAAAGGGCTTTACCTTGATCGAGGTATTGGTGGCCTTGGCCATCGTGTCCATCGCCTTGATTGCGGGCTTGCAGGCCACAATAGCTCTGACGAGCAATGCCCATCGCCAGTCAGATATTTTTCTAGCTCAACTGTGTGCTGAAAATGAATTGATAAAACTGCGACTTGCCAAGCAAATGCCCGCCGTGGGTGAAAGCACCCAAACCTGCGACCAAGCGGCCCAGCACTTCAGCGTGACCTTGTCGGGCCAGCCCACGCCCAACCCCAATTTCCTGCGGGTGGTGGCGCAGGTCTTCCAAGGCAACACGCCCTTGCTCCAGCTCTCCACCGTGATGGGGCGGTATTGATGCCGCCACGCAAGCACCACGGTTTCACGCTGGTTGAGCTGTTGATTGCCCTGTCGGTGATGGCGCTCATGGCCGTCTTGAGCTGGCGCGGTCTGGACGGCATGGCGCGGGCGCAGATCCAGACGCAGCAACGTGCCGATGAGGTACTTAGCTTGCAAACCGCGCTGGCGCAATGGGGGGCCGACCTAGACGCCATGGCGCAAGGGCCGGGGCTCAATGCCATCGACTGGGATGGCCGGGCACTGCGCATCACCCGGCAGGTTTCTGCGGCACAAGCCGATGGCTTGGTGGTGGTAGCCTGGACGCGCCGCGACATTGGTGGCACGGGGGGCTCAGGGCCATGGCTGCGTTGGCAGTCACCCCCTTTACGTGAGCGCAGCACGCTGCAAACCGCTTGGCTGCAAGCCGCGCAATGGGCGCAAAACCCGGGGGACGAGGCGAAGAAACGCGAGGTGTTCATCGCCCCCTTGGCGCAATGGCAAATCTATTTTTACCGGGGTGACGCCTGGAGCAACCCGTTGTCGAGCGATGGTCGCTTGGCTGCGTCAACCAGTGCAACCAGCTCAATCGCCGCTACGGCGACCCAGGCAGCGAACACAGGCACGTCTGCCACCGTTGCGCCCGACGGCATTCGCTTGGTGCTCACACTTCCCACAACCCACGCCCTGCACGGCGCTCTGACTCGGGACTGGGTACGTCCCACGTTGTCAGGTGGCAAGTCATGACACGCAACATCTCACGCCTCCAGAGCGGTGCGGCTTTGCTGGCCGCCATGCTCACTGTGACCCTGGTCGCCACACTGAGCGCTGCTGCGCTGTGGCAACAGTGGCGCAACGTCGAAGTAGAAACCGCCGAACGCAGCCGCCAGCAAACGGCTTGGCTGCTTACCGGCGCGCTGGACTGGGCCCGCCTGATCCTGCGCGAAGATGGCCGTACGGGCACGATTGACCACTTGGCCGAGCCCTGGGCTGTGCCCCTGCAAGAGGCACGCCTGTCCAGCTTTCTGGCCGTTGACGCAAGCAACAACAGCGCCGACACCGACACCGACACCCCGCAAGCCTTTCTCTCCGGCCTCATCATTGACCAGCAGTCGCACATGAATGTCTTTAACTTGGTCGTCGGCAATCAGCTCTCCAAGCCCGATGTATTGGCCTTTGGCAAACTGTTCGAGTTGATGGGCCTGCCCACATCCGAGCTGATGGCACTGGCCAACAACTTACGCTTGGCGCTGGACACATCATCCCCCGCAGCACCCTTGCTGCCACAACGGCTTGAGCAATTACCCTGGTTGGGCCTGTCTCCCCAGTCGCTCAATCTGCTGCGGCCCTATATCACGCTGCTGCCTGACCGCACCCCGGTGAACCTCAACACCGCCAGTGCCCCCGTCATCTATGCCAGCATTCCCGATCTTGAAATGAGCCAGGCCCAGCGACTGGTAACGCAACGCGCGGCCACCCACTTTCGCACCGTGGCCGATGCCGGTAAGCTCGCCGCCGCCTTGGGCGACCGCCTCAGCGTCTCAACACGGTTTTTTGAAGTTCGGGGTCGCCTGAGAAACCCGCTGTCTACCGTGGAAGAGCGATCCTTGGTGCAACGCAACGGCATAGAAGTGAAAATTCTATGGCGTGAACGCGGTGTGATCACCGACTTGGTCCCCGCCGCCCTACCCGCCTCTCTACAATGACCGGCACACTGCCACCATGACCACGCTGATCGTCTCTCTTCCCATAAGCCTGCCTGGCACCGCCACAGAGTGCGACTACGCCTTCACGCAAGACGGCGTGTCGCTGGCTGGCCATGGCCGTGCTAGCGTCGCATTGCTACCGGACGCTCACGCCTTGGCCAATGATGTGGTGGCCGTTGTACCCGCGCGCGCACTCTCGTGGCATCAACTTACCCTGCCAAAAGGCACGCGAGCTGACAGCACCAGCAACCCACAGCGCTTGCGTGCCGTGCTCTCGGGCCTGTTAGAGGAGCGTTTGCTGGACGAACCAGAACACCTGCACTTTGCATTGCCGCCGCAAGCTCTCGCTCGCGCCCATGCCAATGAACCAGTGTGGGTCGCGGTGTGCAACAGGGCTTGGCTGCACGCTTGGCTGCACGCCTTGGAGGCAGCCAAGCGGCCAGTCTCACGCATCGTGCCGGAGTACGCACCCGAGATCCAAGCGACCCAAACGTCCCAGGCCAATACCCTGTACATCACCGAGGGCCTCTTGCCCGCACAACTCGTGGCACCTAGTCCACAAGGCGTGATGGTGCTACCCCTGTCACGCGCTGCGCTGGCCTTGCTGGATGGAACAGCGCACGGTGCACTGGTGGCCGAGCCGAGTGTGGCGAGCGTGGCCGAACAGGTGCTGCAACGCCCAGTGAATTTGCAGTCCAACGCCCAGCGCTACTTGACGGCGGCCCAGTCCGACTGGAACCTAGCGCAATTTGATTTGGCCAACACCGGACATGCCCGGACCCTCAAACGCCTGAACTCGGCCTGGCAATCTTTTTTGCACACCCCTCAGTGGCGTCCAGCGCGTTGGGCTTGCGTCTTGCTGGTGAGTATTCACCTGATCGGACTCAACACCTGGGCATGGCGGGAGCGCGCTGTCATTGACAGCCAACGTGCCGCCCTGCGGG
Organism: Comamonadaceae bacterium; assembly: GCA_947455145.1. GTDB lineage: Bacteria > Pseudomonadota > Gammaproteobacteria > Burkholderiales > Burkholderiaceae_C > CANCDA01. The sequence goes on from CANGME010000009.1 coordinate 53,427, forward strand.
CCACCCTGAGCGACACCTTCCCCGAGGTCAAAGTCATCGTGGACGCCCCGGTGCAAATGGCACGAGCACTCACCCAGTTGCAGCAAGCCACAGGGGTCACCTCAGGCCAAGATCTGGAGGCCATGTTGGGCCATCTGAGTGCGGGACTACCGGCGCAGCCGTCGATCACAGCTATTGATTTTTCTGAGGGTGCGGTCCGCCTCAAAGGCCTGAACCTGAGCGTTGACGAGGCCGCCACCTTGAGCGCGCACCTGAAAACCCAAGGTTACGCAGTGCAAACCGAAGCCGACAGCCTGCTCATTCGTCAGGGTGGCCAACCATGAAACTGCCCAATTCGCTACAAGCCCTATACGACCTAGGGACCCGCTTGGCTCCTCGCGAGAAAACAGGCCTGGCCTTGGCCGCAGGGCTAGTGGGGCTGGCTTTGTTGTGGTGGGTCTTGATCAGCCCGGCACTGCACACCTGGCAACACGCACCTACCCAGCGCGCCCAGTTAGACGCCCAGTTGCAACACATGCACAGCCTGCAAGCCCAGGCGATGGCCTTGAAGGCCCAACCCAAGATAGCGCGTGACGATGCGCTGCGGGCTCTGCTCACGGCGGTCAAACAAGGGCTGGGCACGGGCGCGCAGGTGAGCGTGAGCGGTGAGCGTGTTTCCGTCACTCTTAAGGGCGTCTCCGGCCAGGCCTTGGCTCAGTGGCTGGCCCAGAGCCGCATCAACGCCCACGCTCTACCTACCGAAGCCCACCTGAGCCGGGACAGCTCTGACCAAGCCACCTGGAATGGCCAAGTGGTGATGCTGCTGCCTGCGCGTTGAACCACCAGCACGCCATCCGCGCACCATCAATGCCTCACCTATGACTCGCCCCAACCGTCTCAATCAACACAACGCTGCGGCTTGGTCTTGGGCGGGTGCAGGGGCAGTGCTGGGGATGGTGCTGGCTTTACTGCTGTTCGCCCCTGCGCGCTGGTTGGCGCAGGGCGTGCAGCAGCTCAGCAGCGCACGTTTGATGCTGGTGCAGCCCAAAGGCACGATTTGGCGCGGTTCGGCCCAACTGGTGCTGGCAGGCGGTGCGGGCAGCAGTGAAGCGGTAGCCTTGCCAGGCCGCGTGAGCTGGCAACTGCAACCCGCCTGGCCTGCGTGGCAACTTCGGATCAACGCCACCTGCTGCACTCCACAAACGCTGCACGTGCAAGTCACTCCCAGTTGGGGCGCTCTGCACATGGTCCTGCAAGACAGCGTGTCGCAATGGCCGCTAGGTGTGCTGGCAGGCCTGGGCACGCCGTGGAACACAGTGCAAGCCCAAGGTCTGCTGCATGTGTCAACGCAAGGCCTTTCCATCGCACTCGGGGGTGGGGCACTGGTCATGGCGGGGCAGGCGCAGCTTCAGGCGCGGGAGGTGTCCTCCCGTCTGTCCACCTTACGGCCCATGGGCAGCTACCAACTCACCCTTAAAAACAGCGGCACCAACAAGCAAACGCTAGGCCTGGAATTAAGCACGCTGCAAGGCAGTCTGCAACTCGTGGGTCAAGGCCAATGGGCCAACGGGCGCTGGCATTTTGAAGGCAGCGCCAGCGCTGCACCTGAGCGCATAGACGCGCTGTCCAACCTACTCAACATCATTGGACGCCGCGACGGCGCGCGCTCCCTCATTACCCTGGGTTAAAGCATGAAACATCTAAGTACTTCCCGGTCCATAAACGCTATCGCTTTAATCACTACTTACGCTTTCATTTCGGGCCTTACTGGCCAACTATCCTCTGAGACTTGGGCGCAAAGTAGCACTGCAAACCCCAGCAGCGTGGGTACAGAGTTCAAACGCGGCGAACCCGTCACATTGAACTTTTCCAACGCTGAAATTGATGCGGTGGCACGCGCCATGGCCACACTCACGGGCCGCCAAGTGGTGGTGGATCCGCGCGTCAAAGGCACGATGAATTTGAGCACCGAGCGCGCCGTCTCGCCCGCTGCGGCCTACAATCTGTTCTTGGCCTCACTCAGGCTGCAAGGCTTTACCGTGGTGGAGGCCGCCGGGTTGGACAAGGTGGTACCTGAGGCCGATGCCAAATTACAAAGCGGCACGGTCTCGGCGGGGGTAGCAACCAGCAGCAGAAACCAAATCATCACGCAGATTTTCAAGCTTAACTTTGAAAACGCCAACAACCTCGTGCCCGTGCTGCGCCCGCTCATCAGCCCCAACAACACCATCAACGTCAACCCCGGCAACAACTCGCTAGTCATCACCGACTACGCCGACAATTTGCAGCGAATGGCCCGCATCATCGCGGCCATGGACGTGTCCAATGCCTCTGACATAGAGATCATCAAGCTCCAGCACGCCATTGCGGCCGACATGGTTCCACTCGTCTTGCGGTTGATCGAGTCCGGCAGCAGCGCCGTCGGCGCGCCGGGGCAGGGCCAAACCGACACCACCTTTAAGACCACCTTGGTGGCCGAACCACGCAGCAACTCGTTGATCTTGCGCGCAGCCAACCCGGCACGCGTGGCGCAAGTGAAATCTCTGGTCGAAAAGCTCGACACTGCCTCCACGCAAAGCAATGGCGCTAGCGGCAACATCTATGTGGTGCACCTCAAAAATGCTGACGCCACCAAGTTGGCTGCCACCCTGCGTGCCGCCATGGCAGTGGACGGTCGTAGCACCAATCCGCTGACACCCTCCATCACGCCCACAGCGCCTGTTCCTGGCGGCACTAGCGCTCTGAACGCGACCACCACGGGCGGCCAAATCCAAGCCGACACCGCCACCAACTCCCTGATCATCTCCGCACCCGAGCCGCAGTATCGCCAGATGCGCGCGGTAATCGACAAGCTTGACGCGCGCCGCGCTCAGGTGTTTGTCGAGAGCCTGATCGCCGAAGTCAATGCCGACCAAGCGGCGCAATTTGGCATCCAGTGGCAAACGGCGCTGGGCAACGCAGGCAATAGCACGGTGGGCGTGCTGGGCACCAACTTTGGCAGTGGTGGCAAGAACATTATCAACTTGGCCACGCAAGGTGCCAGCGGCACGGTCACCCCACCCACAGGCCTGAATTTAGGCGCGGCCAACCTCACCAACGGCATTTATGTGTTGGGGTTTTTGGCCAACTTCTTGGAGTCCACGGGGGCAGGCAACATCCTGTCAACACCCAACCTGCTCACCCTGGACAACGAAGAGGCCAAGATCGTCATCGGGCAAAACGTGCCCTTTGTGACCGGCCAGTACAGCAACACCGCAGCCAGTGCAGGCGGCGTGGTCAACCCCTTCCAAACCATTGAGCGCAAAGACGTGGGCCTGACACTGAAGGTGAAGCCGCAAATCAGCGAAAACGGCACAGTCAAAATGGCCATCTTTCAAGAGGTCTCCAGCGTACAGGCCTCGTCCATCAACTCCGCCACCGGCCTGATCACCAACAAGCGCTCCATCGAGTCCAATGTGCTCGTGGATGATGGCGCGATTGTGGTGCTGGGGGGCCTGCTGCAAGACGAGTACTCCGGCAACCAGGACAAGATCCCCGGCCTGGGTGACATCCCCTTCTTTGGCAACCTGTTCAAGAGCGAATCGCGCAGCCGCAAAAAAACCAACCTGATGGTCTTTTTGCGGCCTGTTGTGGTGCGCAGCGCCGCCGATATCGACGCGCTGTCACAAGGGCGCTACGACCTGATGCGCAACAACCAGATCAACGCACAACCCGTACCCAGCAGCAACATGCCCATCAATGAATCGGCCGTGCTGCCTGCGCCCAATCCCCGTTAATCGCTGCCCAGCCATGCGCCACCCCCTGCCCTACGCCTTTGCCCGCACCCAGCAGGTCTTGTTAGAAGACCACGCGGGTGAGCTCACCCTATGGCTGCACGCCGGGTCTGCGCCCAGCGCTGTGGGCGAGGTCATGCGCAAGTACGAGGTGCACCATGTCAATACGCTGCCCGCGCCCGAGCTCATCCAGCGCATCAGCGTGGCCTACGCGCAAGGAGAATCCAGCGCTGCTACCGTGGTGAGCGAAGTGGAGAGCGACGCCGACCTGTCACGCATGATGCAAGAGCTGCCTGCGGTGGAGGATTTGCTAGAGACCTCGGACGACGCGCCCATCATCCGCATGCTCAACGCCTTGCTGACGCAAGCTGCGCGTGATGGCGCGAGCGACATTCACATCGAACCCTACGAGCGCCACTCCAGCGTGCGCTTTCGGGTGGACGGCACGCTGCGCGAGGTGGTGCAGCCCAACCGCGCCCTGCATGCGGCGCTGATCTCGCGCCTGAAGATCATGGCCGAGCTGGACATCTCAGAAAAACGCCTGCCGCAAGATGGCCGTATCTCCTTGCGCATCGGCACGCGCGCCATGGACGTGCGCGTCAGCACCTTGCCCAGCGCCCATGGTGAGCGCGCGGTCTTGCGCCTGCTGGACAAGAGCCAAAACAAGCTCACGCTGGAGGCTGTGGGCATGCAAGGCGCGGTGCTGGCCCAGTTAGAACATTTGATCGCCCAACCCCACGGCATCGTGCTGGTGACCGGCCCCACCGGCTCAGGCAAAACCACCACGCTGTATGCCGCCCTGAGCCGCCTGGACGCGCAGCGCAGCAACATCATGACGGTGGAAGACCCGATCGAGTACGAACTCTCAGGCATAGGCCAAACCCAGGTCAACCCCAAGATCGACCTGACGTTTGCCAAAGCCCTGCGCGCCATCCTGCGGCAAGACCCGGACGTGATCATGATCGGTGAGATTCGCGACTTCGAGACCGCCCAAATCGCCATCCAAGCCTCACTCACCGGCCACCTCGTGCTGGCCACCCTGCACACCAATGACGCGGCCAGTGCGGTGACGCGGCTGATCGACATGGGCGTCGAGCCTTTTCTGCTCAGCTCCAGTTTGCTGGGGGTGATGGCGCAACGCCTAGTGCGCAAGCTCTGCACCGTTTGCCAGGGTAAGGGCTGCGCCGATTGCAGCCAGACCGGCTACCAGGGCCGCACCGGCATCTTCGAGCTGCTGCGCACCGACGACACCCTGCGCGCCTTGATCCACAACCGAGCCTCAGAAGCCGAGCTGCGTGCAGCCGCCCTGCAAGCGGGCTTGGTGCTGATGCGTGAAGACGGCGAGCGCCTGGTGCAGGCCGGCGTGACCTCGCGTGAAGAGCTGGTGCGCGTTACGCGGGATTGACCCACATCGTCAGCCCCATCAGCAAACCCATCAACACAGGCTGGTGCAGCAGGTAATAGCTCAAACTCCAGCGCCCCAACAGGGCCAGAGGTCGTAAAGCAGGCGCAACCGGGCGTGCCAACCACTGGGGTCGGGCCTTCAACACCCAAGCCCCAGCCGCAACGCCCCACCACAGCACGCCCAGCCACGGCAGCAGCGGCACATAGTCTTCGGTGATGGGTTTGCGGCTAATCAGGCCCAGCCAATTCAAAGTCGGTGTATTCAACGCCTCAGCCCCTGGCCAAGCCGCATGCAGAAAGGGTGCCGCCCACGGCAAGCACAAGGCCACCGCACCCATAGGCCAAAGCCATACCTCACAGCGCGCCGTGAGCCGCGCCACAATGAGCATGAGGGCCAGGCCGTGCAACACCCCAAAGTAAATAAAGCTCTGCGGGTAGATGGCGTAGGAGCCCACGGTCACCAGCGCGGCCGCCAACGCCACCTGCCCCCAGCGTCGCAAAAAGCGCGGCCAGCTTTGCCCCTGCTGCACCGCCACGGCTTGGCTGAGGCCCGCACAAAACAAAAACAAACTCACGATGACACTGCGTTGCCAAGTCCAAAACGGATCGCCATAAAAATTAGCCTTGAAGTAGCCAAAGTGGTTCAGATCAAAGCTGAAATGAAATAGCGTCATCCACACAATGGCTGCGCCGCGCAGGGTGTCGAGGGTTTCATACCGAGGGTTGGGCTTGAAAGTCATGCGCTATTTTCACCCTGTTTTAAGCCTGAAACTTCGTGATAAGGTCAACCCTATGCCTGCCTATTCTTTTGAAGCCTTAGACGCCCAAGGGCAGACCCGCAAAGGGGTGATGGAGGCCGACAGTGTGAAGTCGGCCCGTGGCCTGTTGCGGGCCCAAGCCCTGGTGCCACTGGACGTGCAAAGCGTCTCATCAACACCGACAGACGCTGGCCCCCAGGGTGGGCGTGGCCTGCACACCACCCTGTTTGCCAAACGCGTGTTCAACACCACGGGTTTGGCCATTTGGACGCGCCAAATCTCAGGGCTGGTCACGGCGGGTCTGCCGCTGGAGCGCGCGCTTAACTCGCTGAGCGAAGAGGCGGACGATGAGGCGCAGCGCAACCTGCTGGCCGCGCTGCGCGCCGAGGTCAATGGCGGGTCTAGCTTTGCCAAAGCCTTGGCACAATACCCGCGCGAGTTCTCCGACATTTTCATTGCCGTCATCGGTGCAGGTGAGCAAAGCGGCCATCTGGGCCTGGTGCTGGAGCGGCTGGCTGACGACCTGGAAGAGCGCCAAACCCTCAAGGCCAAGCTCATCGGCGCAGCGCTGTACCCGGCCATCGTCTCGCTGGTGGCGGTGGTGATCGTGCTGTTTTTGGTGGGCTATGTCGTTCCACAAGTGGCCAATGTGTTTGCAGGCACCAAGCAAAGCCTGCCGTGGTTGACCGTGGCCATGATGCGCCTGAGCAGTGGCGTGCGCGAATACGGCTGGCTGCTGGCACTCATCCTGGGTCTGGCCAGCGCGGGCTTGACGTACATGCTTAAAAACCCTGCGTTTCGGGAAAAATTTGACGCCACTTGGCTCACCTTGCCGCTTGTGGGCAAGCTGGCGCGCGGCTACAACGCAGCGCGCTTTGCAAGCACCTTGGCCATGTTGAGTGCGGCTGGTGTGCCCATCCTCAAAGCCTTGCAAGCCGCCGCCGAAACCTTGAGCAACCACGCCCTGCGCCGTGATGCACTGGAAGCCCTGGTGCTGGTGCGCGAAGGGGCGCCGCTGGCCTCCGCCCTGGCGCAGAAAAAACGCTTCCCCGGCCTGCTCCCTATGTTTGCCCGCCTGGGTGAGCAAACCGGTCAATTGCCACAGATGTTGCAACGCGCGGCCCAACAGCTCGGTAACGACGTGCAACGCCGCGCCATGCAACTGGCCACCCTGCTGGAACCTCTGTTGATCGTCGCCATGGGTTTGGTGGTGATGCTGATTGTGCTGGCCGTGCTGCTGCCCATCATCCAGATGAACCAATGGGTGCGTTAGCACCCATTGGTTGTTGAATCACTGCGGTGGCTCAAGTTGTGAGCCGCACGCCCGGCCCGCTGGCACGAGCGTTAAACCGTTGACTTACTGGTAGGTATAAGTCACGACATACGGCACCGTGAAAGCTACCGGCGCGGTAAGGGTCAAGGTCGCATTGACTACTCCGACCTTACCCGAGAAGGTGCAACTATTAATGGCCAGGGTACCACCGGCTTTGGTTACAGCGGCTAACGTAGCGTCTGTGGACATGGCCGCGCAAAATGCTGTTTGAGAGGCAGGCGCTGTAGCTGGGCTAATCGTTACGGGTGGCGCGGTACTACCCGAAGCAACCACGCTGACCAACAAACTACCAGCCACTGGCGTAGCACTTGTTCCGCTGCTGACTGTTACGCCCGCATAAGACACCGCGAAGTTATAGCCCGCAGGAACAACAAAGCTGGTGGGGTTAGCCCACACTGCGGCCAGCATCTGCGCATAGCTCGTTCCAGCTGTGGCCAAAGCAGCCGACATGGCACGTAGGACATCGTCATACAAATTACCCGGTGCTGCCGTGAATGTGGTGGTCAAGGGATTGCCACCATTCAAGGTGCTGGTCATGCCCAGTGTATTGATAACCCGGGTACGGGCTGCGTCCAGCGTGGCGGCAGTGAGCACAGGGCGACTGGTGGTGCTCAGGCCTGAGAACCAGGTAGCCGGGGCGCTGCCCAAGGTGTTAGCCATGATCAAGTCGGTCAACGGGGTGATGTTCAAAGTACCAAAGGCCAAAGCCGCCGCATGGTAGAGCTGGGTGTTGGCCACGCCGGAGATCGTGCCGTTTTTGACCTGGGTTGCGCAGGGCAGAGTTTGATCGGTGATGGTAACCGTCCAGCCGCCAGTGCTGCTTGTGGTGGAGCTCAGGGTTGCGCCACTCGCGCAAACCACGCTGACTGTGCCACCTACGATGGGCGCGCCAATCGCAGCCACACCACCCAGAGTGGAGGGTGTAACGGTGGGAGTGGTGGGCGTGGTTGGCGTTGTGGGTGTTGAAGTTACGGCTGTATTGCTACTGCCCCCACCACAAGCGACCAAAAGCCCTGACACCAAGGCGACTACTAGACCAAGTTTCGTACCTGATTTCATGAAATTCCCTTTTTTGATGAAAATTAAAAATAATTAACCCAAAAAAATGTACCCAATTTTTAGTCAACTGTCATCATCCAAACGGACTATCCCGCTGGCAGCTCCAAGACATACACAATGCAAAAATTGCAGGCTTCGTGACACTCATCGGGTAAATTGCGGGTTGATTTACACACCTGACGACATGAATGAGGTATCTCAACTCCATGCAAACTCAACACGCGATGTTCTTCAAGCCCTTGCAGCTCACTTCACTCATAGCCATCATCACTGTGGCCCTAACCTCATTGACCGCATGCGGCGGCTCTAGCGGAGGTGCTGCCACCAGCACAGCAACGACCAGCACCACCACTGCGACAACCACGACGACCACGCCCGCTACAGCGGCCACCGTAGCCAGTGCGTTGACGCTCAACCTCACCTCGCTGTCCAACTACGCCGCCCCCACATTGCCCGCGTACTACGACGCTGCCGTCACCGCCCTTGACAACACACCCGCAGGCAACGTGGTGAACAACAAAACCGCCACGCTCGGGCGCGTGCTGTTTTACGACAAAAACCTGAGCTTCAACAACACCGTCTCCTGCGCCTCCTGCCACCAAGCCACGGCGGGCTTTAGCGACCCAGCGCGCTTTAGCACTGGCTTTGCAGGCGGCACTTTCACCACGGCGCACTCCATGCGGCTGGGCAACATCCGCTACTACCGGCCTGGCAGCATGTTTTGGGACAAGCGCACCGCCAGCGTCGAACTCCAGGTCAGCCAGCCGATTCAAAACGCCATCGAGATGGGCTTTGACGCCACGCATGGCGGCATTGCCGCACTGCTGCCCAAGCTACAGGCCATTGGTTACTACCAAGAGCTTTTCACCTTCGCCTTTGGCGACGCCAACGTGACCGAGGCACGCATCCAAAACGCCTTGGCCCAGTTTGAGCGCAGCATGGTGTCGGTCAACAGCGCCTGGGACACCGGCTTTGCCAGCGTCTTTAACCCCGCATTGCCCGACCAAGGCCGCAGCCTGCCTGTGCCCGGCCTAACGGCTCAAGAAGACCGGGGCCGCGCCCTCTTCATGGGTGGCCCAGGTGTGGGCGTGGGTTGCGCAGGCTGCCACGTGCCCCCCACCTTCTCGCTGGGGGCCAATTCCCTCAGCAACGGGCTGGACGCCGGTGAGACCCGCATCTTCAAATCTCCCTCCCTTAAAAGCGTAGCCGTGTCCGGTGCTTTCATGCACGACGGACGTTTCTCCACGCTCGACCAGGTGGTGGAGTTCTACAACAGTGGCGTACAAGCTGGCCCGGCGCTTGACCCGCGCCTAGTGGCCCCCGGCGGCGCACCGCGTGCTTTGAACTTGACCGTGGCCGACAAAGCGGCGCTGGTGGCGTTCCTCAAAACCCTGACCGACACCACGCTGGCGACAGATGCCAAGTTTTTGACACCTTTCAAACCTTAGGAAAAACATCGCCACACGACAGCCATTAGCGCTCCTGCGTAGCACGTCAAGCCATCAAGACAAACGGGTTGACTAGGCGCACACCGGCAATCACTTCACCCGTGTTCAGGTCTTCGCTGAACAGCACGTTACAGCCTGCGGTTTGGGCGCACGCGATGATGAGCGCATCGTAAAACGCGACGCTTCGGGTTTGGTGCAAGTCGAGCCCGGCGCGAATGATGGCCGGTGTGACTTGGACAATTTCAAACTGCTCGTACAGATCAAGCTGCGCCCGAATGTGCGCTGCTGGCAGCTTGAGTTTTTTGATGGCTACATTGCAATACTCTTGCAACACTTGGGTTGACAGCACGCCATCACCGGCTTCGTACAGCCTTTTGAGCAGGGCCAACGCGGCTTGCTGTTTGTCAGGAACATCGCTGGCCTCGGCATAGACGAGCACGTTGGTATTGATAAAGCTGCGGTCGGCCATCACGTCACCGCTCGTTGGCTTCGTCGCGGTTGAATTTCCAGCCGCCGAGTTGCGCAGGGGACTGCAAGCAACGCGCCTCAAACTGGGCCCATTGTTGGCCCCGGCGCGAGCTGCCCGCCAGTTGCTCCAAATAATCACGCACCGCCTGATTCAGGCTTTTGCCCATTTTTTGGGCTGCCTCACGGGCACGCTGAGCGACTTGTTCGTCAACAGAGAGGGTGATGTTCATTGCGGGCTCCAACTAGCAAAGTTTGCACATATTATGTGCGCACTTATCCATTGCGTCAAATGAACTTTGTCACCTTTTTCCCCCTAGACCCCAGTGGATGTGCTCATCAGCACACCCCGGGCAACCCCCCCCATTTAGGGCATGCGCAAGACCACCATTGCCCTACTGGCCGCGACGCTTTTGGCCAGCGGTTGCAGCAAGTACACTATTTCCACAAAAAACGAGGAGGGGAGCGACTTGGAACAGCCATCAAAAGCAACCGCATCGGGGCGCGATGCGCATCATCTATCGGCACTGGTGCACAAAATTTATGACGCCAGTGTTCACCCCGAGCGATGGAGTGAGGTGGTAGCCGCCATTGCCGCATCATTCGACTCAACCAAAGGTTTGCTGTTCACGCCTTTTCTGGCGCCCCAGCACGGCGGATTGGTCTTCCCGGCCGGCATTGCTGAATCTGCCTTACAAACCTGGGGAAGCAGCTACATTGACAAAGACATCTGGGCGCAGGGCTTGCAGGCCAAGAGGCTGTTGTGCACAGGGGCGACACTCCTTGACCACGACATTGTGCCGCGCGAGGAATTTCTGGCCACTCCTTTTTATCGAGAATTTCTCAGCACCCTGGGCATCGGGCGCGTTTGTGTCGGCGTCGTTTTTGAAGGAGCACCCGGCTTGCCCACCACGGTGCTGTCCATTTTTCGGGATGCCCTCGATGCTGCGTTTGATTCGACCGATGCGGAGTGGTTGAAGCTGCTGACCGCACATGTTTCTCGCGGCTTGGGCTTGATGCAGCGGCTGGACACGCTCAGACTGCAAAAAACGTCACTGCTCACCTCGTTTGATCGCCTGAGTTTTGGCGTGGCCTTGCTCAATGACAACATGGAGGTGCTGCATCTGAACCAGGCCGCCAAGTCAGTCATGAGTCGCCGTGACGGACTCGTTATCAACGAGCACCGGCGGCTGGAGAGTCAGCCCAACGGCCCACGCCCCCACAGCCTGTCGCACTGGCTGGAGCGGGTCAAAAACACGCCCATGGCAGCGCAGGGGCATTTCCTCGAAGGGTGTCGCATCATGCGCAGCGGGGGGCGGCAGTTATACTCGCTTCAATGTGCCGAAGTGTTGCCCTCCAGCGCGTGGGCAACCCACAACGAAACGATCCGGTTCATCGTTTTCATCATTGACCCCGCCGCCCTGCAATTGCCCAGTGTGGATCGACTGACCACTTTGTTCGAATTGACAGAAGCGCAGGCAAAAGTTGCATTGGAGTTTTCGATCGGCGGGACTTATAAAGAAGTCGCGCGTCGTTTGCTGATTTCCGGGGAAACGGTGCGCTCACACCTCAAAGCGATCTACCCCAAAACCCGCGTCAACCGGCTCGCAGATTTGGTCCGCTTGGTGCTGTCAATGGCGCACAACACGGTCTAAGGGCTGGTTTAAACGGGTCTTCGGCGCATGGGACAATCCCCCCATGTTTTTATTGTTTGAAGATGCCGGTAAATTCCTGGCCGGACGGGTGTTGTCCGAAGCCGATAGCTCTGCCCAGGTGGAGCTTGACAGTGGCAAGCGCGTCAAGGTCAAGGCTGCCAACACCCTGTTGAAGTTTGACAAACCTGCGCCCTCTGTGCTGCTGGCTGCGGCCCAGGCCTTGAGCCAGACCATCGAGCTGGAGCTGGCCTGGGAGTTCGCCCCGGAGGACGAGTTCAGCTTTGCCGAGCTGGCCGGGGTGTATTTCAACGACCCACCCACGCTGGAACAGCAAACCGCCGCGCTCTTGCGCCTGTTTGAGGCGCCGCACTATTTCCGCCGCGCGGGCAAGGGGCGTTTTCGCAAGGCCCCGGCCGAGATCATTGCGCAGGCGCTGGCTGCGATTGAAAAAAAGCGGGTGATCCAGCAGCAGATCGAGGACTGGGCCGCTGCGCTTGGGGCAGGCCAATGCCCAGAGCCAATCCGCGAGCAGCTCTACAAAATCCTGTTCAAACCCGACAAGAACGCACCCGAGTACAAGGCCGTGGTCGAGGCCTCTCGCGCCACCCACACCGCGCCGCTGGACTTGCTGCAAAACGTGGGTGCGATTGACTCGCCGTACCAGTTCCACTGGCGGCGGTTTTTGTTTGAGAACTTCCCCAAGGGCACGGCCTTCCCCGCGCTGGCTGCCCCGCTGATTCAAGACGAGTTGCCGCTATCAACCGCGCAAGCCTTCTCGATTGACGACTCCAGCACCACCGAGATTGACGACGCACTCTCGGTGCAGGGCCTGGGCAGCGGCACGGTGACGCTGGGCATCCACATCGCAGCACCTGCCCTGGCCGTGCAGCCCGGTGACCCGATTGACCAGCTCGGGCGCGCGCGCCTGTCCACGGTGTACATGCCGGGCTACAAGATCACCATGCTGCCCGACGCCGTGGTGCAAAACTACACCCTGATGGAGGGGCGCGACTGCCCCGCCGTCTCGCTCTATGTCACGCTGGACGAGGCCACACTGGAAATCAAAGCGACCGAAACCAAGCTGGAGCGCGTGCCCATTGCCCACAACCTGCGGCATGACCAGCTAGACACCGTCGTCACCGCTGAATGGCTGGACAACCCGGCGTTTGAACACGCAGACGATGTGTCTGCGCTCGCACCCGAATTGCGCCCTCAGCTCTCGTTTTTATTCCGTTTGGCACGCAAGCTAAAAGCCGGGCGCGAAGTAGTACGTGGCAAACCCGAGCTTTTTAACCGGCCCGACTACAACTTCAAACTCGTCGGCACGGATGGTAAAGAACCTGTCGGTAACGAGACCGTGCAGATCAGCACCCGCCAACGTGGCGCACCGCTGGACTTGATGGTGGCCGAGGCCATGATTCTGGCCAACAGCACCTGGGGCCAGTGGCTGGCCGCTCACGGTGTGCCGGGCATTTACCGCAGCCAAGCTTCGCTGTTGCCGGGCGTCAAGGTGCGCATGGGCACCAAGGCGCTGCCGCACGCCGGCATTGGCGTGCCCAGCTACGCCTGGAGCACCTCGCCGCTGCGCCGCTACACCGATCTGGTCAACCAGTGGCAAATCATTGCCTGCGCGCGCCACGGCAAAACCGCCGCGCTGGTGGCCCCCTTCAAGCCCAAGGACGCCGATTTGTTCTCCATCATCTCGGGTTTTGACGCAGCCTACAGCGCCTACAACGGTTTCCAAGGGGCGATTGAGCGCTTTTGGACGCTCAAGTACGTGCAACAACAAGGCATTACCGAGCTGGTGGCCACCCTGTTCAAAGAGAACATGGTGCGTGCCGACGACATCCCCCTGGTGCTGCCGGTGCTAGGTGCCAAAGACCTGCCACGCGGGGCCAAGGTGCGCATCAAACTGGGTGAGATTGACGAAGTTTCTCTCGACGTGATGGGCACGGTGATCGAGCGTCTGGACACCCCGACTTCGGCGGACGATCAAACCGCTGAAGACGCGGGTGAACAAGGCGACGAGGACGATGATGAAGTGGCCGCTGGCCCGATCAGCATCAACATGTCGGTAACCGATGAAGACACTTCGCCCAACCCCACCACAGCACCCCAGGGCGATAATCTCTCACCGTGAACTTGCGCAAACTCAGCACACTGCAAATCGCCCTCGGCGTGTCCATCGCCGTGCATGCCGCTTTGCTCACGGTGCGAGTGGTTGCTCCAGCGACATTCAACCGTATATTTGAAGAAGCTCCACTAGATGTCATTCTGGTCAACGCACGCACCAATGAGCGTCCAGACAAGGCCACCGCCATTGCTCAAGCATCGCTAGCTGGCGGCGGAGATGCTGATCAGGGCCGTGCCACCAGCCCGCTGCCATCATCACTGCTCAACGATAGCGGCGACGCAATGGAGGATGAGTCTCAGAAAAAACTGATCCGCTTGCAAAAACAGCAAACCTTGCTGCTGGCTCAAGTCAGAAAACAACTTGCGGCCATGCCGGTACCAGACCCAGATCAGCCCAGTGATTCGCCTGGAAAGCAAGCGCAAGAAGAAAAGCGTCGCCAATTCCTAAAAGCCCTGGCTGAGATCGAACGCAGCATTAATAAACAAAATGCACGACCCAAAAAACGCTACGTCAGCCCCGCAACGCGCGAAGCTGTTTACGCCGTTTACTACGACCGCTTGCGCCGCCGCATCGAAGCTAAGGGCACGGATAACTTCCCAGAATCCAAAGGCAAAAAACTCTACGGCGAACTCACCATGGTGCTCACCGTCAACTTTGACGGTCGCATCGTCAGCTCTGAAATCGTCATTGCATCGGGTGACCGCACACTGGACCGCCGGGCCGAAACCATCGCCCGCAGCGCCGCGCCTTTTGGCAAATTTACCCCCGAGATGCGGCATGAAGCCGACCAGATTGTGGTCGTCTCGCGCTTTCGCTTCACGCGCGATGAAACCTTAGAAGCGCAGGTAGGCGCTAAACAGCCCTCACGCTGATCCTGGTCATGCGCAACCTGTTTCGCGGTCTCTTGCGGTGGCTAATTTTGGTGGCGATGGCTGCGCTGTTGTTGCAACTGTTTTTTGTGGCCCGCATCGCGCTGATGGCCACTGTCAACCCGCAGTCCACTGCTTTTGAGCGGTCCGAAGCTTGGCGCATCCTGAGCACCAAGGGCAGCTTGCCCTGGCGCCAACAATGGGTGGAGTACGAGCAGATTTCAGACCACCTCAAGCGCGCTGTCATCGCCTCGGAAGACGACGGCTTTAGCAACCACGATGGTGTGGACTGGGACGCGCTGGAGAAGGCCTGGCAAAAGAACGCCAAGGCCGAAGCCCTGGTCGCCAAAAAAGCCGCCGCCGGTGTCAAAGTTATTAAGCCCGCCAAAGTGGTGGGCGGCTCCACCATCACGCAACAACTGGCCAAAAACCTACTGCTCTCAGGTGAGCGTTCCCTGCCACGCAAAGGGCAAGAGCTGGTGCTCACCTACTTACTGGAAACCTTGCTCGACAAGGAGCGTATTTTGACGCTCTACCTCAATCATGTGGAGTGGGGCGAAGGCGTGTTTGGAGCCGAAGCAGCGGCGCAACATTACTTCCGCAAACCGGCAGCCAAGCTCTCACCGCTGGAAGCAGCGCGCTTGGCCGTCATGTTGCCGCGTCCCAAGTATTTTGAGAAACTGCCCAACTCGACCTACCTGGCCGAGCGCTCTGCTGTCATTGCCACGCGCTTGTGGCGTGCTGAACTGCCATGAGCACACCCGCACACTTACGTATCGTGGGCATTGACCCCGGCCTGCGCACCACCGGCTTTGGTGTCATTGACGTCGCAGGCTCGGCCCTGAGCTACGTCGCCAGCGGCACCATCAGCACCCTGCACCTAGACAAAGGCGAGCTGCCCGCGCGACTGAAAGTGCTGTACCAAGGCGTAAGCGAAGTAGTGCAGCGCTACCAGCCCGATGTGGCCTCGGTCGAGATCGTCTTCGTCAACGTCAACCCCCAATCCACCCTGCTGCTAGGTCAAGCGCGCGGGGCCTGCGTGAGCGCGCTGGTGATGCAAGACCTGCTAGTGTCAGAGTACACAGCCCTGCAAATGAAGCAAGCCGTGGTCGGCCATGGCCGGGCGCAAAAAAGTCAGGTGCAAGAGATGGTCAAACGCCTACTCAAACTCCCCGCCCTACCCGGCCCAGACGCCGCCGACGCCTTGGGCCTAGCCATCACCCACGCCCACGCGGGCCCGGCCATGGCACGCCTGGCTGAGAGCACCGTTCTCACCCGCAAAGTCAGCGGAATGTATCGGGCGGGACGAAGTCGGTGACAGTGAACGCTGAAATAGTAAAACCCCAAGAACAATAAAGGCAAGAGATGTTTGAAATTTCAGTTATCTGCTTAACCATTACTGCCCTGCTTGCCTATGTCAATCATCGCTGGGTCGGGCTGCCCAGCACCATAGGCGTGATGGTCATTGCGATGCTCCTTTCATTGATGATCGTTGCAGCGCATCAACTCGGTTTTAACTCCTTTTCTCAACCGGCTTTAGTCTTTCTTCGCGGCATTGACTTTTCAGCCGTGCTGATGGAGGGCATGTTGTCCCTGCTTTTGTTTGCGGGAGCTCTCCATGTCGATTTAAGTCATTTGCGTAATTACAAATGGCCGGTGCTCGGTTTAGCAGTACTGGGCACATTGGCATCAACCGTCATCGTCGGATTGGGGGCTTATGTGCTGCTTGATTGGATGGCTGTACCCATGTCTTTCTGGTACTGCATGGTATTTGGCGCACTTATTTCACCCACTGACCCCATTGCTGTTATGGGGGTTTTGCGCCAAAACGAAGCGCCAGACAGTTTGGGCGTGGTGATTTCAGGCGAGTCACTGTTCAATGACGGTGTCGGCGTGGTTTTGTTTACCCTGCTGCTTGGCATTGCAGTCAAAGGCAATGCACCTGATCTATTGTCAATTTCCACACTGGTCATACATGAGGTCGGTGGAGGCTTGCTCTTAGGACTAACACTCGGCTTAGTCTTGTACTACATGCTTCAAAGCATCGACAATTACAGCGTGGAACTCATGCTCACCATCGCAGGCGTATTAGGTGGCTACCTACTTGCAACCAAATTGCATGTGTCCGGGCCATTGGCAATGGTCGTCACAGGACTGTTGATTGGCAACCACGCAAGAGAAACTGCCATGTCTGACATCACAAGACATCATTTGGATTTATTTTGGAAATTGATCGATGAAATTCTTAATGCCGTTTTGTTTGTGCTTTTAGGTCTGGAGATAGTGCTGCTGACTTTATCTTGGAAATTATTTGGTGTTAGTTTGCTCGTCATACTTTTGACGCTAATAGCCCGATGGCTCACTGTAGGATTGCCCGTAAATTTCGCTGAAAAGACTTTGAATTTGCCACAAGGCGCATGGAAGGTTTTGACCTGGGGCGGCTTGCGTGGCGGCATATCCGTTGCACTCGCTTTGTCGCTTCCCACAAGCGAATCCCGTGATTTGATTTTGGCAATGACCTACGGCGTCGTTATTTTCTCGATGCTCGGTCAAGGGCTGACTATTGGCCGTGTGATTGAAAACTGTGTTTCACTGAATCAAAAGAAAGTTTGAAATGACCTCCTCTCCTACTACACAAGAGAGCAATGTGACTCCAAAAGTCGGCCTCCGAACAGTCATGGCACATCGGTTCAGCCTGCTCGAGGACAAAGCTGAAGATGCAATCATCGAGCGACGCATTCGTGACAGCGTTGAACTTACGGGTGCTACACCATGGATTTTGATATTTGCCATATTTGTAGCCTCTGTTGGCTTGAACGTGAACTCAACTGCGGTCATCATCGGCGCCATGCTCATTTCACCCCTTATGGGCCCCATCATGGGAGCAGGGCTGGGTGTGGCTGTCTATGATTTTGACTTGGTAAGGCGAGCATTAGTGAACCTTGGCATTGCCACACTGATCAGTCTGATTGTCTCGACCTTGTACTTTGCGATTTCACCACTTCATCAAGCACAGTCTGAATTGCTCTCAAGAACGACCCCCACGATTTGGGATGTGTTGATTGCTTTATTCGGAGGCTTGGCTGGCATTATTGGATTGACTCGACAGGAGAAATCCAACGTCATACCAGGTGTAGCAATTGCCACAGCGCTGATGCCGCCTGTCTGTACAGCAGGGTTTGGCATAGCCACAAGGCAATGGGATTTTGTTGGTGGTGCCTTATACCTTTACACGATTAACTGTGTGTTCATCGCTTTGGCTACCATCATCGGCATTCGAGTGCTACGGCTTAAACCACACAAATTTGCCGATGAAAAAACCGCAATTCGCATCAAACTTTCACTTTGGACGCTCGCTCTGTGCACGGCACTACCCAGTGCCTACCTGGCAACCACCCTTGTTCAAGACGAGGTGTTCAACGCAAGGGCCAGGAAATTTATTGAGCAAGAATTCGCCTTTAAAGAGACTCATTTAGCAGAATCAAATATTGATTCAAAAACCAAAACAATCGAGCTGTCTCTGATTGGTGTGCCTTTAGATAAAAATGTGATGGCTAATATCGAAGGTAGGTTAGCCGTTGCTCAACTGGAGGGTGCAAAAATTATCATCCACCAATCTAGTGAAAACAACATAGATGTAACCGCCTTGAAATCCAATTTGCTCAGCGATCTCTATCACAATAGCCAAGAAGCATCGCAAAAAAAGGATACCGAAATTCTTAAACTTCGCAATGAAATTGAATCAAGAAATAAAATTCCCTCTATTGCTGAAGATATTTCAAAAGAACTTCGGGCACAGTACCCTTCCATCACTCAGATACTCGTCAGCGAAGGCATGGCATTTAATTCGGATATGCCCGCAATAAAAATGCAGCATCTGAGCATTCAATCCAAATCTCCTGTATCGAAAAAAGATAGAAATAGAATTACAGATTGGTTCAAAGTTAGAACTAAATCAAATGAGGTCTCTGTAGATTTCGAGACGGCTTCGAAGATCCGGCAAAAAAATAGAGCTCGTTAAATTGTAAAAATCAAAACGACAGATCTCTCAGCCCATGAAAAGGTCACAAGCCTTCTATGCGATTCTTTCCAAAATCAACACGGCAAAGAATCCAAACGCAGCGATGATGGCCCACTTCAGAATTAGCAGGCCCCAGCGCCTAAATCGTTGCTGGCCTGTGCCCACGTAAAAGGCGAAGCACACGCCTGCGCTGATCAGCATTAAGAGGAAGAGCCAGCGGAACAGCAGCATAGGGTTTATGGTTTACCAGGCCCGCACCAACTGGGCAAAGCCTTTGGGGGCGAGCTTTTCGTCCTCAAAAGTCACCACATCCCACGCCTCGGGCTGGGCCAGCAGGGCGCGCAGCAAGACGTTGTTCATCGCATGGCCCGAGCGAAAAGCGCTGTAGCTGGCCAGCAGGGGTTTGCCCAGCAGGTAGAGGTCGCCCATGGCGTCGAGGATTTTGTGTTTGACGAACTCGTCGTCGTAGCGCAGCCCGTCTGAGTTGAGCACCTTGTAGTCGTCCATGACGATGGCGTTGTCCAGCCCGCCGCCCATGGCCAGGCCGTTGGCGCGCATCATCTCCACGTCTTTGGTGAAGCCGAAGGTGCGCGCGCGGGCAATGTCACGGGTGTAGGAGTCGGTGCTCATGTCAAACTCAACCCGCTGGCCGGTGGAGTCCACCGCCGGGTGTTTGAAGTCGATCTCAAAGCTCAGCTTGTAGCCGTGGTAGGGGTCTAGGCGTGCCCACTTCTCCCCTGCGCCCTGGCCTTCACGCACTTCCACGGGCTGGGTGAGCCGGATGAAACGACGCGGTGCGTTTTGCAGAACGATGCCTGCGCTTTGCAGCAGAAACACAAATGACGCCGCCGAGCCGTCCAAGATGGGCACCTCTTCGGCCGTGATGTCCACGTACAGGTTGTCCACCCCCAGGCCTGCGCAGGCCGACATGAGGTGCTCCACGGTGAACACCTTGGCGTCGCCGTGCGAGAGCGTTGACGCCAAGCGCGTGTCCGTCACCGCCATGGCCGACACGGGGATGTCCACCGGCTGCGGCAGATCGACGCGGCGGAACACGATGCCGGTGTCGGGCTGGGCGGGCCTGAGCGTGATCTCTACGCGCTGGCCGCTGTGGAGGCCTACGCCGACGGCACGGGTGAGGGATTTGAGGGTTCGTTGTTGGAGCACTTGTGGATTTTACTTTTTGATTTCTGTTGTTGGTTTCTTTGCTTTTTTTCTTGGCGTGGTGAGAGGGTTGTCTTTTGTATTCCCCCCCTATCCCCCCCGCCCCTTTCCACCCCCGCCGGGGCGGAAAGGGGAGCCTCATTTGACCGCGCTTTAAATTGAAGAACTGCCTTTGAAAGGTGTTTTTGATTTTGTAGTTTGTTGCTTTCTCCGTTCATCCTGAGCTTGTCGAAGGATTCGCGAGGCTTCGACAAGCTCAGCCCGAACGGGAGTAGAAAACCGAGAGAAGTAGAGCAAAAAATAAAGCCTCAACGACCGAGTATTCATCTACATGCATTCCAAAGGCAGGTCACCCATTAACCGCGCGGTCAAATGAGGCTCCCCCTTTCCGCCCCGGCGGGGGTGGAAAGGGGGTTGGGGGGATAGGGGGGGATTACAAAAATTAATCCACCCCACAACCCCATCAAACAGAGAAATCAATCCGCTTGTTTACGCAAGAAAGCAGGAATCTCAAAATCATCCATCCCACCGCTAGACAGCGCATCCACCTTAGCCGCCGCCTGCGTCCGATCCCGCGTACGCCACACACTCGGCGTGCTCATGCTTTGGTAGTCCGGCTGCGCCATGCCACTCGTACCCATGGCACCACCGACTTGCCCGCCACCAATGGCAGAGTTCAGCGTGGGCACTTGAAAACCAACGTTATCAGTGCCTGTGCGTAACATGGTCTGCGGCACTTGCTGCAAGGGCGCAGCACGACGCACACCTTGACGTGACAGACCTGTAGCCACAACGGTCACACGGATGTCTTCACCCAGCATGTCGTCATAGGCCGTGCCGTAGATCACATGGGCATCGGGCGAGGCATAGGCACGGATGGTGTTCATCGCCAGTTTGGACTCACTCAGTTTTAGAGAACCTTTTGCTGCAGTAATCAGAACCAGAACACCTTTGGCACCCGATAAATCAATACCCTCCAGAAGTGGACATGCGACAGCCTGCTCTGCCGCTATGCGAGCACGGTCTGGACCGCTGGCTACAGCCGTTCCCATCATGGCTTTACCGGGTTCTCCCATGACTGTTCGCACGTCCTCAAAGTCGACATTCACATGCCCGGGCACGTTGATAATTTCAGCAATGCCACCTACCGCGTTTTTCAACACATCATTGGCATGGGCAAAGGCTTGATCCTGCGTCACGTCGTCGCCCAGCACTTCGAGCAGCTTCTCGTTGAGTACCACGATGAGTGAATCGACATTGGCCTCCAATTCGCTCAAGCCGCTATCGGCATTGCTCATGCGGCGCCCACCCTCAAAATCAAACGGCTTCGTCACCACACCTACGGTGAGGATGCCCATCTCACGCGCCACGCGCGCAATCACCGGCGCCGCGCCGGTGCCGGTACCGCCACCCATGCCTGCGGTGATAAAGAGCATGTGCGCTCCGTCAATAGCACTGCGAATAGCATCCACAGCCAGCTCAGCAGCATCACGCCCTTTTTCTGGCTTACTGCCTGCGCCGAGGCCACTATTGCCTAGCTGAATGGTCTTGTGTGCGCTGGCTCGGCTGAGAGCCTGCGCGTCGGTATTGGCGCAGATGAACTCCACGCCCTGCACGTCTGACACGATCATGTGCTCGACCGCGTTGCCGCCGCCACCACCCACGCCAATCACCTTGATCTGGGTGCCTTGGTGAAAACCTTCTTCTTCAATCATTTCTATGCTCATTTTGATGCTCCTTGTTGCAGTTGCCGGTTAATTTGTTGCTATCTATTTTTTTAAATAATGCCGCGATGTCACTCGGGGCCAGGCGGCGCTTGTGCGCTTCGCCATCGGCCTTGTGGGCTGCCTCTGGCCAACCAAAGTTTGTAGGTGTCCATCAGAAATTCCCTATGAACCAGTCTTTGGCGCGGCCCAATGCCGTCTTCATCGAGCCATTTTTCTGCGATACCGTTAAGCCGCGCAAACGCGCCATGCGCGCTTCTTCCAGCAGGCCCATAACGGTGGCCGCACGGGGCTGCGCCACCATGTCAGCCAAAGCGCCTGAATACTTGGGTATGCCACGGCGAACTGGCTTCAAAAAGATGTCTTCACCCAACTCCACCATGCCGGGCATGAGCGAGCTGCCCCCTGTGAGGACAATGCCACTGGACAAGACCTCTTCGCAGCCCGATTCACGCAGCACCTGGTGCACCAGCGAGAAGATTTCTTCAATACGAGGTTCAATCACACCTGCTAGAACTTGGCGGCTGAGCATTCGCGGGCTACGATCACCCAAGCCGCTCACCTCGACCTGAACTTCAGGATCAGCCAACAGTTGCTTGGCATACCCGTTCTCTACCTTGATTTCTTCAGCGTCCTTGGTGGGCGTGCGCAGTGCCATTGCAATGTCGCTGGTAATGAGATCACCCGCAATCGGAATCACTGCCGTGTGGCGAATCGCACCGCCGGTGAAGATGGCAACGTCCGTCGTTCCAGCGCCAATATCAACAAGGGCCACACCTAAGTCGCGCTCATCCTCAGTCAACACAGACAGACTCGACGCCAATGGGTTGAGCATGAGGTGCTCCACCTCAAGACCGCAGCGCCGCACGCATTTCAAAATATTTTCCGCCGCACTTTGCGAGCCGGTGACGATGTGAACCTTGGCTTCCAGCCGCATACCACTCATGCCGATGGGGATACGTACGTCGTGGCCGTCAATGACAAACTCCTGTGGCTCCACAAGCAGCAGTCGCTGATCAGCCGAGATGTGAATCGCCTTGGCGGTCTCCACCACGCGTGACACATCGGCGGCAGTCACCTCGCGGTCTTTCACTGCCACCATGCCGCTGGAGTTCATGCCACGGATGTGGCTGCCGGTAATACCGGTATAGACCCGCGTAATTTTGCAGTCGGCCATCAATTCAGCTTCTTTAAGGGCCAGTTGGATACTTTGTACCGTTGCGTCGATATTGACCACCACACCGCGCTTCAAGCCGTTACTGGGTGCGATGCCCAGGCCAACCAGCCGCAGCTCGCCACCGGGTAAAACTTCGGCTACCACTGCCATAACTTTTGCTGTGCCGATGTCCAATCCGACAACCAGGTCTTTGTATTCTTTTGACATAGTGTGGTCCTGCTATTTCCTGTGTTCAGTTAGCTGCTTGCTGTTCGTTCTATTTTTGAGAGCTTGTGATCCGACCGCCACAGTGCTCACACCACGTAATCGCATGGCATAGCCCTGCTCATGGCGCAAATCGGCTGACTGCAAAGCCGTAACTGTGCGGTCATAACGGGCCGTCACCTGTGTCAGCGTATCCAAGAAGGACTGCACACGAGAGGTTACTTCGACTTCACTACCTCGACCAAGCTCTATCACGGCACCAGTGTCAAGATCGGTTCGCCAACTTCCTCGTCCCGTCAGTTCCAGTTGATCGACGTTCAAATCCATGCGTTCGAACAAGGGCTTCACAGCCCTGTACATGGCCAACACCTGGGTGGCCTGTTCGGGCCTACCGTTCAGGCGTGGCAAGCTGTCTTGATCAACCTCGCCCGTGTTGGCCTCGAACACCTCGCCAAAACTATTGATGAGGGTCGAGTCACCCTCTTCGCCCCAATAGGCCACCGCCTGATGCTCTTGCAAGATGACATTCAAACGATTGGGAAACTCACGCCTCACCTGCGCGTTGCGCACCCAGGGCACAGCCTCAAACGCGCGCCGCGCTGCTGCAAGATCCAGCGTGAGGAAGGTGCCACTCAAACGAGGTGCCACATTCGCCCGCAGTGTGAGTGCGTTGTTGTGGCTCACGTCACCGCTAACTGTGATGCCGCGCAGGGCAAAGACAGGGTTTTGAAAAATCCATGCAGCCAACGCGCCCAGCGACAACAAACCAAACACGAGCAGCAACACGCTGGCCGTGATGTTCATGAGTTTGATGTCGAGAGTGCTTGTCATGCACTTGCCCCTGTGTAATCCCGCGTGGCTGATTCAAGCAGCATCACGCACAAGTCTTCGTAGCTGATGCCTGCCGCACGCGCTGACATGGGCACGAGTGAATGGCCCGTCATTCCGGGAGAGGTGTTGATCTCCAACAAATAGGGCTCGCGTGTGCGCGCGTCAATCATCACATCGGCCCGCGCCCAGCCCCTGCACCCCAGAACCGCGTAGGCCTTGAGCACCAAGGCCTGAATGGCGGCCTCTTCACCGGCGGGCAGGCCGCAGGGCACGAGGTACTGGGTGTCATCGGTGAAGTACTTGTTGTTGTAGTCGTAGTTGCCCTCGGGGGCCACGATGCGGATCACTGGCAGGGCGCGGGCTTGCGCGCCGCTGCCCAGCACCGGCACAGTCACCTCGTCGCCGCTGATGAACTGCTCGCACAGCACCAGCGTGTCGTCCTGCGAAGCCAGTGCGAAGGCGGTCGCGCAGTCTTGCAAATGCATGACCTTGGTCAGCCCGATAGAGGAGCCTTCACGTGCGGGCTTGACGATCATGGGTGCACCCAATTGCGCAAAGGCCGCTTCACAGTCGGCCACGCTACTGACCTGCTGCCAACCCGGCGTGGGCAGCCCTTCAGACAACCAAATGCGCTTGGTCATGACTTTATCGATGGCAATGCTAGAGGCCATCACACCCGAGCCTGTGTAGGGGATGCCCAGCAACTCCAGCGCACCTTGAACCGTTCCGTCTTCACCAAAGCGGCCATGCAGGGCGATGAAGCAGCGCGCAAAGCCCTCGGGTTTAAGTTCGCTCAAGTCACGCTGTGAGGGGTCAAAGGCATGGGCATCGACACCTTGCGACTGCAAGGCTTTGAGAACGCCGCCGCCGGACATCATAGAGATGTCGCGTTCGGCCGACGACCCGCCCATCAATACCGCCACTTTTCCTAAATTCATCACGCTCATAGCCCTTTCCCCTCATGCGCCAGCAGCTCTGAAATTTGCAGCAAGTCCAGCACCTTGCCGGGCACGGCGCCCATGGAGCCTGCGCCCATGCAGATCACTACATCACCCGCGCGGGCGTTGTCCACAATTGCCTGCGGCATGGCGGCGATGTCGTCCACAAACACGGGTTCAACCTTGCCCGCTACGCGCAGGGCGCGTGCCAGGGCGCGGCCATCGGCGGCGACGATGGGTGCTTCACCGGCGGAATAGACCTCGCCCAGCAGCACAGCATCGGCCTGGCCGATGACCTTGACGAAATCTTCAAAGCAGTCGCGGGTACGGGTATAGCGGTGCGGCTGAAAGGCCAACACCAAACGGCGCTCGGGGAAGGCCCCGCGCGCAGCGCTTAAGGTGGCAGCCATCTCCACAGGGTGGTGACCATAGTCATCAATCAAAGTGAAAGTGCTACCACCCTTCGCCGCCGCTCCGTTTTCTTGCACAGGCAAATCACCATAGCGCTGAAAGCGGCGGCCCACGCCTCGGAATTCGGCTAGGGCTTTTTGCACTGCGCTGTCGGTTACATCCAGTTCGATGGCCACCGCTATAGCCGCCAAGGCATTGAGCACGTTGTGTCGTCCGGGCAGATTCAACACCACGGGCAGGTCCGCCAAGGTGACACCGTTACGCCGCTGCACGGTGAAGTGCATCTGCGCGCCCACCGCACGCACGTCCACAGCGCGCACTTGGGCACCTTCTTCGAAACCGTAGCTGGTGATGGGGCAGGTGACTTGCGGCACGATTTCGCGTACCGCAGCGTCGTCGGTGCACAAAATCGCTGTGCCGTAGAACGGCATGCGGTGCAGAAAATCAACGAATGCGCCCTTTAGCCGTTCAAAGTCGTGGCCGTAAGTCTCCATGTGGTCGGCATCGATATTCGTCACAACCGCCATCACTGGCAGCAGGTTGAGGAAGGACGCGTCGGACTCGTCGGCCTCCACCACGATGTAGTCGCCACTGCCCAAGCGCGCATTGGCCCCGGCACTGTTGAGACGTCCGCCGATGACAAAGGTTGGATCCAGTCCGGCCTCACCCAGCACACTGGCCACCAGACTGGTGGTGGTGGTCTTGCCGTGCGTGCCTGCAATGGCGATGCCCTGCTTGAGGCGCATCAACTCGGCCAGCATCAGGGCGCGCGGCACGATGGGGATGTGGCGCTCGCGTGCGGCCAGCACCTCGGGGTTGTCGGCCTTCACTGCGGTGGAGGTGACCACGGCATCCGCATGTGCCACATGGGCTGCCGCATGGCCGATATGGGTGGTGATGCCCAATGCACCCAAGCGCTTGAGGGTGGTGCTGTCGCTCAGGTCCGAGCCGGAGATCTGGTAGCCCAGGTTGAACAGCACCTCGGCAATGCCAGACATGCCCGAGCCGCCCACGCCGACGAAATGAATATGCTTGATGGCGTGTTTCATCGGGTCAACTCCTCACAAGCGGCCACCACCTGCTGGGTGGCCTCGGTTTTAGCCAGTGTTTGGGCCTGTAGGGCTTTGTTGAGTAGCGAAATACGCTCTGTCTTTTGTAGCATTTCGGATAATTTTTCAGGGGTCAATTCGGTTTGCGGCAGCAACCAGGCGGCATCGGCATCCACAAGGAAGCGAGCGTTACGGGTCTGGTGGTCGTCCACCGCAAAGGGGAAGGGCACGAACACTGCTGCCACACCGACCGCTGCGATTTCCGTCACGGTGCTGGCCCCGGCGCGGCAGATCAGCAGGTCGGCTTGGGCCATGGCTTGGGCGGTGTCGGTGATGAAGGGCGTCAATTCGGCCTGCACACCCGCAGCGGCGTAGTGGCCGCGCAGCGCGTCGATCTGCAAGGCACCGCTTTGGTGGGTGACGTGCGGACGCTGTGCGGGTGGAATCAGCGCCAGGGCACGTGGCAGCACTTCGTTGAGCGCCTTGGCCCCCAAGCTGCCGCCCAGTACCAGCAGGCGCAGCGGGCCGCTGCGTGTTGCAAAGCGCATGGCGGGGTCGGGTTGTTGCAAGAAGGCCTCACGCAAGGGATTGCCCACCCACTTACCTTTTTTCAGCACATTCGGGAAGGCGGTGAACACGCGATCCGCCACCGCAGCCAGCACGCGATTGGCCATGCCAGCCACCGAGTTTTGCTCGTGCAGCACCAGCGGCTTGCCCAGCAGCACACTCATCATGCCCGCCGGAAACGTGATGTAGCCCCCCAAACCCACCACCACGTCGGGCCGCACGCGGCGCAACACGGCGATGCTTTGCGCAAAGGCTTTGAGCAGACGCAGCGGCAGCAAGGCCAACGTGATGTAACCCTTGCCGCGCACGCCGGAGAAATCAATCGTCTCAAAAGCAAAACCTTGCGGCGGCACGAGTTGGCTCTCCATGCTGGGTTTATTCGCGCTGCCTGGCGCACCCAACCAGTGCACGCGCCAGCCGCGTTCGCGCAGCGCTTGCGCCACCGCAAAGCCGGGGAAGATGTGGCCGCCCGTACCGCCTGCCATGATGAGAGCGGTCTTGGTCATACCCGCCCCCCATGCATGAGCTGTCGGCTCTCGTAATCAATGCGCAGCACTACGGCCAGAGCCACCAGATTGATAAGAATGGCGGAGCCGCCATAGCTCATCAAAGGCAGAGTCAGGCCTTTGGTAGGCAGCGCGCCCAGGTTCACGCCCATGTTGATGAAGGCTTGAAAGCCCATCCAGATACCCACGCCCTGCGCTACCAGACCTGCAAACACGCGGTCTAGCGCAATGGCTTGACGCCCGATGTGCATGATGCGCCGCGTCATCCACAAGAACAGGCCGATGACGGTGAGCACACCGATCAGGCCAAACTCTTCGCCGATCACAGCGAGCAAGAAGTCGGTGTGCGCCTCTGGCAGCCAATGCAGTTTCTCCACACTGCCGCCCAGCCCCACGCCAAAGACTTCGCCCCGGCCAATGGCAATCAAGGAGTGCGACAACTGGTAGCCCTTGCCCAGGGCGTGCTTCTCGTCCCAGGGGTTGAGGTAGGCAAAAATACGCTCGCGCCGCCACTCGCTCAGGGCGATCATCA
This sequence comes from Comamonadaceae bacterium, assembly GCA_947455145.1. Lineage (GTDB taxonomy): Bacteria > Pseudomonadota > Gammaproteobacteria > Burkholderiales > Burkholderiaceae_C > CANCDA01. The sequence continues at coordinate 81,428 of CANGME010000009.1, forward strand.
AGCCGAAGGCCACGAACAAAATAGCGGCAATCAGGAAGAACATGCGGGCATTGACGCCGCCCAAGAACAAAATGCCCATGGCGATCACTGCGATCACCATGAAGGCCCCCATGTCGGGCTCGGCCAGCAGCAACAGGCCCACCACCGCCACCGCCACACCCATAGGCACGACGGCTTTGAAGAAGTTTTCCTTCACGTCCATCTTGCGCACCATGTAGTCGGCGGCGTAGAGCAGCATGGAGAATTTGGCCAGTTCAGAGGGCTGGAAGTTCATCACACCCAGCGAAATCCAGCGGCGCGCACCGTTAACGCCTTTGCCGATGAAGGGGATCAGCACCGCCATCAGCAGGACGAGGGAGACGACGAACAACCACGGGGCCATCTTCTCCCACGTGGCGATCGGGATTTGAAACGCGATCAAGGCCGCTACTACGGCCACGACCAGCGAGAACAAATGCCGCGTGAGGAAGTGTGTGTGCGCATAGCGGGCAAACTTGGGGTTGTCGGGCATGGCGATTGAGGCCGAATACACCATCACCAGCCCCCAGGCCAACAAGGCGACCGTTACCCAGACCAGGGCCTGATCAAAGACGCGCACGCTGCTGGCCGTACTCCCCGCGCTCCAATTCTCGCCGCTCACGGGCAGCTGACCCGACTGCGCTCGCCCCAGGCCCGACCACCAGGCGGACAGTGCGGCGCTCATGCCAACCCCCCGTCCATCACACCCGCATCGTCGGCCAGCACTCGCACAGCTTCGCAAAAGACGCGAGCCCGGTGCTCGTAGTTGTCAAACATGTCCAGACTGGCGCAAGCGGGTGAGAGGAGCACCGCGTCGCTGCTATGCGCATGTTGGTTGGACAGGGCCACCGCTTGCGCCATGTCACTGGCGTCAAACATCGGCACGCCCGTGCCTTGCAATGCTGTGCGGATGAGCGCGGCATCGCGCCCGATCAAGACAACTGCGCGGGCATGGCGGCCTACGGGTGCGGCCAGCGGAGAAAAGTCTTGCCCCTTGCCGTCGCCACCCAAGATCACGATAAGCTTGCGTGCTGAAACGCCCCCTTCATCCGCCTCGCCCAAACCGAGCAAGGCCGCGACCGTCGCACCCACGTTCGTGCCCTTGCTGTCGTCAAAATACTCCACGCCGTTAATGATGGCCACCGACTCTACCCGGTGCGGCTCGCCCCGGTACTCGCGCAGGCCGTAGAGCATGGGGGCCAGGGTGCAGCCTGCGGCTTGGGCCAGGGCCAGCGCGGCCAGGGCGTTGGTGGCGTTGTGACGCCCCCGGATGCGCAAGGCGTCGGCGGGCATGAGGCGCTGGATGAAGACCTCTTCTTCCACGCTGTTTCTGCGTTTCTTGATGGTCTCGTCCGCCTCTTGCGCGCGCACCAACCAAGTCATGCCGTTGACGTTCTCAATACCGTAATCACCGGGGCGCAGTGGCAAGGTCGCACCAAAGGTCACATGCTCGCGCAACACCGCCGCTTGGAACGCTTTGCCCTTCGCGGCGGGCGGCAGCATGGACATGACGGCTGCGTCGTCGCGGTTCAGCAGCATCAAGCCGGTCGACCCAAAAATGCGCGCCTTGGCATCGGCGTAATTCTGCACAGTGCCATGCCAATCCAGGTGATCCTGCGTCACGTTCAATACCGTGGCAGCGGTGGGCTCAAAATTTTTCACGCCGTCGAGCTGAAAGCTGGACAGCTCCAGCACCCATACTTCTGGCAGGCTATCCGCAGCAAGATGTTCACTCAAGGTGTCGAGCAACGTGGGACCGATGTTGCCGGCCATGGCCACGCTCTTGCCGGCCCGCGCCACTAGTTGCGTAGTGAGCGAGGTCACCGTGGTCTTGCCATTGGTGCCGGTGATGGCCAGCACTTTTGGCTCATAACTCTGGCTGGTTTTTAGTGCTTGCAAACCTTCAAAAAACAAATCTAATTCGCCGCCAAGCCACAGTCCACTGGCGTGGGCCGCGTTAGCCACAGGCGCAATCTCAGCGGGCGACAAACCCGGGCTGCGCAACACCATGCGCACCTGCGTGCCCTCCACCAAGCCCGGCGTGAAGGCCCCGGCGATGAAGTTCACCTGCGCAAACTCAGCGCGCAAGGTGCTGAGCTGCGGCGGCGCAGCGCGCGTGTCGGCCACCGTCACGTTCGCCCCCTGGCGCGCACACCAACGCGCCATCGCCAACCCGGACGCACCGAGGCCGAGGATGAGAACGTGTTGGTCTTTAAATTCGATCACGCTGTGGCTCGCTTATCTCAACTTCAAGGTGGACAGGCCCACCAAACACAGCAGCATGGTGATGATCCAAAAACGCACTACGACCTGCGTTTCTTTCCAGCCACTTTTCTCGAAGTGGTGGTGCAACGGGGCCATCTTGAGGATGCGCCGACCCGTACCATATTTTTTCTTGGTGTACTTGAACCAAGTCACCTGCACCATGACCGAAAGCGCCTCCACCACAAAAATACCGCCCATGATGGCCAGCACGATTTCCTGACGCACGATGACGGCGATGGTGCCCAGTGCCGCACCCAATGCAAGAGCACCTACGTCGCCCATAAAGACCTGTGCCGGATGCGCGTTAAACCACAAAAAGGCCAGGCCTGCGCCCGCCATGGCGGCGCAAAAAATCAACAACTCTCCCGCGCCCGGAATGTGCGGCAAGAACAAATATTTGGAGAACACCGAGCTGCCCGTGACATACGCAAAAATGCCTAGTGCAGAGCCCACCATCACCACCGGCATGATTGCCAGGCCGTCGAGACCGTCGGTCAGATTCACGGCGTTGCTGGAGCCGACGATTACCAGATAGGTCAAAATCACAAAACCGAACACACCCAACGGGTAGCTGACCTCTTTGAAGAAAGGCAACAAGAGCCCGGCTTTGGGCGGCAGGTTCAGATCAAAGCCGGACTGCACCCATTTGAAAAACAGCTCCAGCACACGCATATTGCTGCTCTCGGAGATGCTAAACACCAGATAAAGCGCGGCCACTAGACCAATCATCGATTGCCAAAAGTACTTCTCGCGTGAACGCATGCCCTCGGCGTCCTTGTTGACCACCTTGCGCCAGTCATCCACCCAGCCAATGACCCCAAAGCCCAGCGTGACCAACAACACGATCCACACAAAACGATTGCTCAGGTCGAACCAAAGCAAGGTTGACACAACAATGGACAGCAAAATCAACACGCCACCCATGGTGGGCGTGCCGCTTTTAACAAGGTGTGTTTCCATGCCGTAGCTGCGCACCTGCTGACCGATCTTCAGCTCGGTCAAACGGCGAATCACATAAGGACCTGCAATCAGCCCCATCAGCAGCGCAGTAAGTGCGGCCATGACGGCGCGAAACGTAAGGTACTGGAACACCCGGAAAAACCCGAACTCGGGTGACAGACTTTGCAACCACTGGGCAAGGCTAAGCAGCATGGTGAATGTCCTTGTTGTCGTTAGGGCGTTGAGCGCAGCTCGTGATGGCTTCAACCACCCGCTCCATTTTCATAAAGCGCGAGCCCTTAACCAACACACTGGCCAGCTTGGGCAATTGAAGCAGCACGGTGGCATTCAGGGAGTCGATGTCGGTGAAGTGTTGACTTCCGGCAGTGATCGCCAAGCCCATCTGTTCACCCAGACCATACAAAGTATCGATGCCACGCGTTTGTGCATAGGCCACCACCTCAGCATGGAATTTCGGGCCGTCATTGCCGACCTCGCCCATATCACCCAGCACCAGCAGGCGCGGCCCCGGCAGACCGGCCAGCACGTCAATGGCGGCGCGCACCGAGTCGGGGTTGGCGTTGTAGCTGTCGTCCACCAGGGTGAGCGAGTGGCCATACAGTTTGACCATCACGGCCTTTGAGCGCCCCTTGACCGGCTCAAAGGCCTCCAGCCCGCGTGCAATATCGACCAACGGCACACCGGCGGCCAGCGCACAGGCGGCGGCGGCCAGCGAGTTCTTCACGTTGTGCAGACCAGCCACCCGCAGACGGTAGCTCAGCGTGCCCACTGGCGTGCGCACCCGCACGGCCCAGGCCTCGCCCGTCCACACGGGGGGCGCGCAGTACACATCCGCCCCTTCCAGGTCATCGGCCTCTTGGTGCTTGATGGCAAAGCTCATGTGGGCGCGTGCACCGGTCAGCTCCAGCCACAGCAGGCTGAAGGCATCGTCCGCCGGGAACACGGCCACACCGTGGATGCCCAGGGTCTCAATCACCGCGCCGTTCTCCTGCGCCACCGCTTGCGTGTTGGCCATGAACTCCAGGTGCTCGCGTTGCGCGTTGTTGACCAGCGCCACTGTGGGCCGCGCCATGTCAGACAGGACCTTGATTTCACCGGGGTGGTTCATGCCCAGCTCCACCACCGCCACCTCGTGTTGCGCGTTCAAGCGCAGCAGGGTCAACGGCACGCCTATGTCGTTGTTGAAGTTGCCCTGCGTGGCCAGCATGGCCTGCGGTTTGAAGGCACTCAAAATCGCCGCAATCATTTGCGTGACCGTGGTCTTGCCATTGCTGCCGGTGACCGCGATCAAGGGCAGCTTGAACTGCGCACGCCAGCCTGCGGCCAACTCGCCCAAGGCGCGTTTGCTGTCGGCCACCACCAGTCCCGGCAAGCCGGCGCTAGTCAACGCGGCGTGGGCTTCATCGCCCTGGCACAGAGCCGCTATCGCGCCCTTGGCCTTAGCCTCGGCCAGGTAGTCGTTGCCGTCAAAACGGTCGCCCTTGAGCGCCACAAAGAGGTCGCCCGGCATCAAACTGCGGGTGTCGCTGTGAACACGTTGCACGGTGACGTTGGGGTCTCCCACGACTTGCGCGTTGCCAAGCCACTGTACGGCTTGTTGCAAGGTCATCATGGTCGTGCTCCTGGCTGAGAATCAACTCGGCGCTGCAAGGCGAGTTGCGCGTGCAGCCGATCTGAGAAAGGATGCCGCACACCGGCAACGTCTTGCTCTTCTTCATGACCCTTACCTGCAATCAGCACCACGTCGTTCGCATTGGCCGCAGCCATCGTCTGGGCAATGGCCTGCGCCCGGTCGGCCTGCACATTTACCTTAACGTCACCCTCAAGTCCTAGTAATATTTGGCTGATGATGACCTGGATTTTTTCGTGGCGTGGGTTGTCGCTGGTCACGACGACTCTGTCTGCCTCTTTGGCTGCGACAGCACCCATGAGCGGACGCTTCAAGACATCTCGATCACCACCACAACCGAAAATACACCAGAGTTGCCCCCCACGTTGTTCGGCAAAGGGGCGAAGCGACTGCAAGGCCTTGGCCAGCGCGTCGGGTGTGTGGGCGTAGTCCACCACCACTATTGGCGTCTCAACGCCTGCTTCGATACCTTCATCACCATTGACCAACTCCATGCGTCCTGGTACAGAACGCAGGCCTCGGCAAGCAGCCACAGCATCACCCAACGCAATATCCAACGTGCGCATGGCCGCTATCACACCCAACAAATTGCTGACGTTAAAGCCACCGATAAGAACCGTCTCCAAAACATGACTTTCATCACCTTCGCAAACAGCGAAGCGCAAACCCTGACGCCCCAGCTCGATGTCCCTCGCCTGTATGCGCGCCGGTCCACTCATTGACACTGTCCAGAGATCGATTGAACTGCTGGCCAACTTCACGGCCAACATCGAGCCTTGTTCGTCATCCACATTAACGACCGCAGCTTTCAAATCTGGCCACTCAAACAGAACGGCCTTTGCTTGCCAGTACTGCGCCATGCTGCCGTGGTAGTCCAAGTGGTCTTGCGTGAAGTTGGTGAAGACCGCTGTTCGAATATGCGTTCCGTCAAGGCGGTGCTCTTGCAGGCCGATGGAGGATGCCTCTACCGCACAAGCTTGCAAACCATCATCGACAAAACGGCGCAAAGTGTGGTGAAACAGAACCGGATCGGGCGTGGTCAAACCGGTGCTGATGATGCCTGCCAGGGGGGTGCCAGCTTTAACCATGCGCCCCACTCCCAACGTACCGACCAACCCGCAAGGGCGTGCGGGAGATAAATGCGACAGGGCTTGAGCCAGCCACCAAGCGGTAGAAGTTTTTCCATTGGTTCCGGTAACGGCTAGCACGTCGAGCTGGGTGGAAGGTTGCTCAAAATAAGCCGCCGCTATTGGGCCGCTGGCAGCTTTAAGTTGCGGGTAGCATGCCAACGCTTCAGAATACGACTCTTTGCTGAATTGATAGTTTTCTACGCCCGTCTTTTCTACGATGCAAGCACTTGCACCTTGCAAAATCGCAGCAGGCACATAGGCTCTAGCGTCGCTGCCAGCGCCGGGCCAAGCGATGAAGCCGTCACCCGAGCGCACCTGACGGCTGTCGGTCTTGAGCGTGCCTGTGACTTGGGATCGCAACCAAAGTGCAGCTTGCTCGGGACTGTGGAGTTCTTTCATCAGAAGCTCTCCTCCACCATCTGAGTCACGATCTGCGGCTTGACCGCCATATCGGGCTGAATTCCCATTAGTCGCAATGTCTGCTGAACAGTCTGACTGAACACAGGGGCAGCCACATCGCCACCGAAATATTTCCCATTTGAGGGCTCGTCAATCATCACCGCGACCACGATGCGCGGCTTTTCAATGGGCGCAATGCCGACAAAAAAACCCCGGTATTTATGGGCAGCGTAGCCACGCCCCTCTTGCTTGTGGGCAGTGCCCGTTTTTCCACCTACTGAGTAGCCCATGGTCTGCGCTTTGGGGGCCGTGCCGCCGGGGCCGGTCACAAGATGAAGCATCTCGCGCACAGCTCTGGCGTGGCCGGACTCAATGACCCTCACTCCCGCCACGGTTTCCTGTGATGCCTTGAGTAGGGTGACAGGTGCCAACTCTCCATCACGAGCGAAGACGGTATAGGCATGCGCAAGCTGGAACAGACTGGTAGACAGACCGTAGCCGTAGCTCATAGTGGCTTGTTCAATCGGACGCCAACTTTTGTAAGCACGTAGTCGGCCGCTTACGGCTCCAGGGAACGGCAGTTGCGGTTTTTGACCAAGACCTAATTGGCTGTATCTCTCCCAAATCTCGCGCGGCTGCATTTGCATGGCCATTTTGACCGTGCCAACATTGCTGGATTTTTGGATAATTTGACTGACCGTCAACAGCCCAAGTGGATGAGCGTCGCTGATCGTAGCTCCATTGATCGTCAGACGCCCAGGTGCGGTCTGAATCTTGGTAGTTGGCGTGACTAGACCTTTATCTAGTGCCAGCGACACCACGAAAGGCTTCATGGTGGAGCCCGGCTCGAAGGTGTCCGTCAGCGCCCGGTTACGTAACTGCTCTCCACTGAGGTTTTGTCGTTTTTCAGGGGCGTAGCTGGGGTAATTGACCAGGGCTAGGACCTCCCCGCTCTGCGTATCCAGAACCACCACGCTACCAGCCTTGGCCTTGTGCTCCAGCACCGCATCACGCAGTTGTTGGTAGGCAAAGAACTGCACCTTGCTGTCAATACTAAGTTGCAGGTCACGACCATCGACAGGGGGAACTTCTTCGCCAACCGCTTCCACCACATTGCCAAGTCGGTCTTTGATGACCCGACGCGATCCAGATCGACCAGCCAAGTCTTTGTTGAAAGTGAGCTCAATTCCTTCTTGACCATTGTTTTCTACGTTTGCAAAACCCACCACATGAGCGGCGGCTTCACCCTCGGGGTATTGGCGTTTGTACTCTTTGCGCTGATAAACGCCATTCATTCCCATAGCGGCAATCTCCTTTGCCACCGACTCATCGACTTGCCGCTTGAGCCAGACAAAGGTTTTGTCTTCGTCTTCAACCTTTTTATTCAACTCGGCCAATGGCATCTTTAGCAATTGCGCCAAGCGCTTGAGCTCATTCGGATTGCCCTTGATATCTTCAGGAATGGCCCAGATGCTGATGGCAGGCACACTCGAAGCCAAAATCAAACCATTTCGATCCAGAATGCGACCCCGGTTCGCGGGCAACTCTAAAGTACGGGCAAAACGCACCTCACCTTGGCGCTGGAAGAACTCGTTAGCAATCACTTGAATGTAGGCCGCACGCGCAGCAAGCGCACAAAATGCCAAGGCGATTGTCAAAACGACCAGCTTGCTGCGCCACAGCGGCGTCGGACTGGCTAGCAACGGGCTAGAGGTGTAGAGAATGCTGCGGCTACTCATGGGCACCCCCTGGAGAAGCACCCTTGCTGACGTAATGCGTAATGGCCGGCGTAGCAACGCGCATTTGCAACTGGTCGCGCGCCAAGCGCTCCACCCGCAGCGGGGTGGCTTGCGCGCGCTTTTCAGCTTGCAGACGTTCACGCTCCAACTCCAACTTGCGCGCCAGCGCCTTGGCCTGGTCGATGTCAGTAAAAAGGCGACGCGACTCGTATTGCATACCCACTAAGTACAAGGCGCTTAACAAAACTGTTAGCAGTAGTACCAAGTTGAGTCTAGTCATGCAGCAGTCCTCATCGCCACGCGCATGATGGCGCTTCGGGAACGGGGGTTGGCCGCGACTTCAGCTGCAGAAGGCTTGATACGATCACGCGGGTGCAGCTTCATGGCCTTGGGAGGTGCAAATGGTGTGCGCCTGTCGTACACATCACGCGAATGCTTAGCTATGAATTGCTTGACTATGCGATCCTCCAGTGAATGGAAACTGATGACCACCAAACGCCCACCCACCTGCAACACATCCAAACTGGCATCTAGCGCGTGTTGCAACTCTTCAAGTTCGGCGTTGATGAAAATCCGAAAAGCCTGAAATGTGCGCGTTGCAGGGTTCTGGCCCGACTCGCGGGTTTTGACCGTGTCAGCCACGAGGTCGGCCAGTTCGGTGGTGGTTGAAATCGGGCCCCGTGTTTGTCGGCGAGCAACAATCGCCTTTGCAATGGCCCCAGCAAACCGCTCTTCGCCATAGTCACGTATCACCTCCTTTATTTGTTCGACATCGGCCGTTTCCAACCACTGCGCCACGCTCTGCCCGCGCGTGGTGTCCATGCGCATATCCAGTGGGCCTTCGAACCTGAAACTGAAACCCCGCTCGGGCGTGTCGATCTGTGGCGAGCTCACACCCAAGTCCAACAGCACACCGGTCGCGCTAGCAGCAGGCAACTCCCCCAGATGGCGAAAGCCTTCATGCCGGATGGAGAACCGCGGGTCGGTGATTTGTGCCGCTTGCGCAATCGCCTCAGGGTCTTTGTCAAAGGCAATCAAACGACCCCGAGGCGAAAGCCGCGACAGAATTAAACCAGAGTGCCCGCCACGCCCGTAGGTTGCATCAACATACGTACCATCGGCAGGTGATGCGTCACCGGCTTGAGCGTCGTCGGCCTGAAATAAGGCATCGACGGCTTCGCTCAACAGGACGGTGGTGTGTGGACATGTAGGGGTGTGCACCGCTGGCCTCAGAAGGAAAAGTCCTTGAAGACCTCGGGCATCTCGCCCTGCATGGCCTGGGCCTCTTGGGCATCGTAGCGGGACTTGTCCCACAGCTCGAAGTGCTGGCCCATGCCCAGCAACATGGTGTCGCGGGTGATGCCCGCAGCCTCGCGCAACTCGGGCGACACCAGCACGCGACCGGTGGCGTCCATCTCTACATCCATGGCGTTGCCCAAAAAGATGCGCTTCCACCACTGGGCCGACATGGGTAAGGCGGCGATGCGCTCGCGGAACTTCTCCCACTCGGGGCGAGGGAAGACCATGAGGCAGCCATGTGGGTGCTTGGTGATGGTGAGTTGCCCCGCTGCGGTGGCCAGGAGCACGTCACGGTGCCGAGTCGGCACAGACAGCCGCCCCTTGGCATCCAGATTCAGTGACGAAGCCCCTTGAAACACGACAGTACACCTCTACAAAATTGAAATGCAATCAGGCGAAAAGTAACGGCACTTTTCACCACTTAATTGCACTTAATTGCACTGTACCAGCAAATCAAACGCCGTCAAAGGCTAAAACATGAAAAATTTCAATGAAATCAAGGACTTAGAAAGGATTTATTAGGCGAATGCACACAAAAAACCGTTCTAAATTAAGTACTTAGCAATGGATTTGAATGTGATGCCTGAAGTTTTAATTACAGGAAAGAGCTGCAACTAAATGCGACATGCAGCACCACGAGAGCTATGAACTCGCTCTCTCTACCGAATGAGCACGAGTGTTTAACTCAAGTGCTACGCGGCACAACTCGAGCAAATTCGGTGATTCCAATCACATGGAAAAAAGCGGCGACTATGCGATTAACGTTGCTGAACTGCACCATGCAACCGCTAGCTCTTTGTCCTGCCACCCAGTTGAGAATGCTGCCCGCCGCAGAGAAATCAACACGAATCAGGTTTTCGCAGGAAATCACCATTTGTGTAGCGTCTTCACCGATGGCCGCCTCTAACTGCGCCAAGGCTTCTGCCGCATCGCTCAAAATTTCACCACTGAGCGCAACCGTAGTGACGCCAATGATGGAATCCTCTTCAAGAAAGGAGCTATGCACAATGGAATCTTTCCACGGCTCTTTGACATCCCCATTAGTGATAATGTTCTGAAGAGAATTGGGACCTTCAAGCTTGCAAATACAAAGAGATTTTTGCCACGAAGGTGGGGACACTTCGAAAGTAACGCAAAAATCCAAAGCGACCATCTCAAAATCGTCGTGCGCCCCAACCACACGCAAGGCATCCATGTGCATTTGCCATACAGATGGGGAAACTGTTTTTTCGCCTAAAACTGTTATTGCCTTTAAGGCTCCAAACAAACCGTCAACACCTCTGAAAGTCAAAGTTAGCGGAGTGACACACCAGTGAGCGAACAAAGCGCCCAGCGCAGGCAACACATCAGTTTCGATAGAAGCAAGGGAGCTCCAATCCAATACCCACGGTGCGGGTTTGCTTTTCAATGCTAGCTGTAAAGTGGCAATATCCGCCGAGGTCAACACTTGTGGCGCCGCCCAATTCGCTGCACCACTGGATACAGCAACATGAGACGCATTGCCTTTAAAGCTTGGCCCAGCATCACCCCGTTTGAGCAACTCAGGCGTAGAGAACCAAGCCGGCGCAGAACGCCCAAAACGACTTGCGAATCCAAGCGCACTTTCATCAAACTTGGCCTGTTGCCCTGTTGCGCGGTACAGGTCAAACAAAGCAGCGATCCAAATCTCAGCTCGATCAGAAGTCAAGTTGACCGGCTTTAATGCTGCTAGAAGCGCCTCTTCGGCTCCCGAATTGTCTCCATTTGCGAAGCGGATTGCAGCCTCTTCCAGCTCAGGCTCTGACGCCACGTCCACTTCAGCGTTTTGAAAGAGATTGGAAATTGAAAAACCTGACACCAAGCTACCCATGTCAGTCACTGCACTATTGGCTTTACCCCACTGCGCAGGCGGCTCCAAGAGTTCAGCCGAGTCCTTGGACTTGGGTGCAAGTGATGAGGAGAGTAAGGGAGCATGCGCCGTCGAGGCGGTTTGCTTATATGTTGGCGCAGGTGAGGCCGCAGCTGGAGCAGGAACGGATCGAGGTGAAACAGCAGACGCTGGGCTCACATTAACGTTGGGACGCTTTGACGAGGCATGGTTTGACGACGCCGCTGCAGCGACAGAGGGGCGAGAATGGACATCCTGCAACCGAGGGGGCGGCGTTGGAGTGCGTTCGCCAGAAGCTGGGGCTTCATTTCCCTTGCCTCGCCACCACTGGTTAGACATCTGGGCTTCGATTTCATCGATTTTTCTAACAGTCATCGCTCGCTCGTCCGCATTGGACGGCAGACTGCTTTGAAAGTAGGACGGTCGATCCACATTCGCCGTGCTTTGAACCGGTTCGGTGCGTCGCATTTTGCGCAGAATATCAAACTCGCGCTTACGGACGAAGTCGTTCTGTTTTTTACGCACGATCATCGCCTTGAGGGCATCCTTGCTATAACCCACGCCTGGCTCAGAGTCTTTTGCCGCAACCTCGTCCCAGTTCTTGGTCGGCTTAACGACAAACTTGGCTACTTTGGAAAGCAAACCGAATAGTGAGTCGTCTTTGGCCATATTTCTCAGATTAAGGCTGAAATAATGTATCTATTAGTGCGATTATGACTAGCGAATCAATTTAATCAATCCCCAAACATCTTTTGTTTGAGCTCCCGGCGCTGCTGGGCCTCCAAAGAGAGGGTCGCAGTGGGGCGAGCCAACAAGCGACCGACTCCAATAGGCTCCCCAGTTTCGTCGCAATAACCATACTCCCCAGCATCAATCAGGGTGATGGACTGCTCAATCTTTTTAAGCAACTTGCGCTCACGGTCCCGTGTACGCAACTCTAATGCATGCTCTTCTTCAATGGTGGCACGGTCAGCCGGATCGGGAACCACCACCGTGTCTTCACGCAAATGCTCCGTAGTTTCTCCGGCGTTAGCTAGCATATCTTCTTTGAGCAACTGTAATCTATGCCGAAAAGCTGAAAGCTGCTTGCTATTCATGTATTCGCTCTCAGGCATGGCAATCAACTCAGCATCCGTCAGTTGTTCTGCAGGTTTGGTTTTCCAATTGTTGGCCAATTTCGGGTCTTTTTTGATGCTTGAAGGCAAGGGGGAAACAATCAGAGTCACTTGTTCAGATTGAGTGAAGCTGGATTTGGCAGCGGTAGATGCCACCGATTGCGCCATGGAAGGAACGGTCAGCTGCGCCAAACGCGAAGACACACGAGGTTTAACAGGCGCAACGACTGTCGCAGGTACAACCTTAGGGGCTGACGTGGACACCAAGGGAGCGGCCGAGGAAAGGGCGGAAGTTGAAGTTTTCAGAATAGGTGCGGGTTTGATTGAAACCTTATCAATAGGCTTGACCGCCGACTTAGCGGGCGATTTACTTTTACTGATGGTCTGAATCGGTGATTTAACAGGTGGGGCCAGCGGTTTTGCAGCCTTGGTTTTCGGCTGACTAGTTACAGTCGATTTTTTAGACGCCGGTTTGACGTTGGCTTGCGATTTGAGTGGTTTTGCTTTAACTGCAGGCTTGCTCTTCGCCACGGTCTTAACTAATGTCTTTGGAGACGGCTTAACGATAGGTTTTGACGCAGCTTTGGTTGTTTCTTTGGTTGTAACCTTCAATTTGGTCGCGGTTTTAATTACCGATTTAACCACCGGTTTTTTTGATGTGACCTGCTTTGACGACTTCACAACAGATTTACCAGCTACTGGTTTTGCCGCGGGCTTAATGCCCACCTTGCTGGCAGGTTTGGCAATGACAGCCTTTGCAGCCTTGGATTTGGCCGCTACGGTTTTAGCTTTAGTGGACACGGCGTTTTTCCTGTTCTGATCGTCAAATCTTCATTTTGTGCAGGGCATGAGCAGACACCACCACACCTACAGTTACAACCTTAATGCAAGCCGGGAAAGAGCTTGGCGATAGATTCATCCCGGCGCGCGAGTGTACAGGTTTTAAACCAGGCTTTGCTCCAATCCTTGCAAGAAAATGTCTTTGGGCAAATCCAGGCCAATGAACACCATTTTGCTAACACGGGCCTCTTCGGCACCCCAAGCTGGACCCAAATCACTGCCCATGAGCTGGTGAACGCCCTGAAAAATCACCTTGCGCTCGGAGCCCTTCATGTGAAGAACGCCCTTGTAGCGCAACATGCGCGGGCCGTAGATATTGACAATGGCGCCCAGAAAGTCTTCCAACTTGGCGGGATCAAATGCACGATCTGAGCGGAATACAAAGCTCTTCACATCATCGTCATGGTGATGGTGGTGGCCATGGGCTTCTTTGTGAGAAGGGTGATCACAGTGTTCTCCGTGCTCGTGCTCATCGTCATTTTCGTGATCATGGGCGTCTTCATGCCCGTGCCCATGGTCGTGCGCATCCTCTTTAAGAAAATCCGGATCAATCTCCAGCTTGGTATTGAGGTTAAAGCCCCGCAGATCAAACACATCACTCAAAGCCACTTCGCCAAAATGCACTGCTTTTTGCGGTGCGCGAGGGTTCATGTGCTTAAGGCGGTGCATCAGCGCCGAAGTTTCTTCAGCTGAAACCAGATCAGTCTTACTGATGAATATCTGATCGGCAAAACCCACCTGCCTACGTGCCTCTTGCCGGTCATTCAGTTGCTGGGCAGCATGCTTAGCGTCAACCAGCGTCAGGATGGAATCAAGCAAAAAACTTTCGGCAATTTCATCATCCATGAAAAAGGTCTGCGCCACTGGGCCTGGATCAGCCAAGCCTGTGGTTTCGATTACCACGCGATCAAAGTCGAGCTCGCCCTTTCGTTTTTTTTCAGCCAAATCTCGCAGCGTGGTCCGGAGGTCTTCGCGGATGCTGCAGCAGATGCAGCCATTGCTCATCTGAATGATCTGCTCGTTGGTATCTGAAACCAAAATCTCATTGTCAATGTTTTCTTCTCCGAACTCGTTTTCAATCACGGCAATCTTCTGACCGTGGGCTTCGGACAGCACGCGCTTGAGCAACGTGGTTTTGCCGGAACCGAGAAATCCGGTCAGGATGGTGGCAGGGGTCAGGCTCATGGGATGTTGACTCGGTTAAACAGGAAGGATGTAGAGTTTAGCGGTGATAGCTATTGTCTTTTCCGGGCAAGGCTAAGCCTTGAAATTCACCAATGCACCCATAATTCAGCCTTTCCACCGTTTCACAGCGCTGGACTATCTCCACAGAACCCCCAATTTTCAAAAAATGAGCAAACAAACCCATTCCTTTCAAGCCGAAGTCGCCCAACTGCTGCACCTCGTCACCCATTCGCTCTATTCCAACAAAGAAATTTTCCTGCGCGAGTTGATCTCCAACGCGTCGGACGCCTGCGACAAGTTACGCTTTGAGGCCATCAATGATGGCGGCCTGTACGAGTCATCGCCCAACCTTGAAGTGCGCGTGTCTTTCGACAAAGTCGCCAAAACCCTGACCATCACCGACAACGGCATCGGCATGAGCACGCAAGAAGCCATTGACCACTTGGGCACCATCGCCAAGAGTGGCACCAAAGACTTTGTCTCCAAACTCTCGGGCGATCAAAAGACCGACTCGCAGCTCATCGGCCAGTTTGGCGTGGGCTTTTACTCCGGCTTCATCGTGGCCGACAAGATCACGGTCGAGTCACGCCGCGCGGGCATGAAGTCGTCTGAAGGCGTGCGCTGGATCAGCGGCGGCGCTGGCGACTTTGAAGTCGAAGCCATTGACCGCGCCGAGCGCGGCACCAGCGTGATCTTGCACCTGCGCGACGATGCGATGGATTACGCCAGCGCCTGGAAAGTCAAGGGCATCATCGCCAAATACTCCGACCACATCAGCCTGCCCATCTTGATGGAAAAAGAAGAGTGGAAAGACGGCGACTTGATCGTCCCTGGTGACGAGACCGGCGGCCGCCAACCCGGCGACATGGTCAAGACCGGCGAGTGGGAAACCGTCAACAAAGCCAGCGCGCTGTGGGCCCGCCCCAAGAAAGACGTCACGCCTGAGCAGTACGAAGAGTTCTACAAACAGATCAGCCACGACTTTGAAGCCCCGCTGGCCCACACCCACAACCGCGTGGAAGGCAGCACCGAGTACACGCAGCTGCTTTACATCCCCTCTAAAGCGCCGATGGATTTGTACAACCGCGAGAAGTCTGCAGGCGTGAAGCTGTACGTCAAGCGCGTCTTCATCATGGACGACGCCGAGGCGCTCTTGCCCACCTACCTGCGCTTTGTCAAGGGCGTGGTCGATTCGGCTGACCTGCCGCTCAATGTGAGCCGTGAGCTGCTGCAAGAAAGTCGCGATGTCAAAGCCATCCGCGAAGGCTGCACCAAGCGCGTTCTGGGCATGCTGGAAGATCTGGCCAAGAACGACAAGTTGCCTGAAGCAAACGCTGACGGCGTGACCGACGTTCTCAGTGAACAAGATAAAGCCGAGGCAGAGAAAAATGCAGGCAAGTACAGCAAGTTCTACGCCGAATTCGGCGCGGTGCTCAAAGAAGGCCTGGGCGAAGACTTTGGCAACAAAGAGCGCCTGGCCAAGCTGCTGCGTTTTGCCAGCACCTATGTCCCCGTTCGCCCTGAGCCTGTCGAAGGGCAGGAGGCTTCGACAGGCTCAGCCCGAACGGGCGGATTGGTATCACTGGCCGACTACAAAGCCCGCATGAAAGAAGGCCAGGACGCCATCTACTTCATCACCGCCGACACCCTGGCAGCGGCCAAGAACAGCCCGCAACTCGAAGTCTTCAAGAAAAAAGGCATCGAAGTGCTGCTGATGACCGACCGCGTGGACGAATGGGCGCTGAACTACCTGCATGACTTTGACGGCACACCGCTGCAGTCCGTCGCCAAGGGCGCGGTCGATCTGGGCAAGCTGCAAGACGAGGCCGAAAAGAAGGCTGCAGAAGAAGCCGCCGAGAGCTTCAAGCCCCTGCTCGCCAAGCTGAAAGAAGCCCTCAAAGACAAGGCCGAAGACGTGCGCGTCACCACCCGCTTGGTGGACAGCCCCGCCTGTCTGGTGGTGCAAGACCACGGCATGAGCACCCAGCTCGCCCGTATGCTCAAGCAAGCTGGCCAGACGGCACCCGAGGTCAAGCCGGTGCTGGAAGTCAACGCCGAGCACGCGCTGGTGAAGAAGCTGGACGGCTCCGTGCACTTCAACGACCTGGCCCACATCCTGTTCGATCAGGCCCTGCTGGCCGAAGGTGGCATGCCTGCGGACCCGGCGGCTTATGTCAGAAGAGTGAATGCACTTTTGGTCTGAAGCCCTTTAAACAGTAGCACAAGCAGCTACTTTTTATGTAGCAAATAAAACCCTGGCAGCGCCCGACGTTGCCAGGGTTTTTTGCATCTGAGGCCACCGCTACACTCAAGCACGCTCCCACCCTGCCACCTACAACTCCATCTGCACCCCCCACCCATGCTCACCGGCGACCTCAAAAGCAAAATCGACCAGATCTGGAACGCCTTCTGGTCCGGCGGCATCGCCAACCCCATCGAAGTCATCGAGCAAATCACCTACCTGCTGTTCCTGCGCCGCCTGGACGACCTGCACACCCTGGAAGAAAACAAGGCCACCCGTCTGAAGAAGCCCATGGAGCGCCGCATCTTCCCCGAAGGTGCCGACCCACGGGGCCGCGCGTATGACAGTCTGCGCTGGAGCCGCTTCAAGAACGAAGCACCGTCCGAGATGTACGTCATCCTAGGCGAGCACGTCTTCCCCTTCCTGCGCACCCTGGGCTCGGATGATTCCACCTACGCCCACCACATGAAAGACGCGCGCTTCACCATCCCCACGCCCGCGCTGCTGGCCAAGGTGGTGGACCTGCTGGACGCCGTGCCCATGGACAACCGCGACACCAAGGGCGACCTCTACGAATACATGCTGGGCAAAATCGCCAGCGCCGGGCAAAACGGCCAGTTTCGCACCCCGCGCCACATCATCCAGCTCATGGTGGAAATGACCGCACCGACGCCCACCGACACCATTTGCGACCCGGCCAGCGGCACCTGCGGCTTCTTGGTGGCAGCGGGCGAATACCTGCGCGAACACCACCCCAACCTGTTCCACGACGCCAAGCTGAACCAGCACTTCAACCACGCCATGTTCCATGGCTACGACTTTGACAACACCATGCTGCGCATCGGCAGCATGAACATGATGCTCCATGGCGTGGACAACCCCGCCATCACCTATCGCGACTCGCTCGGCCAGGAGCATGGTGCAGAAGAGGGCCGCTACAGCCTGGTGCTGGCCAACCCGCCCTTTGCGGGTAGCCTGGACTACGAGAACGTCGCCAAAGACCTACTGCAAACCGTCAAAACCAAAAAAACCGAGCTGCTGTTTTTGGCCCTGTTCCTGCGCCTGCTCAAACCCGGTGGCCGCGCCGCCGTCATCGTGCCCGACGGCGTGCTGTTTGGCAGCAGCACCGCGCACAAGGCCCTGCGCAAAATGCTGGTGGAAGACCAGAAGCTGGACGGCATCGTCAGCCTGCCCGGCGGCGTGTTCAAACCCTACGCAGGCGTCAGCACCGCCATCCTGTTCTTCACCAAAACCAACAGCGGCGGCACGGACAACGTGTGGTTCTACGACATGCAGGCCGACGGCTACAGCCTGGACGACAAGCGCCAGCCCCTCTTGTCTGAGGATAAATTAGGCCTGCAGCGCACAGCAGCTGAGCATGAGAAGCTATCAAAAGAGGAGCACGCCAAAAACAACCTGCCCGACGTGCTAGCCCGCTGGAACTCTTTAAAGTCCGTTCACCCTGAGCCTGTCGAAGGGTCAGAGCTCACCCGCCCCCGCACCGCCCAAAGCTTCTGCGTGCCCAAAGCCGACATCGCCGCCAACGGCTACGACCTCAGCATCAACCGCTACAAGGAAGTGGTGCATGCGCAAGTGGAGCACCGCGCACCGACAGAGATATTGGCGGAGCTGGCCAAGCTGGAGGACGAGATTGCGGCGGGAATGAAGGCGTTGGAGGGGATGTTGAAGTGAGCGCCGCGCCATACGCCAAGCTCTCTGAGGTTGCTTTTTTGAATCCCCCATTGGGCGGACGCTTGCCTGACGATGATCTCGTCTCTTTTGTTCCCATGGCATCCCTGAGTGCGGAAACAGCAAAGATCGAGACCACACAAGATCGGCATTACTCAGAAGTGTCCAAAGGCTTCACGCCGTTTCTGAGCGGTGATGTTCTTGTCGCCAAGATCACGCCGTGCTTTGAGAATGGGAAGATTGCGCAGGCCTTACTTCCCCGGCGAAATGGCTTCGGTTCTACCGAATTTCATGTCGTCCGTGCGCGCCTGGATGTTTCGGATGCGCGGTATTTGCACCACTATTTGCGCTTGGACGCGGTGCGAGTCGAGGGCCAGCGGCGCATGACCGGCAGCGGCGGGCAGAGGCGTGTGCCCGCAAACTTCTTGTCAGGCCTACGTGTTCCGCTCCCGCCGCTGGAAGAGCAACGCCGCATCGCCACCATCCTGGACCAGGCCGAAACCCTCCGAACCCAACGCCGCCAAGCCCTGGCCCACCTCGACACCCTCACCCAGTCCCTCTTTCTCGATATGTTTGGCGACCCGGTGACGAATGACCGTGGTTGGCTCCGCTCCACATTGGGTGGCGTGGCAGCGGCAAAGCCAAACAACGGAGTTTTTCGGAAAAATCCCGAATATGTACAAGCGGGCTTAGACGGCTTGCCTGTGGTTTGGGTGGAAGAGCTATTCCGGGGGGATTTGATAGACACACAGTCCTCTAGGCGCCTTGTGCCGACCGCTAAGGAACTAGAAAATTATGGCCTTCGATTTGGTGATTTGCTCTTCTGCAGATCGTCGCTGAAGCTGGATGGGATTGCTTATAACAACGTCTATCTCGGAGAGAGCAACGAGGCACTTTTTGAATGTCACCTGATTAGGGTCTCACCGGACCTCGATAGGGTTTCACCGATCTACATGAACCACCTGCTTCGCCTGCCGATGATGCGAGCGGCGATAAAGACTAGAGCCAAGACTTCGACAATGACGACGATTGATCAGCAAGGGCTTTGCGCAGTTTCTATTGTTGTCCCTCCCCTGGCCCTCCAACAAACCTTCGCCACCCGCATCCAAGCCATCGAAGCCCTCAAAGCCACTCACCGCACCGCCCTGGCCCAGCTAGACGCCCTGTTCGCCTCGCTGCAGCAGCGGGCGTTTGCGGGGGCGTTGTGAGCCCGATTAAAACTTTTAATTATTTGATCTTATAAGATCAATTTCTTTGTTTTTGCTTATTTTTTGTGCTATTTTGCTCTCAAGGGGACATTTTTTCAGGGGTTTTGAATCGCTCAACCCGCAAAGCACGGCGTATGCATTTGCATTGAATTTATTGCCCCCATAAGATCAATTTCTAGCCATTTGCTAGTTAAGTAAGCTAAACTGACCCTGAGAGGTCAAAAAAAATGCAGGTAACTCCAGACACATTGCCCGAACTAGCAAAGCGCTTGTTGCTGGAGCGCAAGCGGCAGGGGCTGACGCGTGCGCAGGCAGCTTCAGTGTGCGGCGTCAGTACGTCATTCATCCGTGATGCCGAAGCGGATCCCAGTCGGTGTACCTTGGCGTTGCTGTTGCAATTGGTCGAAGGCTTGGGGCTCTCTTTGGCGGTGGACGGTTGGAAGGACACTCCTTCGGTTGAGCAAGAACAGGTGGCTTCACCATGATTCGACTGCGTGTTTGGGCCAATGTGCGCCCCATGGGTTGGTTCGGGCACGCAGCGAGTGATTACTTTTTTGAATACGACCCGCAGTGGATAGAACAGCCCGGCGGCTTTGTGCTGGCACCGCAGTTCCCTTTGCGCACGGAACGCTTTGTAGGCGCTGCAGTCCGAACCTTTTTCGAGAATTTGTTGCCAGAAGGCGAGGCGCTGGATGACATTGTTAGCGCCATTCATTTGCGTGGCGCATCGTCATTTGAGGTGCTAGGCAGACTGGGCGCAGAGTTGCCGGGGGTGTTGTCTCTGTTGTCAGAGGCTGAGCGGCCAGACAGCCAACAGGAATATCGCAACTTGGCGTTAACTGAACTCAGCCGACGTCTTGCCGACCGTGCGCAAGTTCCGCTGTTAGTGTCCAACGTCAACGCGACGATGTCGCTGGCAGGCGCACAAGACAAAATAGGGCTGCGCTTTGACAAGAAGAGCAAACGCTTGAGCGACAGCGTAGGGCATTCGCCTACAACGCACATTCTCAAGCCCGATACACGCCAGCGCAGGTACCAGCCCAGCGCCATCAATGAATACGCGTGCATGAAGCTGGCCCGCGCCTTGAAATTGCCCGTTCCTGATGTGTGGCTGCTGCGCGTGCCGGAGGCAAGCTACGTGGTGGAACGATACGACCGCGAGAGCATTGCCGGAAATATCGTGGGGCTTCATCAGATTGACGGTTGCCAGCTGCTGGGCCACGGCCCGGGCTGGAAGTACCAGCGCATGGGCGGTTTGGTCAGCATTCCCAAGCTGGTAGATGCCTTGCGTACCTTGCGTGTCGGTGGACGCGACCTGCTGCAATTACAACGGTGGGTCATGTTCAATTACCTGATCGGTAACGCGGACGCACATGCCAAAAATTTGTCGGTGCTCATTGATGAAAGAGGCTTTCAGCTGGCGCCGTTCTACGACCTTCTATGCGTAAGAGCCTATGGCGATACGGGCCTGGCGCTTTTCATTGGTGACGAAGAAACGTTTGACACAGTTGGTGCCCATTCGTGGGAAGCGCTGAGTAAAGACTGCGGGTTTAACGCCTCGCAGTTGTTGGTGGAGTTCCGCCGCGTGGCCGTTGCCCTGTTACCTGCTTGGGACAAGCTGCTGACAAGTCTTTCCAAGAAACGCGGTGTGACTGAAGCAGAGTTGCAGTTGCTGGCACGAATGACTGAGATTTTCAAGAAGCACTGCGCCAATGCAGTTTCAATGACCGAGCGTTAAAAACGCAGGCATTCAGGGAAGAAAAAAATGACAGCATCCAATTTCTCATTTCTGCAAGCTGAATGGCCCGCGCTGTACGCCGAGGCGGGCAAGGCCGAGCAGGCTGCGCTGACCGACCCGCGTACCGCCTGCTTCTACGCCCGGCGCACGCTGGAGTTGGCGGTGGTGTGGTTGTTTCAGGCCGAGGGTGGGCGCGGTGGCAAGCTGCAAATGCCCTACAAGCCCGATCTGTCGGCCTTCTTGTTTGAGCCGAGTTTCAAAGTGCTGGTTGGCCCCGGCCTGCACGCCAAGATGGACGTGATTCGCAAGCAAGGCAACAGCGCGGTGCACAGTGCGCGGCTCATCACTGCGGCTGACGCCACTGCCGTGCTGCGCGAGCTGTTTCAGGTGGCGTTTTGGCTGGCGCGCAACTATGGCCGCACGGGAGCCACGCGCCCCGAGCCGGCGCTGCAGTTCCGTGCCGATCTGTTGCCTCGCCCGGCAGATGCCAGCGCCGCGCAGGCCACAGCCCAGGCCAGTGCGCAAGCTACCCAAGCGGCCTTGCAAAAACTGGCCACACTGGCCGACGAGCTGGCCGCACGCGATACCGCCCTGGCCACCGCCCAGCAGAAAACCGCTGCGTTGGACGCCGAGCTGGCCCAACTGCGCGCCGAGGTGGCCGCCGCCAAGGCAGCCAACACCGCCACGCCCGACACCCACGATTACGACGAGGCGCAAACACGCGACCTCTACATCGACCTGCTGCTGAAAGAAGCAGGCTGGAAACTGGACCAACCGCGCGACCGGGAATATGAAGTGCAGGGCATGCCTAACAACCAAGGTGTGGGGTATGTGGACTACGTGCTGTGGGGCGACGATGGCAAACCTCTGGCCGTGGTGGAGGCCAAGCGAACCCGGCGCGACGCACGCGTGGGCCAGCAGCAAGCCAAGCTGTATGCCGACTGCCTGCAACAGCAGTTCGGCCAGCGCCCGTTGATCTACACCACCAACGGCTACGAGCATTGGTTTTGGGACGACACCACCTACCCGCCGCGCCCAGTGCAGGGCTTCCACAAAAAAGACGAGTTGCAACTTCTGGTGCAGCGCCGAAGCTCGGCCAAGCCCTTGGCTGGTGTGACCATCAACGCGTCAATCGTAGAGCGGCACTACCAGCAACGTGCCATTCGCCGCATTGGTGAAACGTTTGAAAAAGACCGCCAGCGCAAAGCCCTGGTGGTGATGGCCACAGGCGCAGGCAAAACCCGCACAGTGATTGCGCTGGTGGACTTGCTGCAACGGGCCAACTGGGCCAAGCGCATTTTGTTTTTGGCCGACCGCGTGGCGCTGGTGAATCAGGCGGCCAATGCCTTCAAGGCGCATTTACCGGATGCGGCGGCGGTCAATCTGGTGACCGAGAAGGCCACCGAGGGCCGCGTGTACGTGAGCACCTACCCAACCATGATGGGGCTGATCAACGAAACGGATGATGGCTTGCGCCGCTTTGGTGTGGGGCACTTTGACCTGATCATCGTGGACGAAGCGCACCGCTCCATCTACCAAAAGTACAAAGCCATCTTTGCCTACTTTGATGCGTTGCTGGTGGGGCTGACCGCCACGCCCAAAGATGAGATTGACCGCAACACCTACGGCCTGTTTGGCCTGGAAGACGGTGTGCCTACCGATGCCTATGGGCTGGAGGACGCGATTGCCGAGGGCTACCTGGTGCCGCCACGCGCCGTGTCGGTGCCGCTGAAGTTCCAGCGCGAAGGGATACGCTACGCCGAATTGAGCGAATCTGAAAAAGAGCAGTGGGACGAGCTGGAGTGGGACGAGGAAGGCCAAGCCCCGGACGAGGTGGGAGCCGAGGCGGTGAACAAGTGGCTGTTCAACACCGACACCGTAGACAAAGTGCTGGAGTTGCTGATGACGCGCGGCCACAAGGTGGCGGGTGGCGACCGACTGGGCAAGACCATTGTGTTTGCCAAGAACAACGCGCACGCCAACTTCATTGCGGACCGCTTCAACGCCAACTACCCGCACTATGCGGGGCAGTTTGCGCGCGTCATCACTTACCAGACTGAGTACGCACAGAGCTTGATTGACGACTTCTCGGTCAAAAACAAGGCGCCGCACATTGCCATATCCGTGGACATGCTGGACACCGGCATTGACGTGCCCGAGGTGGTGAACCTGGTGTTCTTCAAGATCGTGCGCTCCAAAGCCAAGTTCTGGCAGATGGTGGGACGCGGCACGCGGCTGTGTAAAGACCTGTTCGGGCCGGGGCAGGATAAGCCCGAGTTTTTGATTTTCGATTTTTGCCAGAACCTGGAGTTCTTCAGTCAAAACCTTGAAGGCAGCCAAGGCAGCGTCGTGGAGCCGCTGAGCCAGCGCTTGTTCAAGGCACGGCTGGAGCTGTTGGGAGTGTTGGATGAGCGGCTGGCGGCAGACGGTCGAGCAGCGCATGAAGCTGCGCCGGGCTTTGGTTTGTCAGAGGTCAACATACGACAGGACACGGCCAACTTGCTACTCGCCGTGGTGGCAGGCATGAGTCTGGACAATTTTGTCGTGCGCCCGCAGCGCCGCTGGGTGGAGGCATGGTGCCAAGCGACGGCGTGGCAAAAAGTCAGCCCCGATCAGTTGTCCGAGCTGGCCACTCATGTCTCAGGCCTGCCCAGCGCGGTGCGCGATGACGATGAAGACGCCAAGCGTTTTGACCTGCTGATGTTGCGCACCCAACTGGCCTGTGTGCGTGCCGATTTGTCTTACGCGCGGCTGCGTGAGCAGGTGCGCGCTCTGGCCGATGGTCTGCTGGACTTGGGCAGCATTCCCGATGTGAGAAAGCACATGGTGCTGATCGAGGCGGTAGCGGGCGAGGAGTGGTGGCAAGACGTGAGCCTGCCCATGCTGGAGCAGGCGCGCAGACATTTGCGCGGCTTGGTCCGCCTGCTGGACAAGGTGCAGCGCAGAGTGATCTACACCGACTTCGTGGATGAGGTGGGAGACGCCACTGAGGTCGATCTGCCTCTGGGCAGTAGCGCGGGTGACTTTGAGCGCTTTCGGCTCAAGGCGCGGGCCTTTTTACGTGCCCATGAGAGCCACATCACGCTGCACAAACTGCGCCGCAATCTGCCCTTGACCGCAACCGATTTGACAGAGCTGGAGCATCTGCTGTTGAACAGTGGCACCGGCAGTGCCGACGATGTGAAGCGTGCCAGCGCGCAGGCGCATGGTTTGGGGCTGTTTGTGCGGTCGCTGGTGGGGCTGGACCGGGGGGCCGCCACGCAGGCTTTGAATGGATTTTTGAACGGTAAAGCACTCTCCGCCAATCAGCTGGAGTTTGTGAACCTGATCGTGAACCATCTGACCGAGCACGGCGTGATGGAGGCTGCTCGGCTGTACGAATCCCCCTTCACAGCTTATGCCCCACGAGGCCCGGACGGGTTGTTCAGCTCAGCCCAAGTAGATGAGTTGTTTGGCGTGTTGGAACAAGTGCGACAAATGGCGCTGGAGCAAGCGGCCTGAGCGCCCTTCAACTGTGCCCTGCTAGTGTTAACCCTAGGCAGTGAAACAGTATCATCCCCCAATGAGCCAAGACATCATTCTCGAAACCCGGGGACTTACCAAAGAGTTCAAAGGCTTTGTGGCCGTTGACCATGTCAATCTGCAAGTTCGCCGGGGTTCCATTCACGCCTTGATCGGCCCCAACGGCGCGGGCAAGACGACGTTCTTCAACCTGCTGACCAAGTTTTTGCCCGTCACTTCGGGGCAGATTCTTTACAAGGGCAAGGACATCACGAAGCACGCAGCGGCTCAGGTGGCGCGCTCGGGCATGGTGCGGTCGTTTCAGATTTCTGCGGTGTTTCCTCACCTCACCGTTTTAGAAAACGTGCGCATCGGTTTGCAGCGCAAGTTGGGCACCAGCTTTCATTTCTGGAAGCCTGAGTCCAGTCTGTACGCGCTTAACGATGAAGCCATGGCGCTGCTGGAGGCGGTTGACCTCACGTCCTTCGCGCAAACCCAGACGGTCGAGCTGCCCTATGGCCGCAAACGCGCGCTGGAGATTGCCACCACCCTGGCACTTGACCCGGAGCTGATGCTGCTGGACGAGCCCACCCAAGGCATGGGTCACGAAGACGTGGGCCGCGTGGTGGACCTGATCCGCAAGGTGGCCGCCAACCGCACCGTGTTGATGGTGGAGCACAACATGAGCGTGGTGTCCAACCTGTCGGACACCATCACCGTGCTGGCGCGTGGCAGCGTGTTGGCTGAAGGGCCTTATGCACAGGTGTCGCAAGATCCGCTCGTGCTGGAGGCCTATGTGGGCAGCACCGAGGAGATTGAGACATGAGCAAGACCTTGTTGCGCGTATCGAACCTGCACGCCTACTATGGCGAGTCTCACATCCTGCATGGGGTGGACTTTGAAATCAAAGAGGGTGAACTCATCACCCTGCTGGGGCGCAACGGCGCGGGCCGCTCCACCACGCTCAAAGCGATCTTGGGTTTGACGGGCAAGCGCACCGGCTCGATTCAGGTGGAAGGCGTGGAAACCATTGCCATGGCCACCAACAAAATTGCCCGCTTAGGCCTGGGCTTTTGCCCGGAAGAGCGCGGTATTTTCTCCACCTTGAGCTGCGAAGAAAACCTGATGTTGCCACCCGTTGTGGGCCCTGGCGGCATGTCGTTGGCCGAGATTTACGACATGTTCCCCAACCTCAAAGAGCGCCGCAACAGCCCCGGGACACGTCTCTCCGGCGGGGAGCAGCAGATGCTGGCCATGGCCCGCATTTTGCGCACCGGCGCCAAGATTTTGTTGCTCGATGAAATCACCGAAGGCCTGGCCCCGGTGATTGTGAAAACCCTGGGCCGCGTGATCCACGCCTTGAAGGCCAAAGGGCTGACCATTATTTTGGTGGAACAAAACTTCCGCTTTGCCGCCCCGTTGGCTGATCGCCATTACGTGATGGAGCACGGCAAGATTGTGGCCGTGGTAAACAAGAGCGAGCTGGCAGAGAAGACCGGCTTGCTGCAAGAGTTTTTAGGCGTGTAATTTATTTAATTATTTTTAGGAGCACAACATGAAAAGCAAACTAACCGCAACCGCCCTGGCCGTGGCACTGGCCACCGGCCTGACCGTTTCCAATGCCCAGCAAGGCAAGTTGAGTAATGACAGCGTCAAGATCGGCGTGCTGACCGACATGTCCGGCGTCTATGCCGAGTACGGTGGCCAAGGTGCCGTGACCGCAGCCAAGATGGCTGTAGAAGACTTCGGCGGCAAAATGTTCGGCAAGCCAATTGAGGTGCTGAACGCCGACCACCAGAACAAACCCGACATCGCCAAGAACGTCACCCAGCAGTGGTTTGACCGCGACGGCGTGGACATGACGGTGGAAAACCTGAACTCCTCCGTGGCCTTGGCCGTAACAGCCCTGGGCAAGGAAAAGAACAAGATCACCATCGTCAATGGCGCTGCCTCTGCACGCCTGACCAATGAGGACTGCGCACCAGCCACTTCCATCCACTACCTGATGGACACCAATGCCCTGGGCAAGGTGGTGGGCCAGGCCGTGGTGAAGAACGGTGGCAATACTTGGTACTTTCTGACAGCCGATTACGCATTCGGCCACTCGCTGGAAAAAGACACCGGCAATGTGGTGAAGGCTGCTGGTGGCAAGGTGCTGGGCGCCGTGCGCCACCCGCTGAACACCGGTGACTTCTCTTCCTTCCTTCTGCAAGCCCAATCCTCCGGGGCCAAGGTCGTTGGCCTGGCCAATGCGGGCGGCGATACAGTCAACAGCATCAAAGCAGCAGCCGAGTTTGGCATCACCAAAAAGCAAAGTCTGGCTGCCTTGTTGATGCTGCTGACTGACGTGCATGCCATCGGCCTGAACACGGCGCAGGGCCTCTACCTGACCGAAGGCTGGTACTGGGATCTGAACAAAGAGTCGCGCGACTGGACCAAGCGCTACGAAGCCATCATGAAGAAGAAGCCGAACTCCAACCACGCCAGCGTGTATTCGGCCACCCTTCACTACTTGAATGCGGTCAAGGCCGCAGGCACGGATGACACCGCCACCGTCATGAAGAAAATGCACGACACGCCGATCAACGACATGTTCGCCAAGGGCGGCAAGATTCGCGCCGATGGCCGCATGGTGCACGACATGTACCTGTTCCAAGTTAAATCGCCTGCCGAATCCAAGGCGCCTGGCGATTACTACAACCTGCGCGGTACGGTCAAGGGTGAGGACGCCTTCCAATCCCTGGCGGACGGCAGTTGCACCGTCGCCAAGAAGTGATCGGCTTCTGACATGACTGGACGGGCTTTGCGGCCCGTCCCCCTAACTTCCGGCTATCTGCAATGACTGAAATTTTTGGCATCCCCATACAGGCGCTCATGGGACAACTCATGATCGGCCTGGTCAACGGCGCGTTCTACGCCATGCTTTCTCTGGGCTTGGCCGTGATCTTCGGCATGCTCAATATCGTGAACTTTGCGCATGGTGCGCTCTACATGGTGGGCGCTTTCTTTGCCTGGATGCTGCTCAACTACGCGAACGTCAACTACTGGCTCGCTCTGGTTTTGGCCCCCATCGGCGTTGGCCTGATCGGCGTAGTCATTGAAAAAACCATGCTGCGCTGGCTACAGCAACTCGACCACCTTTACGGTCTGCTGCTCACCTTCGGGCTGGCCCTGATTTTGGAAGGTATCTTCCGCGAGTTCTACGGCTCCTCCGGCCTGCCCTATGACCTGCCCGACGTGTTTCGTGGCGTGTTCGACCTCGGCTTCATGATGCTGCCCAAGTACCGGGCCTGGGTGGTCGTGATCTCCGTCGTTGTCTGCTTTGCCACTTGGTTTGTGATTGAAAAAACCAAACTCGGCGCCTACCTGCGCGCCGGCACCGAGAACCCCAACATGGTCAAGGCCTTCGGCATCAACGTGCCACTGATGGTCACACTGACCTACGCCTTTGGTGTGGGCTTGGCCGGTCTGGCTGGCGTCATGGCAGCGCCCATTTATCAGGTTAGCCCCTTGATGGGCTCCAACATCATCATCGTAGTGTTCGCGGTGGTGGTGATCGGCGGCATGGGCTCTATCATGGGCTCGATCGTGACCGGCTTGGTGCTGGGCCTGATTGAGGGGCTGACCAAGGTGTTCTACGCCGAGCTGTCAAGCACCGTGGTCTTCATCATCATGGCCATTGTGTTGCTGGTGCGGCCTGCAGGCCTTTTCGGGCGAGAGAAATAATGAAGAAGTCTGTCATCGTGTACGGCGTGCTGCTGCTCGCCCTTTTTGCAGCCCCCTTTGTGGGCTACCCCATCTTTTTGATGACGGCGCTGTGCTTTGCACTGTTTGCCAGCGCTTTTAACTTGTTGATTGGCTTCACCGGCCTGCTGTCCTTCGGGCACGCCATGTTCTTCGGCTTCGCCGCCTATGTGACCGGCCACGCGGCCAAGGTATGGGGCCTGACGCCGGAACTGGCCATCCTGGTCGGCACCTTGAGCGCCAGTGCCATTGGCCTGCTCACTGGCTGGCTGGCGGTGCGTCGGCAGGGCATTTACTTTGCCATGGTCACGCTGGCCCTGTCGCAAATGATCTACTTTGTCTGCGTGCAAGCACCCTTCACCTACGCGGAGGACGGCATCCAGAGCATTCCGCGCGGCAAGCTGCTGGGCCTGATTGATCTGAGCAGTGACACCGTGATGTACTTTTTCGTGCTGGCCGTTTTCGTTGGCGGCTTCGCACTGATCCACCGGATCATCCACTCACCCTTCGGTCAAGTGCTCAAATCCATCCGCGAGAACGAGCCACGCGCGCTCTCGCTGGGCTACAACGTGGACCGCTACAAACTCATGGCTTTCGTTCTGTCCGCCACCCTTGCGGGTTTGGCGGGTGCCACCAAGGCCCTGGTTCAGGGCTTGGCCACCCTGACCGATGTCAGCTGGCAAATGTCGGGTGAGGTCGTGCTGATGACCCTGCTCGGCGGTATGGGCACCATCCTGGGCCCATCGGTCGGTGCGGGCATCATCATGGCCATGCAAAACTATCTGGCTGATCTGGGCTCCTGGGTCACCATCATCATGGGCACCACCTTCGTCGTCTGCGTGCTGGCCTTCCGGCGCGGCATTGTGGGGGAGATAGAGCACTGGTTGGGGCGCAAGAAGGCCTAAGCCTGCAGAATCACCGGCCCCTCGTCTTCCACCAAGGTTAATTACGCGCATCTGCTGCGCCAGCACTTCCAGCGTAGCGTCCGAGGCGTCGTGCCCCTGGGCGTTGCGCGCCAGGATGCGTTCTCGCAGCTGAGAAGGCGTGGGCATCGGTTGCATAGAGCTCTGTGTTTATTTTTGAACCACTGCGCGCCGTGCTGGGTAGCCCAAACAAGCGCTTGCGCTCCACGTCCGAGCGCAGGCGCAGGGTAACGGCCTGAGCATCACTTTGCAGTAATTGGGTAGAGGCGACCGTCTTGCCGCAACCCGACAAGCCGTGCGTGATGACGAGCCGTAACGGCTGTGGCGCGACCAAGCGCTCTGCCAGCGCGACGTAAGCCTCGGTCTGGGCCTCGGCCTCGCTATCGCCCCCCTGCGTTTGCTGGACGCGAATCGCCGCCACGTAGGCACGCACCAAGGCCCGGTACACCGCATAAAAGCGCAACAGCAAGGCGGCCTCGTAGTCACCACTGCGGCTCAAGACTTCGTCCACAAACCAGCAAGCCAGACCCGGCTCACCGTGCGCGAGCAGGTCCATGTAAGTGAAGGCGATTTCACTGGCGACGTCAATCCAGCGCAGGTCTTCGTCGAACTCGATGCCGTCAAACATCCTGACGCGTTGGTCAATCAACACGAGATTCGCCAGATGCAGGTCGCCATGGCATTCGCGCACGCGCCCTTCTCGCTTGCGCGACTCCATCAGCGGCGCGAGTTGGGTGAATTGCACCTCGGTCCAGACGCGCAGAGCCGCCAACCTGTCCCGCAGGGCAGCGTCGGGTAGCGCTCGCTCCAACCCGTCAAAGTTGGCCCGTGCAGCAGCCAGTACGGTGGTCGGCGCGCCAAAGCAAGAGTCAACGGGTGCGATATCGGCAGCATCGTGAAAGGCGACCACCGCGTCGGCCAGGTCGGACAAATGCAAAGGCGACAGCTTGCTGCGGACACACAGCCGATCCAACCGATCCGCGTCATCAAAGCGCCGCATCTTGACGGCGTATTCAATCGGCGCCGCCGACCCGCTCCAGCGTGGATCTTGCGGCGTGTTGAAAATGCCGACCACGTCCAGGTAAATGTCCGACGCATAGCGCCGGTTCAGCCGCAACTCGTCTTCGCAGCCTTGCTGGCGTTGCGCGAGCGTGCTGAAGTCCAGAAACGGCAGCTTCATCGACTTCTTGATCTTGTACGCAAATTCGCCCGCCAGCAGCACCCAGGAGATATGGGTTTCGACCAACTCCACCCGTTGTACGGCGTGCGGGTAGCGCTGTGGCTCCAGCAAGGCTTGAACGAGCGGTGGCAGGTGCGGCGGCATGAAAAGCATGATGCCAGACAGGGTGGAGGCGATCAACAATGGCAATGAAGTTGCTGTGGGCATCTGAGGAAGTTATACTCCGGTAAAACTTTATGGAGCTTTCATGTTGCATGCTTCCTTGCGCCGCTCAGGTGGCTCCTACATCATGACGGTGCCCCTGTCATACGTCGAACAAAATCACCTGGACGCAGGCTCCCGCATGGCCATTGAAATCATCGGGGACGAGCTCAAAATCAAGCCTGATCGCCCGCGCCGCAGCTTGGCCGAACTGCTGGCCGCCACACCGCCCGGTCTTTGCCGTGCCGAAGGATGGGACGAGTTGGGCGCTGCCGGAACCGAGCTGTGACGCCCGAGCGCGGCGACATCCTGCACCTGGCGTTTGACCCCGCCAGCGGTCGTGAAATGAAAGGCAATCACTTCTGCCTCGTGGTCTCGCCCCTTGCTTTCAACGCACGCCTGCGCTTGGCCATGGTGTGCCCCATCTCGGGCGGCAACGCTGAGAACGCCCGCAGCGCCGGTTTCCTGATCTCGCTCATGGGTCTGGGTCTGCACACCGATGGACAAGTCCATGCCCATCAAATCAAGTCTCTCGATTGGACCTCGCGCCAAGTCACGCTAGTGGAGCGCGCACCTGACGCACTGGTGCAAGAAGTGCTGGACTGCCTGCAAAGTGTTTTAGAGTAAGGTCGCATGTTCAGTACCCTCGCAAACCCAACACTCACCGACACCCGCCCATGAAAACATCAACACGCCTTGCCGCGCTCACACTCACTGCCCTGTTCGCCCTGCCCGCGGCTTGGGCCGACGCAACCACCGATGCAGCCGCCAAAGAACCCGGCGCAGTCGTCACGCCCAGTGGCTTGGTGTACCGCTCACTCACCGACGGCACCGGGGCCAGCCCAGCAGCCACAGACAAGGTCAAAGTCCACTACCGTGGCACCTTCCCCGATGGCCGTGAATTCGACAGCTCCTACAAACGCAACGCCGCCATCGAGTTCCCCCTGAACGGCGTCATCAAGTGCTGGACTGAAGGCGTGCAACGCATGAAAGTCGGCGGCAAAGCCAAACTGACCTGCCCCGCCTCCATCGCCTACGGCGAGCGCGGCGCGGGTGGTGTGATACCGCCCAATGCGACGCTGTTGTTTGAGGTGGAGTTGCTGGGGATTAATGGGCGTTGAGTTTGGATTGCGGCTTGGCTGCAACTGAAAACAGAACCACCATGCTTAACAGTCAATCCATCAAGATGCCGGGTTTGTTGCTATTTTTATATGATCAACTTTCTCAGTGCTGTCGGGCGTTGGTGGGTTATTTTTATGACAAACCTGCCAGCTTATTCCGCAGTGGTTTGCAACATCCATTACGTTGGGCCTTCGACTATATTTTCTTTAAGGATACGCATGCTATCGACTAAACCGTTTTTAATTCTAGTAGTTGCTATAGGTTTAGGTGCCTGCACGTCTGTGCCTTATACCACCGCCTATCCTGCGTTAATCAATAGTGCAGAAACACCAGTTGAAATTAAAGATGATATTGAAGATGTCATGCTCGATGTCGGCTTAAAGCCGGTGGTTTTGCGACGTACCCTGAGTGCGGATGTGTTAGCGTCACTGCCTGCCGATTTTCAGATTGGTTTACATACCAATTTACTGACCTGCCTATTTGATGAAAGCGGGAAAATCCATTTCTTTGGCGGGCAAGACAGCGCCATTAGCATTACACGTAATACGCATGGCAGCGTATTCAGCAATGTGGTCAGTGGACTCAAAAAAGCCAATTACCGCGCATTTTTTCCCACAGGCTATCCAAGCACTGCTTGCTTTATTCCAGACAACCCGCCCGAACAACT
This sequence comes from Comamonadaceae bacterium, assembly GCA_947455145.1. Classification (GTDB taxonomy): domain Bacteria; phylum Pseudomonadota; class Gammaproteobacteria; order Burkholderiales; family Burkholderiaceae_C; genus CANCDA01. Next base: position 114,090 of record CANGME010000009.1, read on the forward strand.
ATTGGATGACGCATGGTTTGATGCTTGGTCAGCGTTTTTAATCTTATGGCAAGAGCGGGAATTGAATCTCTCCAGATCCCTAGATAACATCACTGCCTATTCACTCGCTACCGGCAAATTAATAGCCCAAGTAGATGCAGTTAAACAAGAAAATATCGCACTAAGCAATAGCATAGAGGGTCTCAAAGCACGCCAAGCTGAACTCATTCAGCGGAATGGTGCACTTGAAGATGCCATCAAAAACGTACGAGCGGGAGGCGGCGGAATTGAAATGCTCACCCCCCTAATGTCCTTCAATCCCAAAGTTCCGTGGTCAGCTGAACGAGATCCCTTCATGGATGTGGTCAATCGAAATTTTGAAGATATTTCCATTAAACCTTGGGTATTAAGCAGCGTGCCGGGGGTTCAGCATGGCCAAATACCCATTAAACGCATGCATCCTGATCTTGTTCGCGCACTGGATAATTTGTATGAACTCTTGCAACACCCGGAAAAACTGCCACCTGCCGAACAAGACATTCTCAAGGAGACTGGCTTTAGCTTAGATAAAAAAATCAATGAGGCTGTTCGCACACCATGGATTCAAGCCATTCGCGGCCATGAAAAGAAAAATGGCAGCAATTCTATTGGCAAAAATCCTGTAGCTGAATACCTCAGTGGCGATCATTTATTTGGTTTGGTTGCCGATATGAATTTGAGCGGAACAAAATACGATATCCGCACCAACACGCCTGAAGCAACTGCTGCATGGAATCAAGTAGAGAAGCTGCTTAATGCACATGGCTTGTACTTTAGTGCGGGCGCAAATGATGCCGTGCATATAGGATTGAAGCCCTTACTCAAGAACTATATCGACCGGCGTTCATTAGGCGGCGCAGGGAACGATTTCCGGGCGAAAATACTTAATCAGTATCGGCAAGCGGCCATCGAAGACATTAACATGCAAAAAGCCGGGCAAAGAACCTTGCTGGCGGTTGCTAGCGAACAGGAGCGGCAATTTTCCAAGTTAGAAAATGATTTAAATGCGGCCCTCACAGAGCGCAATGCTCTAGCACTTAACTTATCAGCCATTCAAGCCATCGTTGCCCAATTCACTCAGAAAAACCAAGCCTTGCAAGCTATTCTTTCCCGTAAACTGCAAATGGCAAAAAGGCATTCAAGCTCCCACGGCAGTGGTGGGCGCTATGGTCACGGCCATGGAGGCGGCCAAGACGGTAATACCGGCGGCGAAGATGGTAATAGTGGACAAGGCGGCAATACCGGTGGCGAAATTAGTGTTGGAGGTGGCGATTATGGTTGCTCAGGTTGTGACTTTGGTCGATTAAATTAAGCATAGAGCTGCTTACTTTTAATTCATTCTGCTTAGTTTCAATGGCCAAGTAAAAAAAACAGCCCAACCCGGCATTCAACCCGGATTCCGCAAAAGCGCGGAGCCGGTTTATTTTACGTTAGGTGCCTACCATGTACGACATTTACTCGAACGCTCGAAACGACACATGGCGCTTCACTCTGGGAAAGAGCGGCTCACGGAAACTGCTCACCGTTGGCCTTAATCCCAGTACAGCCACAAAAGAGAAGTCAGACACAACCGTTGCAAAGGTTGAGGGGGTCGCGCAGCGGAATGGGTTTGACGGTTTCGTCATGCTCAACCTTTATCCCGTACGCTCCACTGATTTCAACGCATTGCCATTTGATGTAGATGCTGAAGCATTTTCAGAAAATCTGAGCCGCATAGAAGCACTCGTTGCCGCTGATCCGACTTCAGTGGTATGGGCTGCATGGGGAGAGAACATCCACGCGAGAAGCTATTTTGTCGCTGCCGCAAGGGAAATGTTTGCCCGATTGCAAAAGTACGGCACGACTTGGCAGCACTTCGGAACGCTTACCAATTCGGAGCATCCACGGCATCCCTCGCGTCTGAATTATGCGTGGTCGTTTTCCAAGCTTGACACACCTCGCTATGTGCAAACACTCGGCACCTAACACTGCGCTCCAAGGGGCGCTGCGCGATAAAGCCGCGCAGCGCCCCTGAGCTTGGACGTTGGGCATCAAAGGCACACATATGAGCCACCCCACCATCCAACTCAGGCCCGGCGTCAACAACGTCAACCAATGGCAGGGCGCTGAGCGCAAGCGAGCGGTGCCTGACAAACTTCGGAAGCAGGTACTCGCACGTGATGACTTTACGTGCGCGAGTTGCAATCACCGAGCGATGAAGTGGATGCACATTCATCACATCGCCGACGAAGAGAACGACGAGCTGGAAAACTTGGCGACAATTTGCCCAGCTTGCCACGCCGTCATGCACTTTGGACTCAGCATGCAGTTCGGATCGCTTGAAATTTGGAAGTCACCAATCGCGCAGGTCGAGATTGTTCGCCAAACAAGAGAAGGGATTCGGAAGGGTCTGACTCTCGCGGAAATCAACGCGAGTTTTAGCCTAAAGAAGGGAAAGCTGGCACCTGACTCAATGCGATGGGCGAATGACCTTCTGGCCAGCATCGAAGCCGAGCCACGAGCTGAACTACCTGAACCGCTGTGCGCGGTCTTCGTCGAATTCAAGCAGTGGCAAGTTGACGCCTAAACGTTGAAATGCGGCAGCAGATAGAACACTCACCACGTTGACAAGATCAGGCCGGTGGCGCGCTCAGCGCAGCGGCATCAAGGGGGAGTTGGTGGCCCTAGGCCACCACGGAGGACAGCCGCGGAGCTGAGTGCGCCGCCGGTCTGATCCCGCGATGCAGCGGCCAGAACCCAACAGTAAGCACGCACAGAAGACACCCACAAAAAAGCCGCCGAACCTCTCAGTCCAACGGCTTTTTTAAGCCCGCCTAGTCTTGAAACATCAAGCCTTAGCGCTCTCCAAAATCGCGTTAAACGTAGCGCTTGGGCGCATCACAGCACTGGCCTTGGCAGCGTCCAGCAAGAAGTAACCACCAATGTCCACCGGCTTGCCCTGCACCGCGATCAGCTCTTCGGTGATCTTCTTCTCGTTCTCGGTCAGTGCTTTGGCCAGCGGGGCAAACTTGGCTTGCAAGTCGGTGTCTTCCGTCTGCGCGGCCAACGCTTGGGCCCAGTACATAGCGAGGTAAAACTGGCTACCCCGGTTGTCCAACTGGCCGGTCTTTGTAGATGGGCCTTTGCTATTGTCAAGAAGTTTGCCAGTGGCAGCGTCCAGGGTTTTACCTAGGATCTTGGCCTTCTCGTTGCCGGTCTTGATGCCCAGGTCTTCCAACGACACGGCCAAGGCCATGAACTCACCCAGCGAATCCCAACGCAGGTGGTTTTCTTCTACCAACTGTGTCACATGCTTGGGGGCCGAGCCGCCAGCACCCGTCTCATACAGGCCACCACCGGCCATCAAGGGCACGATGGATAGCATTTTGGCGCTGGTGCCCAGCTCCATGATGGGGAAAAGGTCGGTCAAATAGTCGCGCAAGATGTTGCCAGTGACCGAAATGGTGTCTAACCCACGAATAACGCGTTCCAACGTGTAGCGCATGGCACGTACCTGCGACATGATCTGGATGTCCAGACCTTTTGTGTCGTGGTCCTTCAAGTAAGTTTGCACCTTCTTGATGATTTCAGCCTCATGCGGGCGGTACAGGTCCAGCCAGAAGATGGCAGGCATGCCGGAGTTGCGCGCACGCGTGACGGCCAGCTTGACCCAGTCACGAATCGGCGCGTCTTTGACCTGGCACATGCGCCAGATGTCACCGGCTTCCACGTTCTGGCTCAGCAGCACTTCGCCCGTGGCGATGTCCACAATGTTGGCAGCGCCTGCCTCGGACACTTCAAAGGTTTTGTCGTGCGAGCCGTACTCTTCGGCCTGCTGGGCCATCAGGCCCACATTGGGCACGGTGCCCATGGTGACGGGGTCAAAGTTGCCGTTGGTCTTGCAGAAGTTGATGACCTCTTGGTAGATGCGGGCAAAGGTGCTCTCGGGGATCACGGCTTTGGTGTCTTTGGGCTTGCCATCGGCGCCCCACATCTTGCCGCCAATGCGGATCATGGCGGGCATGGACGCGTCCACGATCACGTCGTTAGGGGCGTGCAGGTTGGAGATGCCTTTGACCGAATCCACCATGGCCAGCGCGGGGCGGTGCTCGTGGCAGGAGTGCAGGTCACGAATCACTTCTTCGCGCAGGTAGGTGGGCAATGTGTCCAACTTTTCGTACAAGTTGACCATGCCGTTGTTGACGTTCACGCCCATTTCTTCAAATAGCTTGGCGTGCTTGGTGAAGGCTTCTTTGTAAAAAATCTTCACGGCGTGGCCGAACACGATGGGGTGCGAGACTTTCATCATCGTGGCCTTGACGTGCAGTGACAGCAGCACACCGGTGTCGCGCGCATCGGCAAACTGCTCTTCATAGAAGTCGCACAGCGCCTTCTTGCTCATGAACATGCTGTCAATGATTTCGCCCGCCAGCAACGACACCTTGGGCTTGAGCACCAGGGTCTTGCCGCTCGCCGTCACCAACTCCATGCGCACGTCGCGCGCTTTGTCCAGCGTCAAGGACTTTTCGCCGTGGTAGAAGTCGCCATGCGTCATGTGTGCCACGTGCGAGCGCGAGGCCATGCTCCACTTGCCCATGCTGTGCGGGTGCTTGCGGGCGTAGTTCTTAACAGCCAACGGTGCACGGCGGTCGGAGTTACCTTCACGCAGCACTGGGTTAACGGCGCTGCCCATGCACTTGGAGTAACGGGCGCGGATGGCTTTGTCGGCATCGGTTTTGGGGTCTTCAGGCAGATCGGGAATCGCGTAGCCTTTGCTTTGCAATTCTTTGATCACGCTCACCAACTGCGCAACCGGTGCGCTGATGTTGGGCAGCTTGATGATGTTGGTGTCAGGCAGCAAGGTCAGGCGACCCAACTCGGCCAGGTTGTCAGGCACTTTTTGTGCGTTGGTCAGAAACTCAGGGAACTCACCCAACACGCGCGCGGCTACCGAAATGTCGCTCGATTCCACGTTGATACCTGCAGGTGCGGCGAAGGTGCGGATGATGGGCAAAAAAGAATAGGTCGCCAGCATGGGCGCTTCATCGGTCAGCGTGTAAATGATTTTTGATTTTTCAGCGGTCATTTGGGTGCTCGTTGGTGGTGTGGCAAATTGGTGGAGTCGGAAAACTGCGGTAAGCAGCCTTTGATTTTAATCTAGTCTTATATATGAGTTGGTCTAAGTTGGTCTGATTGAGCCACATTTTTCAGGCCTTCAGAAAATCCGTCTTCCCGCCCAGCCAGCGCGCCATGTGTTTTTGGGCCAGAGCAGGGTATTTTTCCAACATCAACGGGGCGGCATCTTTGGCCAAAGCGAGCAGCTCGCCGTCGGTGGCCAAGTCGGCAAAACGCAGCAGCGCAGCGCCCGATTGGCGTGCGCCAAGAAACTCACCGGGGCCGCGAATCTCCAAGTCACGACGCGCGATCTCAAAGCCGTCGTTGGTCTCAGCCATGGCGCGCAGGCGCTCGCGGGCGATCTCGCCCAGGCGCGGGGCGTCGCCAGTGGAGTACAGCAGCACACAGGCTGACGCCGCCGTGCCGCGTCCGACGCGGCCGCGCAGTTGGTGCAGTTGAGACAAGCCAAAACGCTCGGCGTGTTCGATCACCATCAGCGAAGCGTTAGGCACATCGACGCCGACCTCGATCACCGTGGTGCTGACCAGCAGGGCCATCTGCCCGCTGGTGAATTGCGCCATGACGTCGCGCTTCTCGGCCACCGGCATGCGGGAGTGCAGCAGGCCGACCTTTACCGGCTCACCGGCCAGCGCAGGGCCTTGCAACGCATCGCTCAGTTCAGCATGGGTGGCGGTGGCGTTGCTCAAATCCAATGCCTCGCTCTCCTCAATCAAGGGGCAGACCCAATAGACCTGCCGCCCTTGTGCGATTTGCGCCCGGATGCGCTCGATCACCTCGTCACGCCGATGCTCGGACACAAGCTTGGTGACGATGGGGCTGCGGCCGGGGGGCAGCTCGTCCAGCGTGGAGACATCAAGGTCAGCGTAGTAGCTCATGGCCAGGGTGCGGGGGATGGGGGTGGCGGTCATCATGAGCAAGTGGGGTTCCACATCACCCGTTCGCCCTGAGCTTGTCGAAGCCATCCCTTCGACAAGCTCAGGGCGAACGGCCTGGGGGTTCGACTTGCTGCGCAAGGCCAATCTCTGTGCCACGCCAAAGCGGTGTTGCTCGTCAATGATGGCCAAGGCAAGTTTTTTGAACTGCACATGGTCTTGAATTACGGCGTGGGTGCCCACGACCAACCCCGCTTCGCCACTCTCGATCAGCGCCAGCATCGCAGTGCGCTCTTTTTTCTTCTGGCTACCCGTGAGCCACGCGGTCTTGATGCCCAAGGGCTCTAGCCAGCCGACGAGTTTGCGGAAGTGTTGATCGGCCAATATCTCTGTGGGGGCCATCAGGGCGCACTGCCAGCCTGCGTCAATGCAGATCGTCGCAGCCAGCGCAGCCACTACCGTCTTACCGGAGCCGACATCGCCTTGCAATAGGCGATGCATGGGTACAGGGTGGGCGAGGTCGTGGGCGATCTCTGCGCTCACGCGGCACTGGGCGGTGGTGAGCTGGAAGGGGAGTGCAGCCAGCAGACGGTCATGCAGTGAGGCTTGGACCTCCGAATGAATTGGCTTGAGCACTGGCGAACGCAACAAAGCCCGCTCACTGCGCGACTGCAGTTGTGAGAGTTGCTGAGCCAGCAACTCCTCTGCCTTGAGCCGTTGCCAGGCCGGGTGACTGTGGTCTTCCAGCTCGGCCAGCAACACGTCGGGTGCGGGGTGATGTAAAAATGATAGCGACTCACGCAAACCCCACAATGCCTGGCGCCCTATTTGACGACTAATTTCAGGCACAAAGGTGTCAGACAGGTCTGCCCGCGCCAGCCCGCTCAACACCGCACGGCGCAGATAGGCCTGAGGAAGTGCCGCCACCGTGGGGTACACCGGCGTGAGGGCTTGCGGTAAGTCACCGGTGGCCGACTTGCAGTGCGGGTGCATCATGGTCCAGCCCATGAAGCCGCCTTTGAGCTCACCCCGCGCACGGATGCGTGTGCCTACCGCAAACGCCTTTTGCTGCGAGGGGTAGAAGCTGAAGAAGCGGAACACGCAGGTGTCGCTGCCGTCGTCCACCGTCACCAGTAGTTGGCGGCGCGGGCGGAGCGTGATCTCACTGGCGGTGACCGCGGCCTCGATCTGCACGGTGTCACCCTCGCGTGCATCGACCAGACGGGTGATGCGTGTTTCGTCCTCGTAGCGCAGGGGCAGGTGCAGGGCCAGGTCGATGTCGCGCACTAGGCCGAGTTTGCGCAGGGCCTTTTGGGGGGCGGAGAGTGCTGTCGATTGCGGCGTGGCAGGTGGCGCGGCGGTTGAGGCTTGAGCGTCGTCCTTTTTACCGGCGACCTTCTTCGCGGAAGAAGGTCGCTTCGGCGTCATGTGCGGCTTTGCGAATCAGTCGTTGTGGCTCAATTACTGCGGCTCGATCTTCGCGTCGCTAATCGCCTTGGCCCACTTGGCCGTTTCACGGCGACCGCGTTGCGCCAACGCCTCAGGCGTGCCGGGCTCCACCGCAAAGCCAATGGCGGCAAACTTCTCTTGCAGGTCGGTGCTTTGCGCGGCAGCATTGATGGCGCTATTGAGCTTGGCGATGATCTCGGGCGGTGTGCCCGCCGGGGCGAACATGGCGAAGTAGGCGATCAACTCGTAGTCCTTCAAACCCAAGGCCTCGTTCACCGTGGGCAACTCAGGAATCGCCGCACTGCGCTTGGTGGACGTGACCGCCAAGCCGCGAATCTTGCCCGCCTTGACCTGGGGCAGGGTCACACCGAAATCGGCGCTGAACATCATCACTTGGCCGCCGATCAAATCGGTCATGGCGGCCGGGCCGATCTTGTAGGGCACGTTCGTCATCTGGATGCCCGCCATGCTGGCCATCACCTCGGCCGACACGAGTTGCGAAGTGCTGGCACTGGCGAAGGTGATGTGGCCGGGCTTGTTGGCCTTGGCCAGCGTCACCAGCTCGCGCAGGTTCTTGGCGGGCACGTCGTTATTGATGGCGATGATGAGCGGCACGGAGCCCAGATAGCCCAGGGGCGCAAAAGCCGTGTCCTGGTCATAGGGCAGCTTTTTCATTAGGCTTTTGAGTGCGGCGTTGGTGCTGTTGGTGCCGATCAAAATCGTGTAGCCATCGGGCGCGGCCTTGGCCACGGCGTCAGCGCCCAGCATGCCGTTAACGCCCGCCTTGTTCTCTACCACGATGGGCTGGCCCAGGGTCTCGGCCATCTTGGCGGCAAAGGCACGGCCAATCTGGTCGGTGGAACTGCCCGCCGCGAAGGGCACGATGGCCTTGATGGGTTTGTTGGGGTAAGACTGGGCCAGCGCCGTGGTGGTGCAGAGCAAAGCGGCAGATAGCAGAGCGAGGCCTTGTGGCAGGCGGCAGGTGGGCAGGCGCATGGAGTTCTCCTTCAGGTGTTGAGCGTCAAGTTTAATGAGAAAATTGCGGCTCGCTCGTTCCTTTCTTCTCCCCCTGCTTGGCACGGGTTCGTTCAGCCCTCAAGACCATGACCTCTGCAATCTCATCAGACCTCAAGCGCGTGTTCACACTCAGTGATTTTGATTTCACTTTGCCACCCTCGCTGATCGCCCAGCACCCCGCCCCCGAGCGCAGTAGTTCGCGCCTGCTGGACGGCACGGGTACGACACCCACCGACCGCATTTTTCGTGACCTGCCCAGTCTGCTGAGAAGCGGAGATTTGCTGGTGTTCAACGACACCAAAGTGGTCAAGGCGCGCCTGTTTGGCGAGAAGCCAACCGGGGGCAAAGTCGAGCTCTTGATCGAGCGCGTACTGGGCGGCAACCAGGTGGCCGCGCACATGCGGGTGAGTAAAAAACCCGAGCCTGGCACCACGATCAAATTGGTATGCGCACCTGGGAAAAATGACAACTTAAGCGCCACGCTGCTGGGGCGCTGGCCCGATGCACAAGGTGGGCTGTTTCGCTTTGTACTGAGCAACGACGCGGGCGACGAACCCTACACGCTGATGGACCGGCACGGCCACATGCCGCTGCCGCCCTACATCGAACGCCCGCATGATGGATTGAGCCCTGACACCGAAGAAGATCAACAGCGCTACCAAACTGTATTTGCCCGCGCGCCGGGTGCGGCAGCCGCACCCACAGCGGCCTTGCACTTTGATGAGCAATTGCTCCTCGCCTTGGAGGCTCAAGGCGTGCAGCGCGCCAGCGTCACTTTGCATGTGGGTGCGGGCACGTTCTCGCCCGTCAAAACCGAGAACCTGGCTGAGCACCGCATGCACAGCGAATGGTACGAAGTGCCTGAGGTTACGCAACAAGCGATTGCCGACACTCGAGCACGCGGTGGACGCATTGTCGCTGTGGGCACAACGACGGTCCGCACGCTGGAGTCTTGGGCTCAAAGTGGCCTGGCCAGCGCCGACACCACCATCTTCATTACCCCAGGGTTTGAGTTCAAGTGGGTGGACCTGATGGTGACCAACTTTCACCTGCCCAAGTCAACGCTGATGATGCTGGTGAGCGCCTTTGCCGGGTACGACCCCATTCGTGCGCTTTACCAACATGCCATTGCCAGTGAATACCGTTTTTTCAGCTATGGCGACGCCATGCTGTTGCAGCGCAACGCATAACGCTCAGACACACCATTTGTGTAGTTATGACTTTTAATTTCTTAATGTGAAATTAAAATCGAAGTTTTGTCTCAAGAGTTTTTCATAAAAAGACATATGAAACCACAATGCAAAACACCAGATGTAAGTCATTGAATTTAAAATGAAAAATAATTTTTTATTTATTTAAAATTTATGCTTTTATGTCTTATATAAGACATAAGATACACACACCAACCTACCAGCACCCAAGCTGGTAATCCGTTTTTTAACCTCAGGAGCTTCACATGCCGCAAACCCTCACCGAACAACTTAGCCGCGAACAGCAAATCGCCGCCCTGGAAAAAGACTGGGCGACCAACCCCCGCTGGAAAGGCATCAAACGCGGCTACAGCGCCGCCGACGTCGTGCGCCTGCGCGGCTCTTTCCCCATCGAGCACACCCTGGCACGTCGTGGTGCAGAGAAGCTCTGGGATCTGTTGCACTCCGAGGCTTATGTCAACTGCCTGGGCGCACTAACCGGCGGCCAAGCCATGCAGCAAGTCAAGGCGGGCGTGAAGGCCATCTACCTCTCCGGCTGGCAAGTCGCCGCTGACAACAACACTTATGGCTCCATGTACCCGGATCAGTCGCTGTACCCCGTGGACTCGGTGCCTAAAGTGGTTGAGACCATCAACAACACTTTCCGTCGCGCCGATGAGATCCAGTGGTCCAAGGGCACAAACCCTGGCGACAAAGACTACGTGGATTACTTCGCACCCATCGTGGCCGACGCTGAAGCCGGTTTCGGTGGCGTGCTCAACGCGTTTGAACTGATGAAGGCCATGATCAAGGCTGGCGCTGGTGGCGTGCATTGGGAAGACCAATTGGCATCCGTCAAAAAATGCGGCCACATGGGCGGCAAAGTGCTGTTGCCCACCCGTGAGTCTTGCCAGAAGCTGATCGCAGCCCGCATGGCTGCTGACGTTTGCGGCGTGCCCACCCTGGTGATTGCCCGCACCGATGCGGAAGCTGCCGACCTGCTGACCAGCGACTACGACGAAATCGACAAGCCTTTCTTGACCGGTGAGCGCACCGCCGAAGGTTTTTACAAAACCCGCAAAGGTCTGGACCAAGCAGTGGCCCGTGCCAACGCCTACGCGCATTACGCTGACTTGGTGTGGTGCGAGACCGGCACGCCCGATCTGGACTTCGCCAAGAAGTTTGCCGACGCCGTGCACAAGGTTCACCCCGGCAAGATGCTGGCCTACAACTGCTCGCCTTCTTTCAACTGGAAGAAGAACCTGGACGACGCGACCATTGCCAAGTTCCAGCGCGAACTCGGTGCCATGGGTTACAAGTACCAGTTCATCACACTGGCCGGAATCCACTCGATGTGGTTCAACATGTACGACTTGAGCCAAGACTACGTCAAGCGCGGCATGACGGCGTATGTGGAGAAGGTGCAGGATCCCGAGTTCGCAGCACGCGACCGTGGCTACACCTTTGTGTCACACCAGCAAGAAGTGGGTACCGGCTACTTTGACGAGGTGACCACCGCCATTCAAGGCGGCAAGTCCAGCGTCACGGCACTGACCGGCTCAACGGAAGAAGAACAGTTCCATTGAGATAGCGAACGCCGCCTACTCGGCTTTTATGCCGGCGTAGGCGGCTACGCGCGCCCAGCGCACCAGTTCGGCACGCATGAAGTCAGTCTCCTGCTCCGACGTGGAGAAGATGAGGTCGAAGCCCATGCCTTCAAGCTTGGTTTTCATCTCGGGCTGACTTTTGACTTTGATAAAAGCAGTTTGAAGTTTTTTCATAACGGCAGGCGGCGTGGCCGCTGGTGCATAGACGGCGAACCAATTCGCGATTTCCACGCCCTTGTAACCGGACTCACTTAAGGTTGGCACATCGGGCAGAGCACGACTGCGTTGTTTGGCGGCAATGGCCAGCGCCTTGATGCGCCCTGCCTGGATATGCGGCAAGGCGTTTTGTAGGGGACTGAACATGTATTGGATTTGCCCGCCAATCAGGTCATTCATCGCTTGCGACTGACCCTTGTAGGGAATGTGATTGGATCGGCCGCCGGACAACTGGTTGAAATACTCCGCCGCCAAATGCTGCGAGCTGCCCAGACCGGCAGAGCCAAAATTAAGCTCGCCCGACTTGGTCTTTGTCAGTTCGGCAAATTCACGCAAGTTATTCGCTTTAACAGACGGGTGAACGACCATTACCACATCCGTCTGGGCCACCAAAGAGACGATCTGAAAATCTTTGATCAGATCATAGGGAAGCTTACGGTAAACGGCGACATTGGTCGCTATTGTGTTCGGAGTAAACAGCAGACTGTAGCCATCAGGCTTTGCCCGTGCCACCAGTTCCACACCGATATTGCCGCCCGCCCCCAGCTTGTTGTCAATCACCACCGGCTGCCCAATCAACTCGCTGACTTTGGCACCCAAGGTGCGGGCCAACACGTCGGTACCCCCGCCTGCAGCGACAGGCACGACCATTTGAATCGCATGTGCTGGAAAGGTTTGCGCTTGAAGGTGTGTGGCAAATAATAGCCCCATCGAAACACCCGTCAAACCGACCCAAATTTTCTTGCAAACTTTCATGTTGTCTCCTTGGTTCAATGCGTTAAATGATAACCTTACGGTGCTCTGGGTTCCCGCCTTTGCGGAAATGTTGAATTGAATGAGAAAGCTAGCCATGCCCCACACTGCCAACCCCCAACTGATTGAAGACCTGGTCGCCGCCAACCACATTCTGGTCAACGAAGGCGTGCTGGACGGCTTTGGCCACATCAGCGTGCGCCATGACAAAGATCCAAGCCGGTTTCTGATCGCGCGCAGCATGGCACCAGGCTTGGTCACCGCAGCCGACATCGTGGCTGTCGATTTGGACGGCGTGGTGCATGACGCGCAAGGTCGCCACACCTACGTGGAGCGCTTCATCCACAGCGAAATTTACCGTGCGCAGCCCGGGGTGATGTCGGTGATCCACAGCCACTCTGCCTCGGTGGTGCCGTTCAGCGTGAGCAACACACGGCTTCGCCCGATCTGCCACATGAGTGGTTTTTTGGGGGCAACGACCCCAGTGTTTGAAATTCGTTACAGCGCGGGTGAGTCGTCTGACCTGCTGATCCGCAACCAGGCCTTGGGCAAAGCGCTGGCTGACTTGCTGGGCACATCAGCCGTGGCGCTGATGCGCGGGCACGGCAGCGTGGCGGTGGGCCGCTCCATCCAGCAATCGGTCTTCCGCGCCATCTACACTGAGAGCAATGCGCGCCTGCAAAGCCAGGCCATGCAACTGGGTGAGGTCAACTACATGACGCCGGGGGAGGCCCAGGCCACGTCCGACATGGTGGACGAGCATTTGGAGCGCCCGTGGCAAATTTGGAAGCAGGAAGCCGCAGACAAAATTGCGAGATGAACCCGTGCTGAAATTCGACATTCTCAAAACCGATCCGGCCACGCAAACACCCTCAGGCACACACCCCGGCAGCTACGCGCGCCGAGGCCGCCTCACGCTGAATCACGGCGTGGTGGAGACACCCGTCTTCATGCCCGTGGGAACCTACGGCACGGTCAAAGGCGTGATGCCGCGCTCGCTCGACGACATGGGCGCGGAGATCATCCTGGGCAACACATTTCACCTGTGGATGCGCCCCGGGCAAGATGTGATGAAGCAGTTCGGTGGCCTGCACCGCTTTGAGAACTGGAACAAACCGATCTTGACCGACAGCGGCGGCTTTCAGGTTTGGAGTCTGGGCGAGATGCGCAAGATCACCGAAGAAGGCGTGAAGTTTTCATCACCCGTGAATGGCGACAAACTGTTTCTCTCGCCCGAAGGCTCTATGCAAATCCAGACGGTGCTCAACTCCGACATCGTGATGCAGTTTGACGAGTGCACACCCTATGTCTCGCTGGAGCCCAAGACCAAAGGCCAACTCACCACCGAGCGCGAAGCCCGCGTGTCGATGGAGCTGAGCCTGCGCTGGGCCAAGCGATGCCAGGATGAGTTTGCACGGCTGGAGAACCCCAACGCGCTGTTCGGCATCGTGCAAGGCGGTATGTTCGAGCCCCTGCGGGATGAATCACTGGCCGGGTTGGAGGCAATGGACTTCCCCGGCATTGCCGTGGGCGGTGTGAGCGTGGGTGAGCCCAAAGAAGACATGCTGCGCCTGATCCGCCACATCGGCCCGCGCTTGCCCGCCCACAAGCCCCACTACCTGATGGGTGTGGGCACGCCTGAAGACTTGATTGCTGGGGTGGAGAACGGCATCGACATGTTCGACTGCGTCATGCCCACGCGCAACGCACGCAACGGTCATTTGTTCACCCGCTTTGGCGACCTGAAAATCCGCAACGCGCGCCACAAAACCGACGAACGCCCGCTGGACGAGACCTGCACCTGCTACGCCTGCGCGGGCAGCCCGGCGGCGGGGTCTGCTGCGCCGGTCTCGTATGCCCAAGGTGGCCGCCAAGGCTTCTCCCGCGCCTACCTGCACCACCTGGATCGCTGCGGCGAAATGCTCGGCCCCATGCTGGCCACTGTGCACAACCTGCACTACTACCTGAACCTGATGCGTGAAGTGCGCGGGGCACTGGATGCAGGGCGATTTGGCGCTTTTGTGAAGCAGTTTCATAGTGACCGTGCGCGCGGGGTGTGATTTTTTTAACCACTGAAAACGACAGGAGAAAATGATGCTTCGAAAACTTACCGCTTCGATATTCTGGGCTTTTGCTGCTGCCTCCACCAGCCTGCCTTCAGCGGCCCAATCCGCCCCTGAAATTTCGCTCGCGCGGATTGATTGCGGCACTCCTGTTCTTAACGACGTCAGCGCGCGCTTTTCCGACACCTATGCCTACAACGACCTAAAGGTGTTGTTTACATACAGTTGCTACCTCATCAAGCATGGCAACGACTACCTTCTCTGGGACACCGGCCACTCGATGAGTGCAGGTGCGCCTGCGCCGAAGGTGAGCATCGTTGATCAACTGGCCCAGATCAGTCTCAAACCTGAGCAAATCAAATTTGTGGGCATCAGCCACTACCACGCCGACCACACTGGCCAAGTGGCCGCCTTCCCCGGCGCGACCATCCTGATCGGCAAGGGCGACTGGGACGGCATCACCGCGCCCAAGCCTAACGCTGGAGCAAACGTCGCGCCGTTTGCACACTGGATCAGCGGCGGCGGCAAGCTTGAGGCGCTGGTTGGCGATAAGGATGTATTCGGCGACGGTACTGCAGTCATCATCAACACCCCCGGCCACACGCCCGGGCATCACAGCTTGCTGGTGCGGCTAAAGGGCATGGGCAATGTACTCATTACCGGCGACCTCTCGCACTTTCATGAGAACTACGAAAGCAACGGCGTGCCCGCCTTCAACTACCACCGTGGGGACACGCTCGCATCCCTTGATCGATTCAAGAAAGCAGCCGCCAATCTCAAGGCTACGGTGATCATTCAGCACGATGCAAGAGACGTCACTAAATTGCCAGCATTTCCAGCCGCCGCAAAGTAGTTCAGGCGAAAGGTCATGACACAAAAGCAAAAGCCCATCCAAGGGATGGGCTTTTGCATTGTGAACCAAATGGAGCGGGAAAAGAGGCTCGAACTCTCGACCTATACCTTGGCAAGGTATCGCTCTACCAACTGAGCTATTCCCGCATGTTCTCTAAGGAAAACCCATCATACGGATGGATTAACCAAAATGGTGGCCTGGGGCGGAATCGAACCACCGACACAAGGATTTTCAATCCTCTGCTCTACCGACTGAGCTACCGGGCCTAAGCCTCAAATTATAGCAGCAACTTGCCACATCAAAAGACGTCAAAAGATGAACTCAAACCGTGCCGCGTTTGCCGCGCGTCAAATCAACGCCTAATTGTTTTAACTTGCGGTAGAGGTGGGTGCGTTCTAGCCCCGTCTTTTCAGCCACACGCGTCATGGAGCCATTTTCCTGGGCCAAGTGGTACTCGAAGTAGGCTTTTTCAAACTCGTCACGGGCTTCTCGCAAGGGTTTGTCGAGCCCAAAGTTTTGCTGGGATAGCGGCCCTTGCGTCACAACCGGTTGGGGCATCAACAGCGATGGAGCCGCAGGCTGAATTGTCATTCCAATTACCTGCCCAAGCAGGGGCTGCACTACTTTGCGCTGACTACCTTTCTCTAACCCTAATTCGACCGCTTTAAGCAGTTTTTGCAAGGTGATTGGCTTTTCAAGAAAGGCATGGGCTCCGATCTTGGTGGCAGCAACTGCTGTGTCGATTGTGGCGTGCCCACTCATCATGATGACAGGCATGTTTAGCGCACCCGATACCGACCACTCTTTGAGCAGCGTGACACCATCTGTATCAGGCATCCAAATATCCAGAAGAACAAGGTCGGGGCGCTCACGCAACCGGGCCGCACGGGCCTGCTCAGCGTTCTCTGCGACTTCAACGGTGTGCCCTTCATCGTTGAGAATTTCCCATAGCAGATCACGAATACCGAGCTCGTCATCAACCACCAAAATATTTGCCATGATTTTCCGCCGTTTTCCTTGGAGATGGAGCCTGTGCTCAGACTGTCGTCAATCTCTCAATGGCGAATGATACCGATACTTGCGCACCCTGCACTACATCGTCCACGACGCGGTTCGACAGGTCTATGCGTGCACCGTGTTCGTCGACTATTTTTTTCACCACCGCAAGCCCAAGACCCGTCCCTTTGGCCTTGGTTGTGACGTAAGGTTCGAATGCTCTTTTGAGAATGGCCTCAGGAAAGCCCGAACCGTGGTCGAGCACACTCAAACGAACCCGCCCACTTGAGCTTGACCAATGGGTACGAACAAGAACACTGTGAGCAACTCCGCTACGCCCAGCGGACTCGGTAGCATCTTGCGCATTTTGTAGCAAGTTGTGCAAGACTTGACGAAGCTGCTGCTCGTCACCTTTGATTTTGGGGCATCTAGCATCAATTTCCGTGCGCACTGGAATCGACACATTACCTCCGCTATACAGATGGACAATCTCGGTGACAAGGGCGTTCAGATCCATCAACCTGAGTTCGGCAGTTGGCAAACGAGCGTAGTCACGAAACTCGTTAACCAATCGCTTCATGGCGTCCACTTGATCCACGATGGTCTTGACTGACTTGGTCAATAAGGTTTGCTCAAGTGGTCCAATTTTCCCGGTCAATTTCATCTCAAGCCGCTCCGCCGAGAGTTGAATGGGTGTCAATGGGTTTTTGATTTCATGAGCCAACCGTTGGGCCACTTCCCCCCATGCCTGAGCGCGCTGAGCTGAAACAATTTCAGATATGTCATCAAACACTAACAAACGGGCGTGACCTGGAAGCTCAGCCCCACGAGCCACTAAGGTGATCAAACCATCCTCATGCTTGCCCGAAACAGCTCTTGCGTGATGACTCCCACCCAATTCAAAGGATTGCTGCCAATGGTCTAGCCCATGCTCGACTCGCTCTCCCAAGTAGGCGTCAAATTGGCGTTGCACACTGCTAGCAAACTCTTCCAATCCTTCAACATCAACCATTTTCCGCCCTTGATACGCAGCCATGGGAACTTTGAGAATGCGTGTCGCCCCGGGGTTGGATGATTGAATCACGCCTTGCGCATCCAGAACCAAAACGCCGGCAGTAAGATTATCCAGAATAGTCTGAAGATTTTCACGGGCCGCATTGACCTCCTCCATGCTGTCCTCCAACGCCAAGCGGGCATCGAACAGTTGCTGCGTCATCTTGGCGAACGAACGGGTCAAGCCACCCAATTCGTCACCGCCTTGGAGGATGGATTTTGGCGTCAAGTCCCCTGCGGCAACCTCACGCACCCCTTGAGCTAGCAAAAGCAAGGGGCGAGTGATTTGATTGCCAAAGAAAATTGCTAATAACACTGCACCAAAAACAGCCAAGAAAAGACTCAATGTGAGCGTGCCGATATACATGCGTCGCAAGCCCTCTCGTGCCAAGGCCCGCTCTTGATATTCGCGATAAGCTTGGGTGACAGCCAAAGCATTGGTCACCAACGTATCAGGCAAGTCCTGTGCGACCATCAAGTAGCGTGACTCGCTTAACATGTCCAGACCGACCCTGGACACCACGACCAATGCTTTGATTCGGGCGTGGTTTGGGGTTTTAGTTGCACCCGACTCGTCTAACCCCTCAATCCAAGCGACCAAACGCTGCCCTCTGGCCGCCCTAAATTGTTGAGCACTAGGTCTTTCAGGATTTATCTCAAATTTCGAAATCCCTGCTACAGAAATCAACTGCCCATTAGCCCCCCACAACATAACGTCACGAACAGCCAACTGCTCGCGTATCCGCTCCAACAAGAGTCCGACTGTCACATCGGGGTTGTCGTTCAGTTGAGAGGCGGCGGCTCGGGTCTTTCCAGCCAAATCGGCAGATAAAGCATCCAGCGTAGCGCGACCCAAATTGACGCCAGCCTCTAAGGCACCCTCCACTTTGATGTCAAACCAACTTTCAATCGAGCGAGAAACGAATTGATAGGACACTACATAAATCAACATGCCTGGTACAAAACCAGCCAGAGCGAACACAGCGGCAAGCTTGACCAATAACCGACTGCCAAAACGCCCTTGTTTGAGCCGCACTAACAGTTTGAAGATGACCCAAACAATTACCAACAAAAGTGAAGTTGCCACCACCACATTAATTGCAAATAAGCGAGCGTAATTACGCTCGTACATTTCACGATTGTCGGTAGCTTGTGTCAGCAAAAAGAGTAGGACTAGCCCGATCGATGCCATGATCGCGGCCCCCAAACCTATCGTCCAGCGCACACTCTTTGAGCTCCGCTTTGATGTGATTTTTTCACCTTCAGTGGGCTGATTCACTTGATGCTCTCTAGCGTAAAACGCTGCGTCGCCAAGACGGCCAAAGTCCAATCACTTTGTCCTAATGTGCCAATTTGTAAAGGTCGTGGCAGTTGCGATGAATCAAGTCTGAATCGAAAATCGACGCGGTATTTCGCATTCGACTCCATTTCGGCCAACTCTGCAATACGCCAACCTGAAAAACGACGTATCGCATTCAGCGCATCGTCAAGCGAATCAAAGGTCTGATTCAGGGCCACGCCAATCCCGCTATTGGCAATCACGCCGGCACCGATTATTAAGCGCCAGCGACGCGTCAAGGGCTGGTGCACCAGCCGCATATGCCGCTCAGTTTTTTCGATCTTTTTGTCAACCCAGTACCAACGCTCTCTTGAAACTTCGGACTCTGCGACGAAGATGACTGGTATGCCTTTGAGTAACGCCTCTTCAACGGCGGCGGGTAAATCGAACTTAACAGTAGCGCTCAGTGCAAGACTTTCGGCACTGCGTTCCAACTTCAGCCCAGAGATCTCAGGTAGATTGGCCTCGGCGTGCAGGTTCTGAACGTGACTACCCCAAATTATTAATGCGCACACCGTCAACCCGACCCATTCAAGTCGTGAGTTTTTCCAGCAATGCGTAATAGAAGCCATCATGATCAATCAGCCCATTGTCCGGGACGAGCCCGTCACTCGTTGCAAAAGTTGGCATTAAATGACCCGGGGATGGCAGCAAAGTTGCTTGGGTGTTGTGTGCAAGAAACGTTTGTATCTGCTTCTCCCCTTCCGCCTTGAACACCGAACAGGTGCAAAACAGCATTCGTCCACCTGGCTTGAGCAGTGGCCACAGAGTCTCTAACAGTCTGCGCTGCTGCGCTGCCAGTTGCACCACATCGCTTTCGCGCCTCAGCCAGCGCACATCAGGGTGTCGCCGCACGATGCCTGAGGCAGTGCACGGCGCGTCCAACAGGATGGCATCAAACATAGCGCCATCCCACCACTGCTTGGGTTGCCTCGCGTCTGCAGCTACAACCTTGGCCTGTAAGCCCAGGCGTTGCAGTGTTTGCGTGATGCTGGCGCAGCGCTGCGGGTCAATGTCCAAAGCGATGACATCGGCTGACGTCAACTCCAGTAGGTGTGCCGTCTTCCCACCCGGTGCAGCACAGGCATCAAGGATACGCATGCCGGGTGTGTTGCCTAATCCACTCAACAAAAGTGGGGCTGCCATTTGGGCTGCCGAGTCTTGTACCGAGACACAGCCCTCGTCAAAGCCTGGTAGTTCGTGCACAGACACCGCTTGCTCCAGCGTGACGCCATACGGGCCTGCTGCCCTGCCCTGCAGGCCCTTGGCGCTCAGGCGATCCAAGTAACTCTTAACGTCGCTATGTCTTGCGTTGATGCGCAGCGTCATGGGTGCTTGCGTGTTGTTGGCCTTCAAGATGGATTGCCACTGGTCTGGGTATTCCCGCCGAAGCTTCTCTATCCACCAAGCAGGATGATTCCAGACTGCCACAACTTGCTGGTCGCTCTGTGCCACCAAGGCTTCGCGCTCGCGCAAGAAGCGACGCAGACATCCATTGATAAACCCCGCTTGGGCATGCAGCGCGGGGGTTCGTTTGGCGGCTTCAACCGCCTGATTTACCAGGGTAAAACTGTCGTAGGGTGCAGAAGCCTCATCCCACACCAAAGCCAGTGCTGTGCACAAAAGCGCATCCGCAGCTGGTGCAGGTTTACGTGTTGCCAGTTGCTGACGCAGCACTTCGGCCCGGCCCAACTCACGCAGGACCCGGTAGGACAAAGACTGTACGCCTGGGCGCATTTCGGGGGACATGGCGCTCAATGCGGCGGAGCTTGAGCGTCCCGCTCTGATACTGCCCAATACGTCTGCCGTGCCCTGCAAGAGCCGCCATAGAGGGAGATTTAATTCGGTGCTCATTATGTTGCTTCTCGATCCCAAAAGGCTGGTTCAAATCGAAATAACCAGGCTAGTAATTTGGCCGGGAATTGTTCAATGCTTTGGTTGTATTCTTGAATTCTTTTTAGGTACTCAGCCTTGTCGCGTTGGACTTGAGTTGAGATGTCGTCCCACTGCTTCAGCAAAGTCTGCATCAGCTGCTCACCCGCTAGGTCTTGGGGCTCAGCGCAAACTTTGTCCCATGAACTCTGTAAGACTTGCCGAGCTGTTTCCAAAGCACGCATTACCAAGCTGTCCAAGGGTTGCGTGCTGGCTGTTTTGAGCGAAGCCTCGAATTCCAAAGCAGCGTTGATCAAGCCTGATCGTGCGCTTAGTTGATTAGCGCCTAGTTGCATCTCAAAGTGAGATTGCACCAGTGCAGTATAGAGACCATATTTCAACTGCAAGGGAACAAATGAGGCGATAGCCAAGGCACGCAATCGCACCAGTCGGTTATAGGCTCCTACTCCCCAAAACAAGAGCACAGCGATAAAGCTCCAGATCAAGACTGTCTTATTCATGATTACTTTTTGCTCTCAAAAACATGCTTGTCCCTGATTTGAACTCACCATGAAAAATGCGCCAAGCCCCCTGAAGGTGCTTGGCGCATTATCTAAGAAGTCCTGGCGGAATTATTCCGCAGCGGCTCCTGCATCGACTTCAACTTCTCCTGCCAATTCGGCAGCGTCAGCCTCAGCAATGGCGCGGCGCTCAGCGTCGTCCATGTTCTCGCGCACTTTACGGGCTTCGTGGTAGGCCATGCCGGTTCCGGCAGGAATCAAACGACCCACAATCACGTTCTCTTTGAGACCGCGCAGTTCGTCGCGCTTGCCCATGATGGCGGCTTCGGTCAGCACGCGGGTGGTTTCCTGGAAGGATGCCGCGCTGATGAAGCTGTCAGTAGACAGCGATGCCTTGGTGATACCCAGCAGCAAGTTGGTGAACGTTGCCGGGATCTTGCCTTCGGCGCGCAAGGCGTCGTTGGTGTTGAGTATCTCCGAACGCTCGATCTGCTCGCCCGCAATGTAGGTGGAGTCGCCCACGCTTTCCACCACAATGCGGCGCAGCATCTGGCGAACAATCACTTCGATGTGCTTGTCGTTGATCTTCACGCCCTGCAAACGGTAAACGTCCTGCACTTCGTCCACGATGTAGCGCGCCAGCTCTTCCGAACCCAAGAGACGCAAGATGTCTTGTGGGTCGGCTGGGCCATCCACAATGCTTTCGCCCTTGTTGACCACCTGGCCTTCGTGCACCAGGATGTTCTTCTCTTTCGGAATGAGTTCGTCCCACACTTTGCCATCGGGATCGGTGATTTGCAGGCGAACCTTGCCTTTGGTTTCCTTACCGAAGGACACGGTACCGGTGACTTCGGCCAGCATGCCTTTGTCTTTTGGTGTGCGGGCTTCGAACAGTTCGGCCACACGCGGCAGACCGCCGGTGATGTCGCGCGTCTTCTGGCCTTCGATCGGGATACGGGCCAGCACTTCGCCGGGGCCCACGTCCATACCGTCACGCACCTGGATCAGCGCGCCGACCGGGAAGCCGATGGTCACCGAGTGATCGGTGCCGGGGATCTTGACTTCATTACCGCTGGCATCGATCAGCTTGACTTGCGGGCGAATCACTTTGGCTGAGCCACGGCGTTTCGGGTCAATCACGACCAGGGTGGACAGACCGGTGACTTCGTCCACCTGCTTGGCCACCGTCATGCCTTCTTCGACATTCTCGAATTGCGCTTTACCGGCGAACTCGGTGATGATGGGGCGCGTCAAGGGATCCCAGTTGGCCAGAATCGCGCCAGCCTTGATCGCTTGATCGGCCTTGACCGTCAGCACCGCGCCATAAGGCACTTTGTGACGCTCACGCTCACGGCCATGCTCGTCATGGATGACGATCTCACCGGAACGGGCAATCACGACCAGCTCTTTTTTGCTATTGGTCACATAGCGCATCGTGGCGTTGAAGCTGATGATGCCGCTGGACTTGGCTTCCACGCTGGAGGCAATGGCCGCACGCGACGCTGCACCACCGATGTGGAAGGTGCGCATGGTCAACTGCGTGCCGGGCTCGCCGATGGACTGCGCCGCAATCACGCCGACCGCTTCGCCGATATTGATCAAACCACCACGACCCAAGTCGCGGCCGTAGCAGGCTGCGCACAGGCCGAAGCGTGTGGCGCAGGTCAGTGCAGTACGCACCTTAACTTCGTCCACGCCAGCGGCTTCGAGTTCGTCCAGGCGATCTTCGTCCAGCAACTCACCAGCCTTGGCCAGCACATCGCGGTTCTCGGGGTGCAGCACATCGTCAGCGACGGTACGACCCAGAATACGGTCACGCAAGGACTCAATCACCTCACCACCTTCGACAATAGCGCGCATGAGTGCGCCATCGCTTGTGCCGCAATCGTTCTCGATCACCACCAAGTCTTGCGTCACGTCCACCAGACGACGGGTCAGGTAACCCGAGTTGGCCGTTTTCAAAGCCGTATCCGCCAGGCCCTTACGAGCGCCGTGGGTGGAGATGAAGTACTGCAACACGTTCAGACCTTCGCGGAAGTTCGCGGTGATCGGCGTTTCGATGATCGAGCCGTCAGGCTTGGCCATCAGACCCCGCATACCGGCCAACTGGCGAATCTGCGCCGCAGAACCGCGAGCGCCGGAGTCGGCCATCATGTAGATGGAGTTGAACGACTCTTGGTCCACGGTTTTGCCGTGACGGTCTGTGGTCTTCTCGGTGCGCAGCTGGTCCATCATGACCTTGGAGACCTTGTCACCGGCCTTACCCCAAATGTCCACCACCTTGTTGTAGCGCTCGCCAGAGGTCACCAGACCCGAGACGTATTGCTTCTCGATGTCTTTGACTTCCTTTTCAGCACTTTCAATGATCTCGTGCTTTTCATGGGGCACCAGCATGTCATCGACGCAGATCGAAATGCCGGACTTGGTCGCCAAGCGGAAACCGTTTTGCAGCAACTTGTCGGCGAACACCACGGTTTCTTTCAAACCGCACTTGCGGAATGACACGTTGATGAGCTTGGAGATTTCCTTCTTCTTCAAGGCCTTGTTGATGTTGCTAAAGGGCAGGCCTTTGGGCAAAATTTCGCTCAACAAAGCGCGGCCCGCCGTGGTTTCCCACAACTTGGTCGAAGCGGTCAACTCGCCTGTTTCCTTGTCCTTGGTGTACTCGGTCAAACGCACATTGATCTTGGCGGTGAGTTCGACTTCGCCCGCATCGAGTGCGCGCTGAACTTCGCCCGTGTCCGCAAAAATCAGGCCCTCGCCTTTGCCGTTGATGCGCTCACGGGTCGTGTAGTACAGACCCAGCACCACGTCTTGCGACGGCACGATGGAGGGCTCGCCGTTGGCGGGGAACAGCACGTTATTGGAGGCCAGCATCAGCGTGCGGGCTTCCATTTGCGCTTCCACCGACAAAGGCACGTGGACGGCCATCTGGTCGCCGTCGAAGTCGGCGTTGAAGGCCGAGCAAACCAGCGGGTGCAGTTGAATGGCCTTGCCTTCAATCAGGATGGGCTCAAAGGCTTGGATGCCAAGACGGTGCAGCGTGGGTGCACGGTTGAGCATGATGGGGTGCTCTTTGATGACCTCTTCCAGGATGTCCCACACCACGGGCGTGCCGGATTCAACTTCCTTCTTGGCGGCCTTGATGGTGGTCGCAATGCCCATGGCTTCCAGGCGCGAGAAGATGAAAGGTTTGAACAGCTCCAAGGCCATCAACTTCGGCAGACCGCACTGGTGCAGCTTGAGTGTTGGGCCCACCACGATAACCGAACGGCCCGAGTAGTCCACCCGCTTGCCCAGCAAGTTCTGACGGAAACGACCGCTCTTGCCTTTGATCATGTCGGCCAAGGACTTGAGCGCGCGCTTGTTGGCGCCCGTCATGGCCTTGCCGCGACGACCGTTGTCCAGCAGCGAGTCCACTGCCTCTTGCAGCATGCGTTTCTCATTGCGGGCAATGATTTCCGGTGCTTTGAGTTCCAGCAAACGGCGCAGACGGCTGTTGCGGTTGATGACGCGACGGTAAAGGTCGTTCAGGTCAGAGGTCGCAAAGCGGCCACCGTCCAGGGGAACGAGCGGGCGCAGGTCGGGTGGCAGCACGGGCAGCACTTCCAGCACCATCCACTCGGGCTTGATGCCGGATTTCTTGAAGGCTTCCAGCACCTTGAGGCGCTTGGTGTTCTTCTTGATCTTCAGCTCGGAGCCGGTGGCGTCATTGCGCAGTCGCTCAATGGAGCCATCAATGTCAATGCTTTGCAGCAAATCCTTGATGCCTTCAGCGCCCATCTTGGCTGTGAACTCGTCGCCGTATTCCTTGAATTTGGCGTCAAAATCGTCCTCGGACATGATGCTGTATTTCTTCAGCGGAGTCATGCCGGGGTCGGTCACCACGTAGGCTTCAAAGTACAACACGCGTTCGATGTCACGCAGGGTCATGTCCAGCACCAGACCCAAACGGCTGGGCAAGGACTTCAGGAACCAGATGTGGGCGCAAGGCGCGGCCAGATCGATGTGGCCCATGCGCTCGCGGCGCACTTTGGTCTGTGTGACTTCAACGCCGCACTTCTCGCAGATGACACCGCGGTGCTTGAGGCGCTTGTACTTCCCGCACAAGCATTCGTAGTCTTTGATGGGGCCAAAAATCTTGGCGCAAAACAGACCATCGCGCTCAGGCTTGAAGGTACGGTAGTTGATGGTTTCAGGCTTCTTGACTTCGCCGAAAGACCAGGAACGGATCTTCTCGGGCGAGGCCATACCGATTTTGATGGCATCGAAATGCTCATCCGGCGTGAATTGCTTGAACAGGTCGAGTAGTGATTTCATGGTTTGAATCCTTTGCCTGTGAGATTTAAGAACGCGTCAATTCAATGTCCAGGCCCAAAGAGCGAATCTCTTTGACCAGCACGTTGAACGACTCGGGCATGCCCGCCTCAATGGCGTGCTCACCTTTGACGATGTTTTCATAGACCTTGGTACGGCCCTGCACGTCGTCTGACTTGACGGTGAGCATTTCTTGCAGCGTGTAGGCGGCACCATAAGCTTCGAGCGCCCAGACCTCCATCTCGCCGAAACGCTGTCCACCAAACTGCGCCTTGCCGCCCAAAGGCTGCTGCGTGACCAAGCTGTAAGGCCCAGTTGATCGCGCGTGCATTTTGTCGTCCACCAAGTGGTGAAGTTTGAGCACGTGCATGTAGCCGACCGTGGTCGGGCGCTCAAAGGCGTCGCCACTGCGGCCATCAAACAGCATGGCTTGCGTACGTGCGGCCGTCAGGCCCTTGGCCTTGACGATCTCGTCCGGGTAAGCCAGCTTGAGCATGCCGCGAATTTCTTCTTCCGAAGCACCGTCAAACACCGGCGTGGCGAAGGTGACGCCTTCCGACAGGTTGCCAGCCATCTCCAGCACTTGATCGTCGCTGAGTTTGGACAAGTCTTCCTTGCGCCCGGACGTGTTGTACAGCGAATCCAGGAACTTGCGCAGGTCGGCCAGTTTGGATTCGGCTTGCAGCATGTCACCAATGCGCTGGCCAATGCCTTTGGCGGCCCAGCCCAGGTGAACTTCAAGCACCTGACCCACGTTCATGCGCGATGGCACGCCCAGCGGATTGAGCACGATGTCACACGGTGTGCCGTCGGCCATGTAAGGCATGTCTTCGACCGGAACGATCTTGGACACCACACCCTTGTTGCCGTGACGACCGGCCATCTTGTCGCCGGGTTGCAGACGACGCTTGACGGCCAAGTAAACCTTGACCATCTTGAGCACGCCCGCAGGCAGCTCGTCGCCTTGCGTGAGCTTCTTGCGCTTCTCTTCAAAAGCCAAGTCAAAGCTGTGACGTGTCTGCTCCAGCGAGTTCTTGATGCTCTCCAATTGCGCCGCCACTTCGTCATCCGCTGGGCGAATGTCGAACCAATGGAATTTCTCCACCGATGCCAGATAGGCCTTGTCGATCTTCGTGCCTTTGGCCAATTTCTGTGGGCCACCGTTGGCGGTTTTGCCGTCCAGCAGCTTGGCAATACGGTCAAACGCATCGGCTTCCACAATGCGCAGCTGATCGTTCAGGTCCAGACGGAAACGCTTGAGTTCGTCGTCAATGATTTGCTGAGCGCGCTTGTCACGCACGATGCCTTCACGGGTGAAGACTTGCACGTCAATCACGGTGCCTTGCGAGCCCTGATCCACACGCAGCGAGGTGTCTTTCACATCGCTGGCTTTTTCGCCGAAGATGGCGCGCAACAGTTTTTCTTCAGGCGTCAGCGTGGTCTCACCTTTGGGGGTGACCTTGCCCACCAGAGTGTCGCCTGGCATGACTTCGGCACCCACGTAGATGATGCCCGACTCGTCCAGCCGATTGAGCTGTTGCTCGCTCAGGTTGGGGATGTCGCGTGTGATGTCTTCAGCACCTAATTTGGTGTCGCGTGCCATCACCACCAGCTCTTCGATATGGATCGAGGTGTAGCGGTCTTCTGCAACGATGCGCTCGGAGATCAAAATCGAGTCTTCGAAGTTGTAGCCGTTCCAAGGCATGAAAGCCACCAGCATGTTTTGACCCAAAGCGAGTTCGCCCAGATCGGTCGATGCACCGTCGGCAATCACGTCGCCCTTGGCCAGCTTGTCGCCTTTTTTGACGATGGGGCGCTGGTGGATGTTGGTGTTCTGGTTGGAGCGCTGGTACTTAATGAGGTTGTAGATGTCCACACCCACTTCACCAGCTTGTGCCTCAGCGTCGTTGACGCGAATCACGATACGGGTCGCGTCCACATAGTCCACCAATCCGCCGCGCGTGGCAGTCACCACGGTACGGGAGTCCACTGCGGAAACGCGCTCAATACCGGTACCGACAAAGGCTTTTTCGGGGCGCAGCACAGGCACTGCCTGACGCTGCATGTTGGCACCCATCAACGCGCGGTTGGCGTCGTCGTGCTCCAAGAAGGGCACGAGCGAAGCCGCCACCGACACGATCTGCGCTGGCGACACGTCCATGTACTGCACACGCTCAGCACCGACCAGAATTGACTCACCCGCTTGACGGGCAGAGACCAGTTCACCCGTGAGCTTGCCTTCTTTGTCCAGAACTGCGTTCGCCTGGGCGATGACGTACTTGCCTTCTTCAATCGCGGACAGGTAATCGATTTGCATCGTCACCTTGCTGTCCGCCACACGGCGGTACGGCGTCTCAATAAAGCCGTATTCGTTCAGACGAGCGTACAAAGCCAGTGAATTGATCAGACCAATGTTCGGGCCTTCGGGCGTTTCAATTGGGCACACACGACCGTAGTGGGTCACGTGCACGTCACGCACTTCAAAGCCTGCACGCTCACGGGTCAAACCGCCTGGGCCAAGAGCCGAGACGCGACGCTTGTGCGTGATCTCGGACAGTGGGTTGGTCTGATCCATGAACTGCGACAACTGGGACGCACCGAAGAACTCTTTCAATGCGGCCGAGATCGGCTTGCTATTGATCAGGTCATGTGGCATGAGCGGGTCTTGCTCGGCTTGACCCAGACGCTCTTTGACGGCTTTCTCGATACGAGCCAGGCCGGTGCGGTACTGGTTTTCGGCCAGCTCACCGACGCAGCGCACGCGGCGATTGCCGAGGTGATCAATGTCATCGACCTCACCGCGACCGTTGCGCAAATCAACCAAGATTTTGACCACGGACAGGATGTCTTCGTTAGCCAAGATCATGGGGCCTGTGGCTTCTGCGCGGCCCATCTTGGCGTTGAACTTCATGCGGCCAACGCGTGACAGGTCATAGGTGTCGGGGTTGTAGAACAGGCGCTGGAACAGAGCCTGCACTGCATCTTCGGTGGGCGGCTCGCCGGGGCGCATCATGCGGTAGATGGCGACGCGGGCGGCAAACTCGTCCACGGTTTCGTCGGTGCGCAGGGTCTGCGAAATATAAGCACCCTGGTCCAACTCGTTGGTGTAAATGCACGGTAGATCGAGCTGATTGGCCGAGCGCAATTTCTTGAGCAGCGCTTCCGTGACCTCTTCGTTGGCCTTGGCCAAAATTTCGCCGGTTTCAGCATCCACCAAATTGCGGGCAACCACACGACCGATGAGGAAGTCTTCCGGTACGCTGATATGCGTGGTGGCCGTCTGTTCCAGCTCGCGGGTGTGGCGCGCAGTGATGCGTTTGTCTTTGGCCACAATCACTTTGCCGCTCTTGTCGGTGATGTCAAAGCGGGCGACTTCGCCGCGCAGACGCTCAGCCACAAACTCCATCTGGGCACCGCTGTCCATCAAACGGAAGTTGTCGTTGACAAAGAAGTTGGCGAGTATGGATTCTTGGTTCAAGCCAATGGCTTTTAGCAAAATCGTGACCGGCATCTTGCGGCGACGGTCCACGCGGAAATAGAGGATGTCTTTGGGGTCGAATTCAAAGTCGAGCCATGAGCCACGGTAGGGGATGATGCGTGCCGAAAACAGCAGCTTGCCCGAGCTGTGGGTCTTGCCCTTGTCGTGTTCAAAAAACACGCCGGGTGAACGGTGCAACTGAGACACGATGACGCGCTCGGTACCGTTGATGATGAACGAGCCCTTGGTGGTCATCAGAGGCACTTCGCCCATGTAGACCTCTTGCTCTTTGACTTCCTTCACGACCTTGTTTTGCGAGGTCGAGGATTCACGGTCATAAATGATGAGCTGCACCTTGGCACGCACGGCCGAGGAAAATGTCAAACCACGGGTCTGGCACTCTCGCACGTCAAACGCTGGCTTGGCCAGGTTGTATTCAACGAACTTCATCTCGACAAAACCATTGTGCGAGACGATGGGGAAGGCCGCCTCAAATGCGGCTTGCAGACCTTCTGGACCGCGCTTCTTCGATGAGGTGTCTGCTTGCAAGAATGCCGTGTAGGCGTCTTTTTGCATTTGAAGCAGGTAAGGGATTTCGAGCACGCTGTCGCGGCTACCGAAACTTTTTCGAATGCGCTTGCGTTCTGTGTATGTATAAGCCATGAGATCTCCGGGCAAAGTCTGAGGAATCCTGGGGGTCCTAGGCGACTGATGGGTTGAGCACGGTCATCCGTGTTTCATCCCTGCTTGGTGATTGGCCACTACCAACCATTGGCGGACGGTTGCGCATTGCACGCAACCCGAACCAAGGCATCTTCTGCAGTCGGGGTCAGAAGACACTAAAAAATGGCGTTAACATGAGTTAACTACGCCGCTTTTTAGTGTGCTCTTCAAGCACCAAAGGCTGGGTACCCTGTAAGAGCACCCAGCCTTGGATCAAGCTAGATTACTTGAGTTCAGCCTTGGCACCGGCTTCCACCAGTTTCTTCAGAGCTGCGTCAGCGTCAGCCTTAGGGATGGCTTCTTTGACGGCCTTAGGAGCGCCGTCAACCAGATCCTTGGCTTCTTTCAAGCCCAGGCCGGTGATTTCACGCACAGCCTTAATCACCGACACCTTGTTGGCGCCAGCTTCGAGCAACATGACGTTGAATTCCGTCTTCTCTTCGGCCACAGCAGCGGCAGCGCCACCACCAGCGGCAGGGGCGGCCATAGCGGCTGCGCTCACGCCAAATTTCTCTTCAATGGCTTTCACCAGTTCGTTGAGTTCCATGACCGTCATGCTGTCCAGCGCGGTCAAAAATGTGTCTTTATCGAATGCCATTTTGATTTCCTAACAATTGGTTAACAGTTTGCTGCACGCGCTTACGCTGCGGCTACTTCAGCTACCGGTTCGGCAGCGCCTTCGCCACGCTGGGCCGACAATGCACCCAGTACCACTGCGATACGGGACATTGGGGACATCAGCAAGCCACACAGCTGAGCCAACAACACTTCGCGAGAAGGGATGCTTGCCAACTGTTTCACGCCATTCACGTCTAACGCTTTTCCAGCAAATGCGCCTCCGCGAATCACCAACTTGTCGTTGGTTTTCGCGAAATCTGCCACCACTTTTGCAGCAGCTACAGCATCGACTGAGAAGCCGTAAATCAACGGGCCGGTCATCTGGTCGGACGCGACTTCAAATGCGCTACCTGCGACAGCACGGCGGGCCAGCGTGTTTTTCAACACGCTCAGGCTCACACCATTGCTACGCGCGGAAGAGCGCAGTTTGGTCATGTCAGCGACCGTGATGCCACGGTACTCCGCCATCACGAGCGTTTGAGCTTTAGCGGCGAGGCTGGTCACATCACTGATGACCGCTTCTTTCTCACTGCGATTAAGACTCAAGGTCTACTCCTTAAAAATGCACTTTCGGTCTGTGTCTTGCGACGTCTTAGACCTTAGGTACGCTACATGTCAGCGACCAACTGTTCACGGAATTGATTCCATTTGCAGCGGGATCGCCATCTGCGTTGGTTTTTCATTATTAAGTGCAGCCCCTGCACACCAACGGTCTTGGATGGCCTGTTCATGCTTTGCAGCACTTGCAGCCCACCACATCGGACAGCCTTTAACAGGCCATCCAAATTTTTTGTTTAAGCCGCAATGCTCTGGGTGTCAACGCGCACACCCAAACCCATCGTGGAAGAAACAGCCACTTTTCTCAAATACACACCTTTGCTTGAAGCAGGCTTGGCCTTGACCAAAGCATCCACCAGCGCAGCCAGGTTACCTTTGAGCTTGTCAGCATCGAACGAGCGACGACCGATCGTGGAGTGCACGATACCGGCTTTATCAACACGAAATTGAACTTGACCGGCCTTGGCGTTCTTGACCGCCGTTGCCACGTCAGGCGTTACCGTGCCGACTTTGGGGTTAGGCATCAAGCCACGTGGGCCGAGGATCTGACCCAAGGTACCCACAATGCGCATGGCATCAGGTGCAGCAATCACGATGTCAAACGGCATGTCGCCGGCCTTGACCATGGCAGCCAGGTCATCCATACCGACGATGTCAGCACCAGCGGCCTTGGCTTCTTCAGCCTTGGCGCCTTGGGCGAACACAGCGACGCGTTTGGTTTTGCCGGTGCCATTGGGCAACACAACAGCGCCACGCACGACTTGGTCAGATTTCTTGGCATCGATGCCGAGCTGCACAGCCACGTCGATGGATTCATCGAACTTGGCGGTTGCTGCGGCTTGCACGATGGCCAGTGCGTCGATCAAGGGGTACAGCTTGTTGCTGTCAACCTTACCCTGGAGGGATTTTTGTTTTTTGGTGAGCTTGGACATTTACACGCCCTCCACATTCACGCCCATGGAGCGGGCAGAACCAGCAATGGTGCGAACCGCTGCATCCATATCGGCGGCAGTCAGATCTTTCATTTTCAGCTTGGCGATTTCTTCGAGCTGAGCGCGCGTGATCTTACCCACCTTGGCGGTGTGCGGCGTCGCAGAACCCTTGTCAATCTTGACGGCTTTCTTGATCAGAATCGACGAAGGTGGCGATTTGATAATGAAGGTAAAGCTCTTGTCAGCAAAAGCCGTGATGACCACGGGCAAAGGCAGACCTGGCTCAACGCCCTGCGTCTGCGCATTAAACGCTTTGCAGAACTCCATGATGTTCAAACCGCGCTGACCCAAAGCTGGGCCGATGGGCGGTGATGGATTGGCTTTACCCGCTGGCACTTGCAGCTTGACAAAACCGACGATTTTTTTCGCCATGTTGACACTCCTTACGGGTGATGACGCTTAGGCCAATGGCCGCAGCTCCCCGGGGTTAACGACTCACCTTTAATGTTCGCGTCGAGTCGGAAAACGCGAACTAATTATTCAATTGATGCTGAAGCTTTAGGTCTTTTCAACCTGAGAGAACTCCAACTCCACCGGCGTGGCGCGACCAAAAATTGTCACAGCCACACGCACTTTGTTTTTGTCGTAATTGACTTCTTCAACCGTGCCATTGAAGTCCGTGAACGGACCGTCTTTAACGCGCACGTACTCACCCACTTCAAATTCAACCTTGTGACGCGGCTTCTCGGTGCCTTCTTGCATCTGGTTGACGATCTTCATGACCTCAGCCTCAGAGATCGGGGCAGGGCGGTTTTTAGCGCCACCGACAAAACCTGTGACCTTATTGGTGTGCTTGACCAAGTGCCAGGACTCGTCATCCATGATCATCTCGACCAACACATAGCCAGGAAAGAACTTACGCTCTGTCGTGCGCTTCTGGCCGTTTTTAATCTCAACCACTTCCTCCATGGGCACCAAGATGCGACCAAACTTGCTCTGCATGCCGGCTTGGTTGATGCGATCTTGAATATTGCGCTCTACGGTTTTTTCCATGCCCGAGTAGGCATGCACTACGTACCAACGCAGATCGGGGTTGGTCGAGGGAGCCATGGGCTCCGCTGCGGCTGGGGTTTCCACAATGTCAGTCATTATTTCTTCCACCCCAAAATCAAGTCATAAAACACATATTCAAGCGTCTTGTCTGTGAGCCACAAGAACAAGGCCATCAAAACCACGAAGCCAAACACATAGGCCGTCATCTGCACCGCTTCTTTTCGCGCAGGCCAAACAACCTTACCCACCTCACGCCACGCGTCACGACCAAAACCCATCAACTGCTTGCCGGCTTCTGCCGTGAAAAACACCACCACAGATGCCGCCAAACCCACCAGCAAAGCACCCCACTGCGCCAGTGCACCCTGCTTGCCGAGCATGTAATAAGCGACCAAGGCTGCGATCAGCAGCGCTACGGCGGCGGCCAGCTTGGCCTTATCAGCGCCTGTATTGACTGTTTCGACTTGAGACGTTGCCATGTTTACCTTATTTCACACCACTTCAATGACCACTTATCCAGCACCACCCCTGAGACACCGAAGCCCGCCATGATGGTGGCGGGCTTTTCATCACCGAATCACTCGATTCAGGGTGGCAGGGGCAGTAAGAATCGAACTTACAACCTTCGGTTTTGGAGACCGACGCTCTGCCAATTGAGCTATACCCCTACGAATTTACGCAATTATCTTGGCAACCACACCCGCACCAACGGTGCGACCACCTTCGCGGATGGCGAAGCGCAGGCCTTCTTCCATGGCGATGGGGTTGATCAACTTGACGGTGATCGACACGTTGTCGCCTGGCATGACCATTTCTTTGCCTTCTGGC
>CANGME010000010.1 GCA_947455145.1 Comamonadaceae bacterium
ACTCATTGCCTGGTTCGGTTGGCCCGCACTTTTCCTCATCAACTTGCCGTTGGGAATTCTGACTCTGGTGCTCGCCCACCAGTACCTGCCCAAGGATCACAAAGTCACGAAGACCACAAAGGCCAAGTTTGACTTGATAGGGACAGTGATTCTTGTGCTGACGCTTGCCGCTTATGCCCTTTCCATGACGATCGGTCGTGGCAGTTTCGGTCAACTCAACATTACATTACTGGTGTTGGCCCTCATCGGGCTCGGCCTGTTTGTACTCACCGAGTCACGTGCAGAGGCTCCCTTGATTCAGATGGCAACCTTCAAGAACCCGGTGTTGAGCGCAGGTTTCACTATGAGTGCCCTTGTCACCACGGTGGTGATGGCCACATTGGTTGTCGGTCCGTTTTATCTGTCGGGCGCACTTGGACTTGATCCGGCGCATGTCGGTCTGGTTATGTCATCAGGGCCCATCATTGCAGCACTCACAGGTGCTCCTGCTGGTCGTCTCGTTGACCGGTTGGGTGCATACCGAATGGGAGTGTTTGGACTCGTTGGCATGGCCATCGGTACATCCACAATGACTTTGCTTCCAACAGGGTTCGGCATACCCGGCTACATAGTGCCGCTGGTAGTCATAACTGGCAGCTATGCATTGTTCCAGGCTGCTAACAACACCACAGTGATGACCAATATCGTGCCAGACCAGCGCGGTGTTATCTCCGGCCTGCTCAACCTGTCACGCAATCTCGGATTAATTACCGGCGCATCACTGATGGGCGCTGTGTTCGCCATGGGAGCCGCCACTTCCGATCTCTTGCAGGCACCTCCAGAGGCTGTTGTGTCTGGCATGCGCGTCACCTTTGGAGTCGCCGCAGGCCTGATCAGCCTTGCCCTCGCCATCGCGTTTGCAGGCCAGGCTATTTCTCGCCGAACCTCGCAATAAATGAATTTGCCAGCGATACAAGTTTTGTGTCGGCAACGGGCATTCACAAGTAGCAACACTTAACTTTAACCAACCAAGGAATCAACCATGGAACCACGTCTCAACTTCTATAAATCCGGCCCAGAAGCCATGAAAGCCATGTCTGCCCTGGAGCAGCAGATCGCTCGCTCAGGTCTGGAAAAATCACTCATCGAATTGGTGCGGCTTCGCGTTTCCCAAATTAATAGCTGCGCCTATTGCATTGATGTACACACCTCTGACGCACGTAAAGCCGGTGAAAGTGAGCGTCGCCTATCAACCGTGGCCGTCTGGCGCGAGACACCATTCTTTACTGATACTGAGCGCGCAGCCTTGGAGTGGACGGAATCTGTGACTTTGGTAGCAAACACGCGCGTGCCTGATGACGTGTGGAATCGAGTGAAGGATCATTTCACACCAGCCGAGATGGTCGACTTGACGCTGCTGGTGAATACCATCAACTCCTGGAATCGATTCGCCATTGCGTTTCGCAAACTCCCCGTCTGAAGTAGGAAGTCCTAGCGCCCTCAGCGTGACTCAAATTGCGCTTAGGGTGCGAAGATGATCTTGGCAATCTTTTCGGCGATGGCGTCCGGCGCGGGTTCATGGGAATCACTGTTGGCTAACACCGCAATAAATATTTGCTCTTTGGGGAAGATCCATGTGTCAGCACTGAAGCCGCCAATGTCACCGCCATGCTCCAGCGCGTCTTTACCGCGAAATCTGCGAATGAACCAACCATACCCGTAGCCTGTGTGACTGCCGTCACTTAACGTAAAGTCTTTGGCCATCCGTTCCCAGGATTCGCGGCTCAAGATTGCGCCTATCCTGATGGCATGGTCCCAGCGCACAAGGTCGTCAACACTGGTGCGCATGGCACCTGCGGCAAACGGCCAACTCATACTGAAAAAGGGTGATTTGGTGATGCCCTTTCTACCTTGCGTATAACCAATGACAGTAGCAACAGGACTCGCAGCGGTCTCAATCTCCGTACTCTGCATTTGCAGCGGCTGAAAGATCTGCTGCTGCATGAAGTCTTGGTAGCCGATGCCGGACACCTTTTCAATGATTCTCCCGAGCAGAAAATAATTGGAGTTGCTGTATGAAAAGTGATGGCCCGGTTGAAATTGCAATCGCGCATCTTTGAAGAACGCGATGGCGTCATCGGGAATTACGTCCTTTGTGAGCCCGGCACTGAATTGCGGCAATGCCGTGTAGTTTCGGATGCCAGACGTATGAGTGAGCAAGTTTTCAATAGTTACGTGACGACCAGGCTCAGGATATTCAGGGAAATACTTTCCGAGTTCATCCGCCAATGAGAGCTTGCCTTGCTCAGCAAGCAACATGATCGCCGCAGCGGTAAATTGCTTCGTAACTGAGCCCGTGCGTAATGGGAATTCCGGTTGGAGTGGAACGTTCGTCTCCGCATTCGCCAACCCATAGGCTTTGCGGAACATGACGGCGCCGCGCTGCGAAGCAATGACGTTGGCGCCTGGCTCTCCGGGTTTGAAATACTTTGAAAGCATCTCATCAATTTGAAACGCCCGAGCGTAAGTTGTACCGGCTTCTTCGACGACGGGTGCGGAGTCGCCAGACCGATCCTGCGCAGCTGTAGGTACGGTGAAAGACGCAAGCGATAGCGGAATCAGAAGTACCGCGATTAAAGGGCTAACTTTTGTCACGCAGTAGCTTTGCCAATTCGGAGGCAGCCTCATTCAATGCCAACTCTGCCGGCGCCAAGGCTGAGAACCTGGCTTTGAATTCTGTGATGGGGACAAAGTAGGCATGCGCCATGCTAGCGAGTGGTTGCAACGTATCTGCATCCAGAACTTGAATTTCCACTGCGGCACCGCCACGATCAAGAGGCACCGTTAGAAACACGGAGGTTAAGACGTTAAGCACGGGGTTCACCGTCTCGACTCGGGTGATGACCGCGCGGATAACCACCGGGTGTCCACCAACACTTGGTGGCAATGCTTTGGTTTCCCTGGCAATGGCAGTCTCTAAAGTGGAAATCAGTCGCGCTCTTTCATTCTCAGGAACTACGCTGTCGGTTGGCGTGGCCCACTCGACAGAAATAGATCGCACCTGATGCGGGTCCACGATAGTTGAAGATCGATAGAGGGCTGTGCTGCCATCATTTGAAGTCGTCATTTCACTGCGGTTTTTCAAAAACCCTGTGTCGGTCGCTTGCATGGTCGAGCAGGCCGCCAGGCCAGTCACTGACAC
Source organism: Comamonadaceae bacterium (assembly GCA_947455145.1). Lineage (GTDB taxonomy): Bacteria > Pseudomonadota > Gammaproteobacteria > Burkholderiales > Burkholderiaceae_C > CANCDA01. The sequence continues at coordinate 3,182 of CANGME010000010.1, forward strand.
CAGTAAAAGCAGTCGGAAGGCGTGGGCAGTAAGAGACTCAGAATTGGGGGCAAATTTCATGATGTATTACGGTGAAAATGGTTGAGAAGAAATGAGTGAGCAATAGGGCCTCGTTGGCCTACTCGGTGTCGCTTGCGTGGACGACGACCAAAGCTTCACCGTTGTGAACTTCGCACTTCAACAGGTAGGTTTTCCCCACTTGCATCGGTAGCGTCGTGGCGGGTCTGTAGCTGGTAAAGCCATTAAAACAATAGACTTGAACCTTGTACTCTCCGGCCAGCACCTGAATCTCACTCGGATAGTCTGTAAAGCCAGGTATGCCGAACTGCTTCTGCTCGCTTGAGCCAGAAGATTCAAGTCTTGAATAGCCCCGAATAGTTGCGTGGAAATCATCAGAAAACGGCTTCCCAGCAAAGCCTTTGATGACAGCAATGCCCGACACACTCTGAACGTCCCCGGCATATTGTTTGGCGGGTGTCATGAATCCGCACGCACCAAGCGTGCTGGCCACCAATGTGGTGATGAGAATTCTTTTCATACGGTACCTTTCTGTAGATTCAAATTTCGTGGCGACCATCTTTGGATCGCCATCTCCGCGATAAGTAGATTGATGAGCCATGCCAAGCTCATCAGTACGTCCCGTTGCAATATGCTGGGGGTACCAATGAGAAGCATCCAGGGCAAAAGAACCACTACTTGCATACCAGCACCTTGCCCCAGAGCAAAGGCGCGGATCATCCAAGCCCGGTGCCTGGCAATGTCGCCTCCTTTGACCGCAGTCACGGCCATAAAGATCGAAATCACCATCGCAACGCTCACGAATACGCGCACTGCGCAAAGCAAACTGCCCTGCAATTCGGGGGGAATTGGATACATGACCGTCATCCATAAGCCCGATAGCGCAGCAATGACTCCGCTTGCGGCCACTATCCGACCCGAGACTCTGTGCCATTGGGTTCTTCTTTGGCGTAGCGTCGTAGAAAACTGCAAAGCGCCCAAAATAGAAAACAGGCTCACGCTAAGGACGTGCACAATCACAGGAGAGGGTGCCGCGACGAACCGGGCGTTCTCGGTGCTGATTTCTGGATTTCCGGAGAGACCCACCAGGCGAGCGATGCCCGCAGCCAAGGGAATGGCGCTGATAAGTAGCAGTACCAGCGGTACTTTCCAATCGATTCGGGTGGCGTTTGTCATCCAAGGAGTTTATGAACGGCCCCCACTTTTGTAACCGTACTAAGGTACGGTTTTGCGTGCACTCTTATGCGACTCACGCCTTTGCAGTGTTGAAGCTGCTTCGTTTCGCACCGTCATAGGCTCCCAATGTCATCAGCGCTACTGGCTACTAAATTCTTCGCACCGCCCCGGCCAGCCCATGACATTTCACGTCCTTCGCTGTCCAAACGCATCGACGAGGGTTTGTCGCGCAAGTTGACTCTGGTGTGCGCAGCCGCAGGATTCGGCAAATCCACATTAGTTAGCCAATGGGCACAAGATTGCCCTTACCCAAGTGCCTGGCTCTCACTAGACGTGGAAGACCGTGATCCCAACCGTTTTCTCGAATACCTTGTTGCCTCGTTGGAGGTGATCTCTCAAACCGTGGGATCAGGCTTGGCGACCATGTTGAGGAGCTCGCCCCCAGCCTCGGCAGAGACTGTGTTGACGTTGTTGGTGAACCAGCTATCGAAGATTCCTGGCAAGCTGGTGCTTGTTTTAGATGATTACCACCTGGCGGCTAGCGCAGGTGTCAATGAGGTGCTGTCGTTTTTGCTTGACCACATGCCGGCCCAGTTGCACGTTGTCATCGTCAGCCGGGAGGAACCAGAAATATTACTGGGAAGATTGCGTGTCAGCGGACAGTTGGTGGAAATTCGCCAGCAGGACCTTCGTTTTGGGGTGGAAGAAGCTGATTCGTTCTTCAATCAAGGCGGCGATTTCCGACTTTCCAAGGCCCAGGTCAGCGCACTGGAAGCACGTACGGAGGGCTGGATTTCGGGCTTGAAATTGGCCGCCCAGTCGCTGCGCATGCACAAGGACCCCGATACGTTTATTGCGTCTTTCACAGGTAGTCACCAGTTCGTACAAGACTACCTCGTAGAGGAAGTCTTGCGTCAACAGTCGCCCGATGTTCAATCCTTTTTGCTTCGTACCTCTGTACTGGATCGCCTGTGCGGTCCCCTGTGTGATGCGGTATTGCAAAACCATGACGGTGAAGACACCCTCCATCAGCTTGACCAAGCCAATCTCTTCATCGTGCCGTTGGACTCGGAGCGACGTTGGTATCGGTACCACCATTTGTTTTCCGACCTACTTCGCCAACGCCTAGGTCAAAAGGAGTCCGCGCCACTACACCACCGTGCCAGCCAATGGTATGAGGAACAGGGGATGGAGGTTGAGGCTTTCCATCAAGCAACGTTGTCTAACGACTTGCACAATGCCATGCGGTTGATCGAAGGCAATGGCATGCCCTTGTACTTTCGTGGTTTGACCGCTCCAGTAGTGCAGTGGCTTTCGTCTCTAACTCCCAGGGTTTTGAATAGCTACCCGTTTCTTTGGGTGGCATTTTCCTGGTCGTTGCTTTTTTCGGGTCAACCTGGTCAGATTGAAGAGAAGTTGTCGGGAGCTGAAGCCGCGCTTTCCCGCATCCCGCAAGACGCGTCTTCAACAGATACAGCTGGCCAAATTGCTGTGCTATATGCCTGGCTGGCGGTATACCGTAACGATGCTGAGGCAATTTATGCGCATGCCAGCCGCGCCCTGGAGCTCCTGAATCCTGAAATTCGCCCAGCCCGAACCGCTGCACACTGCGCCTTGGGCGTCGCACAAATGTTTCGTGGGGAGAGAGACAAAGCTAGTGCGGCCTTCCATGAAGTGATAAGCGCTGGCTTATCTTCGGGAAATGTGATGTTTGCAGCGGTCGCTTCAACCGCTCTGGCCGGCATTCAAGTCACGGATTACCAACTCCATTCAGCGGCAGCCACCTACCGTGAAGTCATAAAAATGATTGGCGACCCAACCCATGTGTTAGGCTTTGAGGCCCATCTTGGATTGGCAAAAATTCTTTACGAATGGAACGCCCTTGAGGAAGCCGAGTCTCTTACCGTTTTGTGCAGTGAGCTGGTCGTCCTGGCAAAAAGCAGAACCGAGATAGGGGCCGATCTGCTGCGCGCTCGCCTACTGAGCGCCAGACAAGAAGACTTTGAGGCCGAAACCCTAGTCGCCCGAGCCGCTGGGATGACAAATCCTGGGCAATTGACCGATCGCATGCGTGAAGTGGCGGAATTGCGGGTGCTGCAGCTGTTGCGCCAAGGAGAAGTAGATAGAGCGGCCGCATTAGCAATCGCACATCAGCTTCCCGCAGCCCTTGCCAGAACACTCTTGGCACAGGGTAAGGGGGTGGATGCATTGCGGGCTATCGAAGCCCATAGGCACATGCTGGAAGCAGAGTTTCGTACGCATGATGCGCTTAAGGCTAGAGTGGTCCAGGTCATCATTCACAGTGCCATTGGACAAACGGGCAAGGCCCTGCAACTGCTACGCGAGTGCGTAGCTCAAGCGCAGCCTCAAGGGTCTATCAGGCTCTTTGTGGATGAGGGCACCCCGATGCAAACACTGCTAAGCCAGCTCCAACATGAAACGGGAATGGCGCCGTATGTATCCCTGCTGCTGAACGTGTTTGGCGGACAGTTTGTTCACGAAGAACGTGTCACTACCCCTACTGTAGTCACGTCATCCCACTTGCCTCTTGGCACCTTCAGCGATCGGGAATTGGAAATTCTTCGCCTGATTCAGGAAGGCCATTCCAATCAAAACATCGGTGAACGGTTGTTTCTGTCGTTGAGCACCGTCAAGTGGCACAACCAGAACATCTTTTCCAAGCTGGACGTTCAACGACGCACAGAAGCGGTTGCACGCGCAGTGCAATTGAAATTGCTTTAAGCGTCCGTCGCACTGCGGTTGGAACAAAAACCATACTTTGCTAGGGTCACCAAAAGAAGTGGTTTGCCTAAACTTCTTGCGTGGCAACTTCACCACCATCTGGAACGGCACATGAACTACTCACTTCCGCGCTTACTGGCTTCGCTGGCCACCCTTCTCGTCGCAGCACACGCGCACGCCTTTGAGGCCGGCTGGATGCAGATCCAGACCGCTGGCGCGACACCAGACGCCCCCAAGACGACGGTGGCTCTGTACTACCCGACGCTGGCCGCGCCGCGAGTCGTCGCCATGGGGCCATTCTCGGTTGACGCTGCCATCGGCGGCAAACCCGTCGACAAGGTCAAGGCGCTAATCCTGCTCAGTCATGGCATCAGCGGCACAGAGCTAGGGCACAGCACGCTGGCGCAAGCCCTTGCCCGCAACGGCTATCTGGTCGCCGCCCTCCGTCATCCCGGCGACAACTACCAGGATCGGTCACTGCTGGAGAAGGGCCCAGAGCGCTACTTCGACGAGCGGCCGCGTCAAGCCTCCCGTGTCATCGACGCGATCCTGGCCGACCCGGCTTGGAAGGCCCGCATTGCGGCCGACAGCCAGGGGCCTCTCGTGGGTGCGCTGGGACATTCGGCCGGTGGCTATACGGTGCTGGCGTTGGCAGGGGCCAAGCCAGACTTGTCCCGGATGAAGAAGCATTGCCAGGCCGAAGCATCCGACGACCCGATCTTCTGCAGCCTGGCTCGCCCGGGTGAAGTGACGCCGCCGTCGCCCGTGGCCACGCCGTCGCCCCTGTCTTCGTTGAAGGACGAGCGCGTTCGCGCGATCATCGCGATGGCCCCGACCGGTGTGTTGCTCACCGCCGAATCGCTCGCCGCAGTTCGCTCGGCAACCATGATCTACGAGGCCGAGCTTGATCGATTCCTGGTACCGCGATTTCATGCCGAGTGGGTTGCCAGCAATCTGCCCGCACCGAACCTGCATCGGGTGCCCAACGCCTGGCACTTCGCCTTCATGAATACACCCAGCATGTCCATTCCCAGCCACGACGGCGACATCGCCGCGAACCCGCAGGGATTCGATCGTGATGCATTTCTGAAGCAGCTCGCCATCGAAATTACCGCTTTCTTTGACAAGACCCTTCTCTAGCCCCTGAAGCCGGACGCCAAACAAACCAGCATCGGCGAACTCAAGGTCAGCTTCCTGCTTCTCGAACGAAAACTGAATGACCGCTCTGCCCTGACGCGAGCGCCCGCTATGGGCACGAAGCGGCCTGCAATGAATGTCAGGTTTCCGGATTGGCGGATGTTGACGGACTCGTTGCTTTGAATCGGTCACACACCAATGTCGGCAGATGGCCCAGTCCAGACATTCAGTTGCCCTGTAAGAACGCTTTCGCTGCACTGCGCCCGAGCAAGACAAGCGCAGCCACTGCCCACCTACTCGCCCCCCGACACCTTGCCCCGCAGCTTCTTCACATCGCCCCGGGTCGTCTTGCTGTCCAACCGCTTGCGCTGAGAACTCTTCGTCGGCTTGGTCGCTTTACGCGGCTTCGGTGGGGTGGCTACGCTGTCCACCAAGGCTTGCAGGCGTTCGATAGATTCCACGCGGTTTTGCTCTTGGCTGCGGGTGGTTTGCGCCTTGATGACCACCACGCCCTCGTTCGTGATGCGCTGGTCGCCTAAGGCCAGCAGGCGTTCCTTGATGGCGTCGGGCAGGCTTGATGCGGGGATGTCGTAGCGCAGGTGAATCGCGCTGGAGACTTTGTTGACGTTTTGTCCACCCGCGCCTTGTGCGCGGATGGCGGTGAACTCAATCTCGTCTTCCAGAACTTGAGGGGTGGGTGGGCTTGCCATGCGCACGGCTCGATCAGAAAGACGCCAACCTGACATCCCTGGCGTGATGCAGCACCTCTGACTCCTGCTCAATGGTATCCAAAACCTGGTCAGCTGCCCTCAAGTTGTCCTCCGCGATGTAGAGCCAAGCCTCCAAAAGGTCTGCCTGCGCCCGCTCGGTAAACACCAATCGCAACATCAGGCATCAGCCCTTGCAGTTCGCAATTTTTTCCCCTCAGCTTTAATGGCATTCACATCGAGTTCTGCCACGCGTCCAGCACGCTTGTCGGCTTGGCCCTGTTCAATGTCAGCCTTCAGGGCGGCCAAGGTGGCACCTTGCACAGACTGATAGGACTCAAAGAGGCGCAACGCTTCTCGGACAACCTCACTGGCCGAGCCAAACATGCCGGAGGCAACATGAGCCCTCACCCGGTTCTCGATTTCTGGTGGTAATGAAACATTCAACGACATGATTGACCTCCTGATAGCAATGGCAGACTTTGCCATTGTAGGGCGAAGAAGAAAAACCGCAGTGTCTAGTACGGGATTTCAATGTTGATTTTGCGCCCACCCACCGGGGGGTTGGGGAAGTCTGTCAACGCGGCTTGAAACATCACCGGCAAGATGTTGCGCGTGTCTGACCACGGGCCAAAGTGCACGGCACGGGTTTCATAAACCACTTGGCCATTGCGCAAGTCACGCAGCAAGAGGCTCACTTCGTAACGGTAACTGGTGGAGGGGGGAAAGCCCATGCTCATGCCAAACCCCATCCCCGGCCCCCGCATGCCGCTGCCCCACATGATGCTGCCATAGCCGCCAGGCCGGGCCACGCCACGCCACGGCTGCGATAGCGGGTAGCCCCCGGCATCGCCCAAATAAGGCTGCACGCCCAGACCCAGCAGCACGCTGTAACTCGTTGCCGCGTCATCACGCGTCAGGCCAACCTGTGCCAGCGCCGCTTGGGCCAGCACCTCTAGATGCTCCGCACTCGTTTGCTGGGCCTGCGAAGGCAGGCGCTCAAAGCGGTAGTGCACCCCTGTCATGGGCGGCGCGTTGGCAGGCAAGGTGGAGATGGCCAGCACGTGTGAATCAATCACCCGCATGCCACTACAGCCGGTGAGCAAGAGCAGCAGCGAGAGAGTTGCAAGCAGGCGTTTCATAGTGAAAACTCGCCGGTGTTTTATTGACTAAAGCGCGACCACTTGCAGGCTGGGCAAGGTGCTGGCATTGAAGGACTCATCATCAAACGCCTTGTCGCCGTCTTCACTGGCGATGCCGGTGGTAGCCAAGTTTTTAAAGTCATGCCGCGCACCGTCCATCAGGTGCGAAGGCACAACGTTGTGCAGGGCGCTGAACATGCTCTCGATCCGTCCGGGAAACTTCTTGTCCCAGTCTCTAAGCATATTGCCGACTTGCTTGCGTTGCAAGTTTTCCTGGCTGCCGCACAGGGTGCAGGGAATGATGGGAAAGGCGCGGTGTTCGGCCCAACGGGTGAGGTCTTTCTCAGCCACATTGGCCAGCGGGCGGATCACCATGTGGCGGCCATCGTCGCTCACCAGTTTGGGCGGCATGCTCTTGAGCTTGCCGCCAAAAAACATATTGAGAAAAAAGGTTTGCAACATGTCGTCGCGGTGGTGGCCCAGCGCAATTTTGGTGGCCCCCAGCTCGTCAGCCACGCGGTACAAGATGCCCCGTCGCAAGCGGCTGCACAGGCTGCACATGGTCTTGCCCTCGGGGATGACGCGCTTGACGATGGAATAGGTGTCCTGGTTTTCAATGTGAAACGGCACACCGAGTTGCTCCAGATAGGCGGGCAAGATGTGCTCGGGAAAACCGGGTTGTTTTTGGTCCAGGTTGACGGCGATCAGATCGAAGTGAATCGGGGCACGCGCTTTGAGTTTGAGCAGGATGTCCAGCAGCGCATAACTGTCTTTGCCGCCCGACACGCACACCATCACCTTGTCGCCCTCTTCGATCATGTTGAAGTCCACAATCGCCTTGCCGACTTGGCGGCACAGGCGTTTTTCAAGCTTGTGGGTTTCACGCTCGATTTTGAATTCTTTATCGAGAGGAATGACCTCGTTTTCAATCCACATTGCACTCATGATGTTCACCAAGCTCCAGTTTCAGCGCGAATAGCGACTTCGCAATCGTCAAAAATTTCCAGCTTCACAATCTTCACCCGCACGCCCAGCACGCCCGGCAACTGCAACAGGCGATTGGCGAGTTTGCCAATCAAGGTCTCCAGCAAATTGACGTGCACCGCCGTGCACTCGTCAATGATGATCTCGCGCACCTTGCGGTAATCCAGCACATGGTTGATGTCGTCGTCATGCGGCAGCAGCGGCTGCGGTCCGAGGTTGAGTTCGGCATCCACCATGATGGGCTGGGGCGCTTTTCTCTCGTGGTCGAGGATACCCAAATTGGCTGAGAAGCGCAGTCCGTTAAGGGTTAATGACTGGTTGCCCAGAGCGGGTTTCATAGGCTTAAATCTTTCATTCGAAACACTTCCACGCCCACGCCTTCGCAGTCGGGATAAACGTCGGGTTTGCAGCTTGACAGGCGAACCGCCTGCACTTGGGGATGTGCGATCAATTGGCTCACCAGGTCATCGCACAGCGTCTCTTGCAACTCGACATGACCCTGCTGCACACGGTGGGCAATCACCTCGCGAACAAAATCGTAGTCAACCACCTCGGCCAATCGGTCAGTGGTTGAGGTGGATTGGGCATAGGGCACAAACAGCTCCACGTTGAAGATCACTCGTTGCGCTTGAGTTTTTTCAAAATCATGCGCGCCAATTTGCGCGACAACAACGTAGTTGCGCAAAAAAATCCGGCGGCAGTACAGTGCCAGATGGGTGAGAGGGTCAAGCGTCATGGGGCGGGTTCAAGAGTTCATCCACCACAAACATCACGTCGCGCGGCAAGGGCAGCAGGTGTTGACCATTATCAACCGTTAGCGTCACGCCCGTGATGCAGGGGTTCTCGGCCAGAAACAGACACGTCGCGGCCACCTGTGCCGGGTCGGTAGCTTTGCGCATCAGATTGATGCGGCTGGCCTGGTCGAAGTTGGCCTGAGTTTGGGGGCCGCTCGGGTACATCAACCCCGGTGCCACACCACACACCCGGAGTTGAGGGGCCAGAGCTTGCGCCTGGAGTTCAACCGTGCGTTCAAGCGCGAGTTTGGAGACGGTGTAAGAAAAATAATCCGGGTTCAGGTTGAACACCTTTTGATCCAGCACGTGAATGATGCTGCGGTCTGCGACAGGCTGACCTGCCGGGATGCTCTGGCTCATCAGGCTGGACAGTGCCAGTGGTGCAAGCAGGTTGACTTCCAGCAGTTCTCGCGTGGCGTCCAAGTTCAGTTGCCCCGCACTGTCAGGCTCAAAACGGGCCGCGTTGTTCACCAGACAGTGCAGTGGCCCACCTTGCGTGTTGATCGTCTGCATCATGCGCTGACGCTGAGCTTCATCGGCCATGTCGGCTTGGATCGAATGGGCTTTCCTGCCTTGTCGATTAAGTTCATCGCACAGGGCCTGGGCCGCTTCGGCTGAATGCTGGTAGTGACACCAAACCTCCCAGCCTGCCTGAGCAAACTGTCGGCAAATGAGGGCGCCAAGTCGATGCGCCCCGCCAGTGACGAGTACCCGGCGAGTCATGAGCGGCCTCGAATCAGCCACATAATCACCGACTGTCTGATTGATTTCTTACTCATAACCTTATGTCCCGTGTGCCTGCCGAAGATATTTCGGCCCAACTTAGCCAAATTATCGTAGATGCCACCCAATCGGCGGGTGGTTGGCTCGCCTTCGACCAATTCATGGCCCATGCCCTCTACACCCCTGGCCTGGGTTACTACGCCAACGACTCGCGCAAGCTCGGCACCATGCCCGCCTCGGGCAGCGATTTTGTGACCGCGCCTGAGATGACGCCTTTGTTTGGCCGCACCTTGGCGCTACAGGTCGCGCAGGCTTTGCAGATGACACAAACGGATGAGGTTTGGGAGTTTGGCGCGGGCTCGGGCGCGCTGGCGCTGCAAGTGCTGGAGGCCTTGGGCGATCAGGTCAAGCGCTACACCATCGTTGACCTCTCGGGCTCACTGCGCTTGAGGCAACAAAATTTGCTACACAAGTTTGGAGACAAGGTGCGCTGGGTGGACGCGCTGCCCCCTGAGATGCGCGGCGTGGTGCTGGGCAATGAGGTGCTGGATGCTATGCCGGTCAAGCTGCTGGCGCGCATCAAGGGTGTGTGGCATGAGCGTGGGGTGGCCGTGCGGCCAGAGCAACCCACAACCGTTCGGGCTGAGCCTGTCGAAGCCTTCCCCTCATTCACCTGGCAAGACCGCGTGACCGACCTGCGCCCCCCACTGGAGATCGAAGGACCGCACGACTACCTGACCGAAATCCACCCGCAGGCCGAGGCCTTTATCCGCACCCTTGCCGACCACCTGGTGCAAGGCGCGGCCTTCTTCATCGACTATGGATTTCCCGAGAGTGAGTACTACCACCCACAGCGCCACATGGGCACCGTGATGTGCCACCGTGCGCACCTGGCCGACCCCGATCCGCTGGCGGACGTGGGCCTCAAAGACATCACAGCACACGTCAACTTCACAGGCATCGCACTGGCCGGGCAAGACGCGGGGCTGGAGGTGCTGGGCTACTGCACGCAAGCGCGGTTTTTGATGAACAGCGGCTTGCTCGACCTGCTGGCGAAAGCCGATTTAAAAGAGCGCGTCAACGCGCAAAAGCTCATCTTGGAGCATGAAATGGGCGAGCTGTTCAAGGTCATCGGTTTCTTCAAGGGCGAACCGTGGGAGGCTATTGGCTTCGCGCATGGCGACCGAACGCATACCCTCTAAGCCCATGTTCCGCTGGCTCATCGTCATCTTCCTCGCGCTGCTGTTGATCAACGCCTGCACGCCGTGGTGCAAAAAACTCGGCTTTGGTCGTCTGCCAGGTGACCTGCGCTTCACGATCTTTGGGCGCGAGTTTTTTTTACCCCTCACCACCACCATCATTTTGAGTTTGGTGGCGAGTGGGGTGGCGAAACTGATTTAGAAATATCCTAAACCCAGTTCAATTCATTGAACAGGGCACGCCCGGGTCTTGAATTGGGTCCCGCAGCCCCCATTCTTTCAAGCAGAAAGGGCTCCCCATGACCGAATCGCGCCACATCGTCTGTCCGCATTGCCACACCACTAACCGCGTCCAGCCTGACGATCTGGGCAACGCGCCAGATTGTGGCAAGTGCCACAAGCCGCTGTTCACAGCCCACCCGGCGGAGCTGGATGAAGCGGCGTTTGATCGTCACATCAGCCGCAACGAGATTCCCGTTCTGGTGGATTTCTGGGCACCGTGGTGTGGTCCGTGCCGCATGATGGCCCCGGCTTACGAGCAGGCGGCGGGCCTGCTGGAGCCGCAGGTGCGGGTGGCCAAGGTGAATACCGAAGAAGCACAGAGCCTGGGTGCCCGGTTCAACATCCGCAGCATCCCGACGCTGGCGCTGTTTGTCGGCGGGCGCGAGGTGGCGCGGCAAGCCGGTGCGATGCGCTCAGCGGCAGACATCGTGGGCTGGGTAAAAGCGAATATACCGCGTTGAGCGCTCACTGAACCCAATTCTCAATCACCAGCCCGGGGTAATCTTTGAAATCAGCTTCGTTGTTGGTGACCAGTGTGACGCCGACGCTTAGCGCGTGGGCGGCGATGAGGCGATCCATCGTGTCGCGATTTCTGTCACGCACAGCGGCACGCAAAATGCCGAAACTCGCGGCGTCAGCTTCAGTGAAGGGCAGCACGGGAATACGGTTGATCAACACGGCTAGGGCTCGCTCGTCCTGCATTCGGTTTGTGCTTTGAATTTCCAGACCGGCACGCAGTTCCGCGTAGGTGGCGACCGACATCACCGCACTGCCTTGCTCTAGCTTTGCTAACCGTTTGAAGACTTGAAGCGGCTGACGCTTGATGACATAAATGCAGATATTCGTGTCGAGCATGTAGCGCATGGCCTACCCTTGCATCTTGCCATCCGTGGATGAATTACCCGTTTGACCAAACTCACTCCAGTCACGTTCTTTTTGCGAATGAAACTCTCGCCCCTCGGCCATGAAGCTGGGACTGAACGCGGCAAAAATTTCGCTCAAGTCCCCGATGAGTTCTGGCTGCACCCGGCGCAGTACCAAGGTGTTGCCAACGCGTTCGACTTCGATGTCTTGCGCGGCGTCAACAAAGCCCAGTTCTTTGGGTATCCGAACGGCCAGTGAGTTGCCGCTTTTAAAGGCGCGGGTCAGCATGATGGGTCCTCCTGAAAAACGAAAGTATATACAGGATATACAAACAAAAGGGGAAAGTAAAGCGACTGCGGTTCGCTCAATCCGATTTGAGGCTTTGCGCCACGGCTTGCACCCGTGCCGCATGAATCATCTGCCCCACCTTGACGCCTGTAACGCCCATTTCAAGGGCGTGAGAAGCTATTAAGTTGGTAGCAACACCTAAAACCGTATCCAGCACCGCTTGCAGGCGCGGGCGCTGCGGGTAGGCCGCGCCGGCAAAACCCAGGCGGCCCCGAGCATCGCACTCGCAGGCGAGCAGCACTTGCGCAAAACGTTGCGGTTTGCGGATGGCATCGCAGCGCTCCAGCAGGCGCACCAAAGCGGCGGCGTTGGCTGTGGCAAGCAGGCTGCCGCTGCGGTGGATGTTGCCGTGCTCGCGCGCCACCACGTCGGCCAGCTCGCGGCAGTCCACCGGCACGCGCAGGCGCTCGCACACGCCTTTGAGCAGGCGTGCGCTGCGCTCCTCATGGCCTATGTGGCGCGGCAGCACGTCGGCGGGCGTAGTGCCCTTGCCCAGGTCATGGCCCAGGCAGGCAAAGCGCACGGGAAGCGGCGCATTGAGTTGCGCGGCCATGTCCAGCACCATCATCAGATGCACACCAGTGTCGATTTCAGGGTGATGCTCAGCCGACTGCGGCACGCCCCAGAGGCGGTCCACCTCGGGCAGCAGTCGCTGCAGAGCCCCGCAGGCGCGCAGCACGTCAAACATGCGGGAAGGCTCGGCCTCCATCAGGCCACGGCTCAGTTCCTGCCACACGCGCTCAGGCACCAGGTGATCGACTTCGCCATCCTCCACCATATGGTGCATCAGGGTCATCGTCTCTGGTGCTACGGTGAAATCGGTGAAGCGGGCTGCCAACCGGGCCACGCGCAGGATGCGCACAGGGTCTTCGCGAAAGGCCGGGGTGACATGGCGAAAGACTTTGCTCGTCACGTCTTGTTGGCCATCAAAGGGGTCGTTCAAGTGTTCCAGGTCGAAACTACCGTCGGGCCGGGTTAGTCTGCTGTGCACTGCGATGGCGTTGATGGTGAGGTCACGCCGCGCTAGGTCTTCTTCCAGCGTTACTTCGGGCGAGGCCTGAATGGCAAAGCCCCTGTAGCCGCGCGCGGTTTTGCGTTCGGTGCGCGCCAGCGCGAACTCCTCGTGGGTCTGGGGGTGAAGGAAGACGGGGAAGTCCCGGCCCACCGGCACAAAACCCTGCGCGCTCATGGCCTCTGGGGTGGCACCCACCACCACCCAGTCTCGGTCTTTGACGGGTAAGCCCAGCAAGGCGTCCCGCACCGCACCACCAACCAAATAGATTTCCATGCCGGTCAGTTTAGCGGCTGGTCAGGTGCTGTGCTGGTGAGAACGCAGTGCCAGACAGGGGTCTTGGGACTCCGATGAACCCAAATAGGTCGGGCCAATCGCACCTAGTGAAGCGGGCGTGATGCCAAGCGCCTGTAGCCCCGGCAGCTTGCCACCGGCCACGTTGTCCACGCGCATCGAATCCAGGTTATCCACGCTCATTAATGGCGGGCCGGGGAGCCAAGCCATTAGCCGGGCCTGCAGGCGACCCAGGGCCTCGGGTAGCGCCACAATAGGCCGCCCCCGCCCCTGACGAATGCCGCTCAAAGTACCCGCCAACTTCACCAGCGCTCTAAGGGTGAATACTTGGGGGCCGCACAGTTCATAGGTTTGTCCTGCCGTGCGAGGGGTTTCTATGCAGTGGACGATCGCTTGGGCTACGTCCTCGACCCACACCGGCTGAAAGCGCGCTTGCGCACCGGCCAGTGGAATGACAGGGAACATTTTTTGCAACCGCGCAAACAGATTGAGAAATTTATCTTGGTCGCCAAAAATGACGCTTGGGCGCAGCAGGGTAAGTTGCAAGCCCTCGGCCGTGGCCTTTGTCAAGAGAGCTTCTCCTTGTGACTTGCTGCGCAGGTACATGGATGGGGCTTTATCCGGCGCTAGGCCGTCGGCCCCCAAAGCGCTGACGTGCACTAACCGGGGGACTCCTGCGTCCAGGCAGGCTCGCGCCAAGTTTTTGGTCAGTTCAACGTGGGCTTTATCGAAGGCAGCCGCATCACCGTGCAGGATGGCCACCAGATTGATGACTGCGTCGTGCCCGTTCACCAAAGAGCGCAGCACTGCCGGGTCATGCACATCGGCCCGCACAACATCCACTTGGGGCAGATGTTGCAAGTGACGGGCATGAACTTCATACCGAGTAGGTAGCGTGATTCGCCATGGCCGAGACGCTAACTTATTGCAAACATGGCTGCCGACAAAGCCGCTACCACCCAGCAGCAACACGCGTTTCATGGCAACTCCTCAGCCTGCGCGGTTTTGCTCGTTTTCAATGAGCCAACTGGCCCCACCATGCCCAGCCGCGCTTTGAGCGACTGTGGTTTTCCACTCATAAAGGCCGCGTAGTTGGTGGTGTTGGACAGCACTTTTTTGACGTAGTCGCGCGTCTCGTTAAAGGGGATGTTTTCGGCCCATATGGCGGCCTCTAGTGTGGGTGCACCGTCCTGGCCGCGCCAGTTGCGCGAACGGCTCGGGCCGGCGTTGTAGGCGGCGGCGGCCAGGGGCATGGAGCCGTCAAAGCTGTCGAGCACCAGCTTGAGGTAGCCGGTGCCGATGGCGATGTTGGTGTCGCGCTCAGTGATGTGGTGCGGTTGGAATTCGGTCAGCCCGATTTTCTTGGCGGTCCAGCGCGCGGTGGCGGGCATGACCTGCATCAGGCCCGAAGCACCCACGCTGGATTTAGCGTCCATGATGAAGCGGCTTTCCTGCCGGATCAGGCCATAAACATAGGCCGGGTCTAGGCCGATCTGGCCAGCCCGTTGCACCACCTCTTGGCGAAACGGCATAGGAAAGCGTTGGGCAAAGTTCACCACGTTTTTCGTACGCTCGCTGGTGTTGATACAGCGATCCCACAACTGTTGATCGCAGGCCAACTGGGCGGCGGCCAGCAGTTCGCGATCGGTCATGCCCCCGCGCTGATGCAAGTTGACGCTGTAGTTCCATTCACGCACGCCTTCACTGCGCAATCCAATGTCAATGGCGGCCAGCGCGCGGCGCAGACCGGGGTCACTGAGCGCAGCCTCCTTTTCACTAGCGGTCACAGGCTCGGGGGTCGGTGGCACGCTCAAGGGACGCCCGAGTTCTTCCAGCGCGAGTTGTTCGTAAAAACCTTTGATGGAGGCGATGGATTGGAGCAAAGCGGTGGCGGAGGCGGTCGCAGCAGGCAATTTGCTAGCCATCAGGGCGCGTGCTCGCCAATAGATCCAGGTGGGGTCTTTCGCCTGCGCCTCTCCCATGGCGGCAGTTGCACTTTGCACCTGACTCCAGGCACCAGCCCGCAGGGCGGCACGTACTTTCCAGGCCAGATGGTCGCTGTGCATGTGGCTGTCTTGCCCTTGGGCGAAGTAGGCCAAGGCATCATCTGAGCGGCGCAGTGCTGCGCGCTTGCCGATCACGCCCCACACCCAGCTACGCTCTTCCTGCGTGAGCTGGGCTTTCCAGCGCAACTTACCAAGTTCTTTGGCCGCAGCGTCCACGTCCTGGGTGGCCAGGCGGATCAGCGCCAGGGTGACCAACTCTTTGGTTCGGGGCCGAAGGGCAGTGATTTTGTCGTCCAAATAGCGAGCCGGGTTGAGATAAATCGAGGCCACACTCGCGACCCAGTTCGGGTTAAGCAGGCCCACTGCTTGCGTGGCAACGCGTGAGCGGTCATTCTCAAAGCCTAGGCGGGCGCGTTGCCAAGCCACTTGAGGGGCCAAGCTGCCAGCCTTGAGCTGCTGTTCAGCGGCGGCGGCACAGCCTTCGTCGGCATCTTTTTGGGCCAGCCAGAGCGACTCCACTTCACTGGCCGCGTTAACGGCATTGCTGCCATTCGTTACGGTTGCATTGCCTAGCAGTGCGTAGCAGCGTACAGACTTGTCATCGTTCATGCGGTATTTGGGGTACTCAGCCAAAAACGTGGTCCAGTCGCGCTGCTTGCCCAGTTGCAGCAGCCAGTCGTTGCGCAACCGGTCTTCCTGGTAGCTGCCCGCAAAGCGGCTTAGAAAACTCTGCACTTCTGCGGCTGGGGCCGCGTCCAGGCGGGGGCTTAGCTCCCAATACGCCGCCCAAGCCTCCAGGAGGTGGCCTTGCACTTGCGGCAGCAAGGCGGTGAGGCGCTTGCGGTCACCTTTTTTAAAGGCTTGATTCATCTCGATGATGATCTCATCACCAGCAGAAGTGACGCCGGTTTTACCCGCAGCCATTGCGGCCTGTGGCAACATCAGGCTGACTGTCAGGAAAAATGCGGCCGTGGGGGCCAAAATGGTATGAACTCGCATGAGGGAATTATGGACAAATCTGAAGAGCAACGGGCGTTATTAAAAAAAGCCCTTCGCAAAGATCTAGTTGCACAGCGTCTGGCCTTGCCTGATCGTCAGCAACGGGTCGCCCAGCTGCAGCAAGTCATGCGCATTTGGCTGGTCGGTCGCCCTGACGTGGTGATCGGTGCTTACTGGCCTATTCACGGCGAGTTTGACCCTCTGCCCGCCCTGCATCGCTGGAAGGAAGACGGCGAGCTGATCGACCAGCCTGAGCCGCGCCGCATTGGCCTGCCCGTGGTCAACAAGCAGGACAAAACCCTAACCTTTCACGCTTGGTACCCAGGCTGCCCGATGGAAGAAGACGCCTACGGCATCCCCAAGCCCAAAGACACCGAAGTCATTGTGCCGACCCTGTTGTTTGTTCCCTGCGTGGGCTATAGCCCCGGCGGCTACCGGTTGGGCTACGGCGGCGGGTTCTATGACCGCACGCTCGCCACGCTGGACCCCCATCCTCATACCGTGGGGCTGGGCTTCACACACGCTTATTTGCCGGATTTTGAACCCGAACTCCACGATGTAGCGCTAGACGCCATCCTGAACGACAACGGAGTCGTATGGCCTCAACCCACAAGGAATTTACGATGAGCACTTCTAAAACAGCCAAAGCAACCAAAGCCTTTGCCTCGCAAGCCGACCTAACGGAAAAGAAAACCACCTTCACACAGCTCAGCGAACACTGCTGGGCCTACACCACAGAGGGCGATCCGAACTCCGGCGTCATCATTGGTGACAACTGCATCATGGTCAGCGACGCCACGGCCACGCCCGTGATGGCGCGTGACCTGATTAAAAAAATCCGCACCGTCAGCAACAAGCCTATCAAGTACGTGCTGCTCACCCACTACCACGCGGTGCGCGTGCTGGGAGCCAGCGCCTATGTGGCAGAAGGGGCGACCGAGATCATCGCCAGCCAGGGCACGCTAGAGCTGATCAAAGAGCGCGGCGCGCAAGACATGCAAAGCGAGATGGAGCGTTTCCCGCGCCTGTTTCGCAACGCCGAGAGCGTGCCCGGGCTGACCTGGCCGTCCATGGTGATTGGCGGCGGCAACCCGGCCAAGGGTGAAGCCCCCGGCAAGCTGTCCATCAACCTGGGCGGTGTCGTGGTGCAAATCTGGAGCCCCGGCCCCGGCCACACACGCGGTGACACCATCGCTTGGGTAGAGGCCGAAAAAGTGCTGTTCTCAGGCGACTTGGTGGAGTTTGAAGCCGGGGTCTATACCGGCGACGCGCAATTGGCCGAATGGCCCGCCACGCTGGAGGCGCTGCGCGCATTGGATGCGCAGGCCATCGTGCCAGGTCGGGGTGAGGCCATGATGGGCCGGGCCAACGTCAACAAGGCGCTGGACTACACCAAACGCTGGGTCGAGCTGCTGTTCAAGGCCGGGCAAGAAGCCGCCGCGCAAGGCATGGACCTCAAAGCCGCCATGGCCCACACCCGCAAAAGCATGGACCCGGTCTTCGGCCACGTCTTCATCTACGAACACTGCCTGCCTTTTGACGTGAGCCGCGCTTATGACGAAGCCCAAGGCATCAAAAACCCGCGCATCTGGACGGCCAAGCGGGACCAGGAGATGTGGTCGGCCTTGCAGGCTTGAGTTTGAAAATGGCCCTTATCGCGGGGCCACGCTGAGTTGCTGGATTTTTATGCCAACCTGGCTTTCATGCGAGCGGCAACATCTTTGAGCCAAGGTTGCTGTTCCCAATGCGTTTGCGCGAATGCATTGATCTCTTCCGTGTAACTTAAAGACATGCCGACCACGTCCACACCTTTGAGAAACATCTCCTGATGTCGCTGTGAAGCCTGAAAACTCATGGTGGGAAGACCGTTGCATTTGACTTCCAGATTTGCGATGTCGATCACGATTTCAGGGGCATCAGTTTGTTCTGAAAGTTGCATCAGCCGCTCAATTTGAGCCAGAGGCAAGCTCACCAAAAGCAACTGGTTACCCATCGCGTTTGAGTAAAAAATTTCTGCAAAACTCACAGCAATAATGGCTCTGAACCCAAATTGCAGCAACCCCCAAACGGCGTGCTCCCGACTGGAGCCGCAACCAAAATTCGACCCGCCTAACAACAGGCTGGATGTCGCGTATTGGGCTTGATTCAGTACAAAGTCCGGTTTGACTTGACCCTGGCTGTCATAGCGTAAGTCGTACAACAAACCCTCAGCCAGCCCAGACTTGTCGATACCCCGCAAGAACTGCTTGGGCATGATTTGGTCGGTATCAAGGTTGTCGATGCGAATGGGTGCTGCTTTGCCTTGGATGGTTTGGATGGTTGACATATCAGCTCCCCAAGTGACGAACGTCGGTAATCGTGCCGGTGACAGCCGCCGCTGCGGCCATGGCCGGGCTCATGAGATGGGTGATGGCGCCGCGTCCCTGCCTGCCCTCAAAGTTGCGGTTGGTCGTGGAGGCACAGCGTGTGCCTTCTGCCAGCACATCGTCGTTCATGGCCAGGCACATCGAGCAGCCGGGCTTGCGCCATTCAAATCCAGCAGCGATGAAAATCTGGTCAAGACCCTCTTTTTCAGCCTGCTGTTTCACTGCACCTGATCCAGGCACCACCATGGCCCGAACACCTTGAGCGACTTTGTGGTTTGCAACCACTTGAGCCGCAGCCCTCAGGTCTTCAATCCGTGCATTGGTGCATGAGCCAATGAAGACATGCTGAATCGGGGTTCCCTCAATTAGCGCGCCTGCTTGCAGCTGGGTATAGGCCAGCGCTTGTTCGGTGCTGCGTTTGTGTTCCGGTGCAACCTGATCCGGGGCAGGAATTTTCCCGGAAATAGCCACCACCTGATCCGGGCTCGTCCCCCAAGTGACATGGGGCTCAACATGCGTTGCATCGAATCGGTGTTCAACTTCAAATTGGGCATCTGTGTCGCTGTAAAGATGCGCCCATACGGCAAGCGCCTTGTCGCGGGTTTCACCAACGATGTCCGGGCACTTGTCTAAAACGTAAGCCATCGAAATCGCGTCAGGCGCAATCAGCGCGCCTCGGGCACCTGCTTCAACCGTCATGTTGCACAAGGTGAACCGGGCTTCTACGGACAAGGCCTCAATAGCCGAACCGGCAAACTCCACGACGAATCCTCGCGCACCCTGAGCGCCGATCTGACCAATGATCATCAAGATTAGGTCTTTGCTGGTCGTCCCTGGGGGCAGCAAACCATCCACGCGGATGCGCATGTTTTCAGCTGTTCGGTAAACCAGCGTCTGGGTGGCCAATACGTGTTCGACTTCGGAGGTGCCGATGCCAAAACCCAGTGCGCCCAACGCACCATAAGTGGTGGTGTGGCTGTCGCCGCAGATCACTACCATGCCGGGGCGAATCATGCCGTGCTCCGGGGCAACCACATGCTCAATGCCTTGCATGGCATCGTTGGTGTCAAACAGGGGAATCCCATGCTGGGCGCAGTTCTTCGCAAGGTTCGTGGCTTGAAGTGCCGATGCTTTGTCGTGAATCACCCGGATAGTGACGGAATGCGTTGGAATGATGTGGCTGACCACCGACACGTTTTGTCCCGGCATCGCCACCTTGCAGTGGCGCTCATCCAGCCCCGTAAAAGCCTGCGGACTGGTGTATTCGTTCATCAGGTGCAGGTCGCAAAACAGAAGCACGTTTTGCGCGTCCAATGTAGCGACGGTGTGCGAAGCTACCAATTTTTGGTACAGGGTTTGAGCGCTCATGGTGTGGTTTCCAGCAAAAAGGGGAGTGCCTTGGCCAACAAGACGTCAGGCGCTTCTTCGGCGATGTAGTGGCCGCAGGGCAGCGGCTCGCCGCGAACGTTGTCGGCTACAAGGCGCCATTCGTCCAGCGGTTTGAAGCAACGATGCACCACGCCTTGTTCGCCCCACAGCGCTAGCAGCGGCAGCGCTAATTTGTGGCCCGCAGCCCAATCGGTACGGTCATGTTCCAGATCGATGCTGGCGGCGGCACGGTAGTCTTCGCACAGGCCGTGGGCAGCACCTGGCAGGCTCAGGGCGCGGGTGTACTCGGCAAAAGCGCGGGGGTCGAACGGGGCCAAGCCAGCGCTTCGCCCACCCATCACGTCGCGCAAGTAGGCGGCAGGGTCGGCTTCAATCAGGCGCTCGGGCAGGGGTTTGGGCTGGATCAAAAAGAACCAGTGCCAGTAAGCGCGGGCAAAGACCTCGTTGGTCTGTGCGTACATCGCCAGGGTCGGAGCAATGTCCAGCAGCACCATGCGGCGCACGGCATCACCATGATCAGCAGCCAGTCGGTAGGCCACGCGGGCCCCACGGTCATGCGCCAGCACGCTGAAACGTGCGTGCCCCAATGCCTGCATCACGCGCAACATGTCTCGCCCCATGACTCGCTTGCTGTAGTTGAAATGATCGACGGCACCAAGCGGTTTGGAAGAATCGCCATAGCCGCGTAAATCGGCCAGAACCAAGGTGAAGTGCTTGGCCAATTGGGGCACGACTTTATGCCAGATGGCATGGGTTTGCGGATGCCCGTGGAGCAGCAACAGTGCAGGCCCATGACCACCGATCCGGACGTGGATACGCACGCCCTCGTCCGTGGGTATTTGGCGGCTTTCGAAATCAGGAAATAAGGGGTGGTTCATGGTCATTTCAAATGGCGTTGCTGCATCGTTTCATTAGCATTTTTCTTGGGTGGATGGATGCTAACAATAAACATCAAAAAAATAATTTCTCTAGAATTCATTCTTTATTTCATTAAACTAAATAATGGACGCTTTTTCAGACATCGCGCTATTTGCCCTCATCGTCAAACTCGGCAACATGGCCGCAGCTGCCCAAGAGCTGGGCGTAACGCCGCCCGTGGTGACGAGGCGTTTGGCCAATCTTGAAAAACGTTTGGGAGTGCGCCTGATGAATCGCACGACCCGCAAGATCAGCCTCACGCCCGAAGGCGAGGATTACCTGATGGAGGGGGTTCGGATTCTCGAAGAAATGAATGCACTTGAAGGTCGTGTGGGTGGTGGCAGCAAGCAAGCCCAAGGCACCGTCCGGATCGCGGCGACCTTGGGCCTTGGTCGAACCCACATCGCACCCGCGCTGTCAAAGTTCGCCAAGCAACAACCGCAAATTGATGTTCAGTTGCACCTCAGCGATCGCCCGGTCAACCTCGTCGATCAAGGCTTTGATTTGATGGTCAGATTTGGCGATTTGACGGATAGCCGATTAACGGCACGCCTGTTGGCGAAAAACAGTCGCATCCTGTGTGCCGCCCCTTCATACCTTGCCATCAAAGGGGCTCCTGCTCATCCGAGGGACTTGGGAAAACACAACTGCATTTTCATCCGGGAAGGTGATGAGACTTTCGGGACTTGGCACTTGCGTGACGGTTCTGAAAATGTGTCTGTCAAAGTCCGATCGAATCTGAGTACCAACGATGGAAGCTCTGCCCTGGGTTGGGCACTGGATGGCCATGGAATCCTGAATCGATCTCAGTGGGAGATTGCCCAATTCTTGCGGTCCAATCAGCTTGTGCCCGTTCTTCCTGCGTGGAGCCATCCATCCGCTGATATCCATCTGGTTTTTCAAGCCAACCAGCAAACACCAGCCAAAATTCGTGTGCTCGTTGACTGGCTGCTTGAGGCGTTTAAAACCCACAGAATAAAAACCAAAAATCTGTACGGGGCTTGGTAAAGTTTGGCGTAATGGCCGAGGGCAAGTCGATCGCATAGTGCTCGACATTCGGCATACGACCTGCAATCAGTTCAAAGCCATGTGACGGTTGCCGCCTGCCTATGCATCACAAGGATTAGGACGACACCGCGCTGCGTAGAGTCCTCAGGGCCTCTGAGTCGCCAAAATCCGCGCATCGGCCTCGTAATCTTTCAGCACCTCCACCGCTTTTAACCGCTGCGACGCGCTGGTGCTGTTGTGAAGGGCAGCCAAGGTCGTGCAGCCCTCCGTGATTAATTTCTCTTGCTGGTTGCGGTAGGCCGTATCAGGCGAATTCAGGCTGCGCTCTATCAGGGCTTGCACTTCCGCTTTCACGTGGGTGGGACGGTCTGCTTTGTTGCTGTGCTCAGCAAGGGTGCGCAGAATGTCTTGCTGGCGTCGCAGGGCTTCACGGTAGGTGGAGGTGGCGTCAAAGCTGGAGCTGGCGATGCTTTGGCGCAACACGGCGCGCTGCGGCTCTTGCAGGCGACCATAGAGGTTTTCAGTACGGTCTACCGCCAGTTGGAAGCGGTAAGCGCTGAGCTCTTCGGGCGTCACGTCTATCCATTGCGTCCGCCATTTTTTATTCTTCTTTTCAAATTGCTGGGCCAGGTACTTGAGTTGCTCTGGACGCAAAGTCGGTGTGAGCGCGCTCAGAGGCTCTGCCGCGCGTGTGCCCATTTGCTGCATGAAGCCGCGCACTTCGGTGGCCACGGCGCACAGTTGCTCGGGGCTGACTTTGCCAGGGGCAAGCCGCTGTATTTTCAGCAGTGACTCTGCATAAGCGGGCAGCGCTTGGCTGCGGTGCCAGGTGTGTAGCGTGGTCAGGCCTTCACGCACCTGGAGCGACTGCGCTTCGTTGAGGTCAAGGTAGCCGTCCAGCCACCAGTACACCAGCGAGGGTGCGTTGTTGTAGCCCAATTTGATGGCGCTGCACCCCGTCAACAAAACGAGGAAAAGTGCGCTGATAATGCGGAGCAGCGTCGTCGAAAGGCGGGCAGAAGTGGGCATGAGCATCAGCCTGAAAATTAAATGAGACAGTCGCCAAGCGTAACGCAGCGTCGTCCTAAACCCCCGAAGGAGCAACATGAGTCAAGTCAAACAAGCAGCCCCGCTGGACGTGGTCATCATGGCCGCAGGTAAGGGCACGCGCATGAAAAGCAAGCTGCCTAAAGTGTTACATCGTTTGGCCGGGCGTGCTTTGTTGCAACATGTGGTGGACCGCGCGGGCGACTTGGCCGCACGCCGAGTGGTGGTGATTACGGGTCACGGCGCTGCCGAGGTGGAAGCGGCTCTTAAAAAATCTCAGGGCGAATCAAGCGGCTTTGACTTGGAGTTTGTGCGCCAAGAGCCACAACTCGGCACCGGCCACGCCGTGCAGCAGACTGTGCCCGTGCTGCCTGATGACGGGGTGGTGGTGATTTTGTCGGGCGATGTGCCCCTAACCCAAACCGACACGTTGCGTGACCTGATTGCGGCCTGCGATGGCACCAAGCTCGCCCTGCTGACGATCGACTTTGCAGACCCCACAGGTTATGGCCGCATCGTGCGCTCTGAGACCGACGGCGTGCAAGCCATCGTCGAACACAAAGACGCCACGCCCGCCCAACACGCCATCAAAGAGGTTTACAGCGGCATCATGGCCGTGCCCTCCAAACTGCTTAAGCCTTGGCTGGCCCGGCTGGACAACAAGAACGCTCAGGGCGAGTTCTACCTGACCGACGTGGTCAAGTTCGCCGTGGCCGATGGCGTGCCCGTGGTGGCGCACAAGATCAATGACCCGCTGCAAGTGGCTGGCATCAACAGCCCAGTGCAACTGGCCGAGCTGGAGCGCGCGCACCAGTTGCGCCGTGCCGATGCGTTGATGGTGCAGGGTGTGCGCCTGGCCGACCCGGCGCGGTTTGACGTGCGTGGTGAGCTGACCTGTGGGCAAGACGTGGAGATCGACGTCAACTGCATTTTTGAAGGCCAAGTGGTGCTGGGTGAGGGCGTGAAGATTGGTGCGAATTGCGTCATCGCCCATGCGCGCATTGAAGCCGGTGCGGTGATTCACCCCTTCACCCATATCGACGGGGGCAGCAGCAGCGCCAAAGATCAAATCGTGGTGGGCGCGGGCGCACTAGTCGGCCCATTTGCCCGGCTGCGGCCTGGGGCCAAGCTGGGCGAGCAGGTGCACATTGGCAACTTTGTCGAGGTGAAAAACGCCACGCTGGCCCATGGGGCCAAGGCCAATCATTTGGCCTACGTGGGCGATTCTTTCTTGGGTGAGCGCGTCAACTTTGGCGCGGGCAGCATCACCGCCAATTACGATGGCAACAACAAGCACAAGACGGTGATTGAGCACGACGTGCACATTGGCAGCAACTGCGTGCTGGTGGCCCCTGTCACCATTGGCGCGGGCGGCACGGTAGGCGGCGGCTCCACCGTCACCAAAGACACAGCACCGGGTGCGCTGACCGTAGCGAGGTCCAAGCAAGTGAGTCGTGACAATTGGGCACGCCCGGCCAAGAAAAAGTAAGAGCGAGAAGTAAAACCGAACCCTGGGCATGAGCATGTCTGACACAACTTCATCGGCCACCCCTGAGGCAATGTCACTGGTACAGCTACAAGCCGAGCTGTCGCAGGCCCACGCGGGGGCAGAGGCTTTCACCCACGCTGTGTCGCACGATCTGCGGGCCCACTTGCGCCACATCACTGCCTACTCAAGCTTACTGCGAGAAGAGTTAGGTGCAGACATGACGGCGGATGCCACGCATTTTCTGGACACGGTCACCCAAGCTGCCCGCTTATTGGGCCAGCAGATGGACGGCCTGGTGGCCTTGTCCAAACTGGACCGGGTGACTCCCAAAAAAGTGGCGCTGGATCAACCTGCCTTGATTGCGCAGGCCCTGGCTGGGCTGGCGAAACAAACGGCCGGTCGCCAGATCGACTGGCAGGTGGCCGATGATTTTCCGGTGCTGCACGGCGACGCGGCCATGGTGCAGCAGGTTTGGACACACTTGCTGTCTAACGCCATCAAGTTCACGCGCCCACAAGATGGGGCACGCATCCAAGTGGGGTGGCAAACCCAGCCCGATTCGGGTCACTGTGAGCTCTTTGTTAAAGACAACGGCGTTGGCTTCCGCTTGAGCGAAACCGCACACGAACAAATGTTTGGCATCTTCCGGCGCTTGCACTCCGCCAGCGAGTTCGAAGGCCTTGGGCTGGGCCTTGCCTTGGCACGCAAGCTGGTGGAGCGCCATGGCGGCGCTATGGCGGCTGAGGGCGGCTTGGACGCGGGTTGCGTTGTCCGGTTTACCTTGCCGCAGACCTTACCCAACTGAATCCAAAGCCGCTTTCGTGAATAATTCACCCGTTACAGCTTTCCCACGGGCTACCATAGCGGCCTAAGTCAGTTCGCTGATCCCCTCTTCTTCTCGCAGTCCCCTTTCAACCTCTGGAGTTTTTCTTATGTGTGGCATTGTTGGCGCAGTCTCAAATCGCAATATCGTCCCCGTGCTGGTGCAGGGCTTGCAGCGTCTGGAGTACCGGGGCTACGACTCGTGCGGCGTGGCCGTGCATGCGGGTGGCCTCAAGCGCGCGCGCAGCACTTCACGCGTGTCTGAGCTGGCCGAGCAAGTGGCGCTGAGCCACTTTGAAGGCCACACCGGCATTGCCCACACGCGCTGGGCCACCCACGGTGCACCTGCGGTGCACAACGCCCACCCCCACTTCAGCCATGGCCCAGGCGCTGATGCCGCCGCCCAGCCCGCCCGCGTGGCCCTGGTGCACAACGGCATCATTGAAAACCACGACGAGCTGCGCGCCGCGCTCAAAGCCAAAGGCTATGTGTTCAGCAGCCAGACCGACACCGAGGTGATTTCGCACCTGGTGGATTCGCTGTACGAGGGCGATATTTTCAAGGCGGTGAAAGCCGCCATCGCCCAATTGCATGGCGCTTACGCCATTGCCGTGTTCCACCATGATGAGCCGCTGCGCGTGATTGGCGCGCGCTCGGGCTCCCCGCTGATTTTGGGCGTAGGCAACGGCGGTGCCGAAACCTTTTTGGCCAGCGACGCCATGGCCCTGGCCGGTGTGACGGATCAGATCGTGTACCTGGAAGAAGGCGATTTGGTGGACATCCGCTTGGGTGCCTACAGCATTTTTGACCGCGATCACAACCCGGTGCAGCGCGAAGTCAAAACCGTGCAAGCCCACAGCGGCGCGGCCGAGCTGGGCCCGTACCGCCACTACATGCAAAAAGAAATTTTTGAGCAGCCGCGCGCCATTGCCGACACGCTGGACGGCGTCGAATCAATAGTGCCCGAGCTGTTTGGCCCCTTGGCCAAGCAGACCTTCGGCGAGATTGACTCCGTGCTCATCCTGGCCTGCGGCACCAGCTACTACAGCGGCTGCACCGCCAAGTACTGGCTAGAGAGCATCGCCCACATCCCAACGCAAGTCGAGGTGGCCAGCGAATACCGCTACCGCGACTCCGTGCCCAACCCCAAGACGCTGGTGGTCACCATCACCCAGTCCGGCGAGACCGCCGACACCCTGGCCGCGCTGCGCCACGCGCAAAGCCTAGGCATGACGCAAACACTGACGATTTGCAACGTGGCCACCAGCGCCATGGTGCGCGAATGCGAACTGGCCTACATCACCCGCGCGGGCGTAGAAATCGGCGTGGCCTCTACCAAAGCCTTCACCGCGCAACTGGCCGGCTTGTTCCTGCTGACGCTGGCCCTGGCCAAGAGCCGTGGCCACTTGTCGGAAGAGACCGAAGCACGCCACATCAAGTCCATGCGCCACCTGCCCGTTGCCTTGCAATCGGTGCTGGCACTGGAGCCCCAACTCATCAGCTGGGCCGACGACTTTGCCCGCATGGAAAACGCCCTCTTCCTGGGCCGTGGCCTGCACTACCCCATCGCCATGGAAGGCGCGCTCAAACTCAAAGAGATCAGCTACATCCACGCCGAGGCTTACCCCGCCGGTGAACTCAAGCACGGCCCGCTGGCCCTGGTCACCAGCGCCATGCCCGTCGTCACCGTGGCGCCTAACGACGCCCTGCTGGAAAAGCTGAAAAGCAACCTGCACGAAGTGCGCGCACGCGGCGGCGTGCTCTACGTGCTGGCCGATGCCGACAGCCGCATCGAAAGCGGCGAAGGCCTGCACGTCATCCGCATGCCCGAGCACTACGGAGCCCTGTCACCGCTGCTGCACGTCGTGCCCCTTCAACTGCTGGCGTATCACACGGCTTGCGCGCGGGGTACAGATGTGGACAAGCCTCGTAATTTGGCGAAGAGTGTGACGGTGGAGTGAGGCGGGCGGGCCGTTGGTCAAATTGTTCAGACCAATCAAGTCGTCAACTTCAATGACACCAACCCCGGTTCACCCCCACCTGTCAAAACCACTGCTCACTCGCTTGGTTTTAGCTCGCCCACGGCTTTTGAGTTGCTTCGTCATTGGCTTGGCAACGACTTTTTTATTGCCTGAAGCACTGGCACATCAAGCCGTTACCAGAGCCATCATCGGCTGGAATGTGGCTGCTTGTCTGTACCTGGTACTCGCCGCTCGAATGATGTTTTGGTCCACGCACGAAAGAATGCGGATTCGGGCTTTGCAACACGATGAAGGGCGCATTCTTGTTTTGGTTCTGGTCGTTTCAGCCGCGCTGATGTGCTTAGGTGCCATCGTTGCCGAGTTGGCGGTTGTGAAGGAACTCAAGGGTACGCTGCGCTATGGTCACATCGGATTGGCGGCACTCACCATCGTGACGTCGTGGGCCTTCACCCAGGTGATGTTCGCCCTGCATTACGCGCATGACTACTACGCGACTGAAATTCAGGGTAGCCATGGCGGCCTGGATTTTCCTGGGGGCCATGCACCAGACTATGGTGACTTCCTATATTTCGCCAGCATCATTGGAACCTCAGGGCAAACCGCTGACGTCAGCTTTACCAGCAGAAAAATGCGCAGAACGGGCACGGTTCAATGCATATTGGCATTTTTCTTCAACACCACCGTCATCGCGTTGACGATCAATATTGCATCGGGATTGTTTTGAGTCATACCAAGCTTGGGCGGTTGGCTGCTTAGGAGCCAGAAGCAGTCACAGGCGAATGTCAGGTATCTGGATGGCAATCGTAGATCGAGCTCACACACCAAAGTGGCCCTCACTATGACTTTGATGCAGCTTTTGGAGTCCATCAAAACCCCCCACCGAATTCATTGGATCAAACTGCACGCGGACATTGAGGTGATTGGGACTGCTGCGTGCAATCGGCGAGTGCCTGCTCGCATGATGCCGTCGCCACAATCTTGAGCTGACATTGAATCCAACGGCCTAGCGCTGCAGGGCTACCTCAGTGATACGAAGCGCCAGTAACTACGCAGGGGCCACTGGCCGTACAACACAATCGATGTACCGACCGAGATGTTATTAAGTTCTCGGCAAGCATCTGTTGGCAGCTTGGTGCGCAGTGTTTCATTGGGTTCAATTAGTTGGCATCGGGATCTTGAATTTGGCGTTGCTGAAGATGATCTGATCCAAGTCGGAAAAGAACGACATCAGGTTGTATGTGGTAATCGGCGCATCGCCAGGATGGGCTCCATGACAACGCATGTCGAAGCAGCTTCCCAATCGAGTGTGCTGGTTGGTATCGATCATCCCCATCGCTTCAATAACCCACAGGATCGTGCTGTCGAAGACCTCCCGGAGTTCGGCCAAACTGCCGACGTTTTGTCCCTTGTTGAACTTCCTGTATCTCCCAGTTGTCGCAGCCTGCATCTGCCGCGACATGCTGTTGAACTTGTCGAGTCCGTTGTAGTCAAGCACGCGGTGCACACGATCAATCGCTGCGCTCCAGCCGAGTACTGCAGCTGCACGAAGGTGGCCCGCCTTCGCACAAGCGATCGCCTCTGAAAGATACTCGCTCTCTTCCGCGTTTGCTAGATTGGCAAAGAACGCGTCGAAGGACGACGGCGCAGAATCTCCTAGGACACCTTGTTGCGATGGAATGAGCAACTCGTCGTTGAACGGCTTGATGATTAGGTCGATTGCAGAGAGGTAGCTTGCGACCTTGTTGTTGGGGGTGCTCAGCTTTAGCAACCAAGTGAACTGATCGCCATAGTTCTTTAGCGCCTCCGGCGTCAAACAATGCTTGAGCTTCGGTGCAAAGTCCTTGTGCCAATCACGACCTAGCGCGTTGGCCTCGTTGCGAAGGGTCAGTTTGCCAACGGTCGGAACTGTCTCGGCCTTCAGTGACTTGCGAAGCGCCTTCAGCCGAGTCAGCAGCGCCTGCAGTGTGTCGTGGTCGACGCTCACGAGAGCTTCTTGATTACTTCTGCCAGCGCCTTCTTACCCTCCTCCGATAGCCTCAGCTCAGTGAGATCTTTCGTCCACTCTCCAAAGTCAAAGTGCGCCGCACTCTTCTTAAAGTTTGTCGTGAAGTTTGGGCCGTCATAGCACTTCCGCATCTTGCACTCTTCACGCACTGCCTCTACTGCTGTTGTGAACTCTCCATCTGTTAGCGCACGTTGCAGCGCCTGCATAGAAGCAATGCGAATCTGAGCACCTGCCATTGTTGTCGCACCGAAGTCGGTGATAAGAAGCTCGAACTTGTCGCCTTCTTTATAGAACACGTTGTTGATGTTCTCCAGGCTCAGGGCGCCCTTTTCCATGAACTTCTTAGTCTTCATGTGAAGGTCCGACATCGTGATGTCGGAACCACCGTTCACCTTAGGTTGAACTCCAGGGGCGGTAGTGGGCGCTGATTCAGTCAAGTCGCCTGCGGGAGTGGGCAACGAAGCAATCTTTTCGATATTTGGTTCCGGGGCCTGAGGAGCAGGCGCATGCGCTGGTGATTTATGCAACCCGTGCCGCTTCGCCAATGCATCTTTGAGGAGCATCTCGAAGCACATCGCCTTTAGTGGCTCAGGGACGAGTGCAACGATTTCAACAATGTCCTTTATCTCTTCCTTTAGATCGGCCACAGCACCCCCTACTTTGTAAATAATGCTCAATATTACTTGCTACGTAGCGCCGCTAGTGCGTAGAACCACGGCAAGCCCACCATTCAAACGAACGAGAAGGTAAGCTGCTGCCGTTCAGCAAGCGCAAGCGAATATCGCGACGTGACTCCGCCCAAGTGATTGCTTCCAACAACTTCAGACGCTTAGTCATTAAGTGCCTTACGTCTTCAATCAGCCTTCTGGAGTTATCCCCAGAAATATTCCGAGCGGTTCAACTGCCATTGTGTCGTCAGGCAACCGGCAATTAGGCCACTGCGGGATGGCTGCTTTCGGGCGACTATTTCACTCATGCCAACTACCGCTGTGTCTCGTTTGCAGTCATCCAACCCCGTAAAAATCAGACGTCTATTGGGAACGTTCGAAGGTAACAATGCTGCGCGTTATCCCTTTGTCGGCCCAATTGGGCATCAAGCGCCAAGGTGTCAACACCTGTAGTCGTTGGCCTTCCACTTTGAAAGTTCGGGTTTGTTCGGTGCCGACCCACTCGGGGTTCCAGGCGACCTCGACCTTGGTCGTCCACTTATCGCCTTCGATGCGATACGTGCCGGCATAGGAGACGAGCGTACTCAAAAGTTCAGCACGTTCCTTGTCGCTCTTGGCGGGTTTGCGCGCCTCGCCGGTCAGGATGAAAAAGACGCGCCCATTCGGCAGGAATGCCGCGTAGCCAGTCGGCTTGTCTCCCATCACCGGGCCTTTTTGTCCTGTGGCCTGCGCCTCGACTTCATAAGAAACCAGCGCCCAAGTGCCCAGCAGCGCGTCCTTGTCATTGGCAAAGCTCAGGGGTGCGGTGAAGCTTAGGCAAGCCATTAGCAAGCAACGCAAAAGTTTCGACTGATTTGTTGTCATGGTTTGTTCTCCTTTTATGTTTACGCCAAACGGCTGCAATCCAGTGTTTGCCATTGAACCCACAGAAGCTGACTTTTTATGCACGTCGTGTGGCACGTGCTCAAAAAATCTAGATTTCTATACATGTTGCGATTAATATACCAAGGAATCTCAAATTCTTGAGCATGTCATCCTCCAAATGTAGGTGCCACCCACGTGAAACCCCTCGAAAGCCTGGACCCCGCTCGCTTTGACACCCCTGCAATTCTGAAAAAGCTGGCGGCCAGTAGTCGGCGTCTCGCTGAACTCAAAGGCATTGCAGCGTCCATTCCGAACCAGGGCATTTTGATCAATACGCTGGGTCTGCAAGAAGCCAAGGACAGCTCAGAAATCGAAAACATAGTCACCACGCATGATGAGCTGTTCAAAGACGATGTCAACCCTGACGATTTTTCGAATCCGGCGGCCAAAGAGGTGCTGCGCTATCGCCAAGCGCTTCGTTTTGGCTTTGAGCAGGTGCGTGCCAGCGGCCTTCTGACGTCAAACCACATCGTGGGCATTCAATCCGAGCTGGAGCAAAACAACGCAGGTTTTCGCAAGCTGCCCGGAACCGCACTGAAAGATGGTGGCGGGCAGACGGTGTACACCCCACCACAGAACCCCACTGAAATCGTGGCTTTGATGACTGACCTGGAACGCTTCATCAATCAAGAGGGACTCTTTGCCGTCGATCCGTTGATCAAGATGGCGCTCATCCACCACCAGTTCGAGAGCATCCACCCGTTCTACGACGGTAATGGTCGAACGGGACGGATCATGAACGTGCTCTACCTGGTGAAAGAAGGCCTCCTGGACATCCCGGTGCTCTACTTGAGCAACCACATTGTGCGCACAAAGGCCGACTACTACCGGTTGCTACAGTCCACGCGTGACCAGGATACGTGGGAAGAATGGGTGTTCTACATGCTGGACGCGGTGGAGTCCACCGCTCAACACACCATTGGTACGGTAAATGCCATCAAATCGGCACTGTTTGATTACAAACATCGCATTCGCGCTGCGTACAAGTTCTACAGCCAGGACTTGATCAACAACTTGTTTGCGCACCCGTACACCAAGATCGAATTCGTACAACGCGACCTAAAGGTGTCGCGCATGACAGCCACAAAATATTTGGAAGAGTTGGTTGCCGGTGGTTTCATCAGCAAGCACAAGGGCGGGCGCAGCAACTACTACATCAATATTGCGCTTAATCAAATACTGTTGCGCCAGGATCAGGGGAAGCAGTAACCGGCAGGGGGCCGATGGCCCTGTGCTATGCGGCCCCCGTCATACCAGCTCTGCCCCCCTACGGCTAGTGGGGGTCACCCCAGTTCATTAGACTTCCCCGGTTACCTACAACACACAAACCCGGGGACTCTATGCACGATCTCACTCAACTCAAGGTGGTCATTGCCGATCACATTGCGACGCTCACGATGAATGCGCCGCCCGTCAATGCGCTGACGCGGGTGCTGAACGACGAGTTGACGCTTGCCCTGGACCGCATCTCTGAAATGGACGAGGTGCGCGTTGTGATTTTGACTGGAGAGGGCAAGGTTTTTTGCGCAGGCGCTGACCTTAAAGGCCGCGCCGAAGTCATCAAAGGCCCTGGCGATTTGCTCGCGCATTCGCGCCGCACGCGTGAGTGCTTTCATGCGATTCGTGAGTGCGCCAAGCCGGTCATCGTCGCCATCAATGGTGCAGCTCTGGGGTCGGGTGTGGCCATGGCGGCGTCGGCCGACATCCTCGTGGCGTCAGACAAAGCCTCACTGGGTTTGCCTGAGGTGGACGTGGGCCTGCTGGGCGGCTGCCGCCACGCGATGCGCTTGTTCAGCCACTCTCTGCTGCGCCGGATGGCCTTGACGGGCTATCGGGTTCCGGCGGCTGAGTTGTACCGTCTGGGCATTGTGGAAGCCTGCACCACGCCTGATGAGTTGATGCCCACAGTGATGCAAATTGCCACCACCATTGCATCCAAAAGCCCCGTGTCCACCCGCATGGGCAAGCACACGCTCAATGTGATTGAGGACATGAGCCTGCGCGATGGCTACCGCTACGAGCAGGACATGACGGCCATCATCGGCAAGACGGATGATGCCAAGGAGGCGCAACTGGCCTTCAAGGAAAAGCGGGCTCCCATTTTTACGGGGCGCTAAGTGGATTGCCCGTATTGATCACTCCATCTTCGCGCCAACTGAGCGGGCCAGTGCGCCCCAGCGGGCCGTCTCCGCAAAGATAAATGGGCCAAATTCATCGGGCTTGCTGGCCACAATTTCCACCCCTTGCTGGGTGAACTTATTTTTCATGTCAGGCGCGTTCAATGCCGTGCCCACAGCCCGGTAGAGGCGCTCAACCACGTCAGACGGGGTGTTGGCCGGGGCCAGCATGCCGTACCAGTTGTAAACCTCAACCTTGGGCAGCCCGAGCTCAGCCGTGGTGGGGACATCTTTGAGGATGGGGATTCGCGTGCCACTGGTCACCGCGAGCGCGCGGAGCTTACCCGCCTGGATGAGGGGCAGCACCACAGGCACATCGGCCATCATCATGTCCACCTGCCCGCCCATCAGATCCGACAAGGCTGGGGCCGCACCGCGATAGGGGATGTGGTTGATGGCCAGTTTCGCTTCGCGCTTGAGTAGCTCGGCCTGAAGGTGAGGCGTGGTGCCGCTGCCCGCCGAGGCGTAATTGAACTTATCCGGCGCAGCCCGCACACCACTGAGAAATTCTGCAAACGTCTGGTACTTGGACGTGGCCGCCACCACTAACACGGCGGGTACCTTGAGCGCTTGCGTGACCGCCTGCAAATCCTTTTGCGGGTTGTAGGGCATGCTGGGTGCGATGTTGGGCACGATGGACAAAGCACCCGCAGACGAGAACAACAAGGTGTAGCCGTCAGCAGGTGCTTTGGCCACCGAATCAGCCCCCAGCACACCACCGGCCCCGCCTTTGTTGTCAACGATGACCTGCTGGCCGAGTGCCGTCGTGAGTTTGGCCCCCAGTGCCCGCGCTGTCTGGTCTACCGGCCCGCCCGCGGGGAAGGGCACGACCATGCGGATGGGCTTGTGGGGGTAGGCCTGGGCCCCTGCGCAGGCTGCGGCCAAGGTCAAAGCCAATGCGGCGACTGATTGGATGGATGCTCTCATGTTCGATGTCTCCGTGCGAATAAATGCTGTGCGGCACCTATGCCAGCACAGTGAGCTGAACTTTAGGCGTTCAAACACGCTATGCCATTCAGCTTGGGCGCATACCAGCTATGCATTTTGGCCCCGCGTCTTTCCAGGTATGTGCAGCGGTGCATGGCAGGATTGTCACCAGCCGTGTAGCGAGCAACGCCACCTCGGCCCAGAATCAGCAACTTCTATGGAGACCCCAGAATGACTCTTGCCAAAGGCCCCTTGTCGCACGTGCGCGTGCTCGACCTGAGCCGCATCCTAGCCGCACCGTGGGCCGGTCAAATCCTGGCCGATTTGGGTGCTGAAGTCATCAAGGTGGAGCGCCCCGGTGCGGGGGACGACACTCGCTCCTGGGGGCCGCCATTTTTGAAGGATGCAGCAGGACAGAACACCAAAGAGGCAGGCTACTACCTGGCCGTGAACCGTGGCAAGCGCTCCATCACAGTGAACTTGGAAACACCCGAAGGCCAGAAGATTGTCAAAGCGCTGGCAGCGCGTGCCGACATCGTGCTGGAGAACTACAAGGCCGGTGCTCTGGCGCGCTACGGCCTGGACGAAGCGTCGCTGCGCAAACTCAATCCACGGCTGATCTACTGCTCGGTCACCGGATTCGGCCAGACCGGCCCACGACGCGACCAGCCTGCCTATGATTTTTTGATCCAGGCTATGGGCGGCCTGATGAGCGTGACGGGCCAGAAAGATGGACTGCCTGGGGGTGGCCCACAAAAGGTGGGCATCCCTATCGTTGACTTGATGACTGGCATGTACACCTCTGTCGCTGTGCTAGCTGCGCTGGCGCGTCGCAACGAGACTGGTGTGGGTGACAGCATTGATATCGCCATGCTGGACGTGCAGGTTGCCACCCTGTCCAATCAGGCGATGAACTACCTGGTGTCGGGCAAGGTACCCCAGCGCACGGGCAACGCCCACCCCAACATCCAGCCGCAAGACGTCTTTGCATGCGCGGATGGTGACGTGATTTTGGTCGTTGGTAACGACGGCCAGTTCGCCAAGTTGTGCGCTGTATTTGGGCAAGCCGATTGGGCGACCGATGAGCGCTTTGCCACCAATGCACAGCGGGTGCGAAACATCGCTGAACTGTCGGCCCTGCTGCGCCAAGTCTTCGCCGGGTGGCAGCGCGAGGCACTGATTGCGGCGCTGGACAAGGCCGGTGTGCCTTGCGGTGCGATCAACTCAGTGGCCGATGTATTTGAAGACCCGCAAGTCAAGGCGCGAGGCATGTTGCGGCATGTGCCGCACCCCAGCGGCGTCGATGTGCCTCAAGTGGGCAGCCCGATGCGATTTGCCGAGACACCCTTGCAAGACCAAACCGCACCGCCCTTGCTGGGCCAACACAGTGACGAGATTTTGGTGGAGCTGGGCTATGACGCCAGTGGCATACAAGCGCTGCGCAGCGCCGGAGCCATCTGATGGCCGAAACGATGAAACTGCACTGGTCGCCCAAGTCGCCTTATGTGCGCAAGGTGATGATTTGCGCGCATGAGCTTGGCCTGGTGGATCGGCTTGAACTCGTGCGATCTGTCGCGGCCATGCTCAAGCCGAATCCGGCCATCATGGCGGACAACCCGCTCTCCAAAATTCCGACACTGGTACGCGAGGACGGCTTGGCCCTGTTCGACTCGGCTGTGATTTGCGAGTACTTGAATGACATCGCTGGCGGCACGTTATTCCCATCAGATGGCGATGCGAAATGGCAGGCTCTGCGTTGGCACGCTTTCGGTGATGGCCTGCTGGATGCGCTGATTCTTTGGCGCAATGAGCGCGAACGCGAGCAGCCGCTCAAGGCACTGCTGGATGCATTCGAGCTCAAGACGCGCGCCTCGTTGAAGCTGCTGGACGACGAGGCGGCAGCACTGAGCAACGCGCCTTTCTCCATTGGCCACGTGAGCATAGGCTGCGCACTGGGTTACCTGGACTACCGCTTTGCTGCGCTGGGCTGGCATGCGCAGGCTCCGCAACTCGCGGACTGTTTTGCCAGACTGAGCACGCGGCCATCATTTAAGGCGACAGAAGTTGTAGAGGGTTGAGCTATAAGCGTAGCCCCCATGGCATAGCACCGTAATTGCGCAAGGAACTTTGAACATGAAGCAACAGACCTTTACCTGTGTCGATGGCGACAAGCTCGACACCGAAACCGCCTACCGGCTACTCGTCGGTTGTGTGGCCCCGCGCCCGGTAGCCTGGATCACCTCGGTGGATGAACACGGGCTGGTCAACGCAGCACCCTTCAGCTCCTACAACTACGTGGCGACAAGCCCGCCCATGTTGGCCATCAATATTGCCAGCCGACCGGGTAGCGGCAACACCAAGGACACGGCACGCAACATCAAACGCAGCCGCGAATTTGTTGTCAACGTAGCGACCGAACACACCATGGAGCTGATGCATCGCAGCGCGCAGGAGTTTGCGCCCGACGTGAGCGAGATCGAGGCTCTGGGCATACCGCTTCTGCCAAGCCTGCATGTCAAGCCACCGCGCATCGCCCTGTCACCGGTTCAGATGGAGTGCCGACTTGACCAAGTCATTGTGCTGGGGCGCGGCATCAATACCCTGTACATCGGCGAGGTGGTGGCCTTCCATCTGTCGGACGAAATCTATGACGGCAAACGGGTCGATACCGTGGCCATGCGACCGATTGCCCGACTGGGTGGCCCCTACTATTCTGGACTTGGCGAAATCTTTCACCGACCGATGCTGCAAAAACCACCGGGCGGCGAGGGCTGGGCTCCTGATGCCGCGTTGAAGACGGGAGAAAACCAATGACTCTTTCTCGATCAGCCAGTCGTCACACCACAGGTCCTGCCATGCCCACTTTGCTTCGCTCCCCCCTTTTGAAATCTTTCGTCAGCGCAGCCGCTGCGTTGTGGCTTGTCACGGGTGCTCAAGCGCAGTCCACCTACCCGTCGCGCCCCATCACGCTGATCAACCCCTACGCGGCAGGCGGGCCTGCCGACACGCTGGCGCGGGGCCTTGCGATGGCGTTGGAGGCTCGCCTGAAGCAGCCCGTCATCGTGGACAGCAAGGCAGGCGGTGCGGCCACCATTGGCACCGGTTACGTCGCCCGCGCAAAGCCCGACGGCTACACCCTGTTGATCAGTACCTCGGCGGGCCATGTGGTCACGCCGCTGATGCAGCGCATTGCCTACGACGGTATCAACGACTTTGCTTTCATCGCGGTGGTGGCCAACCAGCCCAATGTGCTGGTTGTGAACCCGGATCTCGGTGTGGACAACTTGCAAGCTTTGATTGCCTTGGCCAAGAAGGAGCCCGGAAAATTGAACTACGCGTCCGCTGGCACCGGTGGCGCAACGCATCTGGGCGCAGAAGCATTCTTGCAAAGCGCGCAGATCAAGCTGACGCATGTGCCGTATGGCGGCGCAGCCCCTGCGCTCAAGGATCTACTAGGTGGCCAAGTGCAAATGGGCATGCTGAACCTGGCAGCCACACGGGCCTTCATTGAGCAAGGCAAGCTCAAAGCCCTTGCCTATGGCGGGCCGAAACGCACAGCGCTGTTGCCCCAGGTACCCACCATGGCTGAGGCTGGTTTTCCGGCTGGGGCATCGTCCACCTGGTACACCCTGGCTGCCCCTAAAGGCACGCCAGCCGATGCCTTAGAGGTGTTGCGAAAGACGGTCGCCGAGATCAACACTGACGTGACGTACCAGAATGTGTTGGCCTCCCAAGGCGCAGAGCGCATGGAGCTGTCGCCCGCTGAGACGACCGCCTTTGTTCAACGCGACAAAGTGGCCATGACCAAGCTGCTGGCTGAGTTGAACATGCTCGATAAAAAATAAATCAACCAAGGAACCCCATGACTCAGCAACTGATGATGCGCACGTGGCACTACTTTCTTCGCGTTTGCGCCATGGCTTTGGCTGCCGCCCTGTTGGCCGCACCCACCGCCCAGGCGAGCCCGCGCAGCAAGCATTTGGTGCGCTATGCCGATGTCCAGATCGAGGTCGTGGCCGAAGGCCAAGGCCCCTTGGTGGTGATGCTGCCATCCCTTGGGCGCGACTCGGATGATTACGATGCCGTGGCCGAAGCCTTTGTTCGCGGTGGCTATCGCGTGCTGCGGCCCGCACCACGCGGCATGGGGCGCAGCACCGGGCCCACCACGGGCCACAGTCTGCACAGTTACGCGCAGGACATTGCCAAAGTGATTGAGCATGAAGCCAGTGGGCCAGCCGTTGTCATCGGCCATGCCTATGGCAACTGGGTCGCGCGTACGGTGGCGACGGATCACCCCAAGCAAGTGCGAGGCGTGGTGATTGCCGCAGCCGCATCCAAGCGTTACGACCCGCGTTTGACGGGCTACATCGACAAATGTGAGGACGCCAGCTTGCCCGACGACGAGCGCTTGAAATACCTGCGATTGACGTTCTTTGCCGCTGACAGCAACCCCAAACCCTGGCTGAACGGCTGGCACCCCGAGGTGAAAAAAGCGCAGCGTGCGGCACGCGCAGCGACGCGCATCGAGGAGTTCTGGGGCGCTGGCAACGCGCCCATGTTGGACTTGATGGCAGCCGAAGATCCGTTTCGATTGCCTGAGACGCGCGACGAAAATCTCCATGAATTTGGCGACCGTGTCACCGTGGCGGTGATCCCCAAAGCAAGCCACGCCCTGATACCGGAACAGCCCGTGGCGGTAGCGCAAGCGGTGTCCCAGTGGATGCGGCGTTTGCCAGTTCTGCAGCCAGGCAGGGTAGCGGACTCTCGGTAGGTCAACTGAACTTGCCTTGGTTCATGGGGATTTTTGCGGATTTCCGCCCAAATCACCAAGTCTGACATTCGACGTTCACATCGAAAGCAGACTGAAACACAGATTTCAGCAAGTAACTCATTAACCTACGACATTCTTATGCGACAACCTTGGAACACGACTGACTATGTTGAGTGAAGCTTACGCAGACTTGCCCGGCGTTCGTCTCCGTTATCTGGACACCGGAGGTCTGGGCACGCCGGTTGTGCTGTTGCACGCTAATACGGGCACCGCCGAATCATGGTCGATGCAACTCCATGCGCTCAGTCAAGCGGGCTATAGGGTCATTGCCTTTGATCGTCGTGGCTGGGGGAAAAGTATGGCCATTGCGGACTCGGGCGACCAGCCGGGTTCTGTGGCCGAAGATATGGATGCACTGGTGAACTATTTGCGCTTGCCACGCTTTCACTTGGTCGGAATAGCGGGAGGCGGCTTTGTTGCGCTGGACTATGCGGCCTGGCGACCTGAACGCCTGCTCAAACTCATTATTGCCGGCAGCAACGGTCAATTCAATGAACCGGAGATGCAGGCCTATTACACGCGCATCGCCATTCCGGGCTTGACCGGCAACCCTGCATTGCGGCCTTTTCTTGAGGTCGGGGTTGCCTATCGTGCAGAAGACCCCGAGGGCTATGCCAGGTTCATAGCAATGGAGCACGCTGCGAGGCAACCAGATGCGCCGGCCCAAGCCATGCGTACACCGAATACGTTTGCCAAGGTGGCCGACATTCGGGCCTCAACCCTGATCATCATGGGCGGGGCAGACCTGCTCGCGCCCCCTGCACTTATGCGGACTTGGGCAAGGCATTTGCAGCGAGTCCAGTTTGTTCAAATTGCGGATGCAGGACATTCAATCAACTGGGAGCGCCCCCAACAGTTCAACGAACTGACTCTGAAGTTTCTAAAAACCGCCGATTGAGAAAGCTCGGCAGTCAGCTTTTCTGCGTTATCGAAATTTATCAAGAAGACACCTATGAAGCATTCATCCCAAGTCAGCAAGAACGACGGCATTTCACGCAGATTGGCATGGCAATCTATGCTGGCGGTGACCATACCATCGACCTCTGTGCTGGCTCAAGGCAGTGGCTTGACCAAATTGGTCGTCCCGTTTACGCCCGGAGCCTCCAATGATGTCATTGGGCGAATGATGGCCGAGGCGATGGCCAAGAGAACCGGCAAAAGCTGGATCGTTGAAAACCGGCCGGGTGCAGGATCCATGTTGGGTGCGGAGGTGGTGGCAAAGTCTGTGCCAGATGGCCATACCTTGCTGCTATGCGCCAGTGCCAACATGGGCATCCTGCCCGCCATTCAGAAATCAATGCGTTATGCCGTTGAACGCGATTTCGCTTTCCTTGTGCGCATCGCCAGCAGTCCGTTTGTGCTGGTCGTCCATTCTCAGTTGCCCGTGACGGATTTCTCTGATTTCGTGAAACTGGCTAAGTCTAAGCCGGGGTCAATCCGCATCGGATCAGCAGGCGTCGGCTCGCTGGATTACATGGGTGCGTCCTTGCTGCAGTCTCAACTGGGATTGGAGCTGAACATCATCCCCTACAAGGGAATGACGCCGGTACTCAATGACCTCCGTGCGGCGCATATCGATGCCGCCATTGTGAGTCCCGCGACCATCCGCCCCTTAGTGGCTGAAGGAAAAGTGAGAGTGCTGGCTGTGTTGGATAAACAGCGCAGTGACGTCATGCCTCAGGTACCCTCATCTGGCGAACTGGGACACCCGAACCTTGCGGTGGTTAACTGGTGGGGCATTGCCGGTCCGTCGAAAATTCCCGCTGCGGTGGTGGATTCACTGCGCCAGGGGATGCTCGATGTACTGGCTGACCCTGCCTTCAGAAAGCTACTCAAGGAGAAAGGGTTTGAACCCGCTGTTTTGAGTGGCGATGAATTTGCGAAATTTGTGAGTAGCGACCTCAAAGCCTGGAAAAATCTGGCGAGTAAAGCCAACATAATGCTTGAGGAATAGTCTTCGCATCGCTGTTTGATCGCACGGAGGCGAATGCAGGCTCACTCAGAAGTCGCACCTGATTTTTTGACAATATCGGCCCACTTCGCAATCTCACTATTGATCAGGATGCCAAAGGCCTCAGGGCTGTCGAAAGTAGGCTCCACACCCAGTGACGTCAACTGTTCACGAAGCGCAGGTGTCGCCATGGCTCTCCCCAGCGCAGTGTAAATCCTGGTCACCAAGTCCTTGCTTAAGCCTGCAGGTGCCAAGAGGCCTAGCCAATTGGAGACTTCGTAGCCTTTGATGCCCGTCTCCGCCACAGTAGGGACGTGGGGCAACGCTTGCAGCCGTTTCGTCGATGTGACGGCGAGTGGCCGCACGCGGCCCGTTTTGATGTGCTCAGCGTAAATGACGAACGAGTCAAAGGTCATGTCAACGCGACCTGCCAGCAGGTCGGCAAGTAAAGGTGCACTGCCTTTGTAGGGGACGTGCAGCATTTTCACACCCGCCATGCTTTCGAACATCGCACCGGCAAGGTGACTTGAACTGCCACTGCCGGCCGATCCATAGGTCAAGCCTTCGGGTTTGGTCTTGGCCAGGTTGATCAATTCACCGAGGGTTTTTGCGCTGAGGTGTGAACCCACTACCAGGACGCGTGGCGTGAGGTGAGTGACGCTAATTGGCGCGAAGTCCTTCACCGGGTCATAGCGCAATTTTTTATAAAGAGCTGGGTTGATGGCCTGTGTTCCCATAGTCCCAAAGAACAGCGTGTAACCGTCAGGTGTAGCATGAGCTGCAGCCTCGGCCGCCGTCGTGCCACCTGCACCTCCACGGTTGTCCACGATGACCTGTTGCCCCAGTTCAGTGCCCAGACGCTGCGCCATGCCACGTGCCATTACGTCGGCTGCGCCACCGGCAGGAAAAGGAACAATCAGTCGGATGGGCTTGTCAGGCCATGCAGCGAATGCGGGCTTCGCCGCGAGAAAAAGCATCGCTGCCAGCAGCGGTCGGCGCTTCAAGCCTTTAGCAAGGCTCATAGGTACAAACCTTGCGGGTTGACCCGCAGCACCTGATCGACAGCAGTCGCGCTACCCGCCCAGTCTTCGAACATCGCTAGCAATTGGGCAGCATCAGGCACAGGCGTCACTCGCAGGTGCGGCCAGTCGCTACCCCAGACCAAGCGCTCGGGGTTGGCCTCCATCAGCTTTTGCTGAAATGGCCTGCCCGCTTGCCAGTCGCTGGCATTAAGCAGATTGCGATAGGCACACAGCTTGACCCATACCTTGCCGGAGGCCAGCAGATCGAGCAGGGTGCGAAAGCCGGGGTCGTCCACACCAGCGTTCACGTCGAAGCCACCCATGTGGTCAATCACCACCGGCACGGGCAGGGTCATCAGCTCGGCGGCAATGCCGGGCAGGGCCTGACAGTCAGTCCACAACTCGGCGTGCAAGCCCGCGTCGGCCAGCCTCGGGGCCAGCACACGCAAGTCATCGAACGATGCACTCCCCGCAAAATTGGCGCCCGTGCCACTGCGGTGGCTAAAGCGTGCGCCGCGCACGCCTTGTTCGCGCAGGCCCGTCAGAGTCAAGGGGCTACCGGCTTGAACCACAACCACGCCTCGCAGTCTGGGCTGTGCAGCCAATGCGTGTAGCAGGAGGGAATGGTCTTGTCCGTAGGCACTGGGGTGCACCAGAACCCCATGATCGAGGCCAAGGCGCGTCAAAAGTGCCAGGTACTGTGATTCGATGGCT
The DNA here is from genome assembly GCA_947455145.1 of Comamonadaceae bacterium. Classification (GTDB taxonomy): domain Bacteria; phylum Pseudomonadota; class Gammaproteobacteria; order Burkholderiales; family Burkholderiaceae_C; genus CANCDA01. The sequence continues at coordinate 45,849 of CANGME010000010.1, forward strand.
TCAGGTGGTGTGTAGCTTCGATCAGGCGCGAGCGGAAAGCGGTCATAAGGGCCGAACAGGTGGGCATGGCAATCCCAGCCGCCTGGTACAGCGTTTTTTTCGACTATTTTTACGCTCATTTCAGCGCTGCGTGCTGCGGCAAAGAAAATGCCGGTGTCACGCCCTCAGGCAGCGGGATCTCATGGCAATTCAGAGTCATGGCCACCATGGTGTAGTAGCCGATCAGGGCAGTCAGCTCAACCACGGTGCGTTCGCCAAATTGCGCGAGTGCGGTGGCATAGGTGGCGTTCGATACCGAGTTGTGGCGGTTGAGTTCCAGCGCATAGTGATAGACCGCTGCGTCCGCAGGCGACAAGCCGGGTGGTAGCGTTTGCGCGAGGATGGCCTCGATCACCGCTGGCTCTATGCCCACCTTTTCAGCCTCAAGCCTGTGCGCGTACCACTCAAACGGCGACTGACAAGCCCGCCCGGTCACTAGAATGGCAATCTCAGACAGGCGAGGTGGCAGCGTGGTGCCGTAGCGCAGCAATGCCCCCAGCGCCTGCCACTTGTCGGCCAGCTCGGGGTTGTACAAGGCGGCGCGCAGCGGGCCTTGAATCCTGCCGCGCGGGCCGGAGACGATCTTGTCGTACACGGCTCGTTGTTCGGTGTTCATGGCCTCGGGCGAAGGCAGGGTAATGCGGGGCATGGATCTCTCCTGAATCGGGTCTGAATAGGCCGTGAGCTTAAGCACAATCATGGCGCTGGCCTACGACCACGCAGGCATCTCAGCTATGCAGCCCAGGTCAGGCCTGCACGCGCGGGCGCCACATGCCTGCACTGGCCATGCTATCAACAATGCTGACGATTTTGGCGGCAACAGCCGACACCGCGCGCGTGGGGCCTTTGGACTTGGCGCTGGCCATGGCCACGGTGCGGTGAAAAGGCGGGTCAACAATCTTTGCCGCCTGAAGACGACCGTCTTGCACCTCACTCCAGACCGCGTGAATCGGCAGCACGGTGTACAGCCGCTCGCTGGCGACCAGCGACTTTTGCAAGGGCAGTGAATCGGCCTCGATGACCGCGCCCAGCTTCAGGTGCTGCTGGCGTGCCACGGCGTCCAGTGCGGTGCGCAATCCGTTAGGGGCGGCAGGCAGAATGAAGGGTAAATCGTTCAAGCTGCGAAAGGCAACTTCGGGCGTGGCCGTCAGTTTGTCGCCTGCTGGCCCGATCAGGTAGCTGTCCACCACGGCCAGAGACTGCTCCAGCTCCGGCAGAGTGGGCCCATAACGGTAAAGGATGGCGATGTCCACCCGCGCATCCGCCAGCCATTCTTCAACCTGGCCGCTAGAGCCTTCAAGAATTTTCAGACTGACAGCTGGGTGGGATTGATTCATTTCGGTAAATAAGCGGCCCACCAGAGGCAACCCAATCGACGGCAGCAGGCCCAGCGTGACCAGGCCACTGGGCTCTCGCCCTTCACCCCGAATGTCTTGTTGCAACTGCGCCGCACTGGTGAGCAAGGCTTTGACTTGCGGGAACAGCACGAGCCCCATTTCCGACAGCTCTACGCCACGCCCCGTGCGGTTAAATAGGCGTGCGCCACATTCGCGCTCCAGTGCATTGAGTTGTCGGCTGAGCAAAGACTGGTTGCTGTCCAGATAAAGCGCCGCGCGCGTCAAGCTGCCTAGTTCACCAATCGCCACAAAGGCCCGCCACTTGTGCAGGTCAGCAACAATATCGAGCTTGAAGTCGGTGGCTTTTTGAGTCTGGCTTCGGGACATTGTGTGCTTGTCGGGAGGGGGCGATTGGGGATTTTATGCGCAGCGCGACAACCGAATAATCAGACGGGCCGAACTACCTTCCCGCGACTTGCCACTAGGTGACACCGATGTCGATTCGCCGACCTGGGAAGCCTTCCGAAGCTACCAGTTCAATCATCGATCAGACCGCGCGTCCAAACTCCAGTCACCCGCACCGTTGGCTGCAAGGGCCAGCAAACCGCCGACCACCCCAATGTTCTTGAAGAAAAGCAATTGGGTTACAAACACCATCTCTGCTGGGGCCGACCAATAGGCATGGAAGAAGCAACTGGCCACCAGCGTGAAGGCCGCCAGCACCAGTGCCGCGATGCGCGTCTGGAAACCGGCCAGCAGCGCCAGACTGCCCAGAATTTCGACCGTCAAGGCCAGGGCCGCCCCGACCTCAGGCAGTGGCAGGCCCACCGAAGAGATATACCCCACGGTTGCGGAAAAGCCGGTGAGTTTGCTGATGCCCGCAGGCAGGAACAAGGCGACAAACAAGATGCGAGCGGCGAGGTTAAGCCCGTTTTGCAATGACTTTGACATAGTTATTTCCATGGATATCAGGCTGCCAGCACGGCGTTGTCTTCGTTGGCGGCGGTCAGTGCCACGGCACGGATTTCCAGTTCGGCAGCTGCCAGGGCTTGGGTTTTGGTGACCTCACCCATGGCTAGGCCTTCCGCGCGAACAAACCGCACGTCGGTTATCCCAAAGAAACCAAACACCGTCTGCAGATAGCTCTCTTGGTGCTCCATGGCACGACCGCCTTCACTGGTGGAGTAAACGCCACCGCGGGTGGAGGCCACGATCACGATCTTGCCAGCAGCTAAGCCTTGAGGGCCTTTTTCTGTGTACTTGAAGGTACGGCCCACTTGCGCCACGCGGTCAATCCAGGCCTTGAGTTGGCTGGGGATGGAAAAGTTGTACAGCGGTGCGCCCACCACGATCACGTCAGCCGCCAGGAACTGGCTGACCAGCGCTTCGGAAATAACGTTCTCACTCTTTTGCACATCGCTCAATTCGTCCCCACCCGCTGGCATCCGAAAACCAAGTGAGTCCACTGACAGGTGGCTGGGAGCGCCAGTGGCTAGGTCCAAATAGTCCACCGTAATGCTAGGGTGGCTGGCCTGCCATTTGGCGACGATTTGTGCCGTCAGCTGGCGAGAAACGGAGTTGGCAGCGAGGATGCTGGAATCGATGTGAAGCAGTTTCATGGTCTAGTCCTTGAAGTTATGCTGCGGATTGCAGCCATAAATCAAGTATGCAGATGAAACGATTAATCGATAAGTTGGCAAAAATGCGTTAGATTGTCCCACCAACAGGACAATGGAGAACTTCAATGCAGGACTTGAACGACCTGGTTTACTTTGCTGAAGTGGTTGACCGGGGTAGTTTTGCTGCCGCCGGGCGTGCGCTGGGACTGCCCAAATCACGCCTGTCCCGCCGCGTGGCCGAGTTGGAGGCACGCCTGGGTGTTCGCCTGCTGCAACGCACGACGCGAAAACTGTCGCTAACCACCGTTGGTGAGCAGTACCACCGCCACTGCGTGGCAATGCGCGAGGATGCGCAGGCCGCACAGGATGCCGTGGCTCAAGCGCAGATCGAGCCTCGTGGAACCGTCCGTGTGGCTTGCCCGGTCACACTTGCGCAAACAACTCTGGGGCCCATACTGCCGCACTTTCTAGCGCGCTACCCGAAGGTGCGCATTGACATGCGTGTCAGCAACCGCGTCGTTGATTTGGTAGAGGAGGGCTTTGACGTGGCCTTGCGGGTGCGCCCAACGCTAGACGACAGCGGTAGCTTGGTCGTCAAGAACCTTGGCGTCAGTCGCATTCTGCTGCTGGCCAGTCCGGCACAGCTGGTGCGACAGGGGCGACCGGTCACAGTAGAGGATCTGGGCAGGCTCGACACAGTCAACATGTCCACAATCGGCGAGTCGGCAATCTGGCAACTGGAAGGCCCTGATGGTGCAACCCACGCCTTCCAGCACCATCCTCGCTACGTGGCGGATGACTTGATGACGTTGAAATTCGCCGTGCTGGCGGGCACTGGCATTTGTGTGATGCCCGACTACCTGTGCAGCGAGGAACTAAGCGACGGTCGGCTGGTGAGCGTGCTACCGGGCTGGGCACCCAAGCCAGGCATCTTTCATGCGGTCTTTCCATCACGCCGCGGCCTGCTACCTGCGGTACGGGCATTTTTGGATTTTCTGGGTGATGCCATTGAACAGGAAGGGCTAACTCAGGCACCCGTTGTATAGCGAAAACCCGGTTGCCGGCAGGAAATCCACTCACCCACTATTTGTAGCGGACGATTTCTGTCGCGCAACAGAAGTTAGCTCAAAATGAATGAGCATCCATTTTGATGGCCGCATTCGGCACACCAAATTTTCTCGGCGGCTGTCGGCTTGAGCGCACTGAGATCGTTCTTCCCACATACCCTGCTTCTATTCGCTATGCGTTGCAAACCCGCATGGATGCTAGAGGACGGCAACCTAGATTGCACTCCAATCCAGCACATCGCAGGAATCAAACTTTCCTGAGACTCAAATCTGCATCAAGTCTTGCAGAGCTTGAGACATCACCCCATCGGCTTGAGAAAACGTCTCCACCATTTCAAAATGGTTCAAACCCGCACCCCAGAGGAACGTTAAATCGGTGCATCGATCTGACAGGGCTTGCGCAAATTCAAGAGCTTGGCGCTTGAACTCGGGCGACTCTTGATCCCCGCACAACAGCACCACCGGCATGGTGAAAGCGTCCAGGTGCCGCATAGGGCTCAAGGCTTGCAATGTCTCGGGTGTGAAGGCCACGTACTGGCTACGGGACGAATGACTCACAGGCTCCAGCTCATACATGCCGCTGCAACATAGCAGGCCGCAGATGGGCGTCTTTTCAAACCCAGCTTGGGCCCAGTTGTGCGTGGCCAAACAGGCGGCCAAATGAGCACCAGACGAATGTCCGACCACATAAATTCGGTCTGGGTTGGCCCCCATGGCGCTGGCGTGTTGTGCGGTGAATGTAAGGGCGCGTTGCAATTGCTCGGCCATGGTCAACAAGCGGCCATTGACATCGGTCACCGCCGCAAAGTCGGGCACCACCACCTGCACGCCGCACTGGAGCAGCCACGCCACACCCATCGCGTAGTCTTGCGCTTGGCCACTTCGCCACGCACCACCGTGAATGAAAAAAACCAAGGGCGCATTTGGGGTTTGACTGGGGTACCAATCAAGGGCTTCTATCGCTGTCGGGCCATAGGCCATGCGATGCGTTGGCGTGCCTTGCGCCTGCACCTTTGCGCGCGCCTCGGCGCTGCGTTCAGTGCAACACGTCATGACATCGGCCATGTTGGGAGCATGCTGGGTTTGGTCATAAGCCCAGTCGAGTTGCTGCGGCGTTAAATCGCGCCAGTCGGTTAAGCTCATTCGATCACTGCGCCTGAAGTTTCGATGGTGGCACGGCGAGAGCGGCTCTCGCTGCGGATGTGGCGACGAAACTCGTCCGGCCCCGCACCCACAAAGTCAAGCGACTTGCCTTCAATCTCTTTGCTGCGAAAGTCGGGCTCACTGATCACGGCCAAGAGGTCGCGGTGCATGCGGTTCACCAACGCGGGGGCAAAGCTGCTGGGCGCAAACACGCCCATCCAGACACGCGCGTCCACTTCGGGAAAGCCCAGCTCGGTCATGGTGGGCACGTCGGGGTAAGCGCTGTCGCGGGTTTTGCCGCCATAGGCCAGCGGCTTGATGCGTTTGCTGGCTATGTGCGCACGCGCCGACACAAGGCCCGACCACGTCATCTGCACCTCACCACTCACCGCAGCCATCAGCGCTTGCGGAACGCCCCGGTAAGGAATGTGCACGATGAACACGCCAGATTTCTGTTTGAGCATCTCCGTGGCCAGTTGGGGTTGACTACCGGGCCCATAAGACGCATACGACAAAGACCCCGGCTTTGCTTTGGCTAAAGCCAGCAACTCTTTTAGAGTGTTGGCGGGCAGCCCGGCGTTGGCGACCAGCATTTGATTAAAGCCCACCAACTGCGTCACGGGAATGAAGTCTTTCTCAGCGTCGTAAGGTAGCTTGCGGTAGAGGTGCGGGTTGATGGTGAAGGTGGCGTCGGTGGTGAACAACAGGGTGTGGTTGTCGGTGGAGCGTGCCACGGCCTCGGTGCCAATCAAGGTGTTGGCACCAGGCCGGTTGTCAATGGTGACGGGCTGCTGCCACTTGTCTTGCAGACGCTGGGCCAAGGCGCGCGCCATCACATCCACGCCGCCGCCCGCCGGGTAGGGCACGATCAACTTGACCGGGCGAGTGGGCCACTCTTGCGCGCCCACAGCGCCTGCGAGCCCACAGAGTGCCGCGAACAAAACCACCGACCAATGTTTCATGCGTGTATCCTAAAGTTATTGACGACTTTAATTGATATGAACCCAGCCACACAACTCCCTCGCCCACCCTCATGGGTGGCGTTCATTCCCCATGAATAAGCTCGGCAAACCCGAAGATCGGGAACTACTCTACAAAGGCGTCTTCATTGCACTCATCGGCTTAGGGGTGCTGCTGTCGCCACAATTCATGAGCCCGTCGGCCATGCGGGACATGGTGACGGCTTCATCGCTCGTGGGCTGGTTCGCTCTGGTGCTGGGGGGCGGGTTTATCGTGCAGTACGCGTTGCGGCGACGGGATCAGTGAGTGGGCATCATGACAATTCGCGCCGCACAATAGCCGCACCCTCCGCCAGCGCTTTGAGCTTGGCAAAGGCAGTGGCGCGTGGCAAGTACTTCATGCCGCAGTCGGGCGCGGGGATCATGCGGTCTGCACTGACGTGCTTTAAGCCGGCACGAATGCGCACCGCCACGTCTTCACCCGTCTCGATCTTGGGGCTGCCCAAGTCGATCACACCGAGCAAAATTTTCTTGTTTGACAAATCCTTGAGCATGCCCAGATCCAACGCGGGTTGTGCGCACTCGATGGAGATTTGCTGCGCGGTTGAATCGGCCAACTGAGTGAGGAATGAATAGCCGGTTGGCTTTTGCCCCGGCACGACCGCCGCGTAACCGAAGCACAGGTGCACGACGGTGGGGATGGTGATGCCTTCGAGCGCGCGGTTGATGGCCTTGACTGCAAAACGGTTGGCGGCCACGGGGTCGTTACGCAGCCAGGGCTCGTCCAACTGAATCACGTCGGCACCGGCAGCTTGCAGGTCACGCACCTCTTGATTTACCGCTGCGGCAAACGCCATAGCCATTTCGTCGATGTCGCCGTAATACTCGTTGTGCGCTTGCTGCGCCATGGTGAAGGGGCCGGGCAGCGTGATCTTGATTTGGCGGTCTGTGTTGGCCCGCAGGAACTGCAGGTCGCGCACCTCGACCGCATGGCGGCGTTTGATGGGCGCGTTCACTCGCGGTACGCGGACTTGACGACCGGCTGCGTTGGTGATGACGGCGGGGTTGTCGGCGTCCACGCCTTCAAGCGCCGCAACGAAGTAGTTGGAATAGCTCTCGCGGCGCATTTCGCCGTCGGTGATGATGTCGATGCCCGCGCGCTCCATGTCGCGAATGGCGAGCAGCGTGGCGTCGTCTTGCGCTTCTTTCAGTTGCTCAGCCGGGATGCGCCACAGCTCATGCATATTGGCGCGCGGCACCACTTTGGAGAGCATTGCGCGATCAATCAGCCAATCAGGCTGGGGGTAACTTCCGACGACGGTGGTGGGGAGCAGCATATATGGTCAATCCAGTGGAGGAGAAAAGCTCCATTTTGCCCCGCCTCAATACTTTCTTGCCGATTCACCCTTTTGCGGGGGATATTGAGTGAGGTAACGGCGACCAGTTTTGTCTAGCGCGCCGCGTCGCAGGCCCCCTGGGTCAGGCCCATCTGCCCATCTAACTCAATCTCATCGCAGTTATTGCCCTCCCCCACCCGGTCCACGATTAAAAAATCGCTGACCCGGTGCAATGCAATCAAGGGGTGATGCCACACACCGCGCGCGTAACTCACGCCTTGGAAACCAGTGGCCAAAAAGGCTTTCATCTGGCTCGCATCAAACTCACCCGCAGGCGCGACCACTACCAGGTATTCATCCTCGGCTGATTGGGTGACGGGCACAAAGGCCTGGCTACCCAAGGGGTGGCGCTCCATGACGGTGATGGGCAGTGGCAAGGGCCGAGCTTGACCACGAAACAGGCTGATAACGGGCACGCCGCCTTGCTCTGCTGCGTCCACACGGGCCAGCGCATGAAAGCGTTCGGTCGTGCCCGCGTTGATGGGGTAGTGCTTGGCGCCGTCAAGCATGATGACTTCGCCAAACGGGGCGAAGGCTTCACGGGTCAGCGGCTGAATTGGCAAGCTGTTCATGCCAATTTCCCCCACAAGCGCAGTCGCGAGGTGCCGCCGTCCGGGTGCATGTTGTAGCGCACGTGGCTGATGGGGCCGAGCTTGGCGATCTCTTTTTCAAAGTAGTGTTGCAAATCCATTTGCAGTTTTTGCTCGGGCAGCAGCACTGGCCAGAACATGCTTTGCGTGACCAATGAGGTCTCTGTGCCGCCCTGCACAAACGCGGCTTGGAGGGAGCAGCGGTCGGGGTAGTTGCCTTTGAAGTGGCAGGTATCAACTTCGATTTTTTCGATCACACCGGCTTGACCGAGTGCCACCACGCACCAGTCGTTACCTGGCTCACGGCGGCGGCGTGTCTCCCAGCCGTCGCCCATGTTGACACCGCGCCCCGGCATGAGCATGTTGCTGGCCAGACCGAAGTGCTGGTTGTTGGTGGCCACCACATAGCCGCCGTTTTCAATGCTGGCCAGGTCGATCAGCTCACTGCGGCTGGTGCTGGCCCAGTCGCGTTTAGGCTGGCCGTACACGCGCAAGCGGGCAATACCGCCATCCGGGTATATGTGCAGGCGGATGTGGGTGTAGGCCTTGTCGTTCTTCACTGCATGGTAGTGGTGGCTATTGCCTTGCAGGTTGACGGACGGCAAGACCTCTGTCCACGATGTGCTGTCAACCGGGTCGCCCTCGCAGTCGCAGCCCTCCAGTGAAGCCGCAGGCGGGTAGTTGCCGGTGAAATGGCTGGTGTCGATATCGACCCCGTGGATCACACCGCGCCGGGCCAAGCGGACGACGATGTGATCGTGCCCGTTGACGCGCTTGCGGCGGCTCTCCCAGCCGTCCATCCACTTGCCGTGTGTGTCGTATTTGCCGGGGATGAAGACCGCAGGTTCAGGGTCGAGCATGCGCGCCATGGGGGCGAAGAAATCATCCGTGCAATTGATGGGCTGCGCACCCAAGCGCGGGTCGGCCAGATTCATATGGCGACGGGTGAAGTCGGGGGCGTTGGGGTCGATTTGAATGATGGACATGATGTGTTTTAGATCGAGTGAACTATTGAGCCGCGCCCGCCTTGAACCATTGCCCTAAGGTCGCACGCTCGGCCTCAGTGATGCCGGTGGCATTGTTCATGGGCATGGTTTTCAGGACGACTGCTTGTTGGTAAATCAACTGCGCGTTGGCTTGAATGGCCTGGGAAGAATCCAGCCGAATGTTTTTGCTGGCCAGCTGTGCGTTGTGGCACATGGCGCAGCGCTGCGCGATGATGGGCTGGATATCGCTCATGGCGACAACCGCCGCGCTGGGTGCGGGGGCTGCGCTGGGTAAGGGTAGTGATGGGGCCAGCCAGACCGCCACGCCCAACAAAATGATCACCCCCGCAGCGGGATAGTTCCAGTTCCAAACGCCCTTGTGCTTGAGCAGGAAGAACTGGCGAATCAACACACTGGCCAACATGATAAGCAGCAACACAGCCCAGTTTTGCGGGTGCGTGTAGGTCATGCTGTAGTGGTTTGACAACATGGTGAAAAGCACGGGCAGCGTGAAATAAGTGTTGTGCACGCTGCGCTGCTTGGCGCGCTGGCCATGCACAGGGTCTGGCTTCTCGCCGGCCTTCATGGAAGCAATGACCTTGCGTTGCCCCGGAATGATCCAGAAAAACACGTTGGCGCTCATGCTGGTTCCCATCATGGCCCCGATGATCAAGAACGCCGCGCGGCCCGAGAACAAATGACAGGCCACCCAAGTTGCACCCACCACATAGACCAGCACCAGCAAGCCCACGATGCGGTCACCCCCCGGGCGCTCGCCAAAGACCCGGCAAATCGCGTCATAAACCACCCAGCCCGTCACCAAGAATGCCAACGCGGCCATGACCGCAGTAGCAGGGGTCATGTCGAATACGTTGCGGTCAATCAAGAATGTATTGGCATTGAACAAATAGAGCACGGTGAACAAAGCAAAGCCTGTGAGCCAAGTGCTGTAGGCCTCCCAATAAAACCAGTGCAGGTTCTCAGGCATGGTCGGGGGGCTACCCAGGTATTTTTGCGGGTTGTAAAAACCGCCGCCATGCACTGCCCATAACTCACCGCCCACGCCCTTGGCCTTGAGCACCGGATCGAGCGGGGCGTGCAGGCTGTTGTCCAGCCAGACGAAATAAAACGAAGCACCAATCCAGGCGATGCCGACAATCACGTGCAGCCAGCGCAGCAGCAAATTAGCCCAGTCCAACACATAGGGAAGTAGTGCTTCCATTTAAGACCCCCGGTAAGTGGAGTAGCTCCAGGGCGTCACCACCAGCGGCACATGATAGTGCTGGCTGGCGTCACTCACGCCAAAGCGCAGAGTCACCACGTCCAAAAACGACGGCTGTGTTTGCGCCACGCCCAGCGTGCGGAAGTAGTCGCCTACAGCGAAGTCCAACTCATAAACGCCGACTTGCAAAGCTTCGCCTTCAAGCAGCGGCGCATCACAGCGACCATCGGCGTTGGTGCGCTTTGCTGACATAGCGACTCTTGAATTGTCAACAATTTTATAAAGATGAATTTCAACATCGCGCCCCGGTTTGCCGTGCGCTGTGTCTAATACGTGTGTAGTAAGGCGTCCCATAGTGACCCAATCTTAGGTGAGTGGCATTCAGATGGGTACAGGGTTTATACCAATCTTCATTTCGATTGTTTTATAAAATAATAGAGATTGTTGACAATCATACCAATGACCAAATCCAAAATCTCTGAAAACCCTGATGCACTGGCGGATGCAGAAAGCCGGATGTACGCCGACATCTTTGACGCGGTCATGGAGCACCGGTTGCCGCCCAAGACCAAGCTCACCGAACAGGCGTTGTGTGAAATTTACCAAATTGCGCGCCATAACGTGCGCAAAGTGCTGGCCCAGTTGGCCAACGAAGGGCTGGTCGATCTGGAGCCCAACCGGGGCGCTTTCATCGCCAGCCCCACAGAGAAAGAAGCGCAAGACATGTTCGAACTGCGCCAAACGCTGGAGCGACTGGTCGTGCAAAAGGTGGCCGATGACAAGCCCATGGCCGAGATCAAACGCCTCAAGGACATGGTGAAAAAAGAGCGGGCCGCTTGGCTGGCCGGTGACCGTTCCGCCTGGATTCGCCTGTCGGCCGACTTTCATGTGGAACTGGCCCAGTTGGCGGGCAACCAGCTGCTGACCGACATGCTGAGGCGGCTGGTTTCACGCACCACGTTGCTCATTGCCAGCGTTGACGCGCCTGGAAAAAACGCTTGCTCGTTTGATGATCACGCAGGGATTCTTGCCAAGTTGGAAGCCGGCGACAAGCCCGGCGCATTGAAGTGCATGGCCCACCACTTAGACGGCTGTGCGCACCGTTCCTTGATGCCCGAAGCAGAGCGTTTTGATTTGCGCGGCGCACTGAATCGACGCTAAACCTTTATCCGAAAAATTACCCACGAAGGAGACAAAGATGAGTGCTACTTTAAACGCGGGAACCCATCCCGTTGATGAAAAACTCCCCTCGGGCCGCTTGATGGCGCTTGGGCTACAGCATGTGCTGGTGATGTACGCGGGTGCGGTCGCCGTGCCGCTCATCATTGGCCGCGCTTTGAAGCTGTCACCCGAGCAGGTGGCCTTTCTGATTTCTGCCGACCTGTTTTGCTGCGGCATCGTGACCTTGATCCAATCCCTGGGCGTGACCCAGTGGTTTGGCATCCGCCTGCCCGTGATGATGGGCGTGACCTTTGCCGCCGTCGGCCCCATGATTGCCATGGCCAACACCAATCCGGGCGTGGCTGGGGCGCAAGCCATCTTCGGTGCCATCATCGGTGCCGGTGCTGTGTCGATGCTGCTGGCGCCGGTCGTCAGCCGCATGCTGCGCTTCTTCCCGCCGGTGGTCACCGGAACGGTGATCACCGTCATCGGCATCACGCTCATGCGTGTGGGTATCAACTGGATTTTTGGCAACCCCTTCGGCCCAACCGCGCCGTCCATCGTCAACCCGGAGCACGCCCAATGGCTCAAGGATGTCGGTGCTGCTGCGTCAGCGGTGGGCGCCACGATCCCGGCCATCCCCAAAGGGCTGAATCTTGCCCCGTCCATGCCCAACGCGGCGTACGCCCCACTGTTCAATATCGGCATGTCCGCCTTTGTGCTGGTGAGCATCTTGCTCATCACGCGCTATTGCAAAGGTTTTGTTGGCAACATTGCTGTGCTCCTGGGCATCGTGGCGGGCGCGGTGGTCGCAGCCTTGATGGGGGTGATGAACTTCGACAAGGTCGCCAAGGCCAGCTGGTTTGAAGTGGTTCTGCCCTTTCAATTTGGCATGCCCACGTTTGACCCGGTCTTGATCCTGACTATGGTGCTGGTGATGATTGTGGTGATGATCGAATCCACAGGGATGTTCCTCGCACTGGGCGACATCACCGGTCGCAAAGTCACGCAGCCTGACCTCACACGCGGTTTGCGTGTGGATGGTCTGGGCACTCTCATCGGTGGCATCTTTAACACCTTCCCGTACACCAGCTTTTCTCAAAATGTGGGCTTGGTGGGCGTGACGGGTGTACGCAGCCGTTTTGTGTGCGTGGCAGCGGGTGTGATTTTGATCGTCATGGGTCTGTTGCCTAAGCTCTCGGCGTTGGTAGAAGCCGTGCCGACCTACGTGCTGGGTGGCGCGGGTCTGGTGATGTTTGGCATGGTGGCAGCCACCGGCATTCGCATTTTGGCGAGCGTGGACTACACCAAGAACCGCAACAACCTGTTCGTCGTCGCCATCTCCATCGGCTTTGGCATGATTCCCCTGATCGCGCCCAACTTCAAACAGTGGATGCCGCACGGCGTGCATGCCTTGATCGAGAGCGGTATCCTGCTCGCCTCGCTGGCTGCTGTATTGTTGAACGTGTTTTTCAATGGCGTGAAATCGGATGCCGAAGCCGCCAGTGAAGCCGCTGCCAATACCCACGGCGCGGAATAATTTCTTAGATTGAAAGTGCTGAATGACCTTGACCGTCGCCGATGAAACCTACCCCCGTGATTTGATTGGCTACGGTCAAGACGTTCCCCACGCCCGCTGGCCGGGCGGAGCACGCATCGCCGTTCAGTTTGTTCTGAACTACGAAGAAGGCGCCGAAAACTCCGTGTTGCACGGTGACCCGGCCTCAGAGCAGTTTCTCTCCGAGATCATCGGTGCGGCGGCCTATGAGGCACGGCACTTGACCATGGAGTCGGTGTACGAATACGGCTCGCGCGCAGGTGTGTGGCGCATCTTGCGAGAGTTTGAACAACGCGGCATGCCCCTCACCGTGTTTGGTGTGGCCATGGCCTTGCAGCGCCACCCGGACGTGACCCAGGCCTTTGTAGATTTAGGCCACGAGATTGCCTGCCACGGCTGGCGCTGGATTCATTACCAAAACATGGATGAGGCCACCGAGCGCGAGCACATGCGCCTCGGCTTGGAGACAATTCGCCAATTGACCGGCCAGCCCGCACTGGGCTGGTACACCGGGCGCGACTCACCCAACACCCGCCGTCTGGTGGTGGAGCAAGGCGGGCTGGTCTATGACTCGGATTACTACGGCGATGACCTGCCGTTTTGGACGCAGGTTCTCACCTCAACCGGTGAACAAAAATCCCATCTGATCGTGCCCTACACGCTAGACGCCAACGACATGCGCTTTGCCATGCCGCAAGGCTTCAACACCAGCGAGCAATTCTTCCAGTACCTCAAAGACAGCTTCGATGTTTTGTACGCAGAGGGCGACCCGCAGGGGCTGGATCGGCCCAAGATGCTGTCGGTGGGCATGCACTGTCGCCTGCTGGGCCGCCCCGGTCGCCTGCGTGCCCTGCAACGGTTTTTAGACTACGTGCAGTCGCACGACAAGGTCTGGGTGGCACGCCGCATTGACATTGCGAACCACTGGATCGCCACTCACCCGTACCACGCACCTGTAGCGCAACGCTGAATGACTTTTAAGATGACACTGCAAGACCTCAACGCCCTTGACACCCCCGCCTTCACCCAACGGCTAGGCGGAATTTTCGAACACTCGCCTTGGGTGGCCGAGCGGGTGGTGAACCTGCGCCCGTTTGCCTCCACCCAAGCCCTGCATGCGGCTATGGTGGCCGCCATTGAAGCGGAGGGATCCGATGCGCAACTCAAGCTGATCCGCGCTCACCCCGAACTCGCAGGCAAAGCGGCAGTGCGCGGCGAACTCACCGAGGAATCCAACCGCGAGCAAAGCGGTGCAGGCCTAGACCGTTGCACGCCGCAAGAGTTTGCTGAGTTGCAAGACCTCAACACCCGCTACAACCAGAAATTCGGCTTCCCCTTCATCGTCGCCGTGCGCGGCCACACCCGCCACAGCATCATCGCGCTGATGGCGCAGCGCCTAGGCAACAATGTGGAGGCCGAGCAGCGCGAATGCTTGCAGCAGATCTACAAGATCGGAGAATTTAGGCTGGCTGACTTGGTGGTTGAATAAAAATGTCCTCTGGAGCGGGAATTTTTATTGAGGATTGATGATGACCTACAAGCTTTTCTGCGTTACAAAAAAGCCTGTCTTGATCCAAACAAAATAAAACAATACTTGTCACATGGCTTTGTTTTTTTAATAAACTCACTCGACAAATCGACCTTCTCTGTTGATGATGGTCAGGCCGACATAGGTCGATCCCTCACGATCACCCGGGCCATAGCCGATTCTCATTGACCCATATTGACGATCGCCCATGGTCTCCAGCCCGTACACCAATGTCTCACGGGTTACGTTGCGACCTGCCTTGCGCAGCCCCTCCACCAGCACTTTGGCGTTGATGAAAACCTCCAAGCCCAAGTAAGAAAACTCCTTCTTACCTGTGGCGGTCCCGTAAATATTTTGATACTCCTTCACCACAGGCAGACCCTCGCGCCAAGGGCTTGGAACCAATGTGGTGAACACGACTCCTGCAGTGTTCGCGCCCAAGTCTGCTGCTAATTTGCTGTTAGCCTGCGCGGCCAAGTTGTAAAACTGAGTGGACAGGCCCGCTTTGCGTGCTTCCGGTATCAATTTCACAGTAGCCGGGGGCGCTGCCACCAAAATAATGCCATTCAAGCCGGGGATTTTTTGCAAAGCAGCCACCACGACGGACGCATTGCTCGCATCCCGCTCCAATGCCAGTTCAGCCACGGGTTTGACGCCTGCTTTGATGAACACCTCTTGCGCTGCCACCTGCCCACTTTTGCCAAAAGGATCGTTCTGATAAACCAGAGCAATCCCGTTTTGGCCAACAGTAGTCATCTGCTTGACCATATGGGCAATTTCTGCGTTGGTGGTGGGGCGCACATTGAAAGCAAAGCGCCCAGGTTGCTGGCGCATCGGGCCACCACCAGCGATACCTGACACCATGGGAATGCCCGCCTTGGTAATGATAGGCATCATTGCGCTGCAACTGGCAGTGCCCCAACAATTTAAAATGGCAACGGTTTTCGCGCTAATTAACTGATTGGCATTTTCTGCGGCCTTTTGCGGATTGAAGGCATCGTCCAAGGCAGTCAGCGATAGATTGCGACCACCAATACCACCTGACTTGTTGATGCTATCGAAATAGGCTTTAATCACTGCAAGACCCTCTTGACCCGCGCCCGCATTGGGTCCCGACAAAGGCAAACTTGCACCTATCAAAATGTCAGCATTATCCTGAGCAATGACCAAGTTACAAGTCATCGCAATCAGCAACGCGCTAAGGCCTGTTTTCATAGTGTCCATCCATTCAGATAAGACAAACACCATAGACCAATTGGGAAAAGATTACTGTACGTTAATCCATTTAACTGTCAACTCGTAGTAAACCCTTGGTCTCAATAAACACCACCACTTCACTCAAACCCGCCAGGGTTTTGAGATTGGTCATGACGAAGGGCTTCAGGCCTTTGGGTGTGGTGCGCATGCGCCGGGTGTCAGCCTCCATCACGTCCAGGTTCGCGCCCACGTAGGGGGCGAGGTCGGTCTTGTTAATGATGAACAAATCGCTCTTGGTGATACCGGGGCCACCTTTGCGCGGAATTTTTTCACCGGCGGCCACGTCGATCACGTAAATGGTCAGGTCGCTGAGTTCGGGGCTGAAGGTGGCGGCTAGGTTGTCGCCGCCGGACTCGATGAAGACGATGTCGGCATTGGGGAAATCCGCCAGCATGCGGTCAATCGCCTCCAGGTTGATGGAGGCGTCTTCGCGAATGGCAGTGTGCGGGCAGCCACCGGTCTCCACACCCATGATGCGCTCGGCAGGCAAAGCGCCGCTGACGGTGAGCAGGCGCTGGTCTTCCTTGGTGTAGATGTCGTTGGTGATGGCCACCAGGTCATAGCGCTCGCGCATGGCCTTGCACAGCATCTCCAGCAAGGTGGTCTTGCCGGAGCCAACCGGCCCGCCGATGCCCACACGCAGAGGTGGCAAATTTTTAGTGCGGTGAGGGATATGGTGCAGTGCGGACATGGTAGTACTCCATCAAAAGAATCAAGATCTGAACAGTCTTGAATATTGGGTTTCATGCTGGGCCGAGAGGATGGCCAGCATGGGGGAAAAGGCCTGGCGTTCGCTGTCCATGAGTGCCATGGCGTAATCGACCGCCGCAGGAATGTCGGCGCTCAAGCGCGCGAGGATGCGTTGCCCCGCGCTTTGCCCGAGTGGGATGGCCTTGATGGCCGCTTGCGTCATGTTCTCGGCCCAGCCAAAGGCGTAGGCCAGCAGGCAGTCGCGCACACTGGCCTGGGTGCTGGACGCCGCCAGGGCAAAGGCGATGGGGTAGCTGGGGGCCAGCGACTCGCAGGCTTGCAGTTGAGCGGGCGTGGCCGTGTCATGGTTGTGCAGCCAGATCAGCAAGGAGCGCCCCATCTGCTCGGTTTGCAGCCGCAGCTCACTGGTCTCTCGCGTCTGCAAAACCCAGTTGTTGAGCTCGCTGACATGCGCCATGTCGCCGCGCCGCCAAGCGTTCACGGCTTTAGCCAGCACCGCCAGATCAGAGCGTGCCAGCGTCATGTGCAGGTGATGGATAAGCCAGTCGCTTGCTTCACTTTCTGTAGCTGCTTGTGAACTGTCTACGGCGCTTTCAAGGCCTTCTGAGTAAGAAAATCCACCCACTGGCAAGGCCGGGGAGGCCAGCCACATGAGCTGGAGCAGGCTGGGGGCGGGCAGTGCTTGCGGGGCTTCTGACCGGGGACGAATCGTGGTGCGCATCAGTGATTGTGATCCTGATCGTGCTTGTGTTCGTGGGGCGCGTGCCCGCCCTGCGCATAAGCCCCCGCCTCCGGTTCAAAGGCCTCCTCCACCGCGTGGACGATCAAGTGCATGTTGCGCAGCATCTCGGCCAGCACATGGTCGGGCTCGATCTTGAGGTGATCGGGCTTGAGTTCGATGGGCACATGCCGGTTGCCCAGGTGATAGGCCGCGCGGGTCAAATCAAACGCGCTGCCATGCGCGGTGCAAGCCGTGATGCGCAGCACGGCTTGCGGGGCCGCCAGCACGCGGATCAGCGAGCCGTCTTGCGCCACCAGCACATCACCCCCACGCACCACCATGCCGCGTGGCAAGAAGACGCCGAGTTGGCGACCTTGGGAGTCGGCCGCATCAAAGCGGCTTTTCTGGCGCACGTCCCAGTCCAGCTCTACGGTGGCGGCGCGTTTGAGCAGTACGGGGGCCAGGCCGTGGCCTTGGGGCAAGAGTTTGGAGACTTGGAGCATGTTTGGCTTGAAATCAGAAAATAGATTTGTTAATATAACAAACGTTATAACTCCTGGAGGCATCCATGTCCGCACTCAAGCTCACCCAAATCGGCAATTCGGTTGGTGTCATCTTGCCCAAAGAAGTGCTGGCGCGGATGAAGGTGGAGAAAGGCGATACGCTGTTTTTGACGGATGCTGCCAACGGCATCACCTTGACGGCTTATGACCCGGTATTCGAGGCGCAAATGCAGGCCGCGCGCAGCATCATGAAGAAGCGTCGCGCTGTGTTGCACGAGCTGGCCAAATGAGCCGCGCTCAGCAGCCGGTCTGGGTATGGAGCGCTCCAGCCGTACTGGATGCGGTGCATGACGAGCAATTGGCAGAGCATGGTGGCTTGGCGGGTGTGCGTGATCCCAACCTCTTGGCATCCGCCTTGGCGCGACCGGAAAACCAAGCGGCTTATGGTCAGCCTGACGTGGCCAATCTGGCGGCGGCTTACGGTTATCGGCTGGCACGCAATCACCCTTTCATGGATGGCAACAAGCGCACGGCGTTTGTTGCCGTGGAATTGTTTCTGGCACTCAACGGCCATTCACTGCAAGCCGGCGACGCAGATTGCGTGCTGATCATGCTCAGCGTGGCTGCCGGTGAAATGACTGAGCCAGCTTTCGCCACCTGGATTCGCGAGCACATTTGAACGCTTGACTCATTCTGCTCAAAACAAAAAATAACGCTGCGCCATCGGCAAACTCACCGCAGGCTCACAAGTCAGCAGCACACCGTCTGCCCGCACCGCATAGGTCTGCGCGTCAATCTCCATCTTGGGCAAATAGCTGTTGTGCACCATGTGCTGCTTGCGTACTTGGCGGATGTTCTTGACTGCGCTCACAGTCTTCTGCAAGCCAAAGCGATCCTTGATGCCAGCGTTCAAACCCGCCTGCGACACAAAGGTGATGGAGCTGCGCGTAAGCGAACCGCCATACGCGCCGAACATGGGGCGGTAGTGCACCGGCTGCGGCGTGGGGATGGAGGCGTTGGGGTCGCCCATGGCGGCCATGGCGATGGTGCCGCCTTTGAGGATGAGCGCGGGTTTGACACCGAAGAAGGCGGGTTTCCACACCACCAAGTCGGCCCACTTGCCCACCTCCAGGCTGCCCACCTCATGGCTGATGCCGTGGGCTATGGCGGGGTTGATGGTGTATTTGGCAATGTAGCGTTTGGCGCGGGCGTTGTCATTGCGGGACAGGGCTTCGACAGGCTCAGCCTGAACGGTTCCCGCCAGTCCTGAGCTAATACCCGTTCGCCCTGAGCTTGTCGAAGGGCTCATCCAACCGCGCTGCCCCTTCATCTTGTGCGCCGTCTGCCAGCAACGCAAGATAACCTCACCCACCCGACCCATGGCCTGCGAGTCGGAGCTGAACATGCTGATCGCCCCCAGGTCGTGCAACACGTCCTCAGCGGCAATGGTTTCCTTGCGGATGCGGCTCTCGGCAAAGGCCAAGTCTTCGGCAATGCCCGCGTCTAGGTGGTGACACACCATGAGCATGTCCACATGCTCGTCCAGCGTGTTCACGGTGTAGGGCATGGTGGGGTTGGTAGAGCTGGGCAAGAAGTTGGCCTCGCCCACCACGCGCAGAATGTCCGGTGCATGGCCGCCGCCAGCGCCTTCGGTGTGGAAGGCGCAGATGCCTCTTCCTTTGGTCGCTTCAATGGTGTTCTCTACAAAGCCCGATTCGTTGAGCGTGTCGGAGTGGATGGCGACTTGCACGTCCGTCTCGTCCGCCACGTCCAGGCAGTTGCTGATGGCGGCGGGCGTGGTGCCCCAGTCTTCGTGCAGCTTCAGACCAATAGCGCCAGCATTGACTTGCTCATGCAGTGCAGCGGGCAGAGCGGCATTGCCCTTGCCCATGAACCCCAGATTCATCGGGAAGGCGTCTGCCGCCTGCAACATGCGCTCCATGTGCCAGGGACCGGGCGTGCAGGTGGTGGCAAAAGTGCCGGTCGCCGGGCCGGTGCCGCCGCCAAACATGGTGGTGATGCCCGAGGCCAGCGCCTCTTCAATCTGCTGCGGGCAGATGAAGTGGATATGGGTGTCGATGCCGCCAGCGGTGACGATGTTGCCCTCGCAACTGATGATCTCGGTGCCGGGGCCGATGATGATGTCCACGCCTGGCTGCGTGTCAGGGTTTCCCGCTTTGCCGATGGCCACGATGCGCCCGCCCTTCAAGCCGATATCGGCCTTGACGATGCCCCAGTGGTCGATGATGAGGGCGTTGGTCATTACGGTGTCAACCGCGCCGCCAACGGAGGGGCCCGACCCAACGCCGTCCCTTGTGCGCTGACTTTGCGCCATGCCGTCACGAATGGTCTTGCCACCACCGAACTTGACTTCTTCGCCATAGCTGCCAGAGCGCAAGGTGTAGTCGGCCTCCACCTCGACCAGGAGGTCGGTGTCGGCCAAGCGCACACGGTCGCCCACCGTGGGGCCAAACATTTCCGCGTAGGCGCGGCGTCCAATACTTGTCATGATTTAAACCTTCCCTTGAACCAGACCGCGAAAGCCAAACACATGGCGCTCGCCCGCAAAATCCACCAAGGCCACCGTACGCTGCTGGCCCGGCTCAAAGCGCACCGCCGTGCCGGACGCAATATTCAGCCGCATGCCGCGCGCGGCCTCACGGTCAAAACTCAAAGCGCCATTGGTCTCTGCAAAGTGGTAGTGCGAGCCGACCTGAATGGGGCGGTCTGCCGTGTTTTGCACGATGACGGTGACGGTGCGGCGCCCCACATTCAGCGAGTGCTGGCCTTCGTTAATGATGAGTTCACCCGGGGTCATGGTTGTGTCTCCGTTTTAAACAATGGGCTGGTGCACGGTGACCAGCTTGGTGCCATCCGGGAAGGTGGCTTCCACCTGGATGTCGGGAATCATCTCGGCAATGCCGTCCATCACATCGGCACGGGTCAGGATGGTGCGGCCCTCGCTCATGAGTTGCGCCACGGTCTTGCCGTCGCGCGCGCCTTCCATCACGGCGGCGCTGATGAGGGCCAGTGCCTCGGGGTAGTTGAGCTTGAGCCCACGTGCCTTGCGCCGCTCGGCCAGCAGGCCAGCGGTGAAGATGAGTAGCTTGTCTTTTTCGCGGGGGGTGAGTTCCATGGTGTGCTTCGCTCTGAGTTTTTTGGATTGTGACGCAACTTGCGTTCCAGTTTGTTCGCATTTCTTAAAGGTGAACTTCTATGTCCTTCATCTTGTCACTGGCTGCTGCTTCGCTGCCCTGGCGCTTGGGGTAAGTGGCGCAGCGGCATCAAGGAAGGAGGCCGCAGGCCGGGGGGACAGCCGCGTAGCTACTTACCCCAAGTGCCAGGGCATACAAAAACAAAGACCAGAAGCCTGCCACTTGCACCAACTTGCCCGCCTCGCATTGGTGCGCTTGAGTTAATTCGCACCAAATCAACGCCGTGAGCGCACGAATTTGGTCGCCACTGGGGTCGCAGAAGCACAAGAACGATTGGCACGCCCTTTGCGTTGCTCTGTGTGGGCCCGTCTTGGGTCAGCTCATCAACACATTTGGGGAACACTCATGAATCGTCGAGGCTCTTTAAAGACGCTGTCTGCGTCTATCGCGCTAGGTTTGGGTTTGACCGGCGTCACCGCAGTTCACGCTGCCGACACCATCAAGGTGGGGATTTTGCACAGCCTGTCCGGCACTATGGCCATCTCTGAGACCGTGTTGAAAGACACCGTGCTCATGGCCATTGAAGAGATCAACGCCAAGGGCGGCGTGATGGGCAAAAAGCTGGAGCCTGTGGTGGTGGACCCGGCCTCCAACTGGCCGCTGTTCGCTGAGAAAACCAAGCAGCTGCTGGGGCAAGACAAAGTCTCGGTGATCTTTGGTTGCTGGACTTCGGTGTCACGCAAATCCGTGTTGCCGGTGGTTGAAGAAATGAACGGCCTGCTGTTCTACCCCGTGCAGTACGAAGGCGAAGAGCTCTCTAAAAACGTGTTCTACACGGGTGCGGCGCCCAACCAGCAAGCCATCCCTGCGGTGGATTACCTGATGAGCAAAGACGGCGGCGCGGCCAAGCGCTGGGTGCTGTTGGGCACCGACTATGTGTACCCCCGCACCACCAACAAAATCTTGCGCGCCTACCTCAAGAGCAAGGGCGTGAAAGACACCGACATTGATGAGAAGTACACCCCCTTTGGCCACAGCGATTACCAGACCATCGTGGCCGACATCAAGAAGTTCTCAGCCGGTGGCAAGACCGCCGTGGTCTCCACCATCAATGGTGATTCCAACGTGCCCTTCTACAAAGAGCTGGGCAACGCGGGCCTGAAGGCCAAAGACGTGCCTGTGGTGGCCTTCAGCGTGGGTGAAGAAGAGCTGCGCGGCGTGGACACAAAACCGCTGGTGGGCCATCTGGCGGCGTGGAACTACTTCATGTCGATCAAAAACCCGGCCAACGCCGCCTTCACCAAGAAGTGGGCTGATTACTCCAAGGCCAAGAAGCTGCCCGGCGCTGACAAGCCTTTGACCAACGACCCGATGGAAGCCACCTATATCGGCATCCACATGTGGAAGCAGGCGGTGGAGAAAGCCAAGTCCACCGACACTGACAAGGTGATCGCTGCCATGGCGGGCCAGACCTTTACCGCACCGAGCGGCATCACCTCCAAGATGGACGAAAAAAATCACCACCTGCACAAGTCAGTGTTCATTGGCGAGATCAAGGCCGACGGCCAGTTCAACGTGGTGTGGAAGACCCCAGGCCCGGTCAAAGCCAAGCCTTGGTCGCCCTACATCGCGGGCAATGACGTGAAGCCTGACGAGCCTGTGAAGAAGTAAGCCTTTCGCCGCGCTTATTGATGCTTCCCCATTTCACGAAAACTAAGCAAACCGTCATTCCCGCGAAGGCGGGAATGACGAAATCGAGTCATGATGTTTGAACTCTCTTCTTCAATGCTTCGACGCATGCTTCGATGGATGGTGTTCGCTATTTTATTTATAGCTGTTCACGCGCATTCGATAACGCTACCAGAGGTCAATGGAATTATTTTTGGTGAGACAGATGCCCGCATTGAAGCTTTGAACAAAGCTGCGGCATCTGCTGACACCAAGACATTCTTTTTTTTACAAGCCTTGGCTGATGACACCGTCAAGACCGCCGGGGACAAAGTCTTCATCGTCAAAGATGGCCAGGGTTTCGACCCTATAAACGGTGACGCCTTGCCTGTGCCTGCGGACGCCGAAGACGTGGTGAGCAACAACCGCATGCGCGGTGAGCTGGATTCGGCACTGGCCGCGCTCAAACTTTTTTCCAGCGACGAGAAGACCCGTCGCGCCGCCATCCGTCAATTGCAAAGCGACGCCGATGAAAGCAAGCTCCCCCTGATCGAGAAGGCCTACGCGGCCGAGCAAAACCCGGATATCAAATCTGAGATCGCCTTGGTGCGAGCGGCCGCACTGCTGGGCAGCAGCGACAAAGCCAAACGCCTGCAAGCCGCGCAACTGCTGGCCCAAAGCACCCAGGCCAGCACCAAGACCGTGCTGCTAGAGCGGCTCAAAACAGAAGACGATGTGGACGTCAAAATTGCCTTGGGCAAAAGCCTGCGCACGGTGGAAGCAGCGCTGGCTTGGGGTGACCGGCTGGGCGCGCTGTTCAGCGGCATCAGTCTGGGCTCCATCTTGCTGTTGGTAGCGCTGGGCTTGGCCATCACCTACGGGCTCATGGGCGTCATCAACATGGCCCATGGCGAGCTGATGATGCTGGGGGCCTACGCCACTTACGTGGTGCAAGGGCTGTTTCAAAAATACCTGCCTGCTGCCGCCTTTGATTGGTACTTGGTGGCCGCCATCCCGGTGGCCTTCATGACCGCCGCCTTGGTGGGCGCGGCGCTGGAGCGCAGCGTGATTCGCTTCCTCTACGGGCGCCCGCTAGAGACACTGCTGGCCACCTGGGGCATCAGCCTGATGCTGATGCAAGGCGTGCGCACCGTGTTTGGCGCGCAAAACGTGGGCGTAGAAAACCCGTCTTGGATGAGTGGTGGCGTGCAGGTGCTGGGTAATTTGTCGCTGCCCTTTAACCGGTTGGTCATCATTGGTTTCGCGCTGGCGGTGCTGCTGGCCGTGGCCTGGCTGATTGGGCGCACGCGCTTAGGCCTGTTTGTGCGCGGTGTCACGCAAAACCGGCCCATGGCCTCGTGCATGGGCGTCAACACCGCCCGCATTGACACCTATGCCTTTGCCCTGGGCTCGGGCATTGCCGGGCTGGCCGGGTGTGCGCTTAGCCAAGTGGGCAACGTCGGCCCTGACCTTGGGCAGGGTTATATCGTGGACGCCTTCATGGTGGTGGTGCTGGGTGGTGTGGGGCAACTTGCCGGCACGGTCTATGCCGCGCTGGGTCTGGGTTTACTCAACAAATTGCTGGAGGGCTTGACCGGTGCGGTGCTGGCCAAGATTGCCGTGTTGGTGTTCATCATCATCTTCATCCAAAAACGCCCCCAGGGCATCTTTGCCTTGAAGGGCCGGAGTGCTGAAGCATGACGACAGTACAACTCCCCACGCGTCGTCCCCTGTTGACAAGCCAGGGATGGAGCGCATTTGCCGTGGCGCTGATCGTGATTTGCGCGGTTGCGCCGATGCTCAACTTGGTCGTGCCGTCTGGCAGCGTGTTCCACCTCAGCGACTACGCCGTCGCGCTGCTGGGTCGCATCATGTGCTACGCCATTTGCGCCTTGGCCATGGACTTGATCTGGGGCTACACCGGCATTTTGTCGCTCGGTCATGGCTTGTTTTTTGCGCTGGGTGGCTACGTCATGGGCATGTACCTGATGCGCCAGATTGGCACCGACGGCAATTACAAAAGCAATCTGCCCGACTTCATGGTGTTTCTGGACTGGAAGGCCCTGCCCTGGCACTGGGCCTTGAGCGATAGCTTCATTGCTACGCTGGTGTTGATCGTGGCTGTGCCGGGCTTGGTGGCTTTTGTGTTTGGCTATTTCGCCTTTCGCTCACGCATCAAGGGGGTTTACTTTTCTATCATCACCCAGGCCCTGACGTTTGCGGCCATGCTGCTGTTCTTCCGCAATGAAACCGGCTTTGGCGGCAACAACGGTTTCACCGACTTCAAGCGCCTGCTGGACACCCCCATCGCCACCCCCAGCATGCGCATGACGCTGTTTGTGCTGACGGGGCTGACGCTGCTGGGTTTTTACCTGCTCGCCAAGTGGCTGATCGCCAGCAAGTTTGGCCGCGTGTTGCAGGCCATTCGCGATGCTGAAACCCGCGTCATGTTCTCGGGCTACAACCCGGTGGGCTACAAGCTGAGCATCTGGACGCTCTCAGCCATGATGTGCGGCGTAGCAGGTGCGCTGTACGTGCCGCAGGTGGGCATCATCAACCCCGGGGAGATGAGCCCGGCCAACTCGATTGAGATCGCCATCTGGGCCGCCGTGGGCGGGCGGGCCAGCTTGATTGGCCCCATCGTGGGCGCCTTTGTGGTGAGCGGTGCCAAGAGCTGGTTGACCGTGGCCTACCCTGAGTTTTGGCTGTATTTCTTGGGAGGCCTGTTCATCTTGGTCACCCTGTTTTTGCCCGAAGGCCTCATCGGCTTGGTCAAAAAAATCAAGGGGCGACTGTCATGACACCTGAACTGATGGCCCAAGGCACACAGGCCATGCTGGCCCACGAGGCAGCTCTGGTGGCTCGCCAACACGCCACCGAATCGGGGGGGCGCTTGGCCAGTTTCTCGCGCGTGCACACACCGGGTGAGGTGGATGTGACCCATGGCCGCATCCTCTACCTAGAGGACGTGAGCGTGAGCTTTGACGGCTTCAAAGCCATCAATAAGCTCTCGCTCGACATTGCCCCCGGTGAGTTGCGTTGCATCATCGGCCCCAATGGCGCGGGCAAGACGACGATGATGGACATCATCACCGGCAAGACCCGCCCCGATGAAGGCCGCGTCTTCTTTGGCAGCACGATTGACCTGCTGCGCCATACCGAGCCGCAGATTGCGCAACTCGGCATTGGGCGCAAGTTCCAAAAGCCCACGGTGTTTGAGCAGCTCACGGTGTTTGAAAACCTGGAGCTCGCGCTCAAGACCCACAAAGGCGTCAAGGCTTCGATGTTCTTCCGGCTTGACTCAGCCCAGACGGATAGGCTGGCCGAGATGCTGCACACCATTCACCTGAGCGCGAATATGAACGCCCAGGCTGGCACTTTGAGCCATGGTCAGAAGCAGTGGCTGGAGATCGGCATGCTGCTGATGCAAGACCCTAAGCTGCTGCTGCTGGATGAACCTGTGGCGGGCATGACCGATGCGGAAACTGAGCGAACGGCCGAGCTATTTTTAAGCCTCAAAGGCAAGCATTCCCTGATGGTGGTGGAACACGACATGAGCTTCATCAACACCATCTCGGACATCGTGACGGTGCTGTGCGATGGCGCGGTGCTGGCGCAGGGCACGCTGGATCAAGTGCAGGCCGATGAGCGCGTGATTGAGGTGTACCTTGGGCGGTAAAAGGCCGTTCGGCCTGAGCTTGTCGAAGGCCTCGCGATCACTTCGACAAGCTCAGTGCGAACGGAATTAAAAAATGCTAAGCATCAAAAACATTAACCAGTATTACGGCGGCTCGCACATCCTGCGTGACGTGAGCGTGCAGGCGCACCTGGGCAAGGTCACGGTGCTGCTGGGTCGCAACGGCGTGGGCAAAACCACCTTGCTCAAATCCATCATGGGCTTGGTGCCGATCAAGACCGGCAGCATCACGCTGGACGACCAAGCCATCCACGACGCCAAGCCCTACGAGCGGGCCCGTGCCGGCATCGGTTTTGTGCCGCAGGGGCGTGAAATTTTTGCCCGACTCACGGTGCAAGAAAACCTGGCCATGGGCTTGGCCCACCGCCCTGCGGGCACGCCGATACCGCCCGAGTTGTATGAACTCTTCCCCGTGCTCAAGCAGATGCTGAACCGACGCGGTGGCGACCTCTCAGGCGGGCAGCAACAGCAACTGGCCATTGCGCGGGCCCTGGCTGCGAAACCGAAGTTGCTGATTTTGGATGAGCCCACCGAAGGCATCCAGCCCAGCATCATCAAAGACATTGGGCGCGTCATCCGCATGCTGGCCGATCGCGGCGACATGGCAATTTTGCTGGTGGAGCAGTACTACGACTTCGCCCGTGAACTGGCCGACGACTACGCGGTGATGGAGCGCGGCGCGGTCATTGCCAGTGGCTTGGGTAAAGACATGGAGACAAACCAGGTGCGCCAACTGGTGGCGATTTGATTAAGTTCGCCAGACTCTGGGTAGGCACGCCTGCATGTCCCATAAGCTCTCGCGCCAACAGGCCCGCAAGGCTTTAAGCAAGTCCATTGCAGGCTCCACCAAGGGTGACAGCACGCGCACCACCATAACCTGCGGGTTGGGTGCGGTGGCCCCGGCGGTCAGGCGCAGCGGGTGAGCGTCCATAACCGCACGCACGGCATCCAACGCACGCTCGCGCCGCTCACGGGTGATAGTTCGCCCCGAAACAAAAAACAAAGTGCCTATGCAACGGTGACCCGCCAAGCCCAGCGGGCCGTTCATCAGGCGCTCATCTGTGGCATCAATGCGCCCCTGCTCAAGCCACACGCCTGGAACTTCAATGTGTTGCGAGAAGCTACCGCGCTCAAACGGCAACTGGGCCATGGGCAGACCCAAAGCGGTGATGTCCCAGCCCATCAGCTCAGCGCTCGGGGCCAGCTCAAAGACGGCGCGGTTGTGGGCATGGCATTGGTCATAGGCAAGCGCCTCCAGCGGCAGCCATTCGAGCCGCGCACCATCTTCAAGCTGCGCGTGCACAGTTTGCGTGGCGGGCTCTCCCTGCGACCGGTAGAAGCGGGTGGCCCCGGGTGTGGTAATGAGGGCTTGGGCTGCTTGGGCGACGCGGATGTTGATCGCTAGAGTGTCCCCGCCCACCAAGCCACCGGGGGGGTGCACCAGCACGTTGTGGCACACCGCATCACCCTCGGGGTACAGGCTTTTGAGCAGACGCAGCGGGCCCTTGTGTTGGTAGTGCACCCCGGTCTTGCCCCCACTCAGGGCGTAGTCAAGATCGAGCGTGGCGTGCCAACCCATGGGTGATGTCGTGACCCTGAGGTCTAGTGCCCTTGCGAGCCTCGGTGCGCCCAGCCTGTGGTGTGCTTCTCGATGAAGCTGAACAGCTCGTACATGGCCATGGCCATGACGCCCACCACCATCAAGCCGCTAAAGGCCAGGCCCATTTGCATGGCCGATCCGGCAGAGATCAAGAGGTAGCCAATACCCTCATTCGCGGCCGTCATCTCAGACACCGTAGTGCCAACAAACGCCAGGGTGATGGCCACTTTGAGCGAGCCGTAAAAGTAGGGCATGGAGCGCGGCAGGCCCACCTTGATCAGCACGTCCCAGCGCTTCGCACCCAGCACGCGCAACACGTCTTCCAACTCGGGTTCCAGCGTGGCCAAACCGGTGGCGATGTTGACCATGATGGGGAAGAATGAGATGAGAAAGGCCGTGAGAATCGCAGGCCCCACACCAATGCCAAACCACACCACCAAGATGGGCACAAACGCCGCCTTGGGCAGGGCGTTAAACGCCGTCATCAGCGGGTAAACCGCAGCGTAAGCCAGGCGTGAGCTGCCAATCAAAAAGCCCAACATCACCCCGACCACGATGGCAATGCCAAAGCCCACCATCGTCACCCAAAAGGTGCGCCAGGCGTGGCCCGCAATCAGTTCTTTGTACTCCAGCGTCTGGCTCCAAATGCGCAAGGGGCTGGGAAATATGAACTCGGAGATTTGGAAGGCCGAGCAGATGATTTGCCAAAGCAAAATCACCACCAATAACAATACCCAGGGTGACCAGAACTCGATTTGTTTTTTGGTCATGGCGCGGCTCCAACGCTTGGGGTGGTGGCTACTGTTGGTGCAGATTTACGAAACGCACCAATGTGGCCACGCAGCTCCAGCACAATGTCGGTGAACTCTTTGGTGTAGGTGATTTCCAGTTCGCGCGGGCGAGGCAGGTCGATCTCGCGTTTGACGACGAAACGGCCGGGGCTTTGGCTCATCACGTACACCGTGTCGGCCAAAAAAACCGACTCGCGCAAATCGTGCGTCACCAAAATCACGTTGAACTGTTGCTCAGTCCACAGGTCACGCAAGATGCACCACAGGTCTTCACGGGTGAAGGCGTCCAGCGCGCCAAAGGGCTCGTCCAGTAACAGCATCTTGGGCTCATGGATCAGCGCGCGACAAATGCTGGCGCGCTGCTGCATGCCGCCTGAGAGCTGCCAGGGGAATTTGTCTTCATAGCCGCCCAAGCCCACTTTTTGCAGCAGGCGACGGGCACGCTCTTCAAACTCTTTGCGCTTGGCCTTGAACTGGCTGCGGTAAGGCTCAACAATCTCCAGCGGCAGCAGCACGTTGTCCACCGTGGTGCGCCAAGGCAGCAGCGAGGGCGCTTGAAACGACATGCCCGAGATTTTGAGCGGCCCGCGCACGGGCTGGCCGTCGATCATGATGCGCCCGCGTGAGGGCATCTTCAGCCCCGTGGCCAGTTTCATGAAGGTGGACTTGCCGCAACCCGACGGCCCGACAATAGCGATGAACTCGCCGGGTCGCACCTTCAGGTCAATGGCCTCAACTGCGAAGTTGTTTTGGGCCAGTAGCTCGTCGTTATAAGCCAGCCAAACGTCTTGGAAATCGACGAATGCCGGCGCCTCAAGTGTGTTGCTCATCACTTGGCAGGAAATACGTTCAGTTCAGCTCTGGTGGGCAAGAAAGCGCCATTCCAGATGGCTTCGGCATTCACGCGATTCTTGGTGTTGAACGCGTCCGACACTTGCGAGGCCATCAGGAACAGACGCCCGGCATTGATCTGGCCAAAACCCTCGGCTCGGGCGTTGGGGCTGTTGATGGCGGTGTCAATGGCCAACTTAAGGCGACGGGTTTCCAGCTCGGAGTTGATGATGCCGTCACGCGCTTTCACGTCAGCAATCGCGGCAGCTGGGTTGGCCATTACTTCTTTGGCCCCTTTGGCAAAAGCCACCAAGAACGCCTTCACAGCGGCCGGGTTTTCTTTGATTAGCTTGGGGGAGGCGATGATGACGTTGCCGTACAGCTTCACGCCATGGGCAGCATAAGGCAGCACCACCACGTCTTCAGCCTTGACGCCTCGCGCCTCCAAGTTGAGCAACGAGGTGAAAGTAAAGCCAGTGATAGCGTCCACGTCACCGCGGGCAAGCATGGTTTCGCGCAGGGGCGGATCCATGGACGTCCACTGCACGCCGCTGATGTTGTTGGCCTTGGCGAAGATGGGAAAGGCTTTGCGACCCGCGTCAAACACCGGTGCGCCGAACTTCTTGCCGCTCAACTCGGCAGGCGACTTGATGCCTGATTTTTTCAGCACCATTACTGCGGCGGGCGTGTCGTTGTAAACCACCATTACCGCCACGGGTTTGGTGGGCGCATCAGGGTTATTCGCGTGGAACTCCATCAGCGCGGCCAAGTCGGCAAAACCCATGTCATACGCGCCAGAGGCTACGCGCGTAACCGTGCCGCCCGAGCCATTGCCCGCATCAATCGTCACATCCAGCTTGGCCGCCTTAAAGTAACCCTTCGCCGCAGGTGTCAGGAACAGAGCTGCTGGGCCTTCAAACCGCCAATCCAGCTGAAACTTGATCGGTGTGGCCTGCGCAAATGCAGTGACTGCACAAAGTGTGCTCGCCAAAATCGCGATTGCTTTTAGAAAGAAAGGCCTGCTCATGAAAACTCCTATTGATAAGGACAATTTAATAAATTGCCACAAGGTTGATGGTTAAACCAACCTTATCACAAGCACACTTCGTACCAACACCTCAACAAGCTTAGAAAAAGTTTTTCTTTGGCCTGGAAATTTTTGCTGGGGATGATGCCGGCCCGTTAAATGAAAGCACCACGTGCGCTGCCAAGATCAATATCACCTTGCATCACCTTTTCAATTCCATCTTGCCTGAGAAGTTTCATTCCTTCGGCCTCCCCAGCTCTCGCAATTTGAGCTGCCGTGGCTCGCTCATGAATTAACTGCTTAATGTTTGGCGAGGTCACCAACAACTCATGCAGGCCGACTCGTCCTTTATAACCAGCATTGCAAGCCGGACATCCTTTTGAGTTCACTTTATTAAGTTTGAGTACATTGTCTTCACCATATCTTGCACGCCATGAATTAACAGTTTCAGCAGGATTCACATCGGTTCCAGCGCAATACTCGTGTGCCAGCTCCACAATTTCATGATCCGTTGCAACATAGGGTTGCTTGCATTTCGTACAAAGCTTGCGCACAAGGCGTTGCGAAAGAATTCCAATGAGTGCGTCTGCAAAGTTGAATGGGTCCATCCCCAAGTCAAGTAAACGCGTGACACTTTCCGCTGCACTGTTTGTGTGCAAGGTCGACAAGACAAGGTGCCCCGTAAGAGATGCTTCAATTCCTGTTTTGGCAGTTTCTTCGTCGCGCATTTCACCGACCATGATGACATCAGGATCAGCTCGCAAAAACGCCCGCATCGCTGCGGCGAAAGTCCAACCTATTTTCGCGTTGACCTGAACTTGCCGCAGACCAGACTGCGTGATCTCGATAGGGTCTTCAGCCGTCCATATCTTTGTATTAGGTTGGTTAATATGACGCAACATCGAATGCAAGGTGGTCGTCTTGCCAGAGCCCGTCGGGCCACAAACCAGAATCAAGCCATAGCTGCGGGCCACCATCTTTTTCAGTTCGCCAAGGTTGTAGGTGGACAACCCAAGCTTATCCATCGGCAGAGGTTCGGCTCCCGCAAGAATGCGCAGGACGATGTCCTCGAGATTGTTCGTCGTAGGTATGACGGCTACACGTAACTCAATGGCCATGCCGCCATGTCGACTGAAGTCAATCTTGCCATCCTGGGCAAGCCGACGTTCAGAGATATCCAGATCAGCCATGATCTTGATGCGCGACACCAAAGAACTGCGATTAGCGGGCTCCAACTCCAAATAGTCCGTCAATTCGCCGTCCTTGCGAAAGCGAATCAACAGATTTCGGTTGCCAGGATTGGCTTCGATGTGAATGTCAGACGCACCTTGTGCGTACGCATCCATGATCATTTTGTTGACAAGCCGAACCATCGTGCTTTCGTTCACGCGTGCTGTTGATCCATCGAACTTCACTGATTCAGCAGGCTTGGGGGCTTCCCTCGACAATTGACCTGCCAGATCGTGCATTTCGATCAAACTTAGTTCTGCATGCGCGCGGGCTGTCGAAGTCTGAGAAAGTTCAAGTACTCCATCCGTATGCGGATCAAATACAAAGGGGGTCGTTTTACTATTTGGACTTGAGTATTCCTTTGCAATTCTTTCCTGCAGATCGCTGGCAGCGGCCATGACCGGCACGATCGACAAGCCCGTTGAAAATCTAAGCTCTTGGGTGAAATCGATCATTAACGGGTTTTCGACCGCTATCACAAGCGCACTGTTTGTGCAAAACAAAGGCAGCATTTGGTGCTGCTTGGCGAAACTCGCTTGGGACAGCTTTAGTGCATCGCTGCTAACTTTAAACTCTCGCACATCAATGAAGGGGATGCCTAGTTTTATGGCCAGTGCCTCCTGAATTTGTTGCCGTGAAACTGCACCCATGTTTATCAGAATTTCGCCGAGCGGTTGAGTACGATTACCTTTCTGGGCTAACAACGCTTGATCGAGTTGGTATTGCGTAATTAGATGGGCATCCATCAGTACCTGGCCTATCCTGACATTCGGACGTAGCACCTGCTCCTTGATGGCCTTCTCCAGCTCTATGGGCGACACGATAGCGCGCCGTCGCAAGAACTCGCCCAGAGGTTCGGCACGCAATGCTGCTTGCGCATCAAGGGCCGTTTCAAGTGTGCGCGAAGGAACAATATTTCCTTCAGCAAGTGCCTCTCCGAGAAGTGGTCCAATATTGACGGCTTTCAATACAGCAGCAGGTATGAAGCACGACATGATCGCGTCACGGCTACTGTCCA
Organism: Comamonadaceae bacterium; assembly: GCA_947455145.1. Classification (GTDB taxonomy): domain Bacteria; phylum Pseudomonadota; class Gammaproteobacteria; order Burkholderiales; family Burkholderiaceae_C; genus CANCDA01. The sequence continues at coordinate 78,664 of CANGME010000010.1, forward strand.
CGGGAAACAGAAATAGCCCGGACCCTTCCTTGACGAAACCCTGGGTTTTCCCGGAAAAATCGGTGCCATCTTTAAACTGAACACGAAAGTTCTTCTGCACCATTACCTTCGCTGCAACGCTTCCGACACCTTCAATCGCAGCTGTATCTTGACGCAACATCAGTGGCTGAATGATCGTCACCACTCGCACTACATTGAGGAGAACATCCACTTGCTTGCCAAATGGGGTGGGCATGATTGAGATAACGCCTTCAACAGGATCAAACCGTATCAGCTCACCCGTTAAGGTTTTTCTGTCAGTCAGCTCTACTGAACATTCACGACTACTTAGCCCAGTGATGCCATTGATCGGCAGATGAAAAGGCGGTGTTGGCCAGTGGAAATCCATAGGTGTCATATATTCATATCCTTATGTGGCGCACTTCATCGATTACGTTTGAACTCAATCAAAACATCACAAGCATGCATGCCTGCCTGCACAATACATTGTTTCCAAACCATAGCGGTTCTTGTAAAAGTAGATTTAACTCGTTTTTTCGATTCAAATTCATTTTTATAGGAAGATTATTTGGCTTCACTAGTGAGCCCATTTTTGGTGCCCAACTATCTCAGCTAGGCCATCGGGATGGCTGAACTTATTACCAAGAAAAGAACCATGAGTACTTTTAAACACCCTTTCCAATTGAAAAATATAGTCGCCGCTTTGTGCTTGACCCTGTCCGTGTCAGGTGCTTTGGCACAAAGCACTTTCCCCAACAAGCCCATTACCATGGTCGTCGGCTTTGCACCCGGTGGAGGCACCGACATCGTGGCGCGCATCATTGCCCGACACTTGGGCGAGCAGCTTGGTCAAGCCGTGTTGGTGGACAACAAAACCGGCGCAGGCGGCAACATCGCCACCGACTACGTGGCCCGTTCCGAGCCCGATGGCTACACCTTGTTGCTGGGCAGCGTGGGCTCGCTTACCGTAGCGCCACACTTGGTGGCTAAGCTGCCCTACCGCCCGCTCGTTGACTTGGCCCCTGTGACCATGGCCGTGGTGTTCCCCAACGTGTTGGTGGTCAACCCGGCTTTCCCGGCCAAGACGCTGGCCGAGTACGTGAAAATTGCCAAAGACAAGCCCGGCACGGTGACGCAAGCCTCGTCCGGCATCGGCGGTGCGGGCCACTTGGCGGGAGAGCTTCTTAAAATTCGCGCTGGCATTGACGCCATCCACGTGGCCTACAAAGGCGGCGGTCCGGGCATGCTGGCGGTAATGGGCGGTGAGGTGAATGCCTACTACGCCACGCCGGTCTCAGCCGGACAGCAAATCAAAAACGGCAAAGTCCGCGCGCTGGCCACCACTGGCTTGAAGCGTGACCGCCTCTTGCCCGATGTGCCCACGGTGGCCGAATCAGGCTACCCGGGCTATGAGGCCACCAACTGGTACGCCTATGTCGTGCCCGCAAAAACACCGGCTGCGGTAGTGACGCGGCTGAATCAAGCGTTGGTCAAGACATTGACGAGCCCCGACGTTGTGGCCGCTCTACACAAGCAAGGCCTGGACCCCAGCCCCGGCACTCCTGCCGAATTGGCCGCTTTCATGCAAAGTGAATACGACACTTGGGGCAAAGTGGTGAAGCAAGCGGGCATCAAGGCTGAGTAAAAATACGACGAATTTATTAAAAGGTTTTTTGAATGAACACCCCCACACTTCTGTCAGAAGCCGAGCTAACCACCTTAGGCGTCAAAGCCTTTCAAGGCCTGGGCCTGACACAACAAGACGCGCAAGACGTCTGCCGCGTCTTGGTCATGGCCGACCTGTTTGGCCTGTCCACCCACGGCATGAGCCGGGTCGAGTCCTATGGCGAGCGCCTGCTGGTCAAGGGCATCAACCCGCGCCCCAACATCACGGTGGAGCGCGTGGCCCCGGCCCTGGTCAAGGTGGATGGTGACAACGGCGTCGGCCCAGTGGTGGGTATGCGCAGCCTGCAAGCAGCCATGGATGTGGCGCGTGAGTGCGGCATTGGGATGGCGCTGGCGCGTGGCAGCAACCACTTTGGCCCCATCTCGCCCTACTCGCTCATCGCCGCCGATGCCGGTTTTGCCAGCATCATCGGCAGCAACGCCACCACCACCATCGCCCCTTGGGGTGGCACAGATGAGCGACTTGGCAATAGCCCACTGGGCTTTGGTGTGCCCAACCCCGGTGGCGCGCCGTTCTTGCTGGACATGGCCATGAGCGTGGTGGCGCGCGCCAAAATTCGCAGCGCGTTGAAGCGCGGCGAATCCATCCCCGACACTTGGGCCACCAACCGCGCGGGCTTAGCCACCACTGACCCCAAACAGGCGCTGGATGGCTTCTTGCTGCCCATTGGCGGCCACAAGGGCTATGGCCTGGCTTTGGTGGTGGACATGTTGGCGGGGCTGTTGTCGGGCGCGGCTTACCTGAGCCATGTGAAGTCATGGGTCGATGCACCTGACGAACCGCAAAACCTGGGCCACTTCTTCATCCTGATCGACACCAAGTTCTTGGGCTCCGGCGAATGGCTGGCCAGCCGCATGACCGACTTTGCGGCCATCTTGCACGGCAGCCCGGCGGCTGACCCCACCAAGCCAGTGATCGTGCCAGGTGAGATTGAGCTGGGCAGGATGGCCAAGCAACGCCGCGATGGCATCCCCATCGACGCGGAGTTACTGACGCTTTTGCGTAAACATGCTGCCTAAAGGAGATCTGTAATGGCTAAGAAATTGCTTCTCACCGCCGCTCTGTGTATGGTCTGCATCAGCAGCGCCATCGCCCAAACCTGGCCCAGCAAACCTATCAAAGTCGTCGTGCCCTACCCAGCGGGTGGCGCAGCCGACATCACCGCTCGCGTGCTCGGGCAAAAGATGGCCGAAAGCCTGGGCGTTGCCGTGGTGGTGGACAACAAACCCGGTGCTAACGGAATGATCGGCACAGACTTCGTCGCCAAGGCCGCGCCCGATGGCTACACCCTGCTGCTGGACGCCAGCGGCCCGCTGGTCGTCAACCCCGCGCTATACGCCAAAGTGCCTTATGACACCGAGCGTGACTTCATCCCCATCAGCCAGGCTACCAATTTCCAGTATGTGCTGGTGGTGCCTGCAGCATCTCCCATTCAAAGCGTTCCCGAGCTGGTGGCTGCGGCCAAAGCCAAGCCCGGCAGCATGAGCTACGGCTCCACCGGAGTGGGCGGTGGCGGTCATTTGGCAGGGGAGATGTTGGCCCTGATGAGCGGCACCAAGATCACACACATCCCCTACAAAGGCAGCGCACCGGCCATGGCCGATTTGCTGGGCGGTCAGTTGTCCTTCACCTTCGACCCCATGGTGACAGCGGTGCCGCAGATTCGCGCGGGCAAGCTGCGCGCCTTTGCCGTGTCTGGTCCTAAGCGCGCCAAGGCATTGCCCCAAGTGCCCACCATGGCCGAGCTGGGCCACAAGGGTTTTTCCATCACGCAGTTTCAAGGCTTTTTGGCCCCTGCGAACACTGACCCGGCCATCATTGCCCGGCTGCATCAAGAGGTCGTCAAAGCCTTGAAGTCACCCGACGTAGTGCAGCGCCTGGAGACCGATGGCGGTAACGACCTCATCGGCAGCTCACCCACGGAGTTTGCCGCGCAGATCAAGAGCGACCTTGCCATGTACCGCAAGCTGATCAAAGACGCTGACATCAAACAGGAGTGACCGGCATGTACCAAATGGATTTGTTAATCCAAGGCTTCCCCGGCAAGTCCGTTTGCCACGGCGGCTTGGGCTGGAGCACGGTGAGCCTGTTGCGCGGCGCGGGCCGCGTGATCTTGGTGGACGTGGGTGCCTTCGGCGTGCGCCGCGAGCTGGCCAAGCAATTGCGGGAACGCGGCGTGAACGCGAACGACGTGACCGACGTGGTGCTGACCCACGCGCACTACGACCACGCCGTCAACTTCACGCTGTTCCCCAACGCCACAGTGTGGATTGGCGCGGATGAGTTGGCCTGGGCCGTGAGCCAGCCCCCCGGCTTCAACCCGTTGCCCGAGCTGTATGTGCGCGAATTGAACGTCTCCCCTCGGGTGCGGCGCATCGTGGGGGATGAAGAATTTTTGCCCGGCCTGCAAGCCATCCGCGCGCCCGGCCACACGCCAGGGCATTTGATTTTTCTGCTCACCGCCAATGACGTGCCCGTGCTTTTCACCGGTGACGCGGCCAAGAACCGGGCCGAGCTGCTGTGCGGCGCAGTGGACCTCAGCGAAGACCACGCGCAAAGCGGCGAGTCGATCAAAGTCATCTGGCGCACCTGGCGCGCCACACCCGGCACCCTGCTGGTGCCCGGCCATGACTTGAGCATGCTCCTGGACGCGGCCGGCCAACCCGAGTACATCGGCGAGCGCCGTGCGGCGATTGCCGCCTGGTTCTCTGAGAGCATTGAAACCATGACCACGATTGACCTGTGCTGCGAGGCCGGGTTTGGCCCCGCGTATCGATGACACTTTGCGATAACGCTTTTTACAAATCACCACCATGACCACCTCCCTCGCCACCACCTTCGCCCCCACCGGCATCCTGCGCGCCTCCATCAACATGGGCAACCCCATCTTGGCCAACAAAGACCCAGCCACGGGCCAGCCCTACGGCATCTCCATCGACCTGGCGCGCAACCTGGCCAAGCGCTTGGGTGTCGAGGTGGAACTGGTGGTGTTTGACACCGCAGGCAAGTCGGTGGATGCGGTTAAAAACGAACGTGCTGATGTGGGCTTCTTCGCGGTCGATCCCCTGCGCGGCGCAGAGATTGCATTCACCCTGCCCTACGTTTTGATTGAAGGCTGCTACATGGTGCGCGAGGCCTCACCCTTGCAGCGCAATGAAGACGTCGATCAAGCGGGCATCACCGTCACCGTGGGCGCAGGCAGCGCCTATGACCTGTACCTCACCCGTGAGATCAAGCACGCCCAGATCGTGCGCGCCCTCAGCTCCCCCGCCGTGGTGGACACCTTCATCGCGCAAAGTTTGGACGTGGCCGCTGGCGTCAAACAACAGCTAGAGGCCGATGCCCAACGCATCCCCGGCCTGCGCTTGCTGCCCGGTCGCTTCATGGAAATCCGCCAAGCCATGGGCACACCTAAAAGCCGGGGCGAAGCGGCAGCGGCCTACTTGCACGCGTATGTGGAAGAGATGAAAGCCAGCGGCTTTGTGGCCGAGTCCATGAAGCGCCATGGCATTCAGGGCGCGACGGTGGCCGGGCCTGCTTCCTAACTACCACCAACCCGAGGCTTCGCATCATGTCAAAACACCTCTCACGCATTGCCTCGGTTATGTTGATCGTCGGCACTTGGCTCATGCCCTGCGCAGCCCACGCCGCCTACCCCGACAAACCGGTGCGCATCATCGTTCCGTTTTCCCCCGGTGGTGGTACTGACTTGGTCGCCCGCACCCTGGGTGTGGGCCTAGCGCAAGCGCTGGGCGTGTCGGTACTGATCGAGAACAAACCCGGTGCGGGCACAGTCATCGGCACCGACCTAGTGGCCAAGAGCGCGCCCGACGGCTACACCCTGCTTATCGCCACCTTTGCCAATGCCGTCAACCCCAGTCTGTTGCCCAAGCTGCCCTACGCCAGCGACACCGCTTTCGCGCCCATCATCCTGATTGGCCGCTCGCCCAACGTGCTGGTGGTGCGGGCCGACAGCCCGTTCAAGAGCGTGAGTGAGCTCATCACCGCCGCCAAGGCCCAGCCCAAAAAATTCACCTTCGCATCGCAAGGCAACGGCACCTCGGCCCACTTGGCCGGGGAGTTGTTCAAGAACCTCGCCAAGGTAGAGATGACGCACGTGCCCTACAAAGGCTCTGGCCCCGCAATCACCGACCTGCTGGGCGGCCAGGTGGACATGACCTTTGGCACTTCATCCGCCGTGGGCGCGCATCTGGACAGTGGCAAACTGCGCGCCTTAGGCGTCACCACCACCGAGCGCTCCCCCGCCATGGCGCAAGTACCCACCATCGCCGAAAGCGGCCTGCCCGGCTACGCGGCCGAGAGCTGGTACGGCCTAGTCGCACCTGCAGGCACACCGCCTGAGGTGATCGAGCGCCTGAACGCAGCTGCCAAAAAAGCCGTGCAACAAGACAGCTTTCGCAAACGCGTAGCGGATGAGGGTTTAGTCATAAGCGCGGGCTCGCCTGCGGAACTGGGAACCTACATGCGCGCTGAGGAGGCACGTTGGCGCAGAGTAGTTAGGGAGGGGGGTATTACGGTAGATTGAGATAACAATTTGAAGAGTCTAAGGAGCGAAATGTTCGCAAGCCAAGCGCTTGAGTTACCCCACTAAAAACTTGTTTCGACCTTCTTGTTTGGCCTTATAAAGTGCCAAATCAGCCAACTCGACCAACTGGCTGGTAGCCTTGGCGTCACCACACGCCACACCAATACTCACAGTCACAAACGGAGCAACAGGAGATTTGGCATGAGGAATATTCAGCTTCTTAAGCCCATCAATGACTCGCTGCGCAACTATTTTTGCGCCTTCTATGTCTAAATCGGGCAGAACAATTGCGAACTCCTCACCGCCGTAACGCGCTGCAAAATCAGCTTCTCTGCAAATCGCAGCTGACAGAGAATTTGCAACCTGTCGCAGACAGTCGTCACCTTTTTGATGCATGTAGTGATCGTTGTACTGTTTAAAGAAATCGATGTCTATCATCAGCAAGGCGATGGTAGATTTGTTGCGATTCATTCGGGAAAACTCGTCGCGCAGTCTGCGATCAAAACTTCGACGGTTCGCAATGCCAGTAAGTCCGTCGATGTTCGAAAGGTTTTCTAATGCTTGCAAAAGAGAAACATTTTTTTGATGCTGTCGGTAGGTAAGCCAATTGGCGAGAGTTGCGGTGACTACCACGTTGAAAGTTAAATAGCCTCCGATCATGAAGGAGTTCAATTGATCGATGTTGAGATATCCGTAAATCACAATCACACTAAGAGTCACCCCCATGGGAATCAAAAAATAGCGCATGGGCCAGATGAACAGAATTGAAGCGCCATAAAAAACTGCGCTCAAACCCGTGAAGTAAGGAATCTTCACATCCGTAATTAGGCACATGGGCAGGATTGAACCTGCGAGGGAAAGGTACATCAGCATCTCGAATTTCAAAGAGTGACGCTCGGGTTCTTTGACTTTGAGAAAGGCTACGAGCCCGAAAAGGATGGCGAGGATACAGGAGATACGAAGAGTCAAAAAAGTTTGGAAATTGTGTGGATCTACAACCCAGTCAAAAACTATCCACAATGGCACCTAAATCAGACTTAGAACTGCTGCCGCGAAACTTCGCCGTGCTATCTCGTTGTGGGGTAATTTAAGTGGCATTGCTTGGCAAGCTAAAAAGGGAGGCTAATTTTTGGCAAGTGGAGAAGTGCCATTATTTCTTGGGATTGTCCCTTCAAACTGAACAACAGAGGCTTTGATTTGAGGTGGTTTTTCAATGTTTTCCTACCTCTACCTTCTTTCCATGCGGATTTACTCCAATTGGGGAGGGCAGAAGAACTTTTGTATAAACGGTCAATTGGCAGAAAGCGGTTGCACTCCAATGGGATTTCGTGTACGTGACGATAACAAAGAGCTGATCGAAAGCTTGCTGGATGAATACAAGACATCTGAAGACTCTATTTTTCATGCTCATTATCTTCAATCGTAATTGCGATATTTCTCACCTACTCTTTTGAAAATTTAACCAAATGAAATCTAACTTGATTAACCTACAAATCAATTCCAACATCGCCACCATCTACCTCAATCGCCCCGAAAAACGCAATGCCATGAGCGACGAGATGCGTGCTGAGTTCATCGTCGCGCTGGAGCGTGTGTCGGCTGACAAGTCCATCCGCGCTTTGGTGCTCACCGGCAACGGCAAGGGCTTTTGCGCGGGGGGGGATGTGGCGGGCATGGAGCGGCGCATGTCGGCGCCGCCGGGCGAGGTGGGCTTTAACGGCTGGCACCGTCAGCAGGGCGTGCACCACACGCAAAGCCTGTTGCACAACATGCCCAAGCCCACCATTGCGGCGGTGAACGGCGCGGCCTCGGGGTTGGGCGCGGACACGGCGTTGGCGTGTGATTTCATCATCGCGAGTGAGGCGGCGAGCTTCACCTGGTCTTACATCCACCGGGGGCTGATTCCTGATGGCGGTGGTATGTACTTTTTGCCGCGTCGCGTGGGGCTTTCCAAAGCCAAGGAGTTGATTTTCAGCGGACGCAAAGTGGGGGCGGATGATGCGCTCAAGCTCGGCATTGCGGATCGGCTGAGCCCTGCTGATGCGCTGGTGGCCGACGCGCAGGCCTGGGCCGCCGAGTTGAGCCAGGGCTCTGCCACCGCACTGGCCCTGGGCAAGACGATTTTGAACAAGAGCCTGGAGCTGTCCGCCAGCGAAGTGTTTGCGCAGGGCAGTCAGGCGCAGGGTATTTGCTACACAAGCAGCGAGCATCGGGATGCGGTGATGGCGTTTTTGAACAAGACGTGAGGCTGTCGCTAGGCTTCTGGATTCCCGCCTTCGCGGGAATGACTCGATAGATTGAAGCGCTTAGGCTTAGATAAGGTAGGCCGCCCTTGCTTCTTGCCACCGAAGCAAGAATGCTCAATAATTGAGCTTACTTTTAGGCTTACCACCCGGAGATTTCCCATGTCTGTTGCCAACATCACTCTATCCAGCAAGGGGCAGGTCGTCATTCCGAAGGAAATTCGGGACGAGTTGCATTGGGACGCTGGCACCGAGTTGAGTCTGGTGTCCAGCGCCTCAGGCGTCACGATCAAGGCGGTGACGAAGAAGACTGGGCGCAATCTGGCCGACCTGATCGGCATGCTCAAGCACGACGGCCCGCCGATTTCGATTGAAGAGCTGTGCAAGCCGGTCGATTACAGCGCGGACTGGGCGGCGTCAGAAAAGCGCAGCCGATGATCGCGTTTGACACCAATCTACTGGTGCGCGCTTTGGTGGCCGACCATGCCGCGCAAGTGGCCGTGGTGCGCCAATTAATCGCCCGCGACATCATCTTTATCTCTCGCACAGTGCTGCTTGAAACGGAGTGGGTTCTGAGAAGTGCTTATAAGAAAAACCACGCCGAACTCCATGCGTTTTTCACGGCACTGCTAGAGACAGACAACACCGTGGTTGAAGATGCCGAGGCCGTTAGCCATGCGCTCGATTGGTATGCGCAGGGGGCAGATTTTGCGGATGCGCTGCACTTGGCGGCCTGCGGTAACGCCGTGATGCACACCTTTGATCTAAACTTCTGCAAGGATGCGCGAGACGCAGGTGCTGCGCCTGAGGTGCGCGTGCTGGCTGTGTGAGGATTGATCTAAACCGCTGGATTCCCGCCTTCGCAGGAATGACGAAAATAGGGCCATGACAGATACCCTCATCACCCAACTCGAAGCCCAAGCCACCCGCCACATGATCGAGGTGGAGGGGCGCTTTGTTTGCTGGCGGCAATTCGGGCAACTCAGCAACGGCCCGCCCGTGGTGCTGCTGCACGGCGGCCACGGCAGTTGGCTGCACTGGGTGCGCAACATCGAGGCCCTGGCCGCGCGCTTCACGGTGTGGGTGCCAGACTTGCCGGGTTTTGGTAAATCGGATGACTTGGGGCCATCGCGTTCTGGCGACATGGCCGACTTGGTGCACGCCACTTTGACCAGTCTGGACACGCTTGTGGGTGCGGACACTTGGGTTGATGTGGTGGGGTTTTCGTTCGGCGGTTTGGTCGCGGCACAGATCGCTGCGCGGCGACCGCGAATTCGGCACTTGGTGTTGCTGGGGGCTGCGGGCCATGGGGGTTTGCGTCGCCCACGGGGTGAACTGATGAACTGGCACCGCGCTAAAACACAAGAGGCGATTGACGCCTGCATGCACCATAACCTGCACATGCACATGTTGTTTGATCCCGCGCAGATTGATGCGCTGGCGCTCACCGTGCACAGCGTTTCATGCCAGCGCGCGCGCTTTCGCAGTCGGCCCATCTCGCAAGCCGGTGGCTTGAGCGTCGCGCTGGCGCAAACCAGCGCGCAGGTGCTGATGGTCTGGGGCGAACATGACGTGACGGCTGAGCCTGCTGTGTTGATGACCTCCTTGGTCGAGGGGCAGCCCAAGCGCCAAGGGCGCATCTTGCCAGGCGTGGGCCACTGGGTGCAGTATGAAAGCGCGGATGCGGTCAATCGCTTGCTGCTTGAGGTTTTATCACTTGAAGTTTAGGGTTAACCCGTATGGCTAGGACACGGGTTTTTTAGCCTAATGGAGGACTATTTCAATTGGAAGAACGGTGTTCCTCCTAATGGAACACCGAGCGAGTAGTGCATGGCTGTTTAACCCCTTGCACTCCCCGTGCAAGCCCTACCGTTTTCTTCACCTTCACCACCTGCCATGCGCCCATACCACCTACTTGCAGCCCTCGGTTTGACTTTGTGTGTGAGCAGCGCCGCGCTGGCCCAAACGCCCACGCCCGCCACAAACGCGGCCCCCTACCCCGTGAGCCGCGTCACCCTGGTCACCCACTCCAGCCCCGGTGGTGGCACGGACGTATTCTTGCGCAACCTCAACAAGCACCTCGCGGGCGTGCTTAAAACCAACCTCGCGGTGGAGAACATTCGCGGGGGCAGCGGTGCCACAGCCGTGTCCCATGTCGCCAAGGGCACTCCCAATGGCTCTATTTTTTACGGCACCACGCCCACCTACATCCAGACCACGCTCTTGTCCAAGCCGCCCGTGGGTTACGACGGGCTGGACCCGATGTTGATTGTCTTCATCGACCCCGAGGTCATCTACACCCGCACCGAGTCACCCTTTAAAAGCCTGAGCGACGTGGTGGCCCACGCCAAGGCCAACCCCGGCAAATCGCGCTGGGGTGCGGCCAACCCGGCCTCGCTGGAGCGCATCGGCATGGAAAAGCTGGCACGTGCAGGCGGCGTCAAAGTGCCCATCGTCAGCCATGAGGGCGGGGGCGATTTGATGATCGGCGTGCTCAACGGCACGTATGACATTGGCATTGGTGAGATGCAAGAGCTGCAAGGCCAGTTGGAGGCGGGCAAGATCCGCCTGCTGGCCACGCTGTCCGAGCAGCGCTTGGCAAGCTTGCCGCAACTGGCCACGGCCAAAGAGCAGGGGCTCAACGTGGTGATCCGCAAGTTCCGTGGCATTGCCTCCCCCAAGGGCATGCCTGATGCGATTGCCAAAACCTGGGAAGACGCGGTGCGCAAAGTCGTAGCCTTGCCCGCCTACAAAGCCGAATACACCAAAGACCACCTCACACCCATGGTGCTGGGCCGCGAGGCCGCACGCAAGTTCACCACCGAGGTGGCGCAAGAGACCGCTGTGGCCTTCAAAGAAATGGGTCTCATCAAATGACCGACCAGCGCGTAGACCGCATCACGGCGCTGGTAGGCGCGGCCTTGTCCATCAGCTACCTGCTCTACGCGCGCAGCATAGAAGACAGCCTGCTGGCCGATAGTGTGGGCGCGAACGGTGTGCCCATGGGCGTGGGCGGCTTGCTGCTGCTGGCCTGTGTCGCGCTGTTCTTGAAAAGCGGCGTCAAAAACAAGGCCGAAACGGTCGAACCTAAGGAAGCAAAGGAAGAAGCCGGTGCAGAACACCCGCACCGCATGGCCCTGGGTTTGCTGGCCATCTTGGCGACCTATGTGGCACTGCTGCCATTCCTGGGTTATGTCGTGTCCATCGGCTTGCTGGTGGGCAGCGTGGCGTGGTTGGCGGGGGCGCGCAAGCGCGTCTCGGTGCTGACGTGCATGGTGCTGGCCGGGCCTGCGCTGTGGCTCATGTTTGACTGGGCGCTGGAGATTCGCCTGCCCGTGGGCCTGTGGCCCCTGCTGCTGGGAGGTTAAGCATGGACAACCTTCTTGTTTCTCTGACCAACCTGGCCTCAGTCTGGGTGATCGTTGCCGCGTTTGCCGGGGTGCTCTGGGGCATTTTGGGTGGCGCGCTGCCGGGTATTTCGCCGTCGATTGCGATGGCGCTGCTGCTGCCCTTTACCGTGGGCATGAGCCCCACGGTCGCCTTGGTCTTGCTGGCCAGTGTGTACGTGGGCGCGGAGTACGGCGGCTCCATACCGGCGATTTTGATTCGCACACCGGGCACCAACTCGGCCTCGGCCACGGTGATTGACGGCTATGAGATGGCACGCCAAGGCCGAGCGGGTGAGGCGCTGGGCATCTCCCTGATGTCGGGTCTGTGGGGTGGCCTGTTTGGCTTGATCGTCTTGGTGCTGGCCACCGAGAGCTTGGCCAAGGTGGCTTTGGCCTTTACGCCTGCGGCTTATTTTTCGCTGGGCATTTTGGGCTTGTCGGTGATTGCCGGTTTGTCGGGCGGGTCATTGCTGCGCGGGGTGATTGCCGCTTGCCTGGGTTTGATGATTGCCTTCATCGGCAGCGACCCCGTCTCGGGCGTGCAGCGCTTTACATTTGGCTCGGCTGATTTGCTGGATGGCGTCAAACCCATTTTGGTGATGGTGGGCCTGTTTGCGGTGACTGAGATGCTGGTTCAAATCGGTGAGCCGCCCTGGGCGCAAGGGGGCAACGCATCGACCAAACTCAAGTTACCGAACTGGGCCATGTCCAAGCGCTTGTTCAAACCCCAGGCCATTGGCGCGGTGATCGGCACGGTCGAAGGCGTCACGCCGGGGGCGGGTGGCACCATCGCGGCCTTCATGGCTTACTCTGAAGCCAAGCGTTGGTCCAAGCACCCTGAAGAATTTGGCAAGGGCTCGCCCGAAGGCGTGGCCGCGCCCGAGGCCGCGAACAATGTGGTCACCGCCACGGCGCTGGTGCCACTGCTGAGCCTGGGCATTCCGGGCTCCAACTCGGCGGCGATTTTGCTGGGCGGCTTTTTGATCCACGGCTTGCAACCCGGCCCCATGCTGTTCCAAAAAGCGCCTGAGGTGGTGTATGGCTTGTACGGCGGCCTCTTCATGGCCAACATCGCCATGTTGCTGATTGGCCTGGTGATTCTTTCGCCCTGCATGTGGCTGGTGAACCGGCCCAAGCCCTACTTGATCGCCTTCATTTTGGCGCTGGTGATGTCGGGCGTGTACGCCATTCACCAAAGCATTTTTGAGTGCGGTCTGGTACTGGCCATTGGCGTGCTGGGCTATGGCATGCGCCTGCTGCGCTTGCCGGTGTTGCCGCTGGTGCTGGGCTTGGTGCTGGGGTATTTGGTCGAATCCAATTACCGCCGCAGCCTGTTGATATCGGGTGGCGACCACAGCATTTTCATCACCGATCCAGTGTCTGCCCTGTTGTTGGGCTTGGCATTGGTCTTAAGTATCTACACCGGTTGGAAAGAGTTTTCTGACCGCAGCAAAGCCTAAATTTATGACATCAACTATCAATACCAGTTCCGCCGCCACCGTGGCGCAACGCTTGGCGCAAGTCATTGTGAGCGCCACACCCGAGCAAGACGCCTTGGGAAAGCAAGTCGGCCAACGCCTGTTGATGGACGTGGCGGGCATTTGCCTGGCCGCGCGCCATGAGACTTACGTAAAAGCGGCATTGGCTTCACTCGACCAAGACGGCCCGTGCACGGTGATCGGATTTGGCCAACGCTGCGGCGTCGAAGGCGCGGCCTTTGTCAACGGCATTGCCGCGCACGGCGAAGACTTTGACGACACCTATGAAGGTGGCCCGGTGCACGCCGGTGCGGTGGTGGTGCCTGCATTGTTGGCGGCGGCGCAGCGCCATGGTTTGAGTGGCGAGATGCTCTTGCGCGGTATCGCCATCGGTGTGGAGGTGACGTGCCGACTGTGCAGTGTGGCCCCGATGAAGGTGCACAAAGCGGGCTTTCACCCCACCGCCATTTTTGGCGTGTTTGGTGCGGTCGCGGGGCTGGGTGCAGCGTTGCGCTTGACGCAGCCGCAGATCGTCAATGCGCTGGGCATTGCAGGCAGCATGGCGGGCGGCATCATTGAGTATTTGGCCGATGGCTCATGGACCAAACGCATGCACCCCGGCTGGGCCGCGCAGTCGGCCTACCGCGCCGTGCGCTTGGCGCAAAACGGTTTCAAAGGGCCCGCCACGGTGTTTGAGGGCAAGCACGGCGTGTTCCACGGATTTGCCAATACCAGCGACGGTGATTTTGAAGCCATGCTCAGCGGCTTTGGACAGACCTGGGTCTGGACCAGCATAGCCTTCAAGCCCTACGCCTGCGGCACCATGGCCCACCCCTTCATCGACTGCGCGCGTGCGTTTCGCGCCAAGGGCATCCCGCTCGATCTGATCAAAAGCATCGAGTGCAACACTGCCGAGGGCATCGTGCACCGGCTGTGGGAGCCGCTGGCGCTCAAGCAATCGCCCCCCAACGCCTACGCCGCCAAGTTCAGCATTCCTTATGCGATTGCCGCAGGTTTGACTTTTGACGATGCCGGTTTGGGCGAGTACGCCGAGGCTGTGGTGCAACGCGCCGACCTGCGTGCGTTGGCCGCCAAGGTGTCTTACATCGTTGACCCAGCCAACCCTTACCCTAAGCAGTTCACCGGGCATTTGCGCATCACCCTGCACAACGGTGAGGTGCATGAGCACAAGCAAGGTTTCTTCAAAGGCGGTGTGGATCACCCCATGAGCGACGCCGACTTGCAGCAGAAGTTTCTCGCCAATTGCCGTTATGGTCAGGTGAGCGATGCGCAGGCGCAGACGCTGTTGCAGCAATTGGGCGCGGTGTTCGGTGCTGATGCGGTGGATTTGTCGGCGCTGACTCTGGGTTGATTCACGCCTCCCTTTGTGATGACTCGTGGTCTCTCGTTCACCGTGACACTGTTCCGTATTCAGCGCGTTCCCAACTTGACGGGCGAAAGTTTGTACGGGAGCGGCCCGGCGGCGCACTCAGCTACGCGGCTGTCCCCCGTGTCGGCCTATGGCCGACAACTCCTCCTTGATGCCGCTACGCTGAGCGCCCCACCGAGCCGCTCCTGCCAACGTGGTGGGTATTCAACCGCTGGCATACCCGCCGTGCTCGCCGCCCAGGCGCTTGGGGTGAGTGGCGCAGCGGCATCAAGGAGCAGGCCGAAGGCCGGGGGACAGCCGCGGAGCTACTTACCCCAAGTGCCGGGGCGTACAAAACCCCGGCGTCCTGAAATCAGAAACACGCAATAAACCACAACGCGCAACATGAACACATCAATGAGCCCCCCCAAAGTCGCCCTAGTCACCGGCGCAGGCCGCAACATTGGCCGCGCTATCGCACTGGCCCTGGCTCGCGAAGGCTTTGCCGTGGCCGTCAATGTGCGCAGCTCTGTCGCTGAAGGTCAAGCAGTCGTTGAGGAGTTGAAGGCCTTAGGCGCTCAAGCGATGCTGTGCGTGGCCGACGTGACCGATCAAGCCGCTGTGCAAGCCATGGCCGACCAAGTTCAGCAACACTGGGGACGGCTGGACGTGCTGGTCAACAACGCGGCGGTGCGGCACGAAGCGCCACTGGCCGACATCACCCCGCAAGACTGGCGCAACACATTGGCTGTGGTGCTGGACGGGGCTTTCTTTTGCAGCCAAGCCTGCGCGCCGCTGTTGCAACAATCACCGGCTGGTGCGGTCATCAACATCGGTGGCCTTACGGCCCATACCGGCGCAGCGCAGCGCGTGCATGTGGTCACCGCCAAGCTCGGGCTAGTCGGCTTGACGCGTGCCCTGGCGCATGAGCTGGCCCCGGCCATCACCGTCAATTGCGTCTCGCCCGGCATGATCTCCACCGCACGCAATGTCGGCACCGCCACGGCAACACCGCAGCACCATGCCAAGCACCAGCCCCTGATGGAGCGGCGCGGCAGCGCGGACGAAGTCGCCGCCATGGTGACCTGGTTGGCCAGTGACAAGGCGCGCTTTATCACGGGGCAGGTGATGCACGTGAACGGCGGCACGTACCTGGGTTCATGAGGCTAGGCGCGTGAGCTCTTCGCCTGTGCGCCTGCTGCTCACCATCGCCTTCGCGGCTGTGGGCGGCAGCATTGCATCCACCATCCACATGCCTTTGCCGTGGTTGCTGGGCTCGATGTTGGGTGTGGCCTGCATCAGCTTAGGCGGACAATCGCACCGCCAACCCGTGCGGGCACGCAAGGCCGCGCAAATCTACATCGGCACTGCTATCGGTCTCTACTTCACACCCGCAGTCTTGGGGCAGATCACCGACATGGCGGGCTGGCTTCTGCTGGGGGCGCTCACCGGGCTGGTGATGTCGGCCTTGTCTGCCCGCTGGCTCCAGCGCTTAACAAAGGTGGATGGCCCCACGGCCATCTACGCGGTGGCGCTCGGAGCGTCGGCAGAGATGTCGGCACAGGCCCAACGTGCCGGGGCCGACGCGGCGGTCGTGGCCTCAGCCCATGCGGTGCGCATCATGATGGTCACCTTCACCGCCTCTTTCATTGTGTGGGCCACCGGGGTAAGCCCTGTGGCATCCGCCGGTGGGGCAGCAGTTTTGGCCTTGCAATGGGTGGCAGGTTTGCTGCTGGTGGCGGGCTTGGTGGGCTGGATTTTTTCTCGACTCCACCTGCCCAATGCCTGGGTGCTCGGCGCGCTGTTGGTGGGCGGCGTGTTCGCATTTCAGCAGGGCAGCGCACGCTTGCCCGAGCTGGGCATGATCACGGCCCAAGCGGTGATTGGCTGGGGACTGGGCCAAAACATGACACGTGAATTTTTCACCCGCGCCCCGCAAACGCTGCTCATGGTCGCGTTGATCACACTGCTTATATTGCTGGTGTGCATCGGCATGGCCATGCTCATTGCCGTAGGTGCAAAGCTGCCCGTGATGACCGCCTTTTTGTCACTGGCTCCTGGCGGCATGACAGAAATGGGCCTGATCTCCAAAACCTTCGGCCTGGGCGCACCCATCGTCACCGCCTTTCACCTGACGCGCATTTTGTGCACCATCTTCCTAACGCAAATCACGTCCAAGGCCATGCTCAAGCATGGTTGGGTTAGGGCGTGATTCAACACAAGGTAAAACACCATGAAAATTGCCATCCCCGACGACTACCAAGACTGCGTTCGGAACCTCCAGTGTTTCGCATTAATGGCCGATCACAAGGTCACGATTTACAACGACAACATAAAAGACGTCTCAGCCTTGGCCGCGCGCTTTGCTGATGCGCAAGCCATCGTCTTGACGCGTGAGCGCACACGCATCACGGCCGAGTTGCTGGACCGTTTGCCGCAATTGCGCGTCATTAGTCAGACCGGCAAGTTGGCCGGGCATGTGGACTTGGCGGCTTGTACGCAACGCGGTATTGCGGTGCTAGAGGGCAGTGGCACGGGGGCGGCTACGGCTGAGCTGACGTGGGCGCTTTTGTTGGCCAGCCGCCGCAATGTAGTGGCGGAGGTCAACCGCTTGCACAGCGGATTGTGGCAAGGCTCGGTGGGACAGCAACTGCAAGGTCAACGTCTGGGCGTGTGGAGCTATGGCCGCATTGGCAAGCAAGTGGCTAACTATGGAAAAGCCTTTGGCATGAAAGTGTGGGCCTGGGGCCGTGCGGGCTCTATGGCGCAAGCACAGGCCGATGGGGTGGAGGTTGCACCATCGAAGCAAGCCTTCTTTGCGCAGAGTGACGTCATCACCCTGCACGTGCGCCTGAACGCCAACACCGCAGGCATGGTGACTGCGACTGACCTCGCGGACATGAAGCCCAGCGCGCTCTTGGTCAACACCAGCCGCGCTGAGTTGGTCGCGCCCGGTGCTTTGGCGCAGGCCTTGCAACAAGGTCGCCCCGGCTTTGCTGCGGTAGACGTTTATGAAGACGAGCCGGTGCTGGGCGCGGCCCACCCACTGCTGCAACTGCCCAATGCGCTTTGCACGCCGCACCTGGGATTTGTGGAGAAGGATACCTACGAGCGCTATTTTGGCCTGGCGTTTGAGAACATCAACCACTTCTGCGCAGGGCGAACCACGGGGCTGGTGAATCCCGACTATGCTCTAAATAGGCCAGCGCCTTAAAGTTTCGAAAACGTCCCGCGTGTGCACCCCATGCGCACCCCATGCACACGCATTCATGAGCCGGTATGACGAATTTTTTATTTATCTTAAAATTAGAAGGTGCGTAAAAATTCTTCAACCCCTGCCCTCTTCCGGATGAAGTTGCCCCGGCCTCTGTGCTTCGTTTTGGCTTGCTTGGTTCTCGCTCCTCTGGCCCATGCGCAGGTTGAGTTTCTGCCTGAAATTCAAATCGTTAGCCCTCGAAGCCCAGGCATTGGCGAAGCCGACAGCGCCAGCGAAGGCGCAGCCGATCGGGAGTCCTTTCAAAACCGCCCCAAACTACGCCCCGGCGACATCATCGAAGCCGTGCCCGGCGTGGTGGCCACCCAGCACTCGGGCGACGGCAAGGCCAACCAGTATTTCTTGCGCGGCTTCAACCTGGATCACGGCACAGACTTCTCCATCAGCCTGGACGGCATGCCCATCAATATGCCCACACACGCGCATGGCCAGGGCTATTCCGATCTGAACTTTTTAATCCCCGAGTTGGTGTCTGACGTGCGCTACCGCAAAGGACCGTACTCGGTCGATGCGGGGGATTTTTCACTCGCGGGCAGTGCCAGCATCAATTACGTGCGCACACTGGCCCAGCCCTTTGCCCAACTCACACTGGGGCCCAACAACTACCAGCGCAGCTTGATGGCGGGCTCGCGCAGCATGGATGACCACACTTGGCTGGGCGCCCTGGAGCTGGTCGGCAACGACGGGCCGTGGCAGAACGCTGAAGGCTTGCGCAAGCTCAACGCGGTGTTGCGCTACGTCCAAGGCACGCGCAGCCAGGGCTGGAACGTGACCGCTATGGCATACGACAGCCGCTGGAATGCGACAGACCAAATTCCCCAACGCAGCATTGACGATGGCACCTTATCGCGTTTTGGCACGCTTGACCCAAGCGACGGTGGTCAGACGCGCCGCCTGAGCCTCTCCGGCCAATGGTTTAACACCAGTACACTGGGGCAGACCCAGCTCAGCGCCTATGCCATCGACTCGGCCTTGGACCTGTGGTCCAACTTCACCTACAACTTGAGCCGCCCGGCGCTGGGCGACCAGTTTGAGCAAACCGACCGCCGTCGCGTCTATGGCGCACAAGCATCCCACAAACTGAGCAACACACTGGCCGGGCTGGATGGTGTGCTCAGCCTTGGCGCTCAGTGGCGCGGTGACCGCATCGACGAGGTGGGTCTGTACCTGACGCAGGCGCGCGTGCGCGACACCACGGTGCGGCAGGACAAAGTGTCGCAAGATGCGTTCTCTGTGTATGCCCAGCAACTGCTGAACTTCAGCCCCCAATGGCGCGCCTACCTGGGCCTGCGCAGCGACGTGTTGAACTACCAGGTCAAGGGCCAAGAGCCCGTCTTCGGCCCGGGCAACAGCGGCAGCGGGAGTGACTTGCTGTGGCAACCCAAAGCCGGGTTGGCGTGGACGCTTTCACCGCACAGCGAGCTGTATGCCAACGCCGGGGTCGGCTTGCACAGCAACGATGTGCGCGGCACCACCATCACCAGCGACCCGCAAACCGGCCTGCCATCCACGCGCGTGCCCGCCTTGGTCAAAGGTCTGGGCAGCGAGTTGGGCTGGCGCTTCACGCCCGAGCCGGATTGGGTCAGCACGCTGGTGCTGTGGCAGTTGAAAATGGATTCCGAGCTCGTCTATGTGGGCGACACTGGCACAACCGAACCCGGCCGCCCCAGCACGCGCCACGGCATTGAAGCCACGCTGCGCGGCAAGCTCAATCGGCACTGGAGCGTGGAGCTGGACGTGGCGCTGTCACGCGCCCGCTTTGAAGGTGCAACACCCGCTGGCCAAGGCGACTTTATCGACAACGCGGTGGAGCGTGTCGTGAGTGCGGGTCTGAACTGGCAAGACGGTCCCTGGCGCACCAGCCTGCGCCTGCGCCACATGGGGCCGCGCGCGCTGGACACCTTGAACAGCGTGCGCTCAGAGGCATCCACGCTGCTTAATTTGGGGGTGCGCTATGTGGCCAGCCCAGCGCTGACGCTGAGCCTGGAAGTGTTCAACCTCACCAACCAAAGCAGCAACGACATCGCCTACTACTACGCCTCATGCACCGCGCGTGAGGTGGCAGCTAACCAGTGCGGCGCTGGCATCAATGACACGCATGTGCACCCGATGGAGCCGCGCAGCTTGCGCTTGACAGCGAGAGTGAATTTTTAAATCACTTCGTCAAAAACATCCGCGTCCACAACTGGCTCCACTTCTCGGCTTCGTCCAGCACTTGCCCTGAGTCGGTCAGCACGTAGGGGAAGTTGGTCAGGTTGGTTTTGACCTTCAGATTGGCGGGGGGTCGGCCCATGCTGTTGAGTAGCTGCTGGCCTTCGGGCGAGATCATGAAGTCGGCCAGCAGCGCCGCTGCATGCGGGTGAGCTGCGTTGCGGGCCACGGCCAGGCCTTGGGGGCGGGCTAGGGTGGGCTCCATGGGCAGCCAATCAATCGGCGCGCCGCGTTGTTTGAGCGACTGGGCGTTCGAGTTGTAAATCGTCAAACCCACCGGCACTTCGCCCGCCGCCACCATTTGCGCCAACAAAATATGGCCCTTGCGCACATCGGGTTTTTGCTCAGCCAGCTTCTTGAAAAACGTCATTCCACGCGCCTCGCCCATGCTGTGCACCAGACCCGCCATCCACTCCGCATCGGTCGCTTCAATCCCCAAGCGCTGCTTCCACTTGGGGTCTAAAAAACCCTCGTAATGTTTGGGCAGTTCTTCGCGTTTGACTTTTTGTGTGTTGAAGGCCACCACGTAAAAGTTGATGCGGTCTGGCATCCACTGCCTGTGTTTGGGGATCATGCCGGGTGGCAAGTCAGCCGTGTGCGGGCTGTAGAACTCGGCCAACAAGCGCTCGCGGCTCAGCATCTCCATCTCGGGCCCATTGGTCTCGATCACATCGGCCACGGCCCGCTTGGTGCGCCCCTCGTTGATCACGCGCTGAACCACACCCTCGCTCAAGCCGCGCCAGAGCTCGGTCTTGATGCCGTACTTGGCTTCAAACGCTTTGAGCAAGGGGCTGGCCTCGGTTGGGGCCATGGAGGTGTAGAGCGTCACCGTGCCTTCTTTGCGCGCGCGCTCCAGCAACCAGGCCTCGCGGTCTGCACCCTGGTACATCAGGATGGCGTCGTGCGGGCCGGCGGGCGTGAGGGCTTGGGCTTGGGCCAGCAGTGGCGCGACGGCCAGTATGGCCGAGACCAGCCATTGAGTGAGACGTTTCATGCGCAGTTGTCCTCTTCAGGCGTTCAAGCTTTGGCCAGCGCCGCCAGCACCCGCTCAGGCGTCAACGGTGCTTGGCGCAGGCGCACACCGGTGGCGTCAAAGAAGGCGTTGGCCATCGCGGCGGGCACGACGCGGCAGGTGGCCTCGCCCGCGCCGGTGGGGGGCATGTCGGGGCGGTTGATCAGCACCACGTCGATGGTCTCCGGCGTATCGGGCAGGTTCAGGATGGGGTAGCTCAGCCAATCGACGCTGTTGACCTTGTTAGGCTCAAACTGCACCTCTTCAAACAACGAACGTGACAGCGCTTGCACCAAGCCGCCTTCAATCGTGTAGCGCAGTGTCTCGGGGTTGACGATCAAGCCGCAGTCATGACCCACGGTGAATTTACGGCCCCAGATGCGGCCTGTTTTTCGGTCAACTTCGATCTCGGCAATCACCACCACGATGGTGCCTGCGCGCTGGGCATAGGCCATGCCGCGCCCTTTGAGCAGCGCACCTGATTTGTCACCTGTGCCTGAGACACGGGTTTGCCAGCCCGCTTTGGCCGCCGCTGCTTTGAGCACCGCGTGGTCGCGCGGTGCCTTTTGGTACTTGAGGCGAAAGGCCATGGCGTCTTCACCCGTGGCATGGGCCAGCTCGTCGATGAACTGCTCGCTGGCGAAGTGAATTTGCAGGCCCACCGGATCGCGCATGTGCGAGGTGCGCAGGGGCGAGGCGCTGGCGATCAGGTCGGGCACCACCTCCCAACCCAGCAGTTTGTTGTCAAAACCATAGCTTTCAGACGGCACGCCAAAGCCCACACCAGCGCGGGGTTTCAAGCCCATCTCCATGCCGACCAGACTGTCGCGCGGATCGGACTCGTTGCTCTCGATCGTGGCGCGCGAGAAGCCGCGTGAGATGAATTCGTAGCCCACCACTTTGCCCGACGCATCGAGCGCAGCGCGTGCGCGGTGCACCGAGGCGGGGGCCTTGGGGTCCCAACCTGTGGCGTCGTGCCGCATACCCTGTACGCGCACCGGCTTGCCAGTGAGCTTGGACAGCATGGCCGCGTCCATGGCCGCGTCGCCCGCGTCATTACGCCCATAAGAGCCTGGGCCGATGGTCCAGATTCCGTTGACCTTGTTTTTGGGAATGCCCAATAAATTGGCAACGCCATCGGCCGCGAAGTGCGGCTTTTGCGAGCCTGTCCATAGCGTGGCGCTGTCAGCCTTGGCATCGACAATGGCACAGGCCGGGCCCATGCTGGCGTGGGATTGGAATGGCCAGCGGTACTCGGCCTCGATCACTTTGGCGGCACCGGCAAAGGCCGCTGCTACATCACCATTTTTGGCTTCATCCGTGCGCTTGACGGTGGGCGCGGCCTTGATGAACTCATGCACGGTTTTGGATGAGGGCAGTGGGTTTGTAGAAGCTGACCACTGCACCTTGAGCTGCTGTGCTGCGCGAACCGCGTCCCACTCTTTTTCGGCCACCACGGCGAGGAAGTTTTTCTCATGCACCACGCGCGCGCCTTTGATGGCGGCAATGGAGCTGGCGTCCACCTTCTCGGCCACGCAGCCCGCCAGCGGTGAGCGGATCACACGGGCGTGCAACATGCCGGGGACTTTCACGTCGTTCATGTGGCCTTCAGTTCCAAACACTTTCCAGGCCACGTCGGTGCGCGGCAGCGCTTGGCCCACCACTTTGTACTCGGCCGGGGCTTTGAGTTTGGCCTTGACTTTGATCTCCAGCGGGTTGCCGATTTTTTGGTTCCACTCGACCTTGCTGTTGAAGTACTTGCCACCGATCAGCTCGGCATACGTCACACGTTGAGCCGGGTTGTCCAGTGAGGTGATCACACCGTCACTCACCGCAAGTCTTGGCAAGGCC
The DNA here is from genome assembly GCA_947455145.1 of Comamonadaceae bacterium. Taxonomy (GTDB): domain Bacteria; phylum Pseudomonadota; class Gammaproteobacteria; order Burkholderiales; family Burkholderiaceae_C; genus CANCDA01. The sequence continues at coordinate 101,724 of CANGME010000010.1, forward strand.
ACGCCCAGCTTGACTGCGGCAGCTTCCAACAGCAAGCGGCGCGCTTCAGCCGCCGCGTTGCGAAGCGGCTTGGCTCCGGCCTGAATGCCTAAAGCGCTGGACGCGCCGCCCTGGTTCATGGAGCTAGCGTTGTTGCCCTGAAGGATGCTGACCTTGGCATAGGCCACGTCCAACTCTTCAGCCACGATTTGCGCAATGGCCACGGCCAAGCCTTGACCTAAATCGACCTTGCCGTAAAAGGCCGTGACGCGGCCATCGGGTGCAATGGCAACCCAAGAGTCCAGCTCGTCCGCCGCGTGCGCAGGCTTGGTGCTGCTGCCGACTTGGGCGTTGGCGGAGCTTGCTAGCCAGGGTGCGGATGCGCCGACGACAAGAGCCCCAGATGAGAGCAGAAATTCGCGGCGGGTGTTGGAGGGCATTGACGGTGTGTGTGCTTCGGTCATGTTGATCTCCTTAGGCTTTGTTCATTTCGACCTGCGCACGCTTGATGGCGCGCAAGATGGACACGTGCGTGCCGCAGCGGCACTTCAAGTCACGCAAAGCTTCGCGCAACTCGGCGTCACTGGCCTTGGGTTTTTCTTTCAAAAAGGCCGCAGCGGTCATGACCCAGCCATTGATGCAGTAGCCGCACTGCGGCACTTGTTCGGCCAAAAATGCGGCCTGTATGGGATGCGGTTTCTCGGGCGTGCCCAAGCCCGCCAGCGTGGTGACGCTCTTGCCTTCGATGGCGGCGAGCGGCATCACGCATGAGCGGATGGCGGCGCCGTCTAGTTGCACGGTGCAGGCCCCGCACTGGGCCAGACCACAGCCGAATTTGGGGTTCTTCAGGTTCAGGTCGTCGCGCAGGGCGTACAGCAACGGCATGGCCGGATCGCCATCAATCTTCACGCCCTTGCCGTCTACCTTGAATTGAGTGATTGCCATAAAGTCTCCTTAGCTTGTCATTGAAAGTTCAACGTCGTTGATCGTCATATCTGCCATCTCATCCAGCGCTTGGATCAGCGCCTGTCGCAGTGCCGGGTCACTGCTGGCGTGTCCGGCTTCGGGCACGATGCGCAGTGTGCTGCTTGGCCAGTTTTTGTGCAACTGCCAAGCGGTTACCATAGGTGTCACCACATCCCACTGGCCTTGCACGATGGTGCAGGGGATGCCGTGCAGATTTTGAGCAGGCCAGACTTTTCCAGAGGCCCCGAGCCAGGGATCGCGCAGGAACATGTTCGCGGAGATGCGGGCCATGGCCAAGCTGTGATGTGGGTCGGGTGCATCCGTGCTCTGCCCGATGTTTGAGCGGGGCGCGGTGTGAATACTGCTAACTGCGCTCTCCCACGCGCACCAGGCTTGCGCTGCCGCTTGCGCTTGGGTCGCATCTGCGCTGTGCAAGCGCAGGTCATAAGCCGACAACAAGGCTTGCTCATCGACCGGACCCAGCGCCGTGGCAAACGCGTGCCACTCTTTGGGAAATATTTGACTCGCCCCACCCGGTTTGTACAGCCAATCAAGTTCATGCGGCTGCGCGCCAAACACGCCGCGCAACAACATGCCTTGCACGCGCTCACGATGATGGCGGGTGTAGGCCAGTGCCAGCGTCGTGCCCCAAGAGCCACCAAAGAGTTGCCAGCGCTCAATGCTCAAAGCTTCACGCAGCGTCTCCATGTCGCGCACCAAGTCTTCGCAAAAATTGTGTTCGGTACGGGCGTGAGGTGTCGAGCGACCACAGCCGCGTTGGTCAAACAACACCACGCGATAACGGCGAGGGTCGAATAAGCGGCGTGACAGCGTACTACAGCCACCGCCCGGCCCACCGTGCAAGAAGACGATGGGCTGGCCTTGCGGATTGCCGCATTGCTCCCAGTAGACATGATGGCCATCACCCACGGCCAACAGGCCGCTTTCATAGGGTTCAATGGCCGGGTAGAGCATGGTGTTCACTCCGCCGTAAGGGCTTGAGCCAGTCGCTCAGGATGGGCCGCTGGTGCGACGCGGCCCAGCGCAGCTGAGGTCGGAAATACCAGCGACTTGATCACCACCGGCACAGCGCCCGATGTCTCTAACAGCGCGCCGATGTCCACAAAATCAAGCTCGCTCAAGGTGATGCCATCGACGGAAATCACCGGAAAACTCAACTGCGCTTCTTCGTGAAAATGAATGCCAATCAAACCGCCGCAATCGGCCTCACCCACCAAGATGAGCGGGTGACCCTGGGCGATGATAGTGGTCATGCCTTGGGCCACTGCGCGGCAAAAAGCATCGAGCCGGTCAAAGGTGGCCGAGCCTTGCCAGCGGTAGCTCAGGGCCACAGCTTGCTCGCCCGTGTGCAGGTCTAGCCGACGCAGGGCGCGGCGAATGGCCTCTGCCAATGCTGGGCCATCTAGCACCTCAGCCGCCAAGTCCCAGTGCGGCGCAATCACCGGCACATTGCGCAGCGGCAGCAAGCTGATGGGCTCCACATAAATCGTGCTGCCGCTGACCTGCACGGTGTACTGCGATGCGCCGATAACAGTGGCGCGAATGCCTTGCTCGGGCGTTTCCAGTCGCGGTCCCCAGGCTTGCGCACGGGCCAGTACCGCAGCGGCCAGCAGCGGGCCGAGGTCGCCATAACTCGTTGGCTCGCGGCCATAGATGTACTCGGACACTCCGCCAGAAAACGTCAACACCTCGGGGCGTTGCTTCACGCGCAAGGGGTCAAGCCGCAGTAGCGCTGTGGTCACGGCATCGGGCGTGCCACCACTTGCCACGGCGAACATACGATCCGCCATTTTGTTAACCATGCGCTGCAAATCTTCGAACGCCACAGGCTGGCCTAGCGTGAGGGTGAAGCCCGACTCTTGCGCAAAACGCTGACCCGCTTCTTCAACACGCGTCACAAGACCCTGGGCATCAAACGCCACGATACGCGCGCCAATGTCCACGGCGGTGAGGTCGGCTAGCACGCCGTCTTCGCACACGGCGATCTTGGTCGTGCCACCGCCAATATCAATGTTCATCACCCGCACGCCCTCGCGCACCGAGCGCGCTGCCGCGCCTGAGCCAAAGGCCGCCAGCGTGGTCTCTAGCGCGTCGCCCGCGCTGACCGAAACGAACTTGCCCGCTTGTGCAGCAAACAAATCGGCAATGGCACGCGCATTGCTGCGCCGCACGGCCACGCCCGTCAGGATCAATGCGCCGGAGTCGATGGCACTGGGCTCAACGCCCGCCTGTTCGTACTGCGCTTGGATGAAGTTGCCAAGCGCCTCGGCGTCAATGCTTTGGTCAGCCGCATAGGGCGTGAGCAGCACATCGGACTCGTGCAGCACGGTGCGCTCGGCCACGATGTAGCGGTTGTCAAGGCGCTCCAGCACCAGGCGGGAGAACACCAGGTGCGAGGTGGAGGAACCGATGTCCACGCCCACACTCACCAAGATAATTTCGTCTTCAAACTCCAGGCTGCGCCGCACGTTGCTGAAGAAGACGCGGCCACCTTGGGAAGAATCCCGTTCGGGCTGAGCCCCTTCCCGTTCGGGCTGAGCCTGTCGAAGCCTGTCTTGATCGAGGTCATGCAACCCTTCGACAAGCTCAGGGCGAACGGAGATATTTGGTGTGCTCAAGACAGACTCACCCCGCCGCCCCCACCGGCCCGTCCACCGACTTCTTGGCCACCGCGCCCTCGGGCTTCACATACCAAGCCGGATCCATGCGGATCGGGATACCGTTGCGGGCTAAATCGGCTTCGTACTCGGTGCGCAGGAAGGGGTCTTCCATCCAATAGGGGATGGCCGTGCCACCTTCGGTCACGTCCATGGCCGTGTAGTCGGTGTGCTTTGACCCAGGTGCGCCTGGGTCGCGCCCAGGGTTGTGCGGGCCAAACCAAGCGGTCAGACGCAGCGGCTCTGCACCCGAGCTGAAGTGCTGGTGATACCAGCGCGCGCCGCCGGGGGCGGCAGACACCAGGCCACCGGCCTCGTAGTCGATGCGGCGCACTTGGTCGGCCTTGCCATCCTTCCACGGGGTTTCGCCCAGGCGCTCGGGCCAAGTGTAGGTATAGCCCTTGCCGCTCAGGCAGATCAGCACCGCCGCCGAGGTGTGGGCGTGGGCCTTGGAGTAGCGGCCCTGCTCGTGCTGGCCGATCCAGAAGTAAAAGCAGTTGTTGGTCATGAAGGGCTCAACCCGGCGCCAGCCGACCGAGCGGCGGTTGTCCAGCGGCAAATCGCAGTGCACCACGTCGGGGATGAAGTTGGTGCGGCGCATGGCCAGGCCGCGCACCGGGTCGGGCTCGATCTCGTCACGGGCTTTGAAGAAATCGTCCGCCCCGTTAAAGCGGTCGCGGAAGATGAAGGGGTTGTTGAACACCGCCTCGGTGTTGTTGAGCATGTTCATCACATTGGGCGCGGTGTTGCCCGCCATCAGCAGCGCGCCGCTGGAGGTGGCGTTGACGATGCGAAACCAGGCGTTCATGGGGATGGAGAACATCGAGCCCTTTTGCCACTCGAACACGTGCTTTTTGGTGTCGCCCTCTTGCCACACCTCGGTCGTGCCCCGACCTTCGATCACCAGGTAAATTTCCTCGTACATGTGCTTTTGCGCGTTCAGCGCGCCGCGTGGCGGCACCTCCACCACAAAGCTGCCCCATTTGGTCTCTGTGCCCAGCAGTTGCAGAAAGTGGCCCCGGCCTCCCGTGCGCTTCCAAGGGGAAAGCGGCAGCTCTTGCACCTTGTTGATGCCCACGTCACGGAACACGGGGATGCCCTCGGCCTCCATGAAGGCGTCATACGGTGTGGGTTGCTTTTTGAATTCGCCGAAACCGGCCTTCTTATTGCCAGAAGGTTCGTGCCAATGGGAGGTGTCTTTATCGTGGGGCATGGAGCATCCATCAGGGTTAAATGTGCGTTCCTTTATAAGGAACGGCGTTCTACCATGCTAGACGAAGAGGCTTGACGACGTCAACAGGGCTTGCCCACCCCTAGAAAAACCTCTTGCTCGTTACCTGTGAGGAAAATTCTTCCACTTACTAGAAAAGGTCATGACGAATGTTGCTCTTGTGTAAATTTAATGTGTCTACAGGGTAATTACGGATAGTTCGAGATACAGATTTTTTGCTTAATTGATCTCACTGTCTTGCTTGCAAGAACGATGTTCCAAATAAAGGAACAAAAGGCAGTTACTTCGCTCTGGGTTCTGAGGCGAAATGGTTGGAAAAATTTTTACACATCTTGGAGACAACATGAATTTCAAACACAGTTTAGTGACGGCAGGCTGCTTGGCTGCAATCGGAATGGCTGGTACGGCGCAGGCGGTTCAAGTGGCTGGGGAGTACTTAGAGGTTTACGGCAATCTTTACCCGCAATTTCAGGAGTCCAGGTTCAGCGGTTCAGCCCCTACTGGGACTCCAACAAGCAATTTGACTAAAGGACTCGTTACACCAACCAACACGACTTTCGCAGCCCAGTTGGACTCCAAGACCCAGTTCACCACAGTGAACTCTTATGTCGGCCTAAAGGGCAAAAAATCATTTAGCGATGTGACAGTCGGTTATGACTATCAGGCTGTTATGCAAAAAAACTACGACGGCAATTTTCCCGTGCCAATTTTTTCAGACGTTCGTGATGCATTTGCATTTGTTTCTCATGCAAAACTAGGCACCCTTCAGCTCGGTCAAATGGACACGATTTACAAGGAGTTTGGTGATCGCGTCCGAATGTTGGGCGTGAGTTCTTCTAACTTTGTTTCAACCAGCGGTGTACTGTCAGCTGCAAGCTGGAAGTCGATTGCAAAAGTCGGGACAACCGGTGTCACTGAAGTAGCCGGAACCACATCGTTCAATACCCGAATTGGTGACCAAATTCTCTGGATTAGCCCGAACTGGAATGGCGTCGAAGTCGGCTACTCTTTGCGCCCAGACCCAAACCCAAAAGCTGGTCGCAATCAGTCTCTTTCATCGATGGGGGCTCGTTGGAGCAATAAGGCCTACTATGTTGGCCTCGCCCAAGAAATTCACAATGACTACAGAACTTTCAGCGGGACAGGTTACACCGGCTCTGCAACTACGCTTCTGAACACCAATCCAAGCTCAAAAGATACGGCTGTTCGCCTGAGTTTTGGCTACACCGCAGAAAAATACCGGCTCGGTATTGATTTGGCTTCGCTTAAATACACTGAGGATGCCACCGCACTCAAAAAATTCAGCGGCTATGACACCACCACCTGGCAAATCAGTGGCGAATATAAAGTCGATGAGAAGTTAACTGTGGCCGCCAACTACGCTCAAGGAGCAGCAGGTTCGTGTAGCATTTCTGGTGGCGGGGCCTGTTCTACCTCAGGGCTGGGTGGCAACTTGGTCAGTTTGGGTGCACGCTACGACATCACAAAAGCCGTGGGTTTGTTTGCGTTGTATGCTGAGAACGCCGCCAATGACAGCGCCACTTATGCTTCAAGCGCCATAGGCGGCAAGGTCACCAACATGGCTGTTGGCGTTCAGGTTAAGTTCTAATCCTTACCGCCTTAAAATCGGCAGAAGTCCCGCTTGGGGCTTCTGCTTTTTTGCTTTTAATGGGAGAGTGATCGTATGAAGACATCGTTGGCTATTCGTCGAACGTGGCCTGTTCTATTTTTGCTTTCGATTATTTGCAACACCTCCGCCGTTCTGGCACAGACTGAATCGCTGCTGCTGTCCGAAGCCCCCGACCGTGCCGCCAAGGTAATGGCCGCTGCCACCAAAGAAGGCTCACTCACGCTATACACCGCGTTCAGACCGCAAGACCTGCCCATCGTCCTGGCGCCGTTTGAGAAAAAATACGGCATCAAAGTCAACGCTTGGCGCTCTGGCAGCAACAACGTCACGCAGCGTGTGCTGCGCGAAGCGGGCAGCAAGAATGCGGTGGTGGACGTGGTGATGATGCCGGCCACCGAAATGGTAGCCCTGTACCGCGAAAAGATTTTGCAGCCAGTCACGTCCCCTCACTTCAAAGACTTGCTCGCCACTGCCGTACCGCCGCATAAAAACTGGTCCACCGTGTTCATGAACGTCACGGTGCAAACCTACAACACAAATTTGGTGAAAAAGGCGGACCTACCCAAGACCTACGCCGACCTGCTCGACCCGCGTTGGAAGGGCAACCTTGGCGTAGAAGCCAAAGCCGATGAGTGGTTCAGCAAAGTCGTGCTCGCGCAGGGGGAAGAAAAGGGCATCAAATTGTTCAAAGACGTGGTGGCACGCAACGGCATCTCCACTCGGCTTGGCGTGTCACTCTTGCACAACTTGGTGATCGCGGGCGAGGTGCCTTTGGCCCTGACGGTCTACATAGACATCCCTGAAAAAGACAAACGCGCAGGCAAGCCGGTGGACTGGTTTACGCTGGAGCCCGTGGTAGCCCAGGGCTTTAACATGGGCATAGCGCAAAAGACGCTGCATCCGAATGCGGCGCTCTTATTTTACGACTACATGCTCTCACCCGAGACACAAAAACTCTTGGCCTCTTTGCATTACTATCCGGCCAGTACCAAAACCCCATCGCCCTACCCCGGCTTGAAGTTGGACGTGATTGACCCCGTCTATAGCGTGGACAACTTCGCCAAATGGAACAAAGCTTTTGAAGACACCATGACCAAACAGGCACGATAAACAATGGCAACCAAAAAAACCACCTTATCCCCAAAAGCAAGCGCGAAATCATCAGGCCGTGGCTACGCCGACCTGCACGAGCACTTAGCCGCGCTGGACAAAGCGGGCTTGCTCGTCACTATCGACCGCCCCATCAACAAAGACACCGAGCTGCACCCGCTGGTGCGTTGGCAGTTTCGCGGCGGCATTGCCGAGCCAGACCGCAAGGCCTTCTTGTTCACCAACGTGGTGGATGGCAAAGGCAAGAAGTACGACATCCCCGTGGTAGTGGGCGCATTGGCCGCTACACGCAAGATTTACAGCGTGGGCATGGGCTGCGCGATTGAAGATATCGGCAAGACCTGGAACCATGCCATTGCACACCCAGTGTTGCCCAATGTGGTGACCGATGCGCCTTGCCAAGAGATCGTGGTGATGGGCAAAGAGCTGCTGAAAAAGGGTAAGGGCCTGGACAGTCTGCCGATTCCGATTTCAACACCGGGTTGGGACAACGGCCCCTACACCACGCTGTCGCAGTACATCTCTAAAGACCCGGACAACGGCATCCAGAACATGGGTATTTACCGTGGTCAGGTCAAGTCGCCCACGCGCTTAGGCATGAACCCGTCGATGGAAAACCAGCCCGGCATCATGGCCCACTGGGAGAAAGCCAAGGCCCGTGGCCAGCGCTTGCCCGCAGCCGTGATCTTGGGTTGCCCGCCTAGCGTGGCCTTTACCTCGGCACAAAAATTGGCCGAAGACGTGGACGAGCTGCACGTGGCCGGTGGCCTGGCAGGTGCGCCCATCAACGTCGTCAAATGCAAGACGGTGGACTTGCTCGTGCCCGCTGAGGCCGAGATCGTGATCGAGGGCTACATCGTCACCGAGGCACTGGAGCCCGAAGCACCGTTTGGCGAATCGCACGGCCACGTGAACCTGCAAGAGTACAACGCCTATATGGAAGTCACGGCCATCACGCGCCGCAAAAACGCCATCCTCACCTCCATCATTTCGCAGGTCACACCGTCGGAGTCCAGCCTGATCAAACGCGTGGCGCTGGAGCCGGTGTTTTTGAACCACTTGAAGCGTGCCATGGGCATCAAGGGCGTGATCAAGGTCTCGATGCACGAGCCGCTGACCAACCTGCGCAAGGTGATTGCTGTGGTGGTGGACCGTAAAACGCCAGTGAGCGAAGTCTGGCGCGCGCTTTACGGTGCGGCCTCGCTGCTGCGATCTGGCGGCAAGATGGTGATTGCCATCAACGAGGACATTGATCCCGACAACGCCGACGCTCTGCTGTGGGCCATGAGCTACCGCGCTAACTTTGCGCTGGACTTGCAGATACTGCAAAACCGCGACCCCGGCCACGGCCCGCGCAGCCCGCGCAATGGCGGCTTGGATGCCTCGTTGTTGATCGACGCCACGTTGAAAGACGACTTCCCGCCCATCGCCTTGCCCAAAAAAGAGTTTATGGAAAACGCCAAGAAAATTTGGGAAGAACTGGGCCTGCCCAAGCTCAAGCCTGAAGCCCCTTGGCACGGCTATTCGCTAGGCGACTGGACCGAGCGGAACGCCCTGATGGCAGAGCGCGCCGTGCGCGGTGACTACTTCGTCACCGGCGAAGAAATCGCCAAACAACGCCGCAGCGATGTGAAGATGAACACCGAGGTCAAACACGTGCCGGGGTTTGAGGACATGCTGGGTAAACCAGCGGCTAAAAAATCCGTGAAGAAACCGGCTGCAAAAGCAAAACCAAAAGCGAAATAACGTGACCACGACTCTGCGGATTGGGACCTTGATGGGCATGCTTTGCGCTTTGACAGCCCAAGCCGCAGACGATGCCGCCATCCAGCGTGGCCGCGAGGTCTACACCGTCAACCAGTGCTACGCCTGCCATGGCACTATGGGCCAGGGCGGCGAGCGCGGCGCGGGCCCCCGCATCGCGCCCAACCCCTTCCCCTATGCCGCGTTTGAAGCACAAATGCGCAAACCACGCGCCGTGATGCCGCGCTACACGGTGCGCGACATCGACGAGCAAAAGCTAAAAGACCTCTACGCCTTCGTCGCCGCCATCCCCGCGTCGCCCGCAGTGGCCAGTATCCCCTTGCTGCGCGACGCCATGCGTCAACCGTAGCGCATCAACCCAATACGCTTGGGTTCAGCGTCCACATGGCATAGGTGAGCGCCGTGGCAAACGACACCCACGCCAGGTAGGGCAGCAGCATCAAAGCCGCTATTTTGTGGTGCGGCCAAAACGCGGCGATAGTGCCCACGATGAGCCCCCACAGCAGCACAATCTCAACCAAGGCCCACGCCCCTTGGTGCCACACAAAAAACAGCCAAGTCCACAGCGCGTTCACGGCCAACTGCACCACAAAGAGCCCCAGCGCGAGCCCCGCACCGCGCCACCCCTGCGCACGCCAGACCAGCCACGCTGCGATGCCCATCAAAAGGTAAAGCACTGACCACACGGGCCCAAACAACCACCCCGGCGGTGCCCATGCCGGGCGCACTAGTTGCATGTAAAACGTGCCCGCTTGGGCGGAGGCGAACGCCCCAACGGCAGCGGCGCTGAAGGTCAAGATCAACCAGCCTGCGAGGCCGATGGCTTGTTGGGGTAGGGGCATTGTGCGGTTCAAAATTTAACTCCAAGCTCAGACGACGGGCGCGCGTTAACCTGGGATATCGGGCTCGACCAGTGTGGCGAGCTGAGCCAGTGACTCTTGCCAACCCAAGTAGCACATTTCCAGGGGAATGGCCTCAGGAATGCCGGACTGTGTGATATTCAACTCTGTTCCGCAAAGGACTGGCTTCAGGGATACCGTGACTTCAAGCACGCCGGGCAGGTTCGGATCATCAAACTTGTCTGTGTATCGGATGCGTTCATTGGGAAGCAGTTCAAGGTACTCACCACTGAACGAGTGCCCATTGCCGCTTGAAAAGTTATGGAACGACATTCTGAACGTGCCGCCAACGCGGGCGTCCAGGTGGTGCACTGTGCAGGTGAAACCGTAGGGCGGCAGCCACTTGGCCATGGCACGCGCGTCGAGGAATGCGCGATAAACCTTCTCGGGCTGGGTGCGCAGGACTCTGTGAAGGCGAACGGTGTGATCCGACATGAAAGGTCTCCTGGGTGTGGATGTCGCGAGTGGTGTGTGCAATGGTTCACTATAGCCTGCGTACCCCTAGAAGCAAGGCCAGTTCATACCTAGTCAACGCACGGCACAAGCTAGACGTCAATCGCTTGTGATCGTATACGCACTTTTAACAATACTCTTTACAGTACTATTAAAAGAACTTAATATCGCTGATATTTTTCAGATCACCACCATGCCCGACCTCACTGCCAATGACCTCAAAACCCGTGGTGTTGCCGCTATTGAGAGTCTTCTGGCCACCCAGCCTGAAGCGTTCATCTCGGTGCGGGGTCAAGAACGCTACGTGGTGATGGATGTTGCGCAGTACCACTACCTGCGTGAATGTGAGCTGGACGCTGCGCTGGCGCAAAGCCGCGCAGACGTGGCGGCAGGTCGGGCATTCACCGAAACAGCCTCAGAGCATATGGCCCGTCTCGAAACCCTGTTGGCGTCCAATTTCGTAGCGCCAACCAGTAAGAAGCCTCGCACCGCCAAAGCCTCCTCCAGCAAACGCAGCGCCTGAGTTTTTAGAAGCGTCATGCCCTACCAACTGGTTTTCACCGAAACCTACCTGCGCCGCGCGCTGCGCTTTCTCAAACGCCACCCACAACTCAAAGCCCAATACGCCAAGACCCTGGCCTTGCTTGAACTCAACCCCCATCACCCCTCGCTGCGGCTACACGCGTTGTCCGGGCGACTGCAAGGGATGCATTCGGTGTCGATCAATTTGTCATATCGCATCACGCTGGAGTTGCTCATCCAGGACGGGCAAATCATCCCTATCCATGTGGGTGATCATGATGCGGTGTATTGAATTTCCGCGATGTTCTGCAAGCAACAACGAACGTGAGGTTTACGATGCCTGGCTCAAAAACGAATGTGATGAACCGTAGTCAAGTACTGGCCGCTGTGCGGGCCATTCAACCGTCAAAGGATTTCCTCTGGGATGGCGTGAGTGAAGATGATCGCCCCGCCACGACAGGAGAGCTGCAAGAGGGCGTTGCCGCCCATCGCAAACTCGGTCGCACGGCGGGCAGCGCCACCAAGGAGTAAGTCACCATCCGCTTTGACCACGACGTACTGGCCGCTTTCCGCACCGCTGGCCCAGGCTGGCAGACGCGTATGAATGACGCGCTCAGCAATGTGAAGCTAGAGCGGTTTGGTTTGCATAGATTTTTGAATGAACTGGTGCGCAATAAAAATCCCTGCCCCCTCATCGAGAGACGTGTACCAATTCACCTTGGTTTTATGCACAACTACAGTTGAATGACACGAACTTCCCTCAGCCCCTTCTTTGATTCACGCCAGACTTCAACGCGGAACTGTAGAGGTGGAGGCAAGCTTGGTTTTAGAGGTGATTGACGAGGTTTCCGTCCTTTTTCGCTGCCAGGCAACGAATCTTCCATTTCAACCTCCTGCAAAGGCAGTGGTAACTGCTGATGAAACCGTGGTGCTTGTTCAAACGACTCTTCAAGCTTTCGCATGAACTCTGGTGCAGTCAAAGCATCATCACCGAAGAGGACTTCAGCCGCGCGCATTGCCTGATCTGAGGTCATCTCTCCACGTTGAACTTTAACGAATAGACGTTGCAGATGCGCTAAGGATCCACCCCCCCTTTCGGACTTTTGGCAAGACTCCGCTTAACTCAAAGGGTTGAACCGCTCGTTCAGCTAAAAAGTCCCCGGCCGAGCTGATCTGTTCACGGATTGTCTGAAGGCCCGAGATAAACGACCCGTAATTTCCGATGCCAAGGTACAAAGCTCCAAGTACAACCGCAATTTTTCCGCCGCCTTTAACCGAGCCCTCTTCCACTTCAAGTGCAAGTGAATAATCCGGGAGTTTCAGTGTGTTCTCGACGTACTCATCCCACTCATCAAAGAGCCGAGTCGAATAGCGCTCGAATTTATGCCGTGGCATGCTCGGCACGCCAATATAAAAATTGGTTGTTCCGAGGTCGATCATCTTTGCATCATTGGAAGTGCCCGCATTGATTCAGCGCCAGCCAAACCGACTGGTTGGAATTGAAGTTTCCCCCATCACCCGCTTCGACTATAGCCCGAACTATTGATGTCGCGGGGAACCCCCTACCTCGCCAACGCCTTCAGCGCCAACTTAATCCCCTCCCCCACCCCCACATCCCCCGGCAGCGCCTTGAGTGCCGCAGCAGCTTCTTTGTCGCTATAGCCTAACGCCAGCAGAGCCTGGAAGATGTCGGCTTGGGTGTCGTTAACGGGGCTTCCGGCGGGGCCGATGTCGGCACCGAGTTTGCCTTTGAGTTCCAGCAGCAATCGCTCGGCGGTTTTCTTGCCGATGCCGGGGACTTTGACCAGTCGCCCGGCTTCTTGCAGCGTCACGGCCTGGGCCAGCTCGGCCACGCTCATGCCACTGAGCACGCTTAAAGCGGTGCGCGGGCCGACGCCTGATATTTTGATGAGCTGGCGAAAGGCTTCGCGCTCTACTGGAGTGCTGAAGCCGAACAGGATTTGCGCGTCTTCACGCACGATGAAGTGGGTGAGCAGGCTCACACTTTCGCCCAGGGCGGGCAGGTTGTAGAAGGTGCCCATGGAGACCTGGACTTCATAGCCCACGCCATGGCAATCGACCAGAACCTGGGGGGGATTTTTTTCTGCGAGAGTGCCTGTGAGTCTGCCGATCATGCTGCGCCTGTTTTGTTGCCTATCATTGGGGGTCTAATCAGAAAGTACCCCGTGATTCTGCGCCACATCTTCTCCCCCCCGAACAACACCCGCCTGGCCCACTTGTGCGGCCCGATGGACGAGCATCTGCGCACCATTGAAGTGGCGCTACAGGTGAAGATTGCGCACCGCCACGAGCAGTTTAAGGTGGATGGCCCCAAACTCAAGGCCAAGCGCGGCATGGAGGTGTTGCAGGCCATGTACGAGCTGGCCGCGCGCCCGATTGAGGCGCGCACGCTGCAGCTGATGCTGGCGGGCGACTCGGCCATGGCGCAAGACGATGCAGCCGTGCTGCAAACCCGGCGCAGCGACCTGCGCGCCCGCACGCCCAACCAAGCGGCCTACCTGGACAGCATTGCCAGCCATGACATCACCATCGGCATTGGCCCGGCGGGCACGGGCAAAACCTACCTGGCCGTGGCCTGCGCCATTGACGCGCTGGAGCGCAGCGCTGTGCAGCGCATTGTGCTCACGCGCCCGGCGGTGGAGGCGGGCGAGCGCCTGGGCTTTTTGCCGGGCGACTTGACGCAAAAGATCGACCCCTACCTGCGCCCGCTGTACGACGCGCTGTACGACCTGATGGGCATGGAAAAGGTGGCCAAGGCGTTTGAGCGCAACATGATCGAAATCGCCCCGCTGGCCTTCATGCGCGGGCGCACGCTGAACAACGCTTTTGTCATTCTGGACGAGGCGCAAAACACCACGCCCGAGCAGATGAAGATGTTTTTGACCCGCATCGGCTTTGGCTCCAAGGCGGTGGTGACGGGCGACGTGAGCCAGATTGACCTGCCCAAGACCCAGCTCAGCGGCCTGATTGATGCCGAGCGCGTGCTTAAGCGCGTCGATGGCATTGCGATGTGCAGATTCACCAGTGCTGACGTGGTGCGGCATCCGCTGGTGGCCCGGATCGTGGATGCTTATGATGCCCCGGTGCGCGGCAGATCACTATCAAAATAATAGCTAATCACGCTAAAGAACAAAGGGCAAAAGCCTTAAATGACACTCAAAACCCTCAGCCTATCTCTTCAATTCGGCACGCTGGACAGTGCCCCGTTGCACCGCGCCGCGCTGCCGCGCCACAAGGTCACCCGCTGGATTCGCCATGCGCTGGCCACAGACGCCGAGATCACCGTGCGCATCGTCGGGGCGGACGAGGCCCAGGCCCTGAACCGCGACTACCGCCACAAAGACTACGCCACCAATGTGCTGACCTTTGACTACGCGCAAGAACCGCTGGTGATGGCCGACCTGGTGCTGTGTGCGCCGGTCATTGAGCGTGAAGCCAAAGAGCAGGGCAAGTCCCTGCAAGCCCATTACGCCCACTTGCTGGTGCACGGTGCGCTGCACGCTCAAGGGTGGGACCATGAGACCAGCGAGGCCGATGCGCTGGAGATGGAAGCGTATGAAGTGGAGATATTGGCGGAGCTGGGGTTTGATAACCCCTACCAACGCTAAACCCGCGCCGTAGCCCCGCCTGAGGCGGATTCACACGCGGATGATGTGGCCCTTGAGCGAATAAAGAATGCCGATCACCTCATTTTTCGTGCCCTCGTCCAGCTGCTGTTGCGTCATGGCACCCACGATGTCGTCGGTCACCGCCAGGTACTCTTGCTCGCTGATGTTCATGCCTTTATGGGCGCTCAGCATGTCCTTGCCTGTGTAGGCTTGCGGGCCACCCGCACCGGCACAAAAAAATTCGCACGCCATGCGCTTGGCATGTGCCATGTCCTTGATGTTCTCGAAGCGGGTCTTGACGAGAGGGTTCACCAAGTGGGCGGCCATGACACCGTCCACAAGGCGGGCGATGCCATCCGCTTCACCCAAGCGCTGGTACAGAGTGGTGGCCATGATGATTTCCTTTCGGTGTGACGGACTTGCACAAGGAAACGGGGGCTTCCCGTTTTTCATAAGACAAGCGTATCGACCCAGGCTTTGATTGGCTTGGTGATACGGGGGAGCTTGTGTGGAGATTTGGTGGGGATGGCTTGCAGCCGTATGATTTGGGCTGTTTCGATAGAGGAGTCGCCAGTGCTGTTGACGTTCAGGGACTGCGAGCTTGATAGCCATCTGTTCATCTTGCGGTGCGGTGGTGTGGTGCGTCCAATCGAACCTTTGGTGTTCAACCTGCTGGCCTACTTGGCGCAGCACCGGGACCGCATCGTCACCCGCCAAGAGCTGCTGGACACCTTGTGGGCGGGCAAGGTGGTGAGCGAATCTACCTTGAGCAGCTGCATCAAGGCCGCACGTCACGCCGTAGGCGACAGCGGCGAAGCGCAGAACTGTATTGCCACGATTCGCCAGCGCGGCTATCGCTTTGTGGCAGCGGTGCACGAGCGAGACCACACGCCTGCCCCAGCCGACACAGCCTTACTGGTGGCATCAACCAACAGCGACTTGATTGAGGCGATCAACGACGCCCCACGGCGCGCCTCCATCGCAGTGATGCCCTTCGCCGATCTTTCCCCCGTCGCCGAAGTCCGTGGTGGCACGGCCAGCGCGTTGGCTTATGACGTGATTAGCCGACTCGCCCAGCTGAGAAGCCTGTTCGTCATCGCGCAGGGCAGCATGTTCGCGCTGAATGAGAAAAACATCGGAGCGCAGGAAGCAGGCCACTTGTTGAAGGTTGACTACGTTGTGAGCGGCTCTGTGCGACACCACGGCACCCACCTCACGGTGACAACCATCCTGGCAGAGGCGCGAACTGGCCGGGTTGTCTGGACTGAGGTCTTCAACAACCCATGGGACGACACCTTTTTACTGCTGGATGACATCGGCAGCAAGATCGTTGCCACTGTTGCGAGTGAAGTTGAAAAGTCGGAGTGCAACCGCGCCATTTTGCGGCCACCGAACTCGCTCGATGCCTGGCAGGCCCACCACCGTGGCCTGTGGCACATGTACCGCTTCAACAAAGATGACAACGCGCAGGCACAGCACTTTTTCGAACTGGCGGTGCGTCTTGATCCGACCTTTGCGCGGGCCTATGCCGGTTTGTCGTTCACGCATTTCCAGAACGCCTTTCAGGGCTGGGCCGCGCGTGAGACAGCCATTGACCGCAGCTTTGAGACAGCCAGCCAAAGCCTGCTCGCCGATGAACGCAACCCAGCCTCGCACTGGGCCATGGGACGTGCGCTCTGGTTGCGCGGTCAACATGCGCAGTCTGTGTTTGAGCTCGAACAGGCCATTGACCTGAGCCCGAGCTTTGCGCTCGGGCATTACACGCTGGCGTTTGTTCATTCGCAGGCGGGCGACCCGCATGCCGCGATTGCGGCCTCCGACCACTCACGCCTGCTGAGCCCTTTTGACCCGCTGCTCTTCGGCATGCTGGGCGCGCGCGCCATTGCCCTGGTGCGACTGGGCCAGTTCGATGAGGCGGCCACCTGGGCCGTCAAGGCGGCGGCGCGGCCCAACGCCCATCTTCATATCCTCGGGCTGGCGGCTTTCAGTCTGGCGCTGTCGGGCTCGATGGTCGAAGCGCGAACCCATGCCGATGCGTTACACAGGCTGCGTCCGAAGTACAACATCAGCGACTTCCTCGAAGCCTTTCGGCTCGACCCTCAAGGCGCGGCTTGCTTCCGCCAAGGGGCTCAGCAGCTGGGGATGGCCTGATCCGGCGAGCGCATCGTGCGGCTAAGCAGGATGACGGGGATCAGCCCCGCCAGCACCAGCGCCAGCGAAGGCAACGCGGCCTCGCCCAGACGTTCATCACGGGCCAGCTGGTAAGCCACCACGGCCAGCGTGTCGCTGTTGAAGGGGCGCAGCACCAGCGTGGCGGGCAGCTCCTTCATCACATCGACAAACACCAACAGCGTGGCGGCCACGGTGGAGCGCTGCAGCAGCGGCCAGTGCACGCGCTGCAACAGGCCAAAGTCGCCCGTGCCCAGCATGCGAGCCGAGTCGTCAAAGCTGAGTGGAATGCGGGCATAGCCGCTCTGGATGGACTGCAAAGCCACGGCGCAAAAGCGCACCAGATACGCCCACACAATGCCAAGCGAGGTGGCTGTGACGAGATAGCCCACTTCGGTCTGCGGCCAAGTGGCCTGCAACCAGCCCACGGGCAGCAGCAAGCCCACCACGATGACCGCACCGGGCACGGCGTAGCCCAGCCCCGCCAAGCTCACCACGGCACGGGTCAGCCCATCAGGCCGACGGCGCACGCTAAAGGCCAGCACCAAGGCCAAAAGCACGGCCAGCACGGCGCTGATGGCCCCCAGACGCAGGCTGTTTCCCACCCAACCCATAAACCGATCCCAAGGTAGGGCCGACCAGTCGGCCAGCAGCGGGCGCAGCATGAACAGCACCGGGGCCACAAAACCCATGATGAGCGGCACACTGCACACGCCCCAGGCCAGCCATTTGTATTGACCTTGTAGCTGCACCGGCCGCGCCTCGGCCGAGCCCATGCGTGCACCCCGGCCTGTGACAAAGCGCAGGCGCTTTTGGGCACGGCGCTCCAGGGTGAGCAAGCCCATCACCAGCAGCAGCAAGATCATGGCGAGCTGGGCGGCGGCCATGCGGTTGTCCATGGCCAGCCAGGCTTTGTAGATGCCGGCGGTAAAGGTCTGGATGCCGAAGTAACTGGCCACGCCATAGTCGGCCAGCGTCTCCATCAGCGCCAGCGCCACACCCGCTGCCACCGCAGGGCGGGCCAGCGGCAGAGCGACTTCACGGATGCGCCGCGCCATGGGTGCGCCCAGCAGACGGGCCGCCTCCATCAGGTGCGTGGCGCGCTCGCCCAAAGCGGCGCGTGCCAGCAGGTACACATAAGGGTAGAGCGCAAACGTCATCACCCAGGCCGCGCCTACGGTGTTGCGGATCTCGGGAAACACGCGGCCTTGTAGGCCTGTGAGCTCCCGCACTATGGTTTGAAACGGCCCGCTGAACTGCAAAAAATCGGTATAGGCATAGGCCACCACGTAAGCCGGTATGGCCAGCGGCAGCAGCAGGGCCCACTCAAAGGTTTTACGACCGGGGAAGTCAAACAGGGTCACGGCCACCGCAGCCGACAGGCCGACCGTGATGACGCCGACGCTGACCATCAGGCACAACCACAGCGTGGTGGCAGCGTAGTCGGGCAAGACGGTGCGGCTCATCTCCAGCAGCAGGGGGAGTGCCTGCGCGGCTTGCTCGCCCCAGGGCAGCCAGGAGACGAGCACTGACAGCACTGGCAGCATGAGCAAGACCGTCAGGAGAAGAAGAGACGTGTGTCTAAGCCGGGTTGAAAACATGTACGGTGGCTTGATGTCTGGCGTGGACTGGATTCCCGCCTGCGCGGGAATGACGGATGGGTTGCAATGCGCTCTACGCAATGCAAATGAGAATTGTAAGCATCTACAATCAATCACCATGTTTTTAGAGATCAGCCAACTCCAGGTTCAGTACCCCGGGCGCGCCCAGCCTGCCGTCGCACAGGTGTCATTTGGTTTGCCTGCGGGGGACATTGGCGTGCTGATTGGCCCCTCGGGTTGCGGCAAGACCACCTTGTTGCGGGCCATTGCGGGGCTGGAGCCGGTCACTGGCGGGCAGATCAAGCTGTCCGGCCAGGTGGTGAGCAGCGCAACCCAGCAATTGCCGCCGGAGCAGCGCCGCATTGGCATGGTGTTTCAAGACTACGCGCTGTTCCCGCACCTGGATGTGGCGCGCAACGTGGGCTTTGGTTTGCACCACTTGCCATCGCCTGAGCGAGCGGCTCGCGTGGCTGAAGTGCTGGCTTTGGTCGGCCTGCAAGGCAGCGAGAAGAACTTTCCTCACCAGCTCTCAGGCGGGCAACAACAGCGCGTGGCGCTGGCCCGTGCGCTGGCCCCGCGCCCGCAATTGCTTTTGCTGGACGAGCCTTTCTCTAACTTGGATGTGGAGTTGCGTGAACGCCTGGCCCACGAGGTGCGCAACATCCTCAAGGCGGCCCAGGCCACGGCCTTGTTCGTCACCCACGATCAGCTAGAGGCCTTTGCCATTGGCGACACCATTGGCGTGATGCACGAGGGGCATTTGCACCAGTGGGACGACGCCTACACGCTCTACCACCGCCCCGCCACACGCTTTGTAGCCAACTTTATCGGTCACGGTGTGTTTGCACCGGCAACGCTTCGTTCGAAGGGCGAACAGACCGTGGTGAGCACCCCACTGGGTGACTTGACCGATGTAGCCGAATGCCCGCTGCCCAGCGCGTTTGCCTCAGGCGAATGTGATGTGCTGCTGCGCGCTGATGACATCGTGCACGATGACGACGCGCCGGTAAAGGCCGAGATCATCCGCAAGACCTTTCGCGGCTCGGAGTTTCTCTACACCTTGCGATTGGCAGGCGGGCAAACGGTACTGGCCCATGTGCCGAGTCACCATGACCACAAGCTGGGAGAGTGGATCGGCATCCGTCCCCAGGTGGACCATGTGGTGACCTTTGAGCGCAGTTAAGGTCAGCCCTGAAAGCAGCGCTTTATTGGCGCAGTTGCGTAATGGCCGCGTGCAAGTCTGCGGCCCAAACTCGGCGGTCCCGTCCATGGGCAATTTGACTTTCTCCAAAGCTCACATGCACAGCAATACCGGGCGTGCCCAGCGTGCGCCAGACCGAACTCAGCAGCGTGTCGTCAACCGCATAACAGGGCACCTGGCTGTGCTGTCCGGTGGGCTCATCGACGAACGTCAACGCCACCGGCTGGACGTTAACATTGGCGGTGATGGCCGCCTGGAGTAGGTTGCCATGGAAGGGCAAGAGGTGAACGCCGTCGCCCGTGGTGCCCTCAGGAAACACCGCCACCACATCGCCTGCCGAAAGGCTGGCGGCCATGTGGTGCACGATACGGCGCGTGTCTCTGCGGGACTGACGCTCGATGAACAGTGTGCCCACCCCGGCCGCCAGACGACCAATCACAGGCCAGCCTTTAACGTCAGACTTAGAGACAAAACGGCAGTAGCGCGCGGCATGCAAGGCCGAGATGTCCAACCATGAAATGTGGTTGGACACCAGCAGCACGGGGCCTTGTGTTGCGGGTGTGCCCTTGACGATGAGACGGATGCCCAGACACACCAACATCTGAGATGACCAGACCTGCACCCGCATTTCTTTTTGCGCTTGCGACAGGCGGGGGAACTTGAACAAGATCGTGCCCAGACCGACCAGCAGATGGATCAGTACCCAACCCAGCCGCCAAGCAGCGCGCCCGTGAGAAACCGGCGCATTAGCTTGTATGACCCGCTCAGGCTTGGAATGCAATCTGCCCACCCACGATGGTGCAGCGCACTTGACCCGAGAGTTCATAGCCCGAAAAAGGCGTGTGCTTGCCCTGGCTGCGCAAGGCTTGGGGTTGAACCACCCAGGCCGAGCGAGGGTCAAACACACAGACATCAGCCACGCCACCCACCACCAGGTGCCCGGTGCTCATGCGCAGCGTGCCTAAAGCGTCACCCAACACGCGAGCCGGTTCGCTGGTCAAAACGGCCAACGCTCTTGCGAGGCCAGCGCCGCTGTCTTCACCCCACTTCATGGCCAGACTCAGGAGCAGTTCAACACCGGTCGCACCGGGTTCGCTTTCGGCAAAGGGCAGCGCCTTGGCGTCGTCTTTGACAGGAGTGTGGTCTGAGACCAGGGCGTCAATCGTGCCGTCCAGCAAACCGGCACGCAGGGCGTCGCGATCACCCTGTTGACGCAGCGGGGGGTTGAGCCGCATGCGGCTGTCAAAGTAGCCGATATCGACATCCGTCAGGTGCAGGGAGTTAACACTAACATCGCAGGTGAGCTTGAGGCCTTCTTGCTTGGCCTGCCGCACCAGCGCCACGCCGGACGCACTGCTGATGCGGCACAGATGAACGCGGGCACCGGTGCCCCGCATCAATTCAAAAATAGTGTGCATGGCGATCGTCTCTGCCGCCACGGGTACACCACTGAGCCCCAGACGCGTCGCCAATGCACCACTGGCCGCCACACCGTGGCCAAGATAAAAATCCTGAGGCCGCAACCACACCGTGTAATCAAAGGTGCTAGCGTATTGCAGGGCGCGGCGCAACACTTGTGTATCTACCAGCGGTACGTCGGCCTGGCTGAATCCGACACAACCGGCTTCGGTCAACTCCACCATTTCGGTCAAAATTTCACCGCGCAAATTACGCGTCAGTGCCCCCAGCGGAAATACCCGGGCCTGATGCAGCTTTTCAGCACGCGACTTGAGCATCTCAACCAAACCTGGCTCATCCAGCACCGGTTCGGTGTCAGGTGGGCACACCAGGCTAGTGACACCACCCGCCACCGCTGCGGCCATTTCAGACGTCAGCATGCCTTCATGCTCGTGTCCTGGCTCACGCAGACGCACCGCCAAGTCCACCAAACCCGGGGCGACTAAATAACCTGTGGCGTCCACTGTGCGGTTGGGGACAAAGTCCGCAGGGATGTGGTTGATGGCAATGATGCGGCCTGCCGCAATGGCCACGTCGGCGACTTCATCGCGTTGGCTGGCGGGGTCAATAACGCGTCCGCCTTTGATCAGTAATTTCATGCTTCTGTCCCCGCCACAATGCTCATCACCGCCATGCGCACCGCGATGCCAAAGGTCACCTGCGGCAAAATCACGCTTTGCTTGCCGTCCACCACCGCAGAATCAATCTCAACGCCGCGGTTGATCGGGCCCGGGTGCATCACGATGGCATCGGGCTTGGCGAGTTGCAGTTTCTCCGGCGTCAGGCCAAAGCTTTTGAAGAACTCTTGGCTGGACGGCAGCAAAGCGCCGCTCATGCGCTCGTTTTGCAGGCGCAGCATGATGATGACGTCGCAGCCCTTGATGCCTTCTTCCAGAGAATGACAGACCCGAACACCCATGGGCGCCATGTCGGACGGCACCAGGGTTTTAGGGCCGACCACACGCACTTCGGCACAGCCCAAGGTGGTGAGCGCATGAATGTCAGAGCGGGCCACGCGGGAGTGCAGCACATCACCCACGATGGCCACCGTGAGGTTGGAGAAATCTTTCTTGTAGTGCCGGATGGTGTACATATCCAGCAGGCCCTGCGTCGGATGCTCATGGCGGCCATCACCCGCGTTGATGACGTGCACATGGGGCGCAACGTGTTGTGCAATGAGGTACGGCGCACCGGATTCGCTGTGCCGGACGACAAACAGATCGGCCGCCATGGCGCTTAGGTTGGCGATGGTGTCGAGCAAGCTCTCGCCCTTAGACGCCGAGGAGCGGGCGATGTCCAAGTTGATGACGTCAGCGCTCAAGCGCTTGGCGGCGATCTCAAAGGTGGTGCGGGTGCGAGTGGAGTTCTCGAAGAACAGGTTGAAGACACTTTTACCCCGCATCAGAGGCACTTTCTTGACCTCACGGTCGCTGACACTGACGAAGTTGGCGGCAGAGTCGAGGATGTGGGTCAGGATGTCTTTGGGCAGGCCCTCAACCGCCAGCAGGTGCAGCAGTTCGCCATGCTTATTGAGCTGCGGATTGCGTTTGAAAAGCATCAGGCTGCCTCCACTTTGAAACTGAAATGCCCGGCCTCATCTCGTGCCAACGCCAGCGATTGGGACGGGGCTAGGTTGACGCGGGCGGCACAGAAGTCCGGCTGGATTGGCAGCTCCCTCCCGCCACGATCCACCAGCACGGCCAGTTGGATGCTGGCGGGTCGTCCATAGTCGAAGATCTCATTGATCGCCGCACGAATGGTGCGCCCGGTATAGAGGACGTCATCAAGTAGCACGATGTGCGCATCATTCACATCAAAAGGCAGCAGGGTTTGCCCACCAGCGGCAAGACCTCGGCTTAAAAAATCATCGCGGTGCATGGCCGATGAAATGATGCCGGGCTTACCTTCCAAACCCATGTCCCGTTGCAATTGCTCGGCCAGCCAGGCCCCCCCTGAAGTGATGCCGACTAGCCGGGTATGTGGTTGAAACAGGCCCTTGACGCCATGCAAGAGGTCGGCGTAAAGGGCTTGCGCATCAAGTGCGAGTAAAGCGCCCACGCTTGTCGCTTCGCGAACTGCGTTGCTTATGGTATTCATTCAATCCCTCTCAAAAATTGCTCCAAGATGATGCAGGCCGCCCCTGCGTCGGCATCTTTCGCACCGCTGGCCAATGCCTCGGTGGTACTGTAGCGCTCATCGACTTCAAACACAGGCAAACCGAAACGCCCCCGCAATTGCCGCGCAAACTTTTGGGCACGCATGGTGTTTTCATGCGCAGCGCCATCTGGGTGGTAGGGCACACCCACCACCAAGGCGTCGGGTTGCCACTCTCGCAAACGCTCGGTGATGCGGGCAAAACGGGCATCACCTTCGGCCTGAATCGTGGCTTGTGGCTGGGCGCTACGCAGCAGACGGTTGCCCACGGCCACCCCTGTGCGTTTGATGCCAAAGTCCAACGCTAAAAAGGTGGTTAACGTGGCAGGAACCGGAGCTTGCGTTGGTGCTTGGGCCATGCTCATGCATGCCCCGCATCTGGGGACAACATCCAAGCCTGCAGACCCAGCAAAGCCAATGCTTTGTCGTAGCGCTGTGCGACCGGGGTGTCGAAGATGACGGCCTGATCGGCGTCTACAGTCAACCAAGCGTTTTCCCCAATCTCGGACTCCAACTGCCCCTCACCCCAAGCAGAGTAGCCTAGGGAGATCAACACGCGACGTGGACCGGCACCGGTGGCCAAAGCTTCAAGAACATCGCGGGAGGTGGTCATCTCCAGCCCCCCCGGTATGACCATGGTGGAAGCGTAAACAGGGTCGCTGGCTTGTTCGACAGGAGTCAGCATGGACTCGTGCAAAACAAAGCCTCTTTCGGTCTGAACCGGCCCACCATGGAAAACAGGCTGACCCTTTAGGTCAGCGCGGCCCAGATGCAGCTCAACTTTTTCAAACAGTTTGTCCAGATTGATATCACTGGGCTTGTTGATGATCAAACCCAAGGCACCCCGTTCGCTGTGCTCACACAGGTACACCACGCTTTTAGAGAAAGCTTCATCTGCCAAGCCGGGCATGGCGATCAGGAAATGATTCGTGAAATTCGTCGGGGGAGAATCATTGGACATGTTTGAATTTTAGCCGTCTTCAGCTAAAAACAACGATGACCATCGTGACCAGCCCCACTCAAGCACCGAGCTTGAGTGGCTGTACAGAAGCCTTTACGCACGTGCGCAAAGGACTAGAGACTAACGCTCAAGCCTCAACGGCAAGCTTCGCGTAGTGTTGCACCAAGCCCAACAATTCCTCTTCGTTGTAGGGCTTACCGAGGTAGTGATTGACACCAAGTTGGAGTGCATGCTCCCGGTGCTTCTCCGCCATACGAGACGTGATCATGACGATGGGTAAATCATGCATTGCGGGGTCAGCGCGGATATAGCGAGCCAGCTCGAAGCCATCCATGCGCGGCATTTCAATGTCCGACACCACAATGGTGGGGCGCTCTTCTTGCAAGACCTCAAGGGCGTGACGACCATCAGAGGCCAAGGCCACCCGGTAGCCTTCACGCTTGAGCAACCGCTGTGTCACACGTCGCACTGTGATTGAATCATCTACCACAAGTACAAGAGGCACCACACCAATTGCAGCCTTCACTACGGGACGGCTCTCTATTACCGACGCCGTCGATGTCGATGTCGATGTGGCCACATTGCTGACACGCCCAGATTTCTGCAGTGCACGAACCTGGTCACTGTAAAAGGCAGTTAAGGCAACTGGGTTATAGATCAAAACCACCGCACCGGAAGCAAGCACTGACATACCGGACAAGCCCGGCATACGGGAGAGCTGCGGCCCAAGATTCTTAACCACAACCTCCTGGTTACCCAAAACCTCGTCCACGTGCGCTGCCAATCTCTGTCCTGCACTACGGAAAACGACCACAGGCTGCGTTTTTCCTATCATCTCCATACTGCGCGTAGATGCTTGGAATAAGGCTCCACCCCAGTACAACGGAATCGATTCCCCGTTGTGTTCCATCTGTTCAGCTTGGTAGGCTTGCTCCAATTCAGAAGCACTCACCCTTTTCACAATCTCAACCAGGTTGGCAGGTACGCCTATGCTTAAAGCTCCCATGCGCAGCATGACCACTTGTGTCACGGCTGTTGTTAATGGAAGTACGAGCTTGAAGTTAGTACCAACACCCAGCTCCGTTGTGGTTTCAATGCGTCCGCCCAAGGCATTGACCTCGGTTTGCACCACATCCATACCAATACCCCGACCTGACAGCTCGGTAATCTGAGAGGCCGTAGAGAATCCAGGCGTAAAAATAAGATTTGCCGCATCAGCATCCGACAATGTCGCATCTTCAGCAATAAGACCATTGGCCTTGGCCTTCTCTCGAATTCGAGCAAGGTTCAGACCCGCACCATCATCACTGAAAGTAACCGAGACGTCATTGCCCTCGTGATCCAGGTTGATAGAGATGCTCCCTACAACTGCTTTACCAGTCACCTGCCGGTCGGCAATTGACTCAATTCCGTGCGCCATGGCATTGCGCAACATGTGCTCAAAGGCTGGCGCCATTCGCTCCAGAACGCCCCTGTCCATTTCAATGGATCCGCCAGTAATATCGAGTTTGACTTGTTTGTGCGTGTCTTTTGCGGCTTGTCGCACGACGCCATATAGACGCTCTGAAATACTCTCAAACTCCACCATTCGTGTCCGCAATAGGTCCCGTTGCAATTCGCGCGCTTGTCTACCCTGCGCAATCAAATCATCTTCAGTGCCGGCAATTGTGCTTTGTAAATGCCGCTGAACTGTAGCAACGTCATTGACCGATTCGGCCATCATGCGTGTTAGTTCCTGAACTTGAGTAAATCGATCAAATTCCAATGGATCGAAACCCTGAGCACTGTCTTTGGTCAATGTCAACCGTGACTGCATTTGTGATTCTGCTTGAAGCTCAATCTCCCTGAGTTGACGCCGCAGACGATCTAAATTTCCAGTTAAATCGGTAAGCGAACTGCGCATTTGCCCCAAATGAGAGTCCAAGCGAGAGCGCGTAATCATTACCTCTCCAGCCTGGTTGAGCAACCTGTCCAGCAATTGTGAACGCACACGTAAAAAATGTCCGCCTGTAAGTCGCACCGGAGCATGCGTAACGTTGTGATGTATGGTTCGAATAGCCGGACTCTTAGGCGCGACCTGACTGGCGACAGCTACGTCATCGATGAGCTCTTTTACTGATTCGCTCACTGGCGCTTGGGATACTTCTAAGCCTTCCAGTGCAACACTAGAACGTAGCCTATCGAAGTCTTGCTGCATGTTGTCAAATCGCGCCATCAAAGGCTCAATCTGAGCCCCCTGCAAAAATTCGGATCCCATTTGCTCAACGGCTGACTCCATGTGGTGAGACATCTCACCCATTCGCATTGCACCCGCTAATCGGGCACTACCCTTAAGTGTGTGCAAAACACGCAACACCTCTGATCTTGAACCCATATCCTGAGGCTGCTGCGCCCATTTGCGCAATGCACCGGATAGCTTGGGCAACAATTCTTCGGCCTCTTCCTCAAAGATTGGGAACAAATCAGAATCAACATCATCAATAGCATCAATGTCGTCATCCTGTGCGCTCAACACAATTTGAGCGGCCCCCAGCGGCATGTGAGCCTGTACGTCTTGATTGGAGGCATCCTCAATGGGTTCGCTTTCCTTAACCTTTAATTCTTGATCCAGTTCTATAGATCCTGGATTAACCACATGTAGAGACTCCGGCTCACCCTTCAAGATTTCCAACTCTTGTTCGATCGGCTCATCTTGTATATCGAAATTTTCGGACGACTGAAAATCCATTCTCAGTACGTCTTCAAGTAACTCTAGTAGATTGGTGTCCGGCTCTTTCAAGAAGCCTGCAGCGAATTGATGTAATAGATGCCTTATATTTTCAGCCGCAGCAATGAAAATCTCAGCATGTTCCGGCCAACCTCTTCCATGAAGTTGGACATGTTGCAAGGCTTGCTCCAACAGTCGCGCAACTTTTGAAAGCGCCATAAAACCAACTGTTGCGGAACTTCCGCCCAAAGAATGAGCCAGTGCAATACTGTTGTCCGAAATTGGCTTGTGTAACTCTAGCGCCCACTCGCTTAAATCTGTCTGCAAACGTCGGGACCACTCATCAGCCTCGTTCAGGTACACGTTGTACAGCGGAATACCGATTCTTAATGAACCAATGACTCTAACCGGCTCCTCTGCAACCTGGCCCACTTGAACGGCCTCAGCAAGAACGGGAGGAGTTATCGTATCTGCTGGCTCTTCCTGTATTTCCAGACCCGTCCCACCATCCCCCAATGTCGCAAATGACGAAGAAATGATAGGAAGCTCGGCTTCTGCAACCTCGACACCCATCAAAGGTTCATCCAAGATCTCATCAAAATTTGCAGTTTCGAAATCAAACACGTCTGCCAAGGAACGTTCCGACTCATTTACCTTTTCGTCTACTTTAGACATCGCATTGTTGGGCAACTCGTCCGTCATGGCTTCCGTAAGATCAAAGTCAAAAACGTCAGTTAACGGAAATCCAGAATTGCCATGCGACAAGTCCACCGACTGTTGCTGTCTTTCAACCGGTGGCATAGACGCGGCTTCAGCGGCTTCAAGCGGCAACATTTCTGTCAGGGGGAAAGTTGTTAACTTAGCGTCATGCTCCTCCGCTTGGACGGTTTTATCTTCAAAACCAGTTGCCATCACTGGCTGGTAAACATCTTCTTCATTAGGGATCTCGAGTGACGTGTATGTATTATTTATACGCAAACTGTCTGCAGCCCTTCGGAATGGATCCGAACTCCAACGTTCGCCCATTCCTCCAGCGATATCTTCCACCCAGCGTCCCATGCCCTGCATAGTTTCGTGTGACAACCGCAAAAGAGGTTCTTCTGCGTTTTTTTGTTCAGCCAACCAGTGATTTAGCAATTGCTCCATGGCCCAAGCCGCTTCCCCAAACTCGTTGAGTGCGACCATTCGCGAACTGCCTTTAAGGGTGTGGAAGGCGCGTCTCAGAGTTGTTAAGTGTTCAAAGTTTTGCGGTTCGCCAATAAGCGCCTGGATCGCCTCCATGGCATTACTAACAACTTCTCTTACTTCTTCCAAAAAAATCTCGCGCAACTCAGCGTCTTCCTCTTCATCTTCCCGGCTTTTAGCGGGTTGAACTGATTCGACTATGTCGCTGACTGCCACTGGCATTTCAGTCACTAAAGCATTAACAGCTTGAACTGGCGGGACACTCAACCCAACAGGAATCACATCGACCTTCAACTGATCTGTCACGACTTGTTGAGGCACCTCAGCCTCAGCCTCTTTTTTGCGACCCATGAGCGACATAAATTCGCCCTGTTCTTCGTCGTATACAAACATCTTTTTAGCAAGAACACGTTGATAGCTCAGCATATCAACCAAAAACCCCAGAGTACCTAAACTATTGCCTAGTTTCCCAAACAATTTCGTTTGTTCCGTTGGGTCGGTGTTCGTTTTTTCTACCAAAAACTTCTCAACACTCACCTTCATGCGTACGGTTGCCAAAGCTGCCTGATCCAGACCCAGAACAGAGAAAACCCCGCGCATCTGTGCAAACTTACTGGGCACATCTTTCAAAGAATCTTTATTTTTGGGATCTCTAAAAAAAATATCCAAAGAGTTTTCGGTTTCATTCAACGTGTTCCTCAACTCATTGACGACACTCCCCATGGTCTGTCGATCACTCACACGCCGATAGATATCCTCCATCCAACCCTCTAATGGCTCAGACCCGCCCCCGGTGATAACAAAATCCAAACGTTGCGCAAGCCTTAAACTGCGCTCTGCCATGTGTGTATCCGTGGGGTCTATGTCGTCATACGCAGCATCAAGGTACAAAATAGCGGTGGCCACCTCCATACCAACCGAAGCCGAGGGAGACTTAGCCGAGCGCACCGTTTGCTCAACCGCCTTAACCAGGGCTTTTGCAATTTCCTTATTTTCCGGGTGCAATGTCAAAATCGCTTCACTCACAGCATTGAATTGCTCAGCCACAACTCTCAGCCGATTTGTATCTCCACCCGATAAAGCAGCCCACGTTTCTGTGGCTGTGGCAATGCGTTTGCGCAATTGACTCAGAAGCGCAGGATCAAATCGCCCAAACTGAACAATTTCGTAATTCGCCACCACACTTTTTGTTAAGCCATATTCTTGACGGCATGCCGCCAATGTAGGTACCGCATCATCTTTGCCTGGAACAGCTTGCGCGCAAAAAAACAGCAAGTCCTGCACCAATCGTGCAGATAGCTCGGGACTGTCTTTAGCTAACGTCGAGTACTGCGATAAGACACGTGATGCTGTTCGCTTTGCGTATACATCCAATGGGCAAAGTTTGCTAGCTAACGCTTCAAAAAAGGATGCGCAAATTTGCCAAAAAGCTCTGGGTTCCAGTTTTTGTTGCCCCGCAGCAAGAGATAAACTGATGTCCCTCAAAGTTTGTGCTGAGACCACATTTCCAGTCTTCACCACATTAAGCATTGCTGAATCCAACTTGCTACGAATAAGCGTTCCGTATTGCGATGGTTCTGAAATCGTGCTCAGCTTCAGGTCTAACCAATGCCACTCAATGGGGAACAGATCAGCCGGATGTATGCGATCTTCATCAATCAATTTAAGAATATCTTTGTATTGAGGAAACAGCGCTACAGCTGAAGCCGACTTACCACGCAATACTCCCTCCAAATACTCAGTCAGCGCAAAGCTAGCGCGCTCTATCACTGCGACAGATACTTCGTTACAAAATTCAGGTTGTTGAACAAACTTTTGGGTCAAACTCTCCATTGCACGCAGCATTTTCGCGGGTGCAACTTGCCCAACCATCTCCAAAGCACCCACCGCCTGGTGAAGCTGCTGACATGCAACGCTTAGCTGCGCAGTATCCAAAGACCCTAGCCCGGCACTACGCGACTTATTGGCCTCACGCACAAAACGACGAATAGCTTTAGATGCGCCTTCCAGCGACTTACGCAATTCATCCAACACCCAGGATAAGGGACTAAGATCACCGTCAGCGGGTTCTGTGACGTCGTTAGATTCTGATTGGACTTGCATGAATTCTCGCGCTCCTGTTCGTCCTGTTAGCGGCAGTTATCGGGCTTTCAGAATTAAGCGATCCTGAAACGTGCAACAGATTGGCGCAATTCTTCTGCCATGATGGAAAGCTCACGAACCTGAGTGGCCGTCGAACGGGTACCTTCACCTGTTTGCTCCGTTACAGCAAAGATGTGCTGAATGTTGCCCGCCACCACATTGGCCAATTTAGCTTCACTAGACGCAGAGTTGGAAATTTTCTCAATCAGCTCAGAAAGATGTCGGGACACCTGATCAATCTCTGAAAGCGCCGTACCAGCATTGTCCGACAATCGCGCACCTTCAACCACACCTTGGGTTGAGCGCTCCATAGCTGCAACCGCGTCTTGTGTATCAGTCTGAATCGCTTTCACTAAGGCAGCAATCTGATTCGTCGCATCGGCTGAACGCTCAGCCAAACGCTGCACCTCCTCCGCCACCACGGAGAATCCTCGTCCGGCTTCACCGGCAGATGCAGCCTGAATGGCAGCATTAAGAGCCAACACGTTGGTTTGCTCAGTAATATCCGAAATCAACTCCGTGATCTCTCCAATCTCTTGAGACGACTCTCCCAGGCGTTTAATTCGTTTTGAAGTATCTTGAATCTGATCACGAATCGCATTCATACCGCCGATAGTGTTTTGCACTGCTTTAAGACCTGATTCAGCAGCCATCAGTGATTGGCGAGCCACTGCTGCAGACTCTTGCGCTTGAATCGAGACATCGTTGATTCGAGTCGCCATATCCACAACAGAACGCCCTGTCTCCCCGATTTCATGCAGTTGTTCGTTAGACGCCGCTAACAGCTCCGTCGATGTCTGGTCGACTTCAGACGTGGTTTGGGCAACTCGAGCCGCTGTGGATTGCACATTACCGACCAAAATTCGCAACTCTTCAACTGTGTAGTTCACCGAATCCGCAATCGCACCAGTGATGTCTTCTGTCACGGTTGCTTCTTGCGTCAAGTCACCTTCAGCCACAGTCTGTAATTCATTCATCAGTCGCAAAATTGCAGCCTGATTTGCTTCGTTCACACGCTTGGCTTCTTTTTCTTGAAGCTCAGCCTCCTGTCGCTGTGTTTCGGCAATTTCTTGCCGTTTACGGCTGTCCTGCAACTGCACATAAGCCAAACCTGCCGCACACAACAGTGAAAAAATAGCCGCCGAAATCAAGGATAACAATGCCACCGCACTCAAGCCAGAGTTGGCAGCCAGTTCAACTTGTAACGCTTCCAAATCTTTACGAATCGGCTCACTGTCAGCAATAACGCTGAGTTGAGCTTCACGGGAGGCCACAAGTCCTTGCAGCTTGCTCAACACAGCACCCGCCTGAACACGGGTTGGCTCATAAAGCTTTAACAAGGATTCAATTTGCTCGCGCGTTTGTGCATCTTTGGCTGCGCTCAAACGCAGCTCAGGACTGCCGTTTTGTAGACCCTGCGCGATTTCCTTGAATGAGTTGAGGTCTTTACCCAGCAGAAAAACAGCCTCAGGACTTACCCCCTCTGCCGTCAAGAACTCATTAGAAGACTTTCCAATTCGCTGAGTCAGCATAACCAACTGACCTGCTGCTGAAATTTCGGTGGATGGTGCGTTTTGTTGCAGCTTGAGAGAAGCAATCGTTTCTGCAACTTCCAAAAGATCCGATGATTGGCGATTAATCAAGCGCAAGGCTTCCCCAACCTGTGTCAGCACATCTTTTTGAGCCAAGATAACCGCTGCACTTTTCTCAGCTCGCTGAGTCAGAGGTAAAATTTTGCTTAGTTGCGGCTGCAAGTCATCGGCCAAAGGATCCAATCGCATTTGGTCATCACCATCCTTAAGTGCTCGCAAGCTCTTACCCAGAACATTTGCACTTTCTGCCACCTCAGGAAATGCCTGCGGCACGCCCACCAAGGCCTGTGACACCGATTTTGCAAGACGCTGCGACTGCATCAAAGATTGCCCCATCGCACTCACCTGCTGAGCAACCTTGTCCGCTGAACTTAAACCTATCACAGCCACTACGGTCAACACAATCAGTGATATGCCCAGCAAAATTGCCAACAATCGCTGGTGTTGAACCACCGTTCGCCGCCCAAGAGCAGGCACAAATATCAGGTCATTTTGATCCACAGGAACTTCAGCTGCTTGAATTTCCGCAGCATTTATTGGCAATTCCGCTGCCGATGCCGCCTCTGAAATCACAGAGTCAGCAAGCATTGAGTCCACAGCCTCTCCAGGCATAGCAAGACTAAAACGAGAGTCCTGCTCGGCATCTGACACCCTCTTGGAAAACAGACTCTTGAATTTATCTACTACGGACATGATGGGACCTTACGTAAAAACTTAATTACCTACACCCAAAAACTCAGGCATTTTGGACAAGGACTGGAGGTTGACCTCCTGCCAAAACACGCCCTGTTCGTCAGAATAGCTATTGCCAAAACAAGCTGGCGCTCCAGCCGGGGGGGGCACTGAAGCAGTGAAAGCGTTCAATTGTTTTAAACCAGCCAACTCATCTACCAGCAAAGCACAGTTTATTTCTAATGCAGCATTGAGCGTGACAACACGAGCTTGTTCAAACTGTTGCCCCGCTTTAGCAGGAACAAGCCCGCCCTTAATAAACGCGGAAAAATCAATCACACCAAATAAACCACCCTGCAAATTTCCGACACCCAGAAACCAAGGTTGCGCATACGCCACCGTCTGAATATGAGGTACAGGAAAAATTTGACCTGACTGAGCCAGTGGCAGTAAATAGTTACCCTCTCCTGCCCGAACAGCCAGCCACGAAATAGACAAGCCCTCTGCCTTTGCAGTTTGCAAACGACTGGCAAGCCGTACCTGCAATTCTCGAAGTGCTTCTCGATTTGCCATAGTTATGGATTAACCCAACGCCTTGATTTTTTCCAGCAACTCAACAACATTAACTGGTTTTGTTACGTAATCGCGTGCGCCTTGTCGCATACCCCAGACTCGATCTGTCTCCAAGCTTTTACTTGTACACAAAATGATTGGGATGTGCTCGTACTCAGGCGTCCTGTTAATAGAGCGGGTCAATTGATAGCCGTTTTGGCCCGGCATCACTACATCCATAAGGATCAGATCAGGCAACTCTTCTGTCAAACACTTAAGGGCCGCCTCAGCATTTTCTGCAGTTTTGACGGTCATTCCGTTTTTCTTTAACAAATCAGTCAAGAACATCAACTCCGTTTTGGAGTCATCAACGATTAGAATTTTTTGAATGGGCATCAGTGGGCTCCTTGCATGCGTAAACCAAACTGGTTCACTACACGCAACAGTTGGTCTTTAGAAAACGGTTTTGTCAAATATTCCTGAGCGCCTACCATCCGTCCGCGAGCCTTATCAAACACACCATCTTTAGATGACAGCATGATAACGGGCACATCCGCAAACAGGGCATTGCGTTTGATAATGGCACAGGTTTGATAGCCATCCAATCGCGGCATCAAAATGTCACAAAAAATCAAATTCGGTTGAAATTCGCCGATTTTAGACATGGCGTCAAAGCCATCTTCAGCCAACATGACTGCATGTCCACCTTGCTTAAGAAAAATCTCAGCACTACGTCTGATGGTATTGCTGTCATCAATCACGAGGACTTTGATAGTTGATTCTTGTGGACTCACAGAAAACTGCTCCTGCTAAGGGCTTTACAAAGTAACAAATGACCGAAGTCAGATTATCAGTGTACACAGATCATATCTGCACCATTTCAAAATCTTCTTTACGGGCACCACATTCAGGGCAGGTCCAATTCATGGGCACATCGGCCCAGAGGGTTCCTGAGGCAATGCCGGAGTCAATATCTCCGGTAGCTTCATCATAAATCCAGCCACAAATTAGGCACATCCAAGTTTTGGTATCGCTCACAGTGTAATAGGCTCTCGAATAGAATTGAGTGATTGTATCGAGGCAACACGGCTTTTACAGGCCCCACACCAAGACTTACGACATTCTGCCTGATTGCAGCCACATGCCAGCCCATGCAAACCCTTGCTCCCACTGATTTAGAGATCGAATCGGCACCTCCTGCGTGCGTATTGGTGTTCAACTCGAATGACCCTACCGGTGCCGCAGGCCTGTCTAGCGACATCAGTGCCATTGCCTCGGTTGGCGCACACGCGCTTCCCGTCATCACCGGCACCTATGTCCGCGACACAGCCCACATTTTTGAGCACTTTGCCTTTGATGAGGAGGTGGTTGCCGAGCAGGCCCGCACCTTGCTGGAAGATGTATCCGTGCAGATCATCAAGGTCGGCTTTTGTGGCACACCCGAGAACCTAAGCGCGATTGCCGAGATTGCCTCTGACTACCCCGATGTGCCCTTGATCGCCTACATGCCCGATCTATCCTGGTGGAATGAAGTCCAGATTGACCTCTACCTCGACGCCTTTCGTGAACTGGTATTACCCCAAGCTACGGTGTTGGCTGGAAACCACAGCACCTTGTCACGTTGGCTGCTGCCCGACTGGAATGCCGACCGCAAGCCCACTGCCCGTGACATTGCGCGTGCTGCGGGTGAGATGGGTGTTGCCTACACCCTGGTCACCGGCATGGCGACATCCGATGCTTTCATTGAAAACGTGCTCAGCACGCCCGAGTCTGTGCTGTGCACAGAAAAACTGGAGCGCATCGAAGCCTCTTTTGCTGGCGCGGGCGACACCCTGAGCGCCACATTCGCCGCCCTGCTCGCCACCGGCTGCGACCTCAGTGAAGCCTTCACTGAGGCTATTCATTACCTTGACCACTGCTTGGAGTCTGGCTTTAGCCCCGGCATGGGCCACGTCGTACCCGACCGCCTCTTTTGGGCGCAGGGTGATGATGACGAAACATCCCCTGACGACGAAGACGTTAGCCCCCTATCCGGCTTTGAACTACCGCCCCATGACACCAAACACTGACCTCAACCACACCCTGTTCGAACGCGCACGCCAAGTCATCCCCGGCGGTGTCAACTCCCCCGTTCGCGCCTTCAAAGCCGTAGGCGGCACACCGCGCTTCATCAAGCGCGCCCAAGGCGCCTACTTCTGGGACGCCAACGGCCAGCGCTACATCGACTACATCGGATCCTGGGGCCCCATGATCCTGGGCCACGGCCACCCGGCCGTGCTCGACGCCGTGCAAAAAGCCGCGATAGACGGCTTCTCGTTCGGTGCGCCCACTGAGCGTGAGATCGAGTTAGCCGAAGAAATATTGAGCCTCATGCCCTCCATGGATATGGTGCGCCTAGTCAGCTCCGGCACCGAAGCCTGCATGAGCGCCTTGCGCTTGGCACGCGGTGCCACAGGCCGCAGCAAGATCATCAAATTTGAAGGTTGCTACCACGGCCATGCCGACGCGTTGCTGGTCAAGGCGGGCTCCGGCCTAGCCACCTTCGGCCACCCCACCAGCGCGGGCGTGCCCCCCGAGGTGGTGCAGCACACACTGGTGCTCGAGTACAACAACATCCAGCAGCTTGAAGAAGCCTTCGCCCTGCACGGCGCTGATCTCGCCTGCCTGATGATCGAACCCATCGCAGGCAACATGAACTTCGTGCGCGCTTCCGTGCCCTTCATGCAGCGCTGCCGTGAACTGTGCAGCCAGTACGGCGCGCTCTTGGTGTTTGACGAGGTGATGTCTGGTTTCCGCGTCGCACTGGGCAGCGCCCAAAGCCTTTATGCCCAAGCCATTCCCGGCTTCAAGCCCGACTTAACCGTGCTGGGCAAAGTCATCGGCGGCGGCATGCCCCTAGCAGCGTTTGGCGGCCCGCGCGCAATCATGGAGCTGATGGCCCCACTCGGCCCGGTCTATCAAGCCGGCACCCTCTCAGGCAACCCGGTGGCCACCGCCTGCGGGCTGGCCACCCTGCGCGAAATTCGCAAACCCGGCTTCTTTGACGCCCTCTCCCGCAAGACCCAATCCCTGGTCGACGGCCTCAAAGCCGCCGCCGCTGAAGCAGGTGTGCCCTTCAGCGCCGACTGCCAAGGCGGCATGTTCGGCTTCTTCCTGATGCCCGAGTTACCGCAAAACTACGCCACCGTCATGAAGACGGACAACGCCCGATTCAACACCCTGTTCCACGGCCTGCTGGACCGCGGCGTGTACATCGCCCCGGCGCTGTACGAGGCGGGGTTTGTGAGTGCTGCGCATACGGAGGCGGATATTGCTGAAACGGTTTCTGTGGCAAGCGACGTGTTCAAGCTTCTGCGTCCTGCCTGAACGTTTTTCTTCTCTCTGAGATTTCACGCCGTCACCTCGCACAAGGCGGGCGGCGTGGCTCACATTCTCCGGCTCACGCTCGCGGGCTAATGCTTCAGGCATGCAGCCGCTACTGCGTCAACACCGTAATCACATGCGATTTCTGTAGCAACCGCGAATGGAGCCTGCGCCTGCAAGCCCCACCACCCACCTTGATCTGGATTTGGCTTGGTAACACCGGTGCAAAGAGACTACAGGCGAGGTCGATCACAGAACCACACTTCAACACCCGCACAGCAACTTCGATTGTTGGCGCGATATCGGCCATCATTTGAGTGAGTTGACGGGGATATATATTTCAATCCCAAGTCGCAACCGCTTTGCAAGGCGGTTCGGACCAAAATGGTTTATCAGCCGCAGGAAGTGTTTATGGTTTCTACGGTCATTGCAGCGCGGCAGATAAACGCTATTCGCTAGCCAGCATGAAAACAGCGCACGTAGCCGCCATTGTTTGCTTCGGTTTGGCCATTGCGTGCTATGTGGTGGCTTCGTCAGGCGCCCTCGAATTCCCAGGAGCAAGCGTTGACGAAGAGAGCACGAGTGCCGAGGGCAATGCTGGCTAACTTGGGAGTTAACACGGACGGTCGCAGAACCTGTCTCTCTCCGACTTGTGGCTTGACTCTTCCCTAACCAAGACACGCCAACACCCTGCGCAGGCAGGTGGTCTGGGCATCCGGGCGCAAGCCCCATTCGCGGTTGCCTCAGAGGCTGCGTGCCATCCAGGGTGTTGACGAAGCAACGCTCAACAACCAATAACAGCCGCCCGCGAGCGTGGGCTGGAGAACGGGTGCACTGACCGCCTGCCCCGCCCACACAGTTGCGTCAACCAAAACAGACGCAAGGGACACAACTCAATGCCTAAAGTGCCGCACGCCGCTGAACACCATCGCCACCCCACGCTCATCCGCAGCGGCGATCACTTCACCGTCGCGCATGGAGCCGCCGGGCTGGATGACACAAGTGGCGCCTGCGTCCACCACCACGTCCAGGCCGTCGCGGAAGGGGAAGAAAGCGTCGCTGGCCACGGCCGTTCCGGCCAGGCTCAGGCCCGCGTGCTGGGCTTTGATACTGGCGATTCGGGCTGAATCCAGGCGGCTCATTTGGCCTGCGCCCACGCCCATGGTCATGCCGTTTTTGCAGAACACGATGGCGTTGCTCTTGACGTACTTGGCGACCTTCCAGGCGAATAACAGGTCTTGCAATTGCTGCGGTGTGGGCTGGATTTTGCTGACCACTTTCAAGTCGGCCAAAGCGAGTTCATGGTTGTCGGCCGTCTGCATCAGCAGGCCCGAGCCAACGCGCTTGATGTCCATCGCGTTTCGACCCTTGTCCCACGCACTTCCACCGCCTGGGGGCAATGCGATCTTGAGGATGCGCACATTAGGTTTGGACTTAAAGACCGCCAGCGCTTCGTCGCTGAAGTCAGGTGCCATCAACACCTCAACAAACTGCTTGGCCACTGCTTCGGCGGCGGGGCCTTGCACCCGGGCGTTGAAGGCGATGATGCCGCCAAAGGCCGAGGTCGGGTCGGTCTGCAAGGCCTTGGTATAGGCCTCTAGCGGGTGCGCGCCGACAGCCACGCCGCAGGGGTTGGCGTGCTTGACGATCACGCAAGCGGGCTCGTTAAAACTCTTGACGCATTCCCATGCCGCATCGGCGTCGGCGATGTTGTTGTAGCTGAGTTCTTTGCCTTGCAACTGGGTGGCAGTGACGAGTGAGCCGGGCGCGGGGTACAGGTCGCGGTAGAAGGCGGCTTGCTGGTGCGGGTTTTCACCGTAGCGCAGGTCTTGCAGCTTGATGAAGCGGCCATTGGCTTGGCCGGCAAAGAGTTGGGCTGGTGGCACGTAGCCGGGAGCGTCTTTCGTTTCGTCAAAGTCCAGGCGCGACAGGTAGTCGCTGATGGCGCCGTCGTACTGGCTGATGCGGTTGAACGCCGCCACGCTTAAACCAAAGCGCGTCTTGTCGCTGAGCTTACCCTTGGCTTGCAGCTCGGCCAGCACGTCTGCGTACTGCGCAGCGTCGGTCAGCACACCCACATCTTTCCAGTTTTTGGCGGCGCTGCGCACCATGGCCGGGCCACCGATGTCGATGTTTTCGATGGCGTCTTCCAGCGTGCAGCCGGGCTTGGCTACGGTGGCTTCAAAGGGGTAAAGGTTGACCACCAGTAGGTCAATCGTGTCAATGCCGTGGGCTTTGAGTGCGACCATGTGCTCTGGGACATCGCGTCGGGCCAGCAAGCCACCGTGCACTTTGGGATGCAAAGTTTTGACGCGGCCATCGAGCATCTCGGGGAAGGCGGTGACTTCGGCCACTTCGGTCACGGGCAGGCCTTGCTCGGCCAGCAGCTTGGCCGTGCCGCCGGTGGAGATGAGCTTGATGCCCAGGGCGTGCAGGGCACGGGCGAAATCAACGATGCCAGTTTTGTCGGAGACAGAGAGGAGTGCGTTCATGAAAATTCTTATTTAATTAATTTGTGTTCAAGCAATTTCTTGCGCAGTGTGTTGCGGTTCAAGCCCAGCCACTGCGCGGCGCGTGACTGGTTGTTGTCAGCCTCGCTCATCACCACCTCCAGCAGCGGCTTTTCAACCACACGCACCAGCATGTCGTACATGCCGTCAGGTTCGCTACCGCGCAGGTCGGTGAAGTAGCTTTGCAAACTGGCTCTCACACTTTCTTCGATGTGCTTTTTGCTCATTCTGAAAACTCCATACATTCGTCTCTCTCGTTTTGCTTCGTGTCGGGTTCGGCGCTGGGCATTCGGTCTATGGCAGCGCCCAGTTCATCAAAAAAATCAGCCACAGCGTCCAGCTGCACCTGACTGTCTTCCAGCGCGTTCATGCGCGCGCGGAACGGCTCGCCGCCGGGCAATGTCTTCACATACCAGCCAATGTGTTTGCGTGCCGTGCGCACGCCGCTGAACTCGCCATACAGGGTGTAGTGGTCCACCAAATGGTCAAGCAACAAGCGTTTAACCTCGGCCACCAGTGGCGGGGCCAGATGCGTGCCCGTGGCCAAGAAGTGCGCCATCTCGCGGAATATCCACGGCCTGCCCTGCGCGGCGCGGCCCACCATCACCGCATCGGCTTTTGTGTAGGCCAGCACGTCGCGCGCTTTCTCGGGGCTGGTGATGTCGCCATTGGCCACCACGGGAATGCGCAGGGCCGCTTTGACGGCGGCAATCGTGTCGTACTCGGCATGGCCACCGTAGCC
The DNA here is from genome assembly GCA_947455145.1 of Comamonadaceae bacterium. Classification (GTDB taxonomy): domain Bacteria; phylum Pseudomonadota; class Gammaproteobacteria; order Burkholderiales; family Burkholderiaceae_C; genus CANCDA01. Next base: position 141,594 of record CANGME010000010.1, read on the forward strand.
CTGCTCGCGCGTGCGACCATGCACGGTGACCATCTGCACACCTGCGGCCTCAGCCGCACGGGCCAGCACCATGGCGTTCTTTTCAGACTGACACCAGCCGGTGCGCATCTTCAGCGTCACCGGAACGTTGTGCGGCGCGCAAGCGGCCACCACTGCTTCCACAATCTGAATGGCCAGCGCCTCGTCTTGCATCAGCGCGGAGCCCGCCCACTTGTTGCAGA